>CALSMY010000020.1 GCA_943787575.1 uncultured Opitutales bacterium | reverse complement strand
CCGGGGGCATTCCGTGTTCCAATGCGAGTAAGAAATCGTCGTCCAATTCCTGAGTCTCTTCCCCAACCTGTTTAAGAAAAGCCTCCCTCTGCAAACCAGGATCATTTTGCTCGGAATAAGCAGGGGCAATCTCCTGCCCGTTTATACAAAGTTCAAACACATCAATGGTCGAGGGATCGGACTGAGTAATCTTGGCAAGCGGGCAAAGTTCCCTGGGAATGTGGGTGACAAAAGTGGGTTGAATTAAGGTGTGTTCGATTATTTTTTCGAACACATCATTGGTCACCTCAAAATCTTCCAACTCGGGATCCACTTCGATTCCAAGTTGCTTGGTTTTTTGGAGCTTTTCAGATTTAGGAAGTTCAAACCAATCCTCCCGGCCTACCGCATCAATAATTAAATCTTTATACTTCGCTTCGCGCCATTCTCCCGAAAGATCGATCACCTCGCCATCTGGGCGTTCCATCTGTAAGTTACCCAATGCCCGCTGGGCGACTTGTTGGACGAGGGAACGAGTAAGCTCCATCATGCCACGGTAATCTGAGTAAGCCTGATAGGCCTCAAGCATGGTGAACTCGGGATTGTGCCGACGGGAAAGTCCCTCATTACGAAAAACCCGGCCAACTTCAAACACACGATCAAATCCTCCCACTAACATACGTTTGAGATGGAGCTCCAAAGCAATTCGCATATTAAAATCACAATCAAGGGCATTGAAATGGGTGCGAAAGGGACGGGCCGCAGCACCACCGGAAACTGACTGTAACATCGGAGTTTCGACCTCAATAAAATCCCGAGACCACATAAACTCGCGAATTTCGCGAATAATCCGACTTCGAGTTTGGAAGCGTTGGCGTGACTCATCGTTAACCACGAGATCGAGGTAACGTTGGCGGTATATCTGATCGTTATCACTTAGTCCATGCCACTTTTCAGGCAATGGACGGAGGGCCTTGGTTACCAAACGGTATTCCTTTGCCCGAACCGTGACTTCTCCTGTTTTGGTACGGAAGAGTGGGCCACGTACGCCAATAAAATCTCCTAGATCCAATTTTTTGAAAGTGGCGTACTCATCGTCCCCAATTTCATCCCGGCGGACATATGCCTGTATTTTACCCTCGCGATCGAGCAGTTTCAAAAAGGCCGCCTTACCCATTAGGCGAAAGGCAACAATTCTACCAGCCACTGAGACCTCAGGTCCTAACTCCTCTTCCTCACCAAGCATTCCAACCGCCTGTTGGGAAACATGAGTTTGTTCCCAGTTTGCTTGAAAGGGATCTTTTCCGGATTCGCGCAAAACATCCAATTTTGCTTGGCGTACCGCCACTTGATCGCTTCCGTCCAATACCTCTTGGCCGGTAGGGTTTTTCTTTACCTGGTCGCTCATTTCAAAGTGCTAGATTATGACGGCCACACGCTGAAGTGACAATGGAAATTCCCTAAAGGTGGAAAAGGGTAATTAATCAGGTGGGAACTTTTGCTAAAACCGGACGAAATCCAAGGTTACGAAAACGGTGGTTCAGGGAATTTGTCGATCGCGAGGCAGACTCACATTCGGAGGCCGGTTTCATATACGCACCACCCCGGCTTATTCGAAATTCATCCTGTTCGGAATCGTTGAGCAATGTATTAACGAAAGAATTCCCCACCCATTCCCTGACATTGCCATAAACATCGAAGAGCCCCCATGGATTTGGCTTTTTTAAACCGACTGGATGCAACCTCTTTTGACTATTCCCACGGAACCATCCGTGATCCTGCAGTTTAATCGACTCCGCCCCAAAGTAATAATCTGTAAGCGTGCCAGCCCGGCATGCATATTCCCACTCCACCTCCGTGGGCAGCCTAAACTCATAGTTCTGGGGAAGTTTTCCTTCGCCCTTGCTCAAAATAGTTAATGCCTTGCAAAAAGAAACAGCATCGAGCCAGGAGACATTATTTACCGGCAGGTTGTTTAAGTCCCCGCTAATTGAAGGATCATAATAACTTGGATTACTTCCCATGACCCTATTGTAAAGCCCTTGGGTAACAAGATACCTTGCCATCCAAAATCCATTTTTTACCCGAACGGTTTTACTTTCGTCGGAATAGGGAACCTTGAGGGAAATCTCCCCTCCTGGAATCCAGGAAAAATCTCCTGCACTTGCATCCTTGTACAAATCGCCTGGGCTATGGGATGACTCTTTCTCAACATCAACCTCTACCTTTACCGCGAATGGATGCCTGGTCGAACCAGCACTCTTGGATGGTTGTGCTTCAGGTTCTTGAATATTATTAGGTAAAACCTTTTTCTTTTCTACTAACTTTGAGGGTCTGGCTTTTTCAATTCTTGAAATGTGCGAGCGCGAAAGTTGGCGTTCTCTGGATTTTTCCCAAAAATCCCAAAGTATTTTCCCGTGATCCACCACTTCTTCTCCATTATCAACCAATTCAGATTGAAAAGAAACGGGAGCATCCATTTTTTCAAAAATGGTTTCCAAAGCTCTATCTTTCCAATTGGCATCCTGAAGAAAAACCGATTGAAACTGTTGAAGGCATAAAGCAAGCCCAGCCGGCAAAGTGGTTTCTTCGACATAAACAGTAAGAATTTCCTTATTTTCACTAAGGGCAAAACCAACTTCGCTTTTGACATAACGGGAATCAACCGATCTTGGAGAAATAAAAACCAAAAACAAAGAGGATGCCTTGATGGCATGGGCAATTTCCTCCACCCATTCGCCCGCTGGTTTGATTCCTTCATCGTACCAGATATTAGCCCCTCTTTCGTTAAGTTTTCGCATAGCGTTAAAGACCATGACCTTGTCGGCATGGGCATAACTGACGAAAGTGTATGGTCCTTCCCCCGAGTAGGCGTCAAAGGGGGGAGAAATCCCAATTGCTTGTGAGGATGAGTGCATAAGGGGATCCGCTAGTACCCTTTTCGTTGCAGGATATAGACAGGATAGGCACCAAAATCTTTGGCTAACTCAAGATTCCCCGCATATTCAAAATCAAAATCTCCGTAACGATAGGAAACAAGAGCAGCCACAGTTTCCGATACAAAGACTGAGCCTGGAAGAACAATCGGTTCAATTCGGGCAGCCTGATTAACATGACGTCCAAAGAAATTTCTCTTTTTTAAAAGAGGATCAAACTCTTCGTAAACCGGACCGGCATGCATCGATATACGTACATCCAAATTCCCACTTCCTGAAAGTTCTGGCCAATTTCCATTTCCAAAAAAATCACTCATATTCATCGCCAGCTTTAATGCGTCATTCAAATCATCAAAGACGGCAAAAAAACTATCACCCCAACTATTTACAAACTCGGGCTTACAGTTTAATTCCTTGATCATATTGGCCACACCTCCATGAAAAACCTCCACAAACTGAGCGGTTAATTCTTCATTTACCCGGGTGAAGGCTTCCACATCTGCAAAGAGCATAGTCTTAACAGAACGCAGAGCGGTTACGGTATCACCAAAACTTTTAACGAAAATCGGCTTGGTATCTCCTTTGGGAATAGGGGGCTCATCTATTTGATCGAGTAACGCCAATACATCATTGGAATTAATAATTTGTGGTTCTTGAAAAGTGTCTTTCCAGGAATTCGCAACTTCTGATGTCCCCCCTTCTTGCCCTTTCTTTCCATCCCAGAACAAAAGCAAGTCGGGAACCTCATCCAGACCACGACTGCGCATGGCTGCGAAACCAAGCATAACATCATTACAAAAGGAAAATAATCCATCATCTCCATAGTATCCCTCGTTGGTTACATGGTGTACCGAAGTGGCATCGTCCAAAACTTTTTCAAACCGTGCCACCCAATCCCCACCACCCCGAGCCACACTGGTTTGAATAAACTCATCCTTTGCAAATGGCAGGAATACATGGGTTTCTCCACCTCGCTCCGCCATAGCCTCCAAGAAAATGATATCTGTTCCGCAAGCCGCCGAACTGTATCCACAAGTCGCACCCAAAAAATCGAGTTTTTCCTCAATCTTAGCCCGCACGATTTGTTCAGCCTCTTGAGGAAATCTGCGGCTCTTGCCTGGAGTATCGATTAAATGACCGGAACAGGCAATGATTCCCAAGGTCGGAAAGGCCTGAGTAATTTTTTGACGAATATTTTCGTCCTCATAAAGCGAACTGATTTGTAATGCCTGCTTACGGGTACTGGCGATGTAGGATGGTTTAGCGTCAAATAAATCTACCGCCAAGGCGTAAGCGTCAAGGGCCTCATCTATATTCCCGAGTAAAAGAAAAGCTTCGGCCTGGGTAGCCCTGACCCAGTAATTGTCTTGGTCCTTCTCGAGGATTTCTAAACACATCTTACTGGCAATTGCGGCATATTCGCGTGCCTTTTCGTAGTTCATGCAAACGAAATGCATGAAGGCGATATTTATGCAGGGGTAGTAGAGGTTGTCTGCATCCGCTCCCGCAGGATCCATCGATTTTTTCCCCAGGTATGCCTGTTCGTATCGAGCGATTGCCAAGTCTGCATATTCTTGCTTTTTCGAGGAATTATTGGTGTTTTCACAAAGGTCTTTATAAGCACTTGCCAGTAAGCTCTGTGTTTCCACATCATTAACCCCTGAAGATACAAGTTCTTCCAGAATTAGGGTGGCGGTTAGAGGGGAACCGGCTTTGCAGAGTGCATGAGCTGCCCGTTGGGCTAAGGATTTGTGATTTGGATGAAGCTTTAGTCCTGCCCTTGCCACATCATGGGCGAGCAAAAATTCTCCCACTTCCACCATTCTTTCACAAAGTTTTAGAAAAGTTTCAGGTTTAGCATGATCACGGTCAAAGAGACGCCATTCTCTTCGAAGACTTACTGAATTTCTCTTTGCTAACTGAGACATCTTCTCAATTGCTAGAGGTTTCTCGTGAGGAATACGAGTAAATTTCCCCAAAAGGAAAATTTACATTTTTTCGTAACGGGTACGCAACATTTGAGTGAAAGCAGCAACCTTACGAGCCTCACGCTTCTTATCAGAGGGCTTTGTGAAGTATCGTTTGGCACGTACATCACGGATCACGCCTTCTCGATCCAGAGTTTTTTTGAGACGACGGATCGCACGATCCATAGGTTCACCTTTGCGTAGCTTAATTTCGATAGACATAATTTAAATCAAAAGTCTTGATAGTATATTGAGCCTGGGATTCGTCAAGTCGGAAGGCTAATTCTTACGACCATATTTTCTTTCCACCGGAGGATCAGGGGCAAAAACACGAATTCTTACCCCCTTTACGCAAGGACGATTCCTCCAACTTGAAAAGCTTTCCACTCCTAGCTTTAGCCTAAAACGATCATCCAATTGTACGACCATTCCGTCATCATCCTCCTTTTCTGCAAAAGCTACACTCACTTTGGCACTCCCGATCCCCCGCTCGCTTTCCTTGTGCAAATCAATTAAAAAATCTGCCGCATCTTCATGAACTGGATCAATCAACCAGGTAGATTCTTCGATAATTTTACCAAGGGAACCATCGATTGTTTCAACCTTATCCACGCTAATACGGGTTTCCCCATCTTTTACTGAGGCTACTCCAGTGACCACCATTAGTTCGCCGTCTGCTAAAACTTCTCCATATTTCGTATAAGCCTCTGGAAACATCGGAAGAGATAAATCCCGCTCCTTCGCCAAAAGATTAAAACGTGCCCAAGGCTTAGCATCTTTCTTAGTGTATCTCCGCTCTACTTCGGAAACCACTCCACACAACCGAAAAGATATTTTTTCGGTCAAGTTTTCCAAGTCTTCATAACGCAGGGTATCCACTAAAGGTCCCAGTCCCATTAAAGTATCCACGGGATGGCCGGATAAAAAGAAACCCAGCAGTTCTTTTTCAAACTTTAATTTCTGCAGGTTGTCCATTTCCGGAACAGGGTTATTTCCATTGGGCCCAAAGTTTTCGGATGAAGCTTCATCTGTCTCCTCTTCCCCGCCCATCATATCAAAAAGATTTGCCTGTCCAGCTTCGCGATCTTTTCGACGTAATTGAGCCTCCCCCATTGCCCTGTCCAAATCGGAGAGCAGGGCTGCTCGGTTTTGATAAAGGGCATCAAACCCTCCGGTTTTGATTAAACTTTCCAGGACCCTTTTGTTTAAAGCTTTTCCATCCACCCGCTCGACCAAATCTCCAAAATCTGTAAAAGGCCCATTTCTTAAACGTTCTTCGACAATTAATTTTCCGGCAATATCCCCCACCCCCTTGACTGCGGAAAGTCCAAAACGTATGGACCCCAATCCATCTCCCTCGCCATCGAGTGGGGTAAAATTCTCCCCAGATTCATTCACATCGGGGCCAAGCACAGATATACCCATATCGTGACACTCCCCAAGAAAGTGAGAAAGTTTTTCGGAATTTCCAAGTTCGCAAGCCAATACTCCCGCCATAAAGTCAACTGGATGGTTGGCTTTCAAGTAAGCGGTTTGATAACTAATCATACCATAAGCCGCAGAATGAGACTTATTAAATCCATACCCGGCAAATTTTTCTAAAATATTGAAGATGTCGTTGGCCTTTTTCGATTCGATCTTATTGACCTCCTTGGCACCCTTGACAAAAATTTCCCGCTGCTTAGCCATTTCCTCGGGCTTTTTCTTACCCATCGCCCGGCGCAAAATATCAGCACCACCAAGCGTATAGCCCGCAATCCGCCTAGCCGCCTCCATGACTTGCTCCTGATAGACCATAACCCCGTAGGTTTCAGCACATACATCCTCGAGCAAGGGGTGAGGGAATTGAATAGTGGATGGATCCTCCTTGCCTTTAATGTAATCAGGTATCCAATCCATTGGCCCCGGCCGATAGAGGGCGATAAGGGCGATAATTTCATCGACATTGGAAATGGTCATCTGCCTGCATAGCCGGCGCATTCCCTCGGATTCCAATTGAAAAACCCCGATGGTTTGAGCATCGTTGAGAAGTTTAAAGGTTGGCACATCTTCGAGAGGAACTCCAGTTACCCGAAACTCTTCCAAGCCCTCTTTTTTGCGAATATGAGCCTCGGTTTCTGAAATCACCGTAAGTGTCTTCAATCCCAGGAAGTCCATTTTTAACAGACCGAGTTCTTCCACCGGATCCTTGGGATATTGGGTGGTAAGAATTCCATCCTGCTTGGTCAATGGCACAAGTTCCTTGAGCGGGCGGTCAGCAATAATTACCCCGGCGGCATGTGTACCTGAATTGCGGACCATTCCCTCGATCACTCGACCGGTATCAACAATTTGTTTGGCAATGGGATTATTTTTGTATTCCCCCGCAAGTTCTGGACTCTTTGCCAGTGCATCCTCTAATGAAATATTGAGGTCATCGGGAATCATTTTGGCCAACTTATCGGCCTCTGCATAGGGAAGATCTCTCACCCGGGCAACATCCCGAATGACCATTTTTGCACCGAAAGTACCAAAGGTTATAATATTGGCCACGCAGTCACGACCATACTTGTCCCGGACATACTCAATCACCTCTCCTCTACGGCGCATACAAAAGTCGATATCGAAATCGGGCGGAGAAACCCGTTCCGGATTGAGAAACCGTTCAAAAAGTAAGCCAAAGCGCAAAGGATCAATATCAGTAATGCCCAACACATAAGCGACCAGACATCCAGCACCGGAACCACGACCAGGCCCAACCGGGACCCCTTTTTCGCGAGCCCAGTTCATAAAGTCGGCAACAATTAGAAAGTAATCGTTAAACCCTGTCTTACCTATAACTCCGAGTTCATAGTCCAAACGCTCGCTTAATTCCTTAGCCTGAGAATCCTCTTCTTCCCGATCTGAGGCTTCTTCGTAAGCAACCTCATATCTTTCCTGTAGCCCTTCTACACAAAGTTTTCTTAGGTATTCGATATTGTCTGAAACCTCGGTTTTAATTTCCGGAGGCATCGTAAACACTGGATAGTTGTTCTCTCCAAAGGGTAATTTAACCTCGCACATTTCGGCCACGGCAAAGGTATTTACAATGGACTCGGGTACTTCGCGAAAAAGATCTTCCATCTCCTCGCGGGATTTTAAATAAAATTCGCGGGCCTCGTAACGCATCCGGTTGGTATCGTCCAGTTTTGAACCGGTTTGAATACAAAGCAACGCGTCGTGAGGGGCCCAGTCCTCCCCTTTCACATAGTGTACATCGTTGGAGGCAATCGTTTTGAGGCCGAATTTTTTTGCAAGTTTGATTAAGGGGGGAACCAATTGTGCCTGCTCCTCAATTCCATGGTTATGGAGTTCGACGAAATAATTTTCCTTACCGAAGATATCGATCATCTGGCCAAGTGCCTGTTCGGCCTCTTCTTCCTGGCCCCGAAGAATGAGTTGAGGAATCCATCCCTGCATACAGCCGGTAAATCCAATCAGGCCCTTGGCATGCTCGGCCAATTTTTCCAGATCGGTTCGGGGACGATAATAAAAACCGTCCACATGAGCATCGGAAACCACTTTGCAGAGGTTTTGATACCCTTCAAAATTCTTCGCCAAAAGACCGAGATGGTAAGATTTGTGGTTTTCCCGCCCTGGTCGCTCGTCATTTTTATGATCGGTTACAAGGTAACCTTCACAACCAATAATCGGTTTAATTCCACGCTTTTCCGCCTGCTTAACAAAGGATATCGCCCCGAACAAATTTCCGTGATCCGTAAGAGCCATGGCAGACATTCCCAGCTCGACTGCCCGATCCATCAAACGATCCATCCGACAACAACCATCAAGCAAGCTGTAGTCCGAATGCACGTGCAAATGCACAAAATCTTTGTCTTTGTTAGCCAAGGGTAATGAAGAGGTATCGTTCTACTTACATTTCGAAAGGTTAAGGCTGTTTCAAGGCAATCTTGCGCACAAGCGAAAATCTCCCTGCTAAATAAACAGTTGGTGGAGAACTAAGACGCAGAATTGGAGGCGGGCAAATATTTTTGGCGAAGCAAGCGCCAAAGAACGATAAGGAAAGCAGTTAGTGGGATTCCCAAAATCATTCCAAGCACGCCTCCAAATGCAGATCCCCAAAAGAAAACCGAAGCGATAATAACAACCGGATGCAGGCCCGTTCGATCTCCCATCACTTTTGGACTAAGCCAATAACTTTCCAGAATTTGCACCACTAAAAAAGTAATTCCACAGCCCCAAAGAACATTCCACTCTCCGCTTTCCAAAATTCCACCCGGTTGTAAATAAGCCACCAGCACTGCTGTCAAACATCCAATGATGGAGCCCAGAAAAGGTACGATGTTTAAAATTCCGAAGAGAAGGCCCAGGGCAATGCCGAATTTAAGACCAGACAGACTAAACCCAATAGCATAGCCAATTCCCATCATTGCACCAATCAGTAGTTGTCCCCGAAAAAATGCTTCCAAAATATCTTTAAATTGCCTGATTAAATAAACCAGGTCTTTACGTGTATCGGCTCCGAAAAAACTTAACTGACCGGCAAGATCAGCCAAATGATCCCGCCGGGAATCCAAAAAATAAAACAAATAAATGGGTGCTATGGCCAAGCATGCGAAATACGAAAAAAACGAACGGATACCCGACCAAGCATCCTGCAAAGCTTGGGCAGACTTTTGAGTTAATTCAGGATTTTGGGCTCCCAAAGCTTGGAGTGATTCTTTCCAGTCCCGTTTAAACTGGCCAAATTTTTCTGAAACCACCGACCAGGTTTCCGGACTGACTGATTGTCGAACCCGCTCTTCAATTCTTTCCGGCCAATCTACCGAAGAGCCCATAAGATCGCGGGATTGACGGACTACTTCGCCACCCACTCCCCAAAGAATTAAAAAAACAACGGACAAAACAATAAGGTACAAAGAGATAATTGAATACCTGCGACTCAGCCGAATACCCTCTTCAATTTTACGTACGAGCGGTCGGAGCAAAATAGCCAAAATCGATGCAATCGCAAGGGGCCAAAGCACAGTGGCAAAGTGATCCAGAAAAATGCCCAACGACTTTACAATCCACCCGATTAAAAGAAGGAGTACGAATAGACATCCCGAGCAGAGGGTAAAGGCGAGCAATTGGGACTGCCCCCGGGAAAAAAAATTTGTGCTCTTTGATCCTTCGCTCATAACATTCTTACGCCTTTGATTCTTGCCTTTAGTTGGGTCGGAGGGCAAGAACCTCTTTCTTGTGTATTTGCAAATAACTCAACTATTTCTCAAACTGGTATCGCATTAAAGATATGCCAAGACCGTTTAAACTATTCCTTCTACCCTTTCTCTTTTTGCTGGGACTCTATCCTCTACTGGGTAAACAAACCGATGAAATCAATGATCGGGTTAATTCGGTTTACCGGGCAATTGTCCGGATCGAAGTAGTTTCGGAAAGAGGGTCCAACGGAAGAATGTTAAAATCGGGATCCACTGGTAGCGGGGTAATTATCGACTCATCCGGATTGGTTGTAACCAATCACCATGTGGCTGGCAAAGCAACCAGGCTGACTTGCCGGTTTCATGATGGCGAAGAAGTCGGAGCTGATTTACTCGGTGCCGACGCCCTTACCGATCTCGCTGTCCTCCGCCTGCGGTTAGAGGAAAGGTCCCCGAACTCCCCACCGGTTGAAAGTGCCGTTTTTGGAAATTCCGATTTGGTAAAAGTGGGCGATGCCTGCTTTGCGATGGGAAGTCCGGCTGGATTGTCTCAATCGGTAACCCGCGGAATTGTTTCCAACCTCGCCTTAATCTCAAACCGTAGAGGATCGTTTCGTTTGGATGGGGAAAATGTGGGAGAGTTGGTCCGCTGGCTTGGTCATGATGCAGTCATATTTCCTGGAAACAGCGGTGGCCCCCTCGTAAATTCTGCGGGTGAAATCATTGGAATTAATGAAGTTGCCATTGCAAGCCTAGGCGGTGCCATTCCATCCAATCTTGCCCAAGAGGTTTCCCAGGAGCTTGCCACCCGAGGCTATGTCGAAAGATCATGGACGGGATTGGAATGCCAGCCTTCTCTCAAAAAAGGACAAGCAGGGATTTTAGTTTCGGGAATCATTGATGGTTCACCCGCTCACTCTGCCGGTTTTTTAGCCGGGGACCTTATTACCTCCTTTGCCCAGCAAACTGTACAAGCACAGATCCCTGAGGATCTTCCTCCATTCCATCAAATGATTTCATCCATCCCGCCGGGAGAAAAAGTGGAGGTCATCGGAGTTCGAGACCAGCAGTCCATTAGCTGGGACTTAATCACAGCAAAACGCGAACCCGCCTACCAACCCGAAGAGGAACTAAAAAGTTGGGGGCTTACGCTGAGAGACTTTACCCTGCTATCCTCGCTCGAAGCTCGCAGAGAAGGGAAAACCGGAATCCAAGTACACTCAGTCGCCCAAGGCGGTCCTTCCTACAGTGCAAAGCCAAGGTTGACACAGAATGATGTGTTGGTCGAAGTAAACGGCCAAGCCCTGGCCAAAATCGAAGACTTGCTTACAATCTCCCGGGAATTAACCAAAGGAAAAAGCGAACCTGTCCCCGTTTTAGTTAGGTTCGAAAGAAACCTAGCCAGTTATTTAACCGTAATTAAAATTGGGCCGGAAGCGGAAGAAAAACGCCCCCTTGAGGCATGGAAACCTTGGTTAGGTGTGAGCACTCAGGTACTTACTCATGAACTGGCCGAGGCTTTGGGCCTGGAAACCAGCAACCGGGGAGTTCGCTTATCCCAAGTATTTCCAAATACCCCAGCCGAACGAGCGGGATTACTACCCGGAGATTTGCTCTTCCGAATCGATGGTCAACTCATCCAAGCTTATCGACCGGAGGATGTGGAAGTGTTTGGAAATATGATTAAGCAATATCGGATTGATTCCACTATTTCGTTGGAGGTCTGGAGAGAAGGTAAAATCATGACAATCAAAGCCACTTTGGACAAACGCCCAAAACCCGGAAATGAAATGCCGGAATACGAAGAGAAAGATCTCGAATTTACGGTACGTGAATTATCCTTTGCAGATCGAGTATTTATGAGAATTGATGATGAGGAAAACGGCCTCTTGGTTGAGAATGTCGAGTCTGCCGGGTGGGCGGCATTGGCCGGTTTACGCCAGGGCGACCTGCTGCTTAAAATTGACCATCATTCAGTCAATCAAATTGAAGAAATTCAAAGCCTCATGGCCGGCTTGATCAAAAAGCAGCCAGAGCAAGTTGTTTTCTTTGTAAAACGGGGTATCCACACCCTCTTTATTGAACTTCAACCAGAGTGGGAGGCCTTATGAAATTCTTTAACATCGGGCTATTCCTGCCTGCCCTTCTCTTACTCAATCCCACAAGCAATGTATGGGCTGATGAAAAATTTTCGGCGGTTTCCATTTGGAAGGAACTCCTGGAAAAAAAATCCGACTGTGTAACCTGGGTATCTGTAACCGTACGTATCGAAGTTAGTTCCGGAGGGCGAAGTTTTCCCCCATCTGAAAGAAAACTTGAGGCACTCGGCACCGTGATTGGCAAGGATGGACTGATCGTTTTATCCTTAAATGAAGTCGACCCTACAGATTCGATATTGGCAAGGATGAGGAGTCCAGGAAATGTAAATGTGAATTACACCGAAGTTCAAATTTTATTGGCTGATGGTTCCGAAGTCCCGGCAAATTTTTTACTGAAGGACGAGGACCTAGACCTTGCCTTTATTCGTCCCCTCGCAACCGCTTCTAACGATTCAAGTCCCAAGGAGTTTCTTGCTGTTGAATACCATGCATTAGAAACTCCCAAGGTTGAAACCCTTGATGAAGTGGTTTCTTTAGGCAAACTTGGTCGTAACTTATATCGTAAATCCACCCTGCAACGAGGATGGGTAAATGCGGTAATTGATAAACCCAGGGACTACTTGGTTGTGGAAAATGTCACTCCCGGCACTCCCGTATTTGACCGCTATGGCAAATGGATAGGAGTGACTGCCTTTCGCAAGGAAGGTGGCCGACCATCAGGCGTAATAACTGTCCCGGCGTTTGATGTGATGGAAATTGCCCGGCAAGTCAGAGAGCGAACCGACTAAGTTTGCCGTTGCCCACTGATTTAAAGAAAATGTATTGATTGATTGTGAACTTTTTTAAATTTGCCATACGGGAAAAATTCAAACTGCTCGGTTCTTTGGGGGTATTCTTTTTTGTAGGCTGTTCAAATGAGGAAAAAGTAAGCACGGAAAGACTGGAATATCGTAAAGATGAAAAAGGTATCGTTCGACTGTACCATGCAGGCGAGGATGAACCGGTCGGGAAATGGAAATTTGCCAGGGTAATTGAAAACCATTCAAATGGTGAAAAAAAATTCGAAATTGGAGTGGTCGATGGTTTACGGCACGGATCCTTCTTTTTTTGGCAATCAAACGGCTTAAAAAAACTGACCGGATCTTTTGAGCGCGGGAAAAGAGAAGGAACCTTTAGGGCTTATGGTAAAGCAGGTGAATTATTGTACGAAAAAAATTATTTCGAGGACGAACTGGAAGGAAACCTGTCCTTCTATTATCCAATGTCCAATGCCGAGGTCTTTAGGTATTTTGATAAATTAAGAGAGGACGGTTTAAAACCGGGTGAAATCCCCATACAAAACAACATTCGACTGGAAGCCACTTTTGCCAAGGGAATCCCCACAGGTCCTTACCGTACTTATTTTCACCCCAGAGGACATTCCCTTTTGACCAAGGCGGATTTACTTGAAGAAGAAGGTAGGTTTGATGAACAGGGCAGGCTGATTGGAAACCAGGTTTGTTATTACCCTAGAACTGAAGGGCTTGTTGTTTATCTACCAGATAACAAACCACTCGAAACCATTCACGAACCCAACCCCTTTGGATTATCAAAAGCGATTGACGAATGTTACCTCGCCATGGAAGAAATTCCCGCTTATCGAAATCCCAAAAATCTTCCGGCCAAGGTTTTTTGTGTGGATATTAGAGGTGGAAAGATTTCTCCAGTTTGGTCATCTGAAATTGTTGAACTTGCGGTTCGGAATATGGATGGGAATATTCTCCCAGGCAGATACCCTGCTAATTTTGAAGCTTACCGAGATCAAGCGGTTAAAAAGGCCAAGGAAGTTGTACTTACCCAAGATTTATCTGACGATCCAAACCTGCAAATTCTTACTTCCCGAGGTGCTGCCGTCCAAGTTATCGCCCTTAATAAAAATGGTAAAATACGCGACATCTTATGGAGCAGCTTAAATCGAAAAAATAACCTGGACTTGGAACAACGCATTCTAAAAAAGAGGAAGAGAATACACCGATCATGGGATGCTGGCGATGCAACTGCATCCGAATGGACCATCTCAAGTGGATTAAACCTGATCATTCGTGACGATCCAAACGACCCTCAAGACGATCCTTACCTGCAGTTAAAAGGTCTGTAACAAACTAATAGCTTTTCATTCACTTCTTACTACTTTTGCTCAATCAGATCGAAAGGGCTTGTTTGAGGAAGAGGTAAGTTATCGAATGGATTCGTTGGTTTATCAACCGCTGGTACAGCCGGACTATTCAACTGATCAAATGGGCTAACTTTTTGATCAACTGTTGGCACAGGCTCAGCATTTAATTGATCAAAAGGATTCGCTGGTTGAGTGGTAGGCTGATTAAGTTGATCAAACGGATTCGCTGGTTTGCTGGTTGCTTGGTTTAACTGGTCAAAAGGGTTAGCCGGAGTAGAAACTTTTACCCCATCCACTTCTTTCGACTTAGTTGGCTTGACTTGCACCCTTATCGTTTTGGGATGGGGAAGCTTTTTACCCACCCAAAAGGGGGTAATCGAATCCCGAACTTCTTCATAAAGGGAAACCAGGGTTGGACGACCGCTATACTTCCAAGAGAATCGAATTGGATCTGTCGGGTTTCGATTTTTCAAATCCCGCAAAACCTGTGAATCATACCCTCCTCCCTCGCTCGGATATCCCCCAACCCATGGCAAATAAAAACGCCAAGGTTTTCCTTCGTCTATATTTTGTACATCTATCCATCGGTTGCTGGTTTTGAGGATATATCCGATAAATATTCCCCCCTGTGTTTTCGGCGGCAAAATCTGGGCGTCCTCCAACCTAAGGTGTTGGTCCATAGACCATCTTACCGAAATTCGGTTTCCCACAACTAAATCGTTGAGAAGTAAGATTGTTTTCGGCTCAAAACTCCCTCCATTTGCAGGCCCTTGCCCAATCCATTCCGGAATAAATCGATGTAAATAATTTCCATCATCCAAAACCTCAATCCAGGTATCTCCCTTGGAGGATAAAATACCTTCCATCACACCACTATTTGCTCCACAAACCGGGCCAAGGAAAAGGCAAATGCAAAACATGATACCACAGCATAACCTTTTAAATAAAATACCTATTTGAAATGTGGGAAGATACTGCACAGCCATACATCTAGTAAGCTTTGCCGTATACAATCAAGCAGATCTGCATTGAAAGTTTGAAAAGTTGAGGCTATTCCCGATGTCGTGAATACGATTATTTCACAGTGGAGAGATTCCCTGCACAAAATCCTCGATATCTATGAGCGCAAACGTGGATCGATCAGGATTTTCTTCCCTATCCTTTTTTGTTTCTTCATTTTTTTAAATGTCGCTTGCTACTGGTTGGCCATCTACACCGCCTTTCCTTATTACATGATGACCCATGAGGCATCTCACTATGTAAAATTACAAATCCCAGTGGGGATCTTTGGTGCCCTGTTTGACAGTTTGTCTTTTTTTGCAACTATTTGGATTATCCGGCGTGCTCTTGCATCCACCAAGACTTCGGAATATGTCTTTCACCTCTCCCTCGATCTAATCATTGCAGTACTGGCAACCTTTTGGGTATTGTTCGTCTTTACCTTTGGGGGATGGATGATAAGCCTGTGGGAAACAGCCCCCGAACAGCTTGCAGAGCGGGGAACAAAATATACCAACCGGGCAATTCAGGCGATCCAGGATCCCACTGGTCGTGAAAATGCCAAGAATATATACTTCGGTCTGATCATGGGGATATCCGCAGCCTTGCCCACCTGTATGCACCTGGGTCTTTTTTTTACTTCTGTATTACAAAAAATATTCCCCCAAAAAAAGAAAGTAGATCCGGAAAAAAAAGATATCAATACCAGTTTGAAACCTGAATGAATGATTTGCTTGAGGCCAAGACCACTTAAGTATGAGGATCTGTAAAAATTAAATGTAACAAGCCATAAAGAATAAGTTGCCAATAAATTATTATTCAGGGCAGTATTAAAAAATAGAACTATGGATTTTCTTCTTAACCTACCCACCCCACAGCCCAAACATCTACAAATTTTATTTATGAAAAAAGATAACCGGAAATATATATTAGTGTTAATTTCAATGCTTTTTTCTGCCTTCATAACCGAAGCAAACGAGGTTAAAAAACCAGAACAAAGAAGCGGGTATAATCAGAGCAAGGATATTGGATGCAAAGCTCCAAAGAATGCTGATATTTTGTTCAATGGAACCATGAAATCTGTAAAAAAGAACTGGGAAATGTGGCCAGATAAGAACATGGAAATCACATGGAAAATAATCAAAGGCCCCAAGGGAAATGGACAAACTTTAATGGCCAATGGAGGAAGGAGATGGGGGACACATGATTTGGTAACCAAGAAAAAATATTCCAATTATGAAGGACATGTAGAATTTGTAATGATGGGTGCAAGAGGTGATGGAAAAGTGGATGGATATACAAATAGCGGAGTATACATGCAAAACCGTTATGAAATTCAAATCGAGTCTCCCAAAAATAAAGACCTGCTTGATCCATACAACTGGAAGATTGGACCTCATGGGATTGCCGCTTTCTGTATGGACCGAGTGCCCGACACCAATGCCTGGAGGCCCAATGGACAATGGCATGCATTTCACTTTATTTTTAAAAATGCGAAATGGGAAGGTGATCAAAAAATCGCAAATGCACGGGCCACGGTATGGTGGAATGGATTAAAGGTGCACGATGATATTGAAGTCAAAAAAGCCAATGGCGGTATAAAAATAACCCCTGCTCCTGGAGGTTTAAAGTTACAGGAACATGGCCAGGATGTTCGCTTCCGAAATATCTGGATGATTGATCAAAGTTAAGAGCAACTTTTTAACGCCTCAGGATTATTAAACCGAAATTAGCGAACAGTTACCAAGAAAACCAGCCTACGCTCGAAGGGCAAATTGGTACGCCCTAGCCGCTCCAAAAAATAAATCGGTGAAGGCATCCACCGTATCGTCAATAGGGTCGGAGTATCCACCCCCCATAAACAAGAGCATGGGAATTCCAAGTTTGTGCCGCCAATCAAACACCCTTTCGTTTCGCTGGCACATTCCATTTCTTGTTAAATTTAATAACCCGAGGGCATCCGCACCCAGCCCGTCCACTCCCGCCTGGAAGAATAGGAGATCAAAGGATTGATCGCTTAATTGAGCCAGCGTACGATCAAGGCCGGCCAAAAACTCCTCATCCCCTGCCCCCTTGGAAAAGCCGAGATCGAGATCACTGGTTTTTTTACGAAAGGGAAAATTATCCTGCCCATGCAGAGAAACGGTGTACACCCGGTCATTACCCAGAAAAATTTCCGCTGTCCCATCTCCCTGATGAACATCGAGATCAAGAATCAGAACGCGTTCCGCCTGTCCACGTCCAAGGGCATGCTCTGCACAGATAGCCAAGTCATTAAAAATACAGTAACCTGCCCCTTCTTGCCGGAAAGCATGGTGGGTACCTCCTGCCATATTTCCAGCAATAGGAAGACCTTTAGCAAGAAGGTCGAGACCATCGAGGGCACCTCCGACCAGGCGGAGTGTACGTTCCACGATTTCGGGTTTCCAGGGACGCAGCCCAATCCGTCGGATTTCATCTTCGCCTAGAGACTGAGCGAGGAAACGATCAACAAAGCTGGCATCGTGAGCGAGTAGAATTTCTTCTCTCTGCGCCAGCCGCGGGCTTTTTATTTTAATCAAATTATCTTTATCCTCGGCACGGATACGTTCGGCAATGCGGGAGTAGCGATCCACAGGAAAACGGGCAGTACGATCAAGTCCGGTCGAATAAATCTCGTCATAAAACAAAGTCATACGGGACTCTACTGGTTGGCTTTTATGTTGTTCGAATTTGTCCATCCTAGAAAACTTATTATTCTTAATATGTGAGCATGCAAAACGCATTTCTTGGTTCCCTTGTTGGCGATGCTATCGCCATGCCCGCACATTGGTACTATGACCGCAACGCCCTCGACCGGGATTATGGAGATTTTGACAGTTACTTAGCTCCCCGTAACCCCCACCCGGACAGTATTTTGTGGAGATCAAAATATCAACCCATTGGCCCAAAGGCAGATATTTTACACGACCAGGCCAAATTCTGGGGAGAAAGAGGCGTTCATTACCACCAATTCCTTCAGGCAGGTGAAAATACCCTCAACCTTAAACTTTCGGTCGAACTTTATCGCTGGATCATTCTTCGTGGAAGTTTTGACCTTGATGAATGGCTTGCCCGGTATGCCGAGGTTATGCTCACTCCGGGATGGCACCACGATACCTACGCGGAAGAATATCACCGAAATTTCTTTTCCCAATATGCCCGGGGTAAGAGCCTGAGGTCATGTGGATCTGCAGATTTACACATTGGGGCACTCAGCCTGATTCCCGGTCTGCTCGCCGGGTTGGAAGCACTCGAAATTACCGACCCTGCTACCCTGATCGAACTTGCAGTCGCTTTGGTCCGGGCAACTCACGACCACGAACATTCTCTGCGGGCAGCGGCCGATTTTACCCGTATTCTTCTACATGTCGCCGATGGTGTGCCCATACGCAAAGTACTTTCCGAACTTCCTATTCCCGGAGTATCGGTGTCAAAATTTATGAACTGGGTTGATTTACCCGACCGCATTGTGGTGGGTGAAAAACTCTCCACCGCCTGCTACCTCCCTGAATCCTTTGTGGCTTCCCTCTATTTCGCATGGAAATATCACGACGATTTCTCCCTCGCCCTTCTCCAAAATGCCAAGGTGGGCGGGGACAACTGTCATCGGGCAGTTGTGGTGGGAGCCTCCCTTGGTATTGGATGTGGAGTCCCCAGGAAATGGTTGAGGGATTTGGTTTCGATGGAAGATTTGCGCTGCGACCTCCGGACGGTCAAGGACTTGAGTCTTTAAACAAAGCAAGTTGACCGGTTGAAAGACCGGTGGATTTTTTTCGCTTCACCCTTCCAGTCCCCTTGCGTGATCCATGCTTTTGCAAAACTTCCTGGGATGTTTTTTTCCCTTTCACACTTCGTCTAATTGCATAGACCCGCTCTTTCATTTGTTTGCTTCTTTCCTTTATACAAATGACCGGAGGATTATAACCAGCCAGCCTTACCTCCTCCGCGTATGCAATTTCAGCAGGAGTGTGTTGCCTTAACTCGGGCACCCACTTTTTTACAAATGTACCTTCCGGGTCATGATCCAAAAATTGTTTGGTTGGACTGTACACCCGGATAGCGTTGATCCCGGTAATACCGGCCTGCATTTGCAACTGGGAGATATGGATGCCCGGTTCATAATCGAGAAACATCCGGGCAAGCGGGCCATGAATAGTACGCCAGGAAAGATGCATTCCAAAACAAGCAAAACTTACCACCATCGCCCGCATTCGAAAATTCATAAACCCAGTTTCTCCCAGGCAACGCATACAGGCATCAATCAGGGGGTAACCGGTACGCCCTTCGGTCCATGCAGTAAGAAGTTCAGAATCGTCCTCATATTCGATTGCATCATAGGCTGGATTGATCGCAGAAAATTCCATCTGCGGACTGCCCTCCAATCGTTGAACAAAATGGTCACGCCAATGCAAGCGGGATTCAAAAGCACGCAAACTACGCCTCCATGGATTGGGCCCTTTGATCAAACTAAATTCCTCCCGCCTACGGTCGAGTTCCTCAAAGACACTACCCGAACTAATCGTACCCCAGGCAAGGTGGGGAGATAACCGGGAACCAGAAGTAAACGCACGATTAGGAGAGGAAATACCGCCTGAATAAGCAACTCCCCGTTCCTGAAGAAAGGAACTTAGGGTATCCCAGGCTGTGCGTTCATTCACCACCTGTAAGGAAGAGGAAAGACCACCCGAAAACTTGGGAAAAAAACGGAGCAGATCTGGCCATTCCCGCGGAGGCGAAAAGAAGTACATTCTTTGGGAGCACAAAGGTTCTTTGGAATGGGAAGAACCGCAAGCCGACCCCGTGGACCCTTTCTTGCAACCTGGCGTTTTTGCTCGGCAGATAATCCACGAACCACCGATGTGCCGATCGATTCAACCCACTCTACTCCACGTTCCTTACACCAGGCACGTACTGCCCGGTCACGACGAAAAGTCAGATCGTTTCCGGTTTCCTGGTAAGAGCGTAAACGCTCAAAGGGATGGCTAAGGAAAAGAGTTTCCAACTCGTCCACCACCTCACCCATACGTTCAATCACCCCAGAACCACGCTTTTCCAAACTGGCAGATAACCCACGCAATGCCTGCCACTGGGCCTGCAAATGAAAGACTCCATAATCCTCCCCATCAAGCACGCTTGGTTCCCAGCAAAAAAAGGGAATCACTTCCTTCGAAGTCTGGGTGGCAAGGAACAGGCAATGATTGTCCGAAACCCGGAAATCCCGCTTGATCCACCAAACGGTTCGCCTTACCGGTTGTTCGGTCACTTCTGAGAGCGCCGGCATTTTTCAGAACAATAGAGGATCTGATCCCAAATGCCCCGGAGAATCCACTTTTTACGATTGCGAAAAGGACGGCCACAATGAGCACAGTCTTTGACCTGCAAGTTAACTTTTTTATGAGCCATTAATACTGCAACCAGGAGATTATCAAAACGCCTGCCCAAGCGAAAGTGCGCCAAAGATTCGTCCGGATTAACCGGTCCACCACCTCATCGGTCTTTCCCTCCCTTGCTAACCTGCGGTGACAGGGTGCAGAAATCAAAAAAGTGACCACCCAGGCAAAGAGCACGCATAGCAGACGAGCCCAGGAAAGATCGTCGGCAATAAAAAAACAAGTGCTCGCGGAGTCCAACAACTGGGCAATCATCAAAGGAAGCACAAACCAGCCGATTTGATTGCAATATCGTGGGTGCCATTTCGCAAATCGATCTGGAGGAATTTCCCGAAAAACCGGGTAGACGATTACCTGGACCAGTCCTATAAGTATGAACATGGCAAAATCGATGCTCAATGCATGTTCGTGCAAAAATTCGAGGACAATACTCATGATAAATATTTGGAACTTAAAAGGGGCATTAAATTAAATATGGTAAAGATTCATAAACGGGCAAACCTTTGGCAATGTGCGCTTCTGTTCATTTTGATAACGGGTTGCTCGAATGATGGAGAGATTCCAGCCCCGAATGCGATTCCCCATGCCCAGGAAAAAGCGGGACAAACCCCTTTTCGCATTCTTATTCTTGGTGATTCCCTGACCGAAGGATATGGGGTATCCCCAGCCCAGGCTTACCCCTCGCTGCTCGAAGCAAAACTCAATAAAAACCTGCTTCCCGAACAGCGCCATTATCAGGTGATTAATGGTGGGGTTACCGGATCAACCACAAGTGGTGGAGCTTCCCGAATTGACTGGCATTTAAAATCTCCACCGGATTATTTAATTGTCGCTCTCGGTGGAAATGACGGATTGCGTGGCATTCCTCCTGCAGAATCTAAACAAAATTTAAAAAGTATTATCGAACGGGCTCTTCAAAAAAAAGTACCTGTAATGATTGCGGGGATGAAACTCCCCCCAAATTACGGCCCTGTTCATCTGCGAGACTTTGAAAAAATATTTTCTGAACTCTCCAATGAATTAGAGGTTCCCCTGCTACCCTTCCTACTCGAGGGAGTGGGTGGAAAACCAGGGATGAATCTGCCCGACCGAATACACCCCAACCCAGCCGGGCAGCGTTTAATTTGCGAAACCGTATATACACACTTGATCGAATACCTTCCAAATAATTGAAGTGCACCCCATATTAAAAGTCCACCAAGCCTGCAAATCCTTCCAACAGGGAAACCATAAAGTAAAGGTGCTCGAGGGTTTAGACCTCGAAGTAAATAAAGGAGAAAAAGTAGCCATCCTCGGACCGAGTGGATGCGGAAAGTCCACCCTACTCTCCCTGCTTGCAGGCCTGGACAGTCCAGGCTCAGGAACGGTGGAAATCGATGGGACAGATCTTTCCAAAATCAACGAAGATCAACTCTCCCAAACACGCTCGCAAAAACTGGGTATCGTCTTTCAACAATATCACTTAATGCGCAACCTGACAGCGGTCGAAAATGTCGGACTCCCTCTGGAAATCGTTGGAACTTCCGACTTTGCGGAACGGGCCCGAACCGCCCTTAAGGAAGTGGGACTTGACCACCGGGCCACCCATTTCCCATCTGAAATGTCCGGCGGAGAGTGCCAAAGGGTGGCAATCGCACGGGCTCTGGTCACCCGTCCTTCCCTCATCCTCGCGGATGAACCATCGGGCAACCTCGACCAAAAGACCGGAGATGAGGTCATGGATATTCTCTTCAACCTATGCAGGGAACATACCATCTCCCTGGTTTTGGTAACCCACAATCGAGAACTTGCCGATCGTTGCGACCGTTCACTCCTCCTTAAAGAAGGAGCCCTTGAAGATTTAGCCAGATGAGTTTTATTTTGCGCCAGGCATGGCGGGAGATGCGAAACAGTCGATCTTTTTGTTTTTTTTACAGCCTTAATCTCGCCCTTGGATTGATCGGATTTGTGGTGGTGGATGCCTTTCGGGAATCCATCGAGTCCAAGGTAAGGAATGAATCCAAAGAATTATTGGGTGCGGACCTGGCCATCCGGGCAAGACGGGTCATCACGGAAGAGGAAATTAAACAGGCTCGTAATACCCTGCCAGTAGAAACAAGGGAGGCAAAAGCGGTCGACTTTTTTTCCATGGCAGCTGGCCCGACCGGGCGTAGCCGTCTGGTCAAGGTAGTGGCTATAGATCCGGGATTTCCTTTTCATGGAACCTTCAAGCTTGAAAAGGGCGGGGAAAAAAGCGGGAACGAAATCAAACTCTTCCATGAGGACAGGCTGGCCTGGATCTATCCGGAAGCCCGGGCCCAACTGGGAATCAAAATGGGGGAGAAACTGCAGTTGGGAGAGGCAAAGTTTCGCATTGCTGACCTGATTGAGGAAGAGACCGGCTTGACTTTTCAACCGACCGATCTTGCCCCCAAAGTATTCATCAGCCGAAAATTCCTCGATCATACAAATTTACTTGGCGAAGGCAGCCTAGCTTACCACACCCATTTATTTCAACTTCCCCAAGGCATAGACACAGATACCTTCGGACGGGGATTGGAAAAGGCACTCAATTCCCCAGAGGTCCGTACCTATACTCATCGCCAAGCGGGTCACCGGGCAGGGCGACTCTTACGCTACCTTTCCGACTTTTTATCTCTGGTCTCTTTAGTCGCCCTGTTTCTTGCCTGCCTGGGGAGTGGTTTTCTTTTTCATGGATTTCTCACCCATCGAATGCCCGAGCTTGCGACCCTTGTAAGTCTGGGAGCAACCAGGCGCACCGCGTTGCGTATTTTCCTCCTCCAACTTTTTCTGCTAGGCATATTTGCCGCACTGCCCGCCACTCTTGCCTGTTCTCTTTTACTCCCCGGGCTCGGTGGAATGATTTCAGAAATGACTGGTTCAAAAGTTGAAGTATGGGTGAGCTCACGGAGTATACTCCTCACCTTTGCGGTGGCCATGGGATCGGGATGGTTGCTTGCCCTGCCCGCCTTAAGCAAGGTCCGTCGATTACGGCCTGCTGAACTCTTTCAGGAAGCAGTTCGTCCAGGGTCGAAGCCTTCGCGAATGAATCTCTTGCTTGCTCTTCCCGGACTCTTGGCCTTTTGGGGTTTGTGCCTGGCTCAGGCACATTCCGATAAATTGGCTAATGTATTTTTCGGCTGCTTTCTCGGCTCCCTCATCCTGCTCTATATTCTTGCCCGCTTTGGGTTTGGACTGGGAGAAAAGTTATTTGGAAAATCCCGCTTATCCATCCGACTGGCCGCCCGTTCCCTCGCCCGTAACCGTGCAGGTGCCCTTACCGGTTTTCTTGCTATCGGACTGGGTGTACTCCTCATTACCCTGATTCCCCAGACTCATCATGGACTGGGCAAGGAAATCGGCCTCGATGATCCGACCGGCGATTTACCCAGCCTTTTTCTCTTCGACTTACAAGAGGAACAACTCAACGCGGTGCAATCCCTTTTGGAAAAAGAAGGAACGCCATTGGCTAACATCACTCCATGGATTCGGGGAAAGATTAAAACCCTGAAAGGCATGGCTTATGAAAAATCTCAGCGACAAGAAGAAGAACTGAACAACCCGGATGAACAAAGGCGTAATGCCTTTCGCAACCGCAGTTTCAACCTGAGCTACCGGGAGAAGCTTCTTGGAAAGTGAACAGTTGCTTGCCGGACGTCCCTTTTCCGGTGTCTTCGACCCCGCAACTGGCAGACCGGCAGAAATTTCGGTGGAGCATAAATACGCCAAAGCCCTCGGACTTAGTTTGGACGATGACATGACCATTGAAGTGTCTGGCATTCTCATCGATGCAAAGGTGGTCAATTTGCGGAGGGTTCGCTGGACGAGTTTCCAACCAAATTTCTTTGTACAAATGCAACCAGGTGCATTGGAGCAGGCACCCAAAACTTTTCTTGGCACCCTTCATCATTTAAACAAAGAAAAAAAGGCCCGGGTTCAGGATTTATTAGTGGGTAAGTTTCCCACTGTTTCTATCCTCGATGTAGAACGGACGGGTAGAAAGATCCTCGATGTGGTCGGCCAAATGACCTGGGCCTTACAAGTAATGGCCGCTCTCTCCATTCTTGCCGGCCTCGTCATTCTCTACTGTGTGGTCCGGGAAAAGGCACGAAGCCAGAGTTGGGAAATGAATTTACAAAAAGTACTGGGTAGCACAAGTGGGCAGTTGCGCCGTCAGGTATGGATGGAGTTTGGATTATTGGGCGGTTGTGCCGCCACCATTGGCGTATGCCTGAGTATAGGCACAAGCTATCTTCTATCTGCACAAGTTTTTGACCGGGTATGGAGTTTTCGTTGGGACCTTCCTTTGGTAGTAATTATTTGTGTGGTCGCCCTTTCCGTGATCACTGCAGATTTTGCCGCCCGTAAAGCCTTGCGGGAAAAACCCGCCCGTTTACTCCGCGAGGGCTGACCCTGTTTTTGAAGGCTGCTTTGTCCCTTGTTGCTTTGTCCCTTGTCGCGCCGACCTCGTTTGCTTAATCTGAAACCTGATTAGTTCTATGAGCAGCACCATCCAAGCCGAATGAAGGAAGAAGTTCAGCAGCAGAAAAAGAAATTCTTTCCGCTAAACGACCCCCTGCGCGATTACCTCAAAGATTACAAACGGCAACTCGACCTGCCGGTGCATTATGAAAACCTGCTCCAGGCAGAAGACTCCTTCCCGGTGGTCAATGCCAAGAACGAAGATACCCTCTGGCAAACGATGGTCTATGACCAGAACTACGGCCGGGAAATATTTGAAGGCTTAAAAAAAATCTATGTCCTGCTTCGTTCAGGAGGCGATGAACGCATTCTACCCAACCTTTATGTCGACCGGGTAGATTACTGTACCTTTGGCAACACCAAGCCTTTTCGTATTCGTATTGTCAATCAGTACAACGACAACCACGACTATTTTTATGTCAAGAAAGCGGATGCATCCCGGGTGTACGGGCTCGAGCTTGAACAGTTGCTCTCCCCCAACGAAATCAATTTCCAGGTGGATAAAGATACCCTAATTGAGGAGCATATTATTGGAGTACCCGGGGACGATTTTATCCGTAATTATTTAAAGCGCGAGGAATTGAACGAAGTCAGACTGGCCAAGGAATTTATTAAGTTTAATGAACGTTGCTTTGTTCGCCTGCTTGGAGACATGCGGGCCTATAATTATGTCGTGGAAATGACCCCTGATCTCGAACATACCCAGTACCGTGTACGGGCGATCGATTTCGATCAACAATCTTATGAAGGTAGGCGCAGTTTTTACCTACCCCAGTTTTTTAAGAACAACCTACCAGTAGTCGATCTTTGTACCAGTCTGATCAACCGGGATACCAGTTTACAGTACCAACGGGAGGAACGCACCCTCATTCAAAGGAGGTTCAACTTCTCTCAGACCCGAATCAAACGTTTGCGCAACTGTATGTGCGAAGATCGTATATCCAGTGATGAAAAAGTTCGTCGCTTACGGGAGGAACTTGCCCGAATGCACAAGGATAAACGTTTCGAAAATTGTGAATCAATGGGCGAAATCACCTTTCTGAACATTGCCATTGTACTCAACCTGGAAAGCGAGGCACCCGCCCGTTTCCTTAAGTAACACTCCTTTTTTTTGCGTTAATTCTTTTATCCAGTGGTCCGTAAACCACTGGCAATTGCATTGACCACCAAGAGCATAAGCTCGACCCGTTCCGGTTGGTCTCCGCCCTCTGCACGAAATTCACGGAGCAATCGAATCTGCTGGCCATGCAACAGACGCAAAGCATCTTCCCGGGCTTGCAGGGTTTTCCAAAAACGGGGACGTCTGTCCTGCAAAGTTCCTTGGAAAAGTGAAGTGAAATGTTCTTCAGCAAGCGATCGTTCGCCAATAATTTTTCCAAGCATCAACTTCCGGAGATCAGTATTTTCAACCAAGTCTGCATAGGCACCCATCCATTGCGGGTCGGAACTCGCCAGGCTGCTTTCGGCATTGTAAAATACATAGCGAAGAAAAGAACTCTTTTTTACCAGACTGGGAAGTTCGGAAAAAAGCTCAGGTAATTGATTTTTTAATGCTTCCAAACCGGCACCCACCCCATACCAACCAGGCAGGTAGTAGCGCGACTGGTTCCAGCTAAATACCCAGGGAATGGCCCGCAGGTCCTGTAGGCTCGACTGTCCGGTCCGTCTGCTCGGCCGGGAACCAATCCGACTGCGTTCAATCGCATCGATCGGAGTGGCTTGCCGATAAAACTCCACAAATCCATCGGTTTCCAAAAGCTCCCGGTATGCAAGCCTTGAGTATTCGGCCAGGCATTCCATCACCTCAGTCGTTTCTGTGGGTTCGCCCTTGGCTGTACTGAGCAGACGGGCGCCCAGGGAACCGGCAAGCAAAGTCTCGAGGTTGGAAGAAGCAGTGGTTGCGGTATTGAATTTCTGTCCGATTACTTCTCCCTGCTCCGTAATACGCAATCCACCAGCGAGAGAATTTTCAGGTAAGGCTTCGAGAAAACGGTGGGTAGGACCGGCTCCCCGGCCCACGGTCCCTCCTCGTCCATGAAAAAAGGTCAATGATACTCCATGCTTTTCCCCAATTTCCAACAAGCGCTTTTGGGCTCTTTGCAATGCCCATTGGCTGGCAATAATTCCAGTATCTTTATTGCTATCGCTGTACCCGAGCATAATCACTTGGGAAGCAATTGATCCATTTTTTCGTAAACTTGCACGGGCACAGGGGTGGGCAAGAAAATCATCAATAATTCCAGGTGCCGCTTCCAAATCCTCATAGGTTTCAAACAGGGGAACCACTGGTAAAGCACAGCCCATTTCTCCGTTCCTTACCCGGGTAAGCCCGACCTCCTTTCCCAGCACACACACAACCAATAAATCCGCAACCGATCGGGTCATGCTTACCACCAGACAGCCAAGCCCTTCTGGTCCGCGGGCATCGAGGTGGTCAACTAATTCAGAAAAGGTGGCCCGAACCTCTTCCGCCTCTGCCGGAAGTTCCATCGAGGCATGGGTCATGGGGCGGGGATGGTTTAATTCCTGATTAAGAAATTCAAGCTTTCTGGGCAGGGACCACTGTCGGAAGTTTTGGCCATCATCAATACCTGCAGCTTCCATCATTTGTCCGAGGGCAAGATCATAAGCATCGCTGTTTTGACGAACGTCCAGGCGGGCAAGGTGAAGCCCAAAACTATTGATCAAACGCAGAACTGGACGGACATACAAATCCACCGTTAAAATAGCCCCGGCCTTCACAAGACTGGAAATCAAAAGTTCTAAATTTTCACGCAAGGGTTCAATCCCTTCATCCAAATGTTCAGCTATGCACAAAACGAAAACTTTCCAGGGTTCTCCAATATCTTCAGGAATTTCCCAGTTTTTCAAACGGGCAAGCAAGGCAGGAGGTGCGGCCAAGCCAGTCCGACTGAAAGCAAGCTTTTGCCCGAGTTCAACGAGGCGGGAACGCACCACCTCTTCCGCTCCCTGAGTTAATGTACGCAGGGTATTTCGGGTAACCTTTGCAGTCACTTTTGGGTGACCGTCACGGTCACCCCCAACCCAGGAGGCAAAACTCAAAGTGGGAAGTTCCTTATCCAATAAAGGTTTGGCTTCGGGCCATACCAGTTCCCAGGCATGGCGCAAGCGATCATCCAGGTTATTAAAGACCACGGGAAATACCTGTTTTAAATAATAGCTCAGGTTTTCCAGTTCGTTTTCCACTTCTGGTTTGCGAGAAAAAATTTCTCCGGTCAGCCATAAACGTTCGAGCACCGCCTGCAGACTGCGTTCACAAAATGCCTGTTCAAATACAGTCTCCACAGCATCACGCTTCCGCAAAAGTCGCACAATTTCGCGGTGCAAACCAAGAACCGCCCAGCGTTTGGCTTCGGTTGGATGCTTGGTAAAAACAGGTTCTACCCGGACATCCTTGAGTTTTTGGCGGACTTGTTCTTCAGAATACCCAGCATCTTTTAATTGTTTAAGGTAACGCCCCCAGCGACCGGGTTCGGCATCCCCGCCCAGTTCCTTCTCCCGCAAACGGGCACTCCTACCCGATCCATGTTCCTCAACCAGGTTGAGCAATTGAAAGTAAAAAGATATCGCCTGTATACATTCTGGAGAAAGCAGGTTGGCAGGTTCGGAAAAATTTCTCTCCCGCAAAAGACTGGCAGCTCCCGGCACACCCAATTCTTCGAGTACCCGGGCAAAAGAAATTACCAAAAAGTCGTGATCGACCAGCACTCTTTCAAGACCAGATTCTATAGATCGGTCGAAAACCAATTTGTTTGAAGATTTAAAATCGTTCATATTTATCCTATCTCATAAAGCATTACGGGTTGGCGACAAGATGGAACAGGTCATTCAGGTAGCTTTCTTTAAGATATTCATTCAGAGGATCAAAACTTGCCTATTTTGCGTTTACCTGTTGGTATTACAGCGGAGTGTAGTAATTAATGGGGAAAATTATGTTATGAATAAAAAAACTAAATCGGTTGCAGAGTGGAAAAAGTTAGTCGAAGACTTTCAAAAGCCCAATCGCAAGGCTGCCATCTGGCAGTTGGTGAACACCCTTGGTCCTTTAGCAGGGGTCTGGACGGCGTTATATTTTGTTTATCCGATATCTTGGCTTTTTGCTATTCCCCTAGCCATTCTTGGCGGTTTATTTCTTGTCCGTGCATTTATTATTTTTCATGACTGCGGACATGGATCATTTTTCAGAAGCAAAAAGGCAAACGATGTACTTGGCTTCATTACTGGTATGCTCACCTTTACTCCCTACCATCACTGGAAATGGGAACATGCGATGCACCATGCGACCACTGGGGATTTAGACAGGCGCGGGATTGGGGATGTCTGGACTTTAACCGTCAAGGAGTACCTCGCATCCTCCCGGACTACCCGGATTAATTATCGTCTGGTTCGCAATCCATTCATTCTTTTTGTCTTTGCTCCTTTGTTCCTGTTTTTCGTGCTCGAACGTTTTCCTTCAAAAAAGTCAAAACCCCGCGAAAAACGCTCGGTTATGATGATGAACCTTGCTCTTTTGACCTGGGGTGTATGCATGAGTGCAATTTTTGGGTTTATTCCCTGGTTGATCATTCAATTGGTAATGATGTCAGTAGCCGGATGTTCCGGAGTCTGGCTCTTTTATGTACAACACCAATTTGAGGATGCCTATTGGGAAGAGACTAAAAACTGGGATTTCACCACTGCTGCGATGGAAGGAAGTAGTTACTACAAACTTCCCAAGGTATTACAATGGTTCTCAGGAAATATTGGTTTTCACCATATTCATCATCTCAATCCAAGGATACCCAATTACAACCTGGAAAGATGCCACCATTCCGACCCTTTCTTCCGCAATGCTCCCGAGCTCAATATTTTCACGAGCCTTCGCTCGATAAAATATCGTTTATGGGACGAGGATAATGGTAAAATGATTAGCTTCCGCGATCTCAAGCGCCAATTGGCAGAAGAAGATTTGCAGGCTGCCTGAAGTATTTTAAATTTCTAATGTTTTGATTCGTCGAAACATTAACAGGCGAAACTCCATTGCCTGATCCCCTGGGATTTCCAACGCTTCCAACTTTAATTGCCCTGATCCATTGGTTAATTCTACCTGACCCATAGTCATCGGTTCAAACTTCTTTACATACCCCTCCATTCTGGGCTTTCGGTCAAAACCTTTCAATAAAGGAGGATCCACCTCACGGGCTATTTTAGCCCTTAAAGATTTACCGTTAAAAGTAAGTCGGATTTCCGCACCAAGGTCCTTGCTTGGGCAAGCATACCAAAGTTCAACTTCATAGATTCCAGATTGGGATAATTCAATATCCCAGCTGATAAAATCTTCCTCATTTTTCCAGTTCAAAAAATAACTGCAATTTGGAAATTTATTGGACCTCTCAATTTCTCCGTGTGCCGTTCCATCCCTAGCTGGCACCTGGGACCAAGTTACATCTGGATGGCCAATCACAAAGGGTCTCTCATCAGTACCAAGTTCTACCATTATATCTGTACGGAATTGATGGACTGCCTTTTGCATATCTTCGAATACTGCGGGGAATTTTTGGTTCACCACAATCCGTTGCCCTGGATCGTTAGTCATATCATAAAGCCTACCCTTGTAATCCAATCGAAATCTTTGATTTCTTGCCCCTACCTTATGTTTCCAGTTTGAAATCAAAGTTCTTGGCTTCCAGCCCTTGTTCTTTCCAACCAGTAATGGTTCTAAACTTCGCCCATCTAACGGTTTATCCAAATTGTTTTTAATTCCTGCTAATTCTGTAAGAGTTGGTAATAAATCCAGAACCGAGGATACCTCCGCAACTTGAGTACCCGACTCGATTACCTTGGGCCATTTTATAAAAAGTGGGGAACGAGTACCGCCCTCCTCTGTTGAACCTTTCCTGCCCTCCATATCACCGTTCCACCTTGTTCCATTGGGACCATTATCGTGGAAGAAAACTACAATCGTATCATCAGCTACTTTTAAATTGTCCAATTTTTTTAACAACCTTCCAACATTCCAGTCGATATTTTCGCACATTGCCAAGGCAGCCAGTAGGTGCAACCGATCCTCTTTCTTGGGATTCCGACTTCTCAACATTTTCTCTAATTCAATATCCTTGAATTTATTCCACCATCGATCAGGCACCTGCATTGGACTGTGAGGAGTGTTATAGGGAACATAAGCAAAGAATGGTTTGTTCTCCTTTACAGATCGTTCGATAAAGCTGATCGCCTCCGTGGTGAAATCATCCACACAATAGCCTTGTCCTCCAATCAATTCTCCATTGCGTTCCATCAAAGCATCGTAGTAATGCCCCCAATGACCTGAGCAGAAACCGTAGAAATAATCAAACCCCCTACCCAAGGGATGATAGGGATACTGCATACCATTATGCCACTTCCCAAATGCGCCCGTTGTATAGCCTGCTTTTTGAAAAAGGTCGGCAATCGTTATCTCATCCAAATCCATCCGTTCTCCCCCAGCCGAAGTATGATAAACTCCGCTCCGAACATGGTGACGCCCGGTCAAAAACTCTGCTCGGGTTGGGGAGCAAACCGGACAGACAAAGAACCGGTCAAAACTTGCCCCACCTCTAGCAATTGAATCTAAATTCGGAGTTTCAAGATTGCTATTTCCGTTAATGCTTAAGTCGCCCCAACCCTGATCATCCGTGAGAAAAACCAAGACATTTGGTTTCGAAAACAACGAAACTGCCGAAAAAAAACAAAGGCAAAAAACAACAATACGCATTAAAATTAACTTACAGACAGATAACCATTAAGAATTAGGAGTGAGGGCTTAAAATGGCGTAGTAGCACCCAAGCTCACCTTGGGGAATAGTGAAATAAGGGGACAACTTGTGCTTCCCTGCAGGCAGGCTTACCTCAAAAGTAACCGACTCGGTGGAATCCTCCACCGAAAGGGTCTCCAAGTCTTCCCCGTTTAACCGAAGGGTGGCAGCGGTTGCATTGATGCCTAATCCCGGATGGGATCGAAATGCCTTGTCCGCACCAGGCACATTTTTTCCGGCAGGTAAAAATTCATTGATCTTCTTGCCCGACTCAGCCGGCCAACGCCTGACCTCCACTTTGTAAATTCCCGCCTGCACTACCTTGATAGCCCAGTGACCGTCGTGCTTAAGATCTTTCTTCCGTGGATGGACTGGCAATCTATTACGGTTTTGCCCCTGGTTCCATGGAGGGTAAGCTTTTTGGATCCAATCATGACTGGTCAAGGATACGACTGGATGGTCGGGATGACCGACATACAACTCAGTAGTCCGGGCAAAGGTTGGTTCAAGTTCTGCCCACCAGGTGTCATAAAAGGCCCGCATCTTGGCGACACGTTCAGGGTGTTTACCAGACAAATCCTTTACCTGTCCAGGGTCGGAATCAATGTTGTATAATTCCTTCCCATTTACCAAACGCCAGCCTTGGCTCATAACTGCGGATTGTTTCCACTTGATAGGATCGCGCACCCGTTGAGAATCGGTTACGAGCATACGGTCGGACCAGCCCTGCTTTTTCCCCTCCAGCAATGATTTAATGGAGATACCATCAAAATTATATCCCTCGGGTTTTTTGGCTCCGATAAGTTCAAGCAAAGTTGGGGCCACATCGACCGCATGGCAAAGAGTATCCATGATTCGTTTTTCTGCCATACCAGCTTTGGGCCAATGCAAAAAGAGAGGCACCCTGTGCCCGCCATCGTACTCGCTACCTTTCTGCCCGCGCATACCAGCGTTAAAAACTGACTTCCCTCGGGCAGTCCCATTATCGGTGGTAAAGATAAAGATGGTATCTTCGTAAATGCCTAAATCCTTGAGTAGCTTTCGGGTTTTTCCCACATTCTCATCGATATTGGTGATCATCCCGTAAAATGCCTGAATGGTAGGACTCTGTCCCTTGTACAAATCCATATATTTCTCGGGACAATGAAATGGACCGTGAGGAGCATTAGTCGAGATGTAAGCCAGGAAAGGCTTTCCATTCTTGGCAGACTCAGAAATAAATCGGTTTGCCTGTTCGAAAAATACGTCGGTACAAAAACCCTCAGCAGGTACAATTTTTCCGTTGTGAAAATACCCTCCATCAAAATAAGAATTGTCCCAGACATCCGGGGTCTGGCCCACTCCACCTCCGCCATGGCGATAGACCTCATTAAAGCCTCGATCTTCCGGGCGGTAAGGAAAATTGTCTCCGAGATGCCACTTTCCAAACATTCCAGTTTCATAACCCGCCCCCTTAAAAAATTGTCCAAGCGTACCCTCGTCTTCCCGAAGCATCGACCTTCCCATTATCGTGTGCCAGGCACCGGTACGGTTCGTCCAGTGACCAGACATCAGGGCAGCTCGGGTTGGCGAGCAGGTAGGAGCAACATGATAATCCGTCAGCCAGACCGATTCATTGGCAAGCTGATCGATGGATGGTGTTTGAATGATTGGATTTCCAGTGCATCCAAGATCTCCATACCCCTGATCATCGGTAATGACGATGACTACATTGGGGCGTTGACCCCAAAGGCAAAAAAAAGGCAGCGTTAAAAAGAGCAAACAGGAAGAAAGTCGGTTTAATTTCCAATTCATAATAACTAATGTCCTAAGTGTTTGAACTTTGGATGACCACCCCGAAAATGATTTATTTCCTTCCTTTTCTTAGCGGGCTTGCGCTTGCTCGAGACCAACTCAATGTGTAGGATGTTTAGTCTATGAAAGTTTTTATCATTCTATGTTCAATCGTTCTCACTTTCACTTGGGGATGTTCCGAAGACCGGAAAAAGGGAGGCAATTCCGGAGGTGGACATGTCCATCAAGCAATGAGGGGTGGAACCTTAATGGAACTCGGTCCCCATGGTTCTGGGCACAACCTCGAACTTTTACTAAATAATAAGGGTGAATTCGAAGTCTTTATTCTCGATGCCCATGCCGAGAATTATGTACGAATCGAACAATCAACCATCGAACTGAACTTGGCAGACAATAATCGCACCCTAACTCTCAACGCCATTCCTGACCCCGCAACCGGAGAAACGGTGGGAAATAGTTCTCTGTTTCGCTCTTCCCAATCCGTGGAGAATCTCCTGCCGATAAAAGCTGAAATGGTAAATGTAAAAATTGGCAGTTCCAATTATTTAAATACTCCCCTTTCCTTTTCCGGAAACCCCAAATCGGATAATCATGAGCATTGAAGAAAAGCGTGATCAATTAGTTGAAGAACTTGTGCCCTTTGAGGATCACCTCGACCGGTTTGCTTATGTTATCGATCGGGCAAAAGACGCTCCCGGACTGGAAGACGAATACAAGATTGAAACCTTTTTGATCAAAGGTTGTATCTCCCAATTGTGGATCTTCCCGAGGTTCGAAGGTGGGAAATGTTATTTCCAGGCAGATTCCGACGCTTCCATCACCAAGGGTACCGCCACCCTGCTTTGTGAATTGTACAGTGGGGAAAGCCCAGATGAAATCATCAGTTTGGAACCTGACTTTCTATCCGAGGTCGGAATTACCCAGCACCTTTCTCCCAACCGGCGCAATGGATTAACTGGTGTGCGGGAAAAAATCAAGAGCTATGCCCAGCACTGCCTGGACATAGACAAATAATTTAGGGAAATTTCTTGTTCGCCGCCCAGGGCATAAGTTCGCTGGGGGAGGCTTCCACATGCACATGGATCTCTGCTTCCTGATGCTTCAATTTTATACGGTTCAGAAAATCAGCACTCACGGCGGTTTGGGCAGCTGGATTTTTCAGTTGTTTTCTCAACATTTGTATTTGGACCATCCCCAAAGATGCCTGCCCCACACTCCATATGGACTGGGCAGACTCAACATCCTTGCAGGTTATAGTAAGGTCTAGGTGTGCACGACCACCTGAGAATTTTGCCGTCCCCGAAATTTCTTTAATTTCATACATCGCCTGCCCGAGAGTAGTGGCCAGGGGCCCCAATGGCCCATTTGGGTCAGATAGGTTGCTGGTTTCCATTTTTTTGAGTAGCTCACCATCCAAGGGAATTGAAAACGAGGTAAACTCGGTATTTTCAGAATCGTGCGATGACTCATTATTCGCGTTTTCGTGCTCAAAAAAACCAAGTACATCCTTCCTGGTACCCAGCACAAACACAGTCATACCATTTTCCGCCTGCATGCCCAGTGTCATTTTGATTCCATCCACTACACTCGTTTGCAAGGCTTGATTGATCTCAATTACAGGGATGGAAAAAAGAGTGGCCTTACCCACCTTTTCTGGTTTTTCCATTTCAGCGTAATGTTTCTTTTCAACGCGGATGCTTCGACTCATTTCATCGATTTTACCTGGATCAATCCTGACATCTCTGCGAAATCGTTCTAAATCTGATTTACTGAATGCCGGTCCAGATGCCCACCGGTCAAATTTTTCAAAAAATGTGTCTGGGTATACTTCTCCGTGGGTCCGAAGAATGAAAGCCAATGAAGAATTTTTTAAAGCCTGGTAATTCCCAGAAGTGGACACGGGTAAACTAATCACAGTTTCCAGAAAGTTCCCCACGACCAAGGAGACCTCGCTTGCATCCTCTATCTGTACACCCATCTCCTTTTGCAAATCCACCAAATGGTGATCATTAATAATACTGGTATAGCCAAAACCAAGTAAACCATAGGTCTTGAGAACCTCCTTAAAGTATGGACTTCCCAACACCCGATCAGGTTTCAAGGAAAAGACCGCCGCCTGATCATCTGGCTTCCAACTGGCAAATACCGTAGTCGCAAGAAAACACGCGAAGAAGCTGATGAATGATTTCTTCATACTAGTACCTAAATATCGAAATTCGAACGAATGGAATCGATTGATTGGTTTAATTTCTCGATGCAAATTCGACGGGCTTCATAGGCATGCTGTCCATCCTCCGGACAACCGTGTGGCGACACCCAGCCCATTCCCTTTTCCTCATGCAAAAGATGAACTTGTTCCAACCAGTTTCGGGTCTGTTCGAGGTTGGCAAGTAAACGATTGCCATCCTTAACCTCCTCGAGAGGTTTGGTGTAAGGCATTCGTTTAACCTCACCATTCTCATCTTTAAATTCCTCCCACTCAACCTCTGCAGTTTGGCAGCTTTCCCAGTAACGAATTTTTGAGAAATCAATCCATTCGTCAGTTAGACATTGTGCCATAGCTTCGATCTCCGGCAGGGCAATCTCAGCAAAGGTCTCGCCTTCCTGAGGTTCAAAATTCGATTCCGCCTCGATTAAGAGCTGTGCCTTTTCGTCCAGAGCCTCGGCCAATCCCTTGATCATAGAATATCGGATCTGGGCAGCCAGGTTACCATGCAGCATCAACTCTGTGGCATCGAGCTCGGGAAGTTCCTCTGCTGATGGACTTTCGGGGGTTTCCTGAATTTCTTCAGGCTTTTCTTCGGGTGTATTAGAATCGTTCAAGGGTTCATTCCTAGCTTAAAAGTTTTCATTACTCCACACTTTAAAAAAACGGGGCGGTTTGCCCATTCCATTTTGGAACTTTTTGAAAAAGAAGATCAAATGGTTTTGATAGGTTTTTAATTAGAAAGATTTTAAAATGTAAGATTGGTAGGAATGAGGGAGTGATTAGATGATATTAACCATTAATCAAGCACCCTATTTTCGACCTTTTTTTATCTGAGCTTTAATAAAGTTAAAATTTTTTTTTAGAAATACTTGTCATTTCCAACTTGTCCTAAAGTGCTTTCGCAATTCTATTTAATAACTCCCAATCACAGCTTTATTCAATGAATCTTCGTTTAAATCTCTCTTCTTTTCTTCTATTCGTGGTCCTCTCCGTAGGGAGTGCAGAAGAAACCATTCAATTCAACCGAGATGTCCGGCCCATTCTTTCTGGAAAATGTTTTCATTGCCATGGCCCCTCGGAAAAATTCCGCGAAGCCGACTTGCGACTTGATCTGCCCGAAGAAGCCTATTTCGAGAAGGATGGATTTGCCGCCATTGTTCCTGGCAGTACTGAGGATAGTGAAGCCTGGCACCGTATTGTATCGGACGATCCAGACGAGATCATGCCCCCGCCGGAGAGCAAAAAGGAACTGACCGAACGGGAAAAGGAAATCCTTACCAAGTGGATTGAGCAGGGAGCGAAGTGGGAGGGACACTGGTCCTACCTGCCCGTGCAAAAACCGGCTACCCCTCAAACCAGCAACCAGAAGTGGGCCAAAAACCCAATCGATCATTTCATTCGTGCCAAACTGGATGGCCTTGGGCTCAAGCCTTCCCCCGAAGCTGATCGTCGCACCCTCGTCCGCCGGGTCTACCTCGACCTAACCGGTCTCCCCCCCAGCCCTTATGAGGTCAACGAATTCTTGGCCGACCAATCCCCCGATGCTTACGAAAAATTGGTCGACCGCTGACTTGCTTCCGATGAATATGCCGAGCGCATGGCCCTCGTATGGATGGATGCCGCCCGCTACGGCGATACCTCAGTATTTCACGACGATGGCCCGCGCGACATGTGGCCCTGGCGAGACTGGGTGCTCAACTCTTACCGCGATAACAAACCCTTTGATGAATTTACCATCGAGCAAATCGCGGGCGATCTTCTTCCCGAGGCATCCCTCGAACAAAAAATCGCTTCCGGCTTTAACCGCAACCATGCCACCACCGATGAAGGCGGGGCCATTGCCGAAGAGTTCCGGGTGGAGTATGTGATCGACCGGGTTAAGACTACATCCAATGTCTGGCTGGGGATGACCTTTGAATGTGCCCAATGCCACGATCACATGTACGACCCCTTCTCCCAAAAGGAATATTACCAAATGTTTGCTTTCTTTAATAACAATGCTGATCCCGGCATGCAGACAAGAAGAGGAAACCAGGCACCACTAGTGGAGATCATGACTCCAGAGCGTGAAAAACAATTAGCGGACTCCGAAAAAGCCCTTCAGGATGCACGGGGCCAACTTAATTCACGACGCCAGCAATCCCTTGACCCCTTTAAGAATTGGTTTACCCAGTGTTCGAAAGACATCAAGACAAACCCAGGAGTCCTGGAGCCTGATGGACTGGTGGGCTTCTTTCCATTCGACCGTGTCGACCTGGAGAACAATCAATCGGACCATGGGGTAGCCGAAGCCACGCCCACGATTTTACGGGATTCCCCCATCAAGGTGGCCAATGCCAAGTTCAAGAGCGGAATAAGAATCGAAAAAAATGCCTATGCCGAAGTTCCTAACTTTGGAGATTTCGAACACAATCAATCCTTCTCTTTAAGTGCATGGGTCAGACCCTCTAACACCCAATTAAGCGGAGCCTTGATCGGCAAAATGGACGAGGGGAATAAATTTCGTGGCTATGACCTTTGGTTTGAAGGCGGACGCCCCGGCATGCACATCATTCATGCCTGGCCCGACAACGCTCACAAAGTGGTGGCGAAAAACCAGCTCAAACAAAATCAGTGGCAGCATGTCTGTGTGACTTACAACGGTACAGCCTCCGCAAATTCGGTGGAAATCTATGTAAACAGTAAGAAGCAGGACAAAGGAAACCCGCACCATACTTTAAAGAAGAGCAGCATCCTTACGGATAAGCCTTTTCACATTGGCAGGAGGTTCCGTTCCGCTCAGTTAAATGATACTGATATCGATGATGTGCGGGTCTACAACCGGGCCCTTATGGAAAATGAGATTGCCGAGGTAATGGAACTCTCCTACCGCTTCATCCCTTCGCCTAAGGGCTTGGTCTCTTCCATCGATTTTAATTCCTTCGAGGGCAACCAAACCGTGGACAGCACAAACCAAAAGGATACGTTACGTCATCCATGGCAAGGCCAAGCAGACCGAACTGGGCAAGGTAGCTTCAGGGTTCAAAGTGGAGCAAAGTGGCTTCATCGAGTCCCCCACTGCAGGTGTGCTGGAACACAACCAAGCTTTCTCCTGGTCAATGTGGGTAAAAACTACCACTAAACTATCCGGTGCCCTGCTCAGCAAAATGGATGAAAAAGCGAAGCATCGCGGGTATGATGTTTGGATGGAGGGCGGTCGCCCAGGCATGCACATTATTCACGAATATCCCAACAATGCCATCAAGGTGGTCTCAAAATCTCCACTACCGCTTAATTCCTGGAACCATCTTTGTGTAACCTATGATGGCTCAGGCAAGGCAGCCGGCATCAATATCTTTATCAATGGAACCAGCCAGCAAAAAGACATTGCTCAGGATGAACTCAACGCCACCATTCAAACGGATAAAACCTTCCGGATTGGCCGGCGCTACTACGGTGCTGCGGTAAAGGGAGTAGAGATGGATGAGATTGGTCTCTACCACCGAGTGCTTAACCGCAAGGATGTGGAGAAACTGAGCAAAGTGGATTCCTTCTCCCCACTTTTTACAAAGCCTCTCGATGCCCTGGCCAATGCCCAGCGCACCCTGCTTCATGACGAGTACCTCAACCGTTTTGATAAGGAATATAAAAACCTCCTTGCCGCCAGAAATAACAAACAGAATGCCCTGAACAATGTTCGTAAAAACAAAATCACCTCGATGGTGATGGGGGATAATCCTGCCAACAAAATGCGCGACACTTACCTGTTGGTTCGTGGGCAGTACTCCTCGCCGGATAAATCCAAGGTCATTCAGGCAAACACCCCCGACTTTCTCCACCCCATGAAAACCGAATCGGAAAAGAACCGTCTCGGTCTCGCGAAATGGCTAACTGATAAAGAAAACCCACTCACTCCCCGAGTCACCGTTAACCGCTACTGGCAGACTATCTTTGGCCGTGGACTCTGCGATACGCCCAGCGACTTTGGCTCACAAGGGAAATGGCCCACCCACCCCGGCCTGCTCAATTGGCTGGCCGCCGATTTCCTTGAGAGCGATTGGGATGTAAAGAAGATGATCCGCCAATTGGTGACCTCTGCCACCTACCGCCAGTCCTCCGTCATCACCAAGGAACACCTGGCCAAGGACCCGGAAAACCTCTACTTCGCCCGGGCTCCCCGCTTTCGCCTGATGGGCGAGTTTGTGCGCGACCAGGCCTTACATGTTAGCGGTTTACTCAACAAGAAATTCGGGGGACCCGGAGTAAAACCCTACCAGCCTGCTGGCCTGTGGAACGAGGTATCGCTCGATCGCAACCGCAAGTTTGTTCAGGACCAAGGGAACAAGATTTACCGTCGCAGTATGTACACTTACTGGAAGCGCTCTTCCCCCCAACCAGCGATGCTTGCCTTTGATACACCCTCCCGCGAAATCTGCACTGTGCAGCGCCAGCGCACTAATACCCCAATGCAGGCACTGGTCACCCTCAATGATGTACAGTTTGTGGAAGCCTCCCGCTTCCTCGCCCAGCGTGTTCTAAAGAGTAGCCCCCAAGACCTGCCCAGCCGGGTCAACCGAATGTTTGAGCTGGCCACTGGGCGACCCGCAGACAGCTTGCGCCAAGAGGTGATAAAAAAGGCATACGACAAACAGAAAGCTGTCTTTGATCAGAACCCTGCCCAAGCAGACCAGTTGCTCGCCATGGGCGACTCTCCACGCGACAAATCCTTAAACCGCAATGAACACGCCACCTGGACAGTTCTCGCCTCCATGATTCTCAACCTGGATGAAACCCTGAACCGCGAATAATCCAAAACTCAGTAATCGCCATGAATCCACTCGACCTTCACCAACTTCATACCCGTCGTCAAATGCTCAAGCTCGGAGCCATGGGCATGGGTGCCCTCGGTTTCGCCAACATCGCTGGCCCGCTCTGATGGGCGCCGATGGGATCTGCCGGCTCCGTCCCCTTGAACGGCACCCTCGGACGTACCCACTTCAAGCCCACTGCCAAGCGGGTGATTTACATGTTCATGTCCGGCGGACCTTCCCATATCGACATGTTCGACTACCACCCGGAATTACGGAAATACCACGGGCAGGAATTGCCCGACAGCATCCGCAATGGCCAGCGCATCACCGGAATGACTTCCAAACAGTCTTCTTTCCCCTGCGTGGCTCCGATGTTCGAATTCAGCAAGCATGG
>CALSMY010000019.1:45000-111297 GCA_943787575.1 uncultured Opitutales bacterium | reverse complement strand
CATAATTTCAGGAACCTCAGCTCCTGCGAGGGATAACCAGGTCTTGGGCATATCAATAAAACTGACCAACCGATCGATTCTGGAACCGGGCGATTCCGCGGGCCAGCACGCCCGATATTTTTCAGGTATCCGAATGATCAGGGGGCAATGGGTGCCGCTGTTAAATAAATGTCGCTTACTTCGCGGAAGCACACCCCCGTGGTCGGAATTGTAAATCACGATAGTATTTTCAGAAAGAGCATGCTGTTGCAATTGCTTGAGAAACTTACCCACTTCTGCATCCATTCTTTTTACCGCATCGTGGTAATGGGCATAGTTTTTACGGATGGTGGGAATATCAGGATGATACTTCGCCAACTGAATATCCTCGGGAGTATGGGTTGTGTTGTCCACTCCTCCGAAGGCACGACTCTCATGGGAACTTGCCACATTAATCACCTGAAAGAAGGGCTGTCCTTGTTTGAGCTTCTTCCATTCGAGCTTAGTCGAGTCCCAGCAATCATCATCAGACCGCCCTCCGATGTTGTAATCGGTCTTTCGTACATTTGAGCAGTAGTACCCCACCTTTCTCAAATAATCTGGGTAGTATTTAACCTGATCATGCGGGATGGATAGCGACTGCGCATCGGCAGGGTTCCCAGAGATACTGGGTGTACCCCCGTAATCCATCCACTTCGAGAGGGTGCACAGACCGGGGCATTGGCAAAGCAGTTCATGTATTGAAAACCCTCCGATGCCAGCTTGTCGATATAGGGAGTTTGGGCATGGGGATTCCCGTAACACCCAACCCAATTCACATTGTTGTCCTCACTGGTGATCCAAAGAATGTTGGGGCGTTCCGATCCATCGGCCGAAAACCCGAGGAACAAACCAAAAAGGGTGAACAAACAGGCGAAACAATTCAACTTGGGCATGGACGCATATTCAGGAATCAGAATTACCCAAGCAACCCTTAATGAAACGGTTGATTCCTTAATTTTTTAGGGTTTGGAGTACTCTGCCTGCAAATTTTGATCGGCATTCAAGGAAGGCCTACTTGTGCGGTCACCGGAAAATGATCCGACGGGTACCTGCCCTCTCGGTTGGTTTGCAAAATGGAAGCTTCGATCACTTTCATACTGGGCTTTACCATAATGTAATCGATTTTGGGTCCATCGGACTGACCGGTAAACCCGTTATAGGTACCCACCTTTTTTCGATCCGGATAAAGAACTCGAAAGGAGTCCACCATTTGAATACCTAGGTTCTGCCTTGCTTCAGAATTACCCTTAATAATTTTCAAGGTTTCACTATCCTCAGGAGCATTAAAATCTCCCATGAATACAAACGGGGTTGTTTTGGCTTCCCCCTGAATGTGTTCCATGATCATCCGGGCACCCTTTTCGCGTGCTTTTCTGGAGCCATCATCCATGTGGGTATTATAAATATAAATGATTTGTTGAGACTCACGATCAAGAAGCCCTACCCATGTACAAATCCGATGATGGGCACTGCCCCAGCTCTTCGAAGGCTCGGTTGGGGTTTCCGAAAGCCAAAAGCTTCCAGAATCCGTTAGCTTAAATCGTTTCTTCAAAAAAAGAATGGCAGAATACTGCCCTTTGGCACCGCCCATCGATCCTTCTCCCACTTTTCCGTACTGAGGGAATTCATTGCTTAGTTCTTTCAACTGAAATGAGTTGGCCTCCTGTAAGCCTAGGACATCAGGGGCATAATCTCTGATCACACTGTAAACAAGGCCCTTGCGACCCTCCCAATGATTGACTCCATCCTTGGCATAGCTGTTTCGAATATTAAAGGACATCACCCGCAGATCCGAGCTATCTCCTGATCGGATGCCCAAAGAGATAAGCAACCTGTAAAGATGGATAGAAATAATAGGTGAAACCAAAGAAAGAGGATGCGTTTTAGGTTCATATTCTTCTTACTATCTTTTCGGTGTTCTCTATTGATATGTCAATGGTGCCGTAGCGATTGCATCATCCTGGGTAGTAAACCTAATCCAGTACGCCTAGAAAAGCAGATGGAAAAATATAGTCTACAACCTATCTGCTTTCTATCCTAGTGCGAGGACGGAGTAGGTTCTGATCCAAAGATAATCCGCCAAAAACTGTCAAAGGAGGCATGAAACTCCTGTAATCTTAAATCCAGGTAGCTAAATTTCCTGCATACGATTGTATAACTGGGAACATCTGCTTAAATAACCTTCATGACAAAACAACTTTTAACACCCACCCAAATTGGGGATCTACCATTAAAGAACCGAGTTATTCTTGCACCGATGACACGAACTCGAGCTACACCGGATGGATGCCCAACGGATCTCATGGCAGAATATTACGGGCAACGTGCATCAGCAGGGTTGGTCATTGCCGAAGCAACTGGGGTAGACAGTAGTGCAATTGCCTGGATGAATATGCCAGGCATTTATAATGAAGAGCATGTCGAAGGCTGGAAAAAGACGACTCAGGCAGTACACAAAAAAGACGGTAAAATTTTTCTGCAACTTTGGCACCCAGGCCGGGCCACACACAGTTTATTGATCAATGGCCAGCAACCCGTAGCCCCATCGGCCATTCGCCTGGAAAATAATGAAACTCACACTCCGGATGGTAGCAAACCCTATGAAGTCCCCAGAGCTCTGGAACTCGAAGAAATTCCCCAAATCATCGCAATGTTTAGAAAAGGTGCAGAGCTTGCAAAAGCCGCCGATTTTGACGGAATCGAAATACACTCGGCCAACGGGTACATACTCGATCAATTTTTGCAGTCCAAAACAAACCATCGAACGGATGAATACGGTGGAAGTATCGAAAACCGCTACCGGTTACTCGATGAAGTCGTTCGGGCGGTCGGAGAAGTTTTTGCCTTTAACCGCATAGGAGTCCGCCTTTCGCCCAATGGGGTATTTGATGATATGGGTTCTCCGGATTACCGGGAACAATTCACCTATGCGGCCAAACAACTCAACCAATATGGCTTATCTTACTTGCATGTCATGGATGGGCTAGCTTTTGGGTTTCATGAGCTTGGTGATCCTATGACCCTTCAGGAATTCCGTGCGGTATTTAAAGGACCGATCATGGGTAATTGTGGATACACCGAAGAGACTGCAGAAAAAGCAATAAACGAAGGCCATGCGGATATGATTGCATTTGGTCGCCCCTTTATCAGCAACCCAGACCTTGTCGAACGGTTCGCGTCCAATGCTCCGCTTGCCGAAGAGGCAGATCCTTCCACCTGGTACAGTTCCTCGACTGCTAAGGGGTACACCGACTTCCCATCCAACACTCAGTAAATTAAAATTCCCTGATCATCTTTTATGAACGATCTTAAAAATAAAAAATCCGGACTTCTCTTTGGTTCCTACTGTGCAGACGCCCTATCCCTTGGGGTACACTGGATCTACGACTCCCAAGAGTTGGTAAAAAAACACGGGCGAGTAACTGAGTACAAGGCACCTGGCTCTGATTCTTACCACCCTCACAAGCAAGCGGGAGATCAGGGGCATGTGGGAGACCAGTCCCTTTGCCTGTTAAATTTCTTGCAAGAGAAAAAAAGTGGGATCCTTCCATGTTTATGGAGGAGTGGCTTGGGATGTGGCCCGATTACAACGACTATATAGATGGTGCAACCAAAGCCACCTTGGCCAATGTTCAAAATCAAACAGACAAGACTCAGGGAGGCAGTGATTCGGTGGAAATTGCCGGACCTGCTAGGATTGCCCCGCTTATTGCATTTCTTTCCAACTCTTCTGAAAGTGAATTGGTGAAAGCAGCGGTTGAACAAACCGTGCTCACTCATCGATCCAAGGAGGCCGAAGAAACTGCCATCTTTCTTGCTCAGGCAGGTTATCGTCTGATGCACGGATCCAACCTGCACGATACCCTCAACGAAACCGCACCCGAATGGGCACTCGAAAAGGCAAAAAGTGTGCTCTCAGAAAATGCTGTGGACGCGATTAGTAAACTAGGACCAGCCTGTTCGATTTCATCCGCCCTCCCCTCCGTTCTCTACCTAGCCACAAAACACGGAGATGACATCGAGGCAGCGTTTATTGAAAACGCCATGGCAGGAGGAGATAATTGTGCCCGTGGATTAGCCCTCGGTATCCTCTTGGGTTCGGCCAATGGCCTTTCTTCCATTCCTGAGATATTGGATCAAAAATTTGGAGGCCCAGATTAAATTGAACCAGTTTCTCGAACAAGTTAGCCAAATAAGCCAGACTGAAAAGCAGACTCAGAACTAGAGTCGAAATATTTTCACTTATTATTTCTTAGTTTTAAAAGTTTTTGTTTAGTCTCCCGACCATATCCAGTTATTTAATTCCTGAAATGATTTCTTGAGCAATTTCCTTACAGCCAAACTTATTTAGGTGATCATCATCGTAGTAATAAGGAATAACACTCTTCCTCTCCCCTGAAAAATAATAAGAAAAGTGAGCATCTTGATTAATCAGAAAATGATGGGGATATATTATTTCAAATGAAGAATTAACCGAAGCAATTTTCTCTAAATGATTAAGAAATTTCTGGTGTAAGGAAATGTATTTGGAAACTGAGGTATCAAACCAATTTTCTCTTTGAAAAAAACTTCTTCCGATGTTCGGTCCCCAGTATGGAGATTCGGGAAACGGAGCAACCATGAGTATTTTAGGAACCAAGGAAGATAAGTATAGAATACTACTTTCAAAATTATCAAAAAAAACCTGAGGGAGATCGGGAAGTAGAGGATCGTAAAAGTAATTATCTTTAGATCTTGAATGCCTAAATGAAATTAATATCGCTTTGGCTCCGTCTGAATCTATCTTAATTTGCTTATGCCAAGCCTTCAAAAAACTTTCTTCCGTATTTGGGTTGATCGCCAAAAAGTTGGTTTTAAACTTTTTTTCATATGGATGAAAACCTCTCCATTTTTTTAATTCCAACAACTCCCCAAGACTAGGCATAAGCATTCTTGCATGGGAATCGCCTAGTAACAGAAGATCGTTTTTCCTCTGTGATAAATCTCCAAAATAATATCCTTTTTCTCTTCGGTCCGAATCGTAATTGTCTCGTGCTAGATCACGAACAGACTCAGAAAAAACAATACTTCTTGGATTTAAGCCAAATTTCGAAATTTCATTAGGCAAAAAACCTAAAGTTAAAAGTAAGGCAAAGGGAACAAGTAACCACTTAAGGGAAATAGCACCAGATCGAAATGGCTTCTCGATTAAAAAATAGCTAATCCAAGCAGCCAGAAATGTCAGTAAAATGGAGAGGATAACAATATCTTCATCTAGGTAAAATGGGTGAATTACAAAATGACGACTGATAGAAAGCAAAGGATGGTGCCAAAGATAGATGCCGTAGCTAAGTGTTCCGATTAGTACCAGGACTTTGGCTGAAAGGAAACGACAGACAAATCCCTGCGGTCTACAAAATTTAATAATTAAAATTGTACCCGTTACCGGAAATAAACACCACAGACTTGGGGAATTAATTGATTCATCTAAAAAGTAAAATGAACCCAAAATCAAAATTAGACCTAGGAGTGAAATAATATCAAAAAAATATTGTGGGTAATTTCTACAATTTTTGATTTTACAAAAAAAACATAGTGCACCAGCAGCCAACTCCCATGCACGTGTGAGAAGTAAATAGAAATTCCATTTACCCAATATTTCTCCTCCAAAAAAACAAAGAAATAAACTAGAGAAAAAAATAAAGGAAATTAAGAATATGGGACTTTTGTTTTTCCATTTGAACCCAAACAAAAGCAAAATCGGATAAATCAAGTAGAACTGCTCCTCAACAGACAAACTCCATGTATGTAGCAGAGGAGTTAGCTCACTCGAACTAGCGAAATAACCGTTATTTAATGAAAAATAAAAATTTGAGTAAAAAAATAGAGACGAAAGAACAGAATTGGATAAGGACTCACTTTCCTGCTGAGATGGCCGAGCTACTAGAAGGAAAAAAAATGAAACGACCAAAAGCATGAACAAGAATCCTGGAATGAGCCTACGAATTCTTCTTAGATAAAATTGTTTTAAAGAAATGCTTCCTTGATTCAACTCCTCAACAAGTATGGATGTAATTAGAAAACCACTTATAACGAAGAAAACATCGACTCCCAAAAAGCCACCTGAACAGAACTCAAAACCTGCGTGAAACAAAACAACAGGTATTACTGCTATTGCACGTAAACCATCAATCTCTGACCTGTAAGTCATAGGACAAAACAAAAAATTATTCCCACTCGAGAGTCCGATTGGACTCCCGGCCATATCCCTCAATGTTCAGATATTCGGGGTACATCCGAATGATGGAATAGGCTGATTCATTCGTATCCACCATGCCTTTGCAAGTAAGGTAGTGAATGCCGCCTTTGATCCCATACTTGCCCTTGTGGTTGTGTCCATTGATATATGCCTTCACGCAGGAAAATTCTTCCAGCAGAGCTAATTACTTCCTTGGCATTCCAAAGGTTGTGGGGATCTGGCGGATAAACAGGAAAATGGGAAAAGAGGATGAACCTTTTCCTTGGGCACTTCAGCCTTCTGTAAAACTTTCCGCAACCAGCTCATTTGTTCCGGGCCTACTCCCCCATTCCACTTAGGTGAACTGATTTTCTTTTTTCGGTAGTATTCCTCAGACTTTTTATACATCTCACTACCTTTCGGGTAAGCAATAAAGCTCAGGTCATTTCCATCGAGGCATATGAAACGCCAGTTCTTGATTTTGAAATCGTAGTATTTTGCCGGCATGCCCAACTTTTTCGGAACCAGTTCTTTGTACTCATCCGCCACTTCGAAGTCATGATTTCCAAGAACATGATAACCGGGTGCATTTAAAGAATTATAGATTGGAAGTATCTCATCAAAACTAGAAAAATTACGGTCAATAAAATCCCCGAGATGAATAACAAAGGATAAATCTTCCTTGTTAAAATGCTCCACGCACTGATGTAGCTTTTCCTTGGAAGCAGAATATTTTCTCTTCCCTCTATCCGGAGCCTCACAGTACTGGCAATCCGCGATCGCACCAAAGGAGAATTTGTATTTGGTATTCTTTTTTTCTTCAGCAAGTACCGATGCACAAAGATGCAAAAGAAATAAGTCCTAATAAGCGAATCATTCGACCTCGTGGATGGTATGATCTATGCGTCCCTTGAACTGGATACCCGTCCGCAGATTGTAATTCATAATCAATCTGCACCATGTGGGCGGGGTGCAGGTTGGGCACATGACAGAGCGACGGTTTTACCGTCTTCCAGAAGTTCTACCTTTTCCAGCTTTAAATCATTAACAGGAATTTCAGGAGATCCATAATTGGAGGTCCATTTCAAATTCCATGCCCCAAATTTGTACTTCGACAAATCATTGGCTAGTCGGGGATCGAGTGCCTCATAAAACCCGACCTCAATGCGGTCTTTTTTAACCTCCAAGGATTTGGGTAGGTGGACGGGCTTGCCGGTGTAACGAATACGGTCCAACCCACCTTTTCCTTTGGCATTGGTCTGCCAACCTTTAAGTCCGGATACATAGAGCTGCCCATCACCGGGATTGATCCGTGCCCGCATCGCACTGCTTGAAAGTTCGATCGGGATACGGGATACCCCACCCTGCATCTGTCCATTCTTTTCTTCCTTAAGCACGACATAGAGTTTGCTTTGCCCATAGGACATATGGAGGAGTTGATCCTTTAAAGGACCCCACTTATCACTGGTCACCCAGACCTGCCCACCGCCGGAATTGTCCACGCCGCGCTTTTTACTCATCCACACAAGAGGCTTGGGTGCTTCTTCAGGGAAGTGCTGAAAACCGGGACGCTTCATAAACGATCTTCGGTATTCCCCCCAATTGTGTAAGGCACTTCATAGCCGGCAGATGGGTGAACTTTTTAAGTTACGATCTCCTCGGTAGGAATCGACCACGCCATTGAAACTTCCGGCTTTCACCCAGTTCAGAGGGAGCGGTAGGTATAAAGCTTCCCTCATTGTCCCCTGTGGTGACTTCTCCGTTTGGGCCCACTCCGATTCCATTGGGTGCCCGAAAACCGCTGGCAAAGATGGATAGCTTCATCTCCGCTAGGAGAAATCTTTCAGGACACAACCATGGTGCCTGCCCAATCGCTCAAACCCGGCTCCCCCTGCCCGTACCGGGCAACCCATACTGAAGTAGAAATTTCCCTGTGGGTCGGTTTGCAAATCGAAACAAAAGGCATGAAACCCTTCGGTGGAATCCCAGTCATTGTTAAAATTCTCCAGAAAATCCGCCTCGCCATCGTTGTTGAGATCATGGAAGCGGGTGATCTGATTGTCTCCGACGGTGTAGATTTTTCCATCGACGATCTTCAACCCGAGGGGCTCATGCAGCCCGGTGGCAAACCGTTTCCATTGGAGGTTTTGCAAATCATCGTCGATGCCAGAAACGATCCAGACATCGCCATCCCAGGTGCAGACGGCAGCACTATTGCCATCGTCAAAAAAATCGAAAGCCCCGATACGCATACGCGGTTCGTATTGGTTATTGAAAGGGATCCCAAGGGTATCGACCACATAGGCATCGGTCTGGTTATCGGAAAGTTGACCTTTTGTCCCAAGGGGATCTCCCCACTGGGCATCTCCACCCTGAGTCAGAGCACCAAGATCTTCTGCCCGACCTGCTGCCGATTGCACCGCTGGTTGATAGGCTGGATCGCCCGGCCAGAATGCGATCTTAGTACGATGCTTGCCGGCCGGAACCCGCAACAGAGCCAGACCGTTTTCGAAAGGAAAGTTTGGACTCCACCGGACCGTCGGTGACCAAATAGTTAATTCGCTGCTTCGCCCATTTCACCGACAAAGTGGCTGCTGCTTTATGCGAGGAATCCCCCTCGGCAAGTACAACCATGCCAGGTTCAGGAAGATCAGTCTCGAGCGTACGGGTGAAGGCAGAGAAACCAATCTCTTCAACAACGCCTGGCATATCCAGCACCGTTCCCTTGCCCACGGAATAGGAAAAGATGGCCCGACCATTATGGACATAATGCCCCTTGAAATGAGCCCACTCTTTGGGCAAGGCTCCAAGCCTCGGGAAGGCTTTGTATTTTTGCGGGCGTGGATCGGTAAGATCTCCTGACTTGGCCCAACCCGGACGCATGCCCGTGTGAAACAAGTTATTGTCGTATTTGATCAATGCGGTGCTCCCATGGGCTCCGCCAAAGGGCATGCCAGTAGCTTGTAAACTGGACTCGTTCAACCAACCAAAGGAGTAGCTGAGGGTATCGCTATCGAAGACCAATACACGGTTTCTTCTTTGCCCAAGGGGAACCAGGTGGGCCCGGGATACAATGTATCGAACCTCCGTCCTGTGCTGGCGGATCTTCTCAAACAGGGCCTTTGCCCGGATGACCAAATTGTCGAGATCGGAGGTTTCGCCCTGGATCAATTCCACCTCAGAAATTTGCATAGGCGTACCTTCAGACCCAACCAGTTCAGGAAAGAGGAGTTTATAAACTGAATAGGCTTCTGAATTATCAAAGGAAAAGCGCTTACGCTGCTGACGTGTACTGAACGAAGGAACTGCTCCTGCCGCAATAGGCACGAATTCACTTCCATCCTTCGACCCATGAAGGGCGAATGTTTTGGGATCACGCTCTGGAGCGTCATTGCCGGAAGTCAGGGCAATCCCGACCGCCACCGAGTTGCCCACTTCCAGAATCAGCCCACTGCCTTTGCCATCAAAGTTGAGGTATTTGGTTTTAGGATTATCATCGACGGCATTGGAGGGTGCCTCATTGGCAGGGAATTGTATGGAGGTTCCCTCAACCTTACCTCCCGGTTCGGTCAAATCGACCCGCAGGTTAAGCACAAAGTCTTCCAGAGATACATTTTGAAATTCTTTACCACCCAAACGCACAGCATCTGCTAAAATCTGAACCTCTTGCTGATGTAACTCCTTGAGTTCGGGAACAGCATCTTCCCGGGGAGGCCAGTTGATTAAAGGAGAAATCTCGATGGCAGAAGAAATTAGAGGACCAAAGCGTTCCTTAAAATAACCTGCGTTTCCTGAAGTGCCTTTAGTTGGGACTAACTTTGGCGGGTTTATAGGCTACGGCATGCTCAATTACCTCCTCGGCAATCTGTTTGATCTGTTCATCCGTAAGATCGAGGTGTCCACCCTTGGCTGGCATCTTGACCAGGGACTGGGAATCAGGCGGACTGCCATAGGTGATGAATTTCACCACTGCATCCAATCCGCCTTGCTTGACCACTTTGGAGGAGAGTAGACTTGGAAAGACCCCACCCACCCCATTGAGGTCCGGACCATGGCAGGGTGCACATTTTTGAGTGACCAAAGGAGAGGGTGCCGTTTGGGCACCAAGCAGGGAGCCTAGTGAAAGGAAGAGGAGAAGGGACTTAGACGAATTCATTGAGAACAAGGGGAAAGAATAGGTAACAGGATAGCGAAAAGATACTACTTTTTCAGAGGAGTATGGGCCTCGTCCATACAGGACTTTGATTTTGGCAACGATTTTCGGGATGCTTGTCTGCCAGGTTTTTTGACTCCCCGGGATCCTTGCTCAGATCGTAAAGTTCAATTTTCCCGGTGCGGTTATTCCATTTTCTCCAACCGCGGAGTACACCCTTCCACTTGCCCATACGAACCGCTTTGTCATGATCCTTGGTCTGGGGATGCTCAAAGTAGAGGTAGTCGTGCTTTTTCTGCTTCTTGCCCAACAGTGCGGAAAGAAAGGATAAACCATCTGCCTGCTTAGGCACGGGTTGCCCGGTGATCTCTGCCATAGTGGGTATAACATCCCAAAAGGCACTGATGTGATCGCTCTCACTCCCCGGCTTGATCTTACCTGGCCAGCGGGCCAGAAAGGGAGAATTGATTCCACCTTCATAAAGATCGCGCTTGATGCCCCGCAGTGGCCCGTTGGAATCCCAGAAATTCGGATTATGACCGCCCTCACTGTGGGTCCCGTTGTCGCTGGCGAAAAGGACCAGGGTATTGTCATCCACTCCCAGCTCTTTCAAAATATTGAGCAAATGCCCAACTTGGTTGTCGAAATTTTCCATCATCGCAGCATATCCAGCGATTGGGTTTACCACATTCGGACAGGGTTCTCCGGGACCCGCTCCGTATTTGCCTATCCGTTGGTCAAACTCGGGATACACCTTACGCCATTTCTCATGCAGCTCTTTGGGGGCATGCATCGCCGCATGGGGTACAGCAGTCGGAATGTAGCAGAAGAAAGGCTTTTTCTGTTTCACACTCTTTTCGATAAAGGAAAATGCATCATCCATGATCAGATCATGAATATAGGTTCCTTCTTTAAGAGGGATTTCCTTCCCATCCCGCACGATGCTGGTTGGATAATAAGTGTGGGCAATCATCTGGTTTTTCCACCCCGAAAAATGGTCGAAACCATGGGATAATGGATTTTGGGCACCAGATTCGTGGGTATGCCCAAGTCCCCACTTACCGAATGCACCCGTGGCATAACCGGCATTTTTAAAAATTTCAGGCAAGGTCGTCATCTTGGGATCAAGGGCGAGGCCAGGCTCATTTCCATTTCCGCGGCAGTGCACATGGCCCGGATGTTGTCCGGTCATCAACACCGCTCGGGAAGGTGAACATACGGTATTGCCCGAATAATGGCTGGAGAACTTCATCCCTTCCTTGGCCAAACGATCAAGGCTCGGTGTCTTTAATTTCTTTTGTCCATAGCATCCAAGATCTCCCTTCCCCAAGTCATCTGCCAAGATATAGATGACATTGGGGGGTGTTTTTTCTTGGGCAAAGACAGAAAGTGCCAGGTAAAATGCTATAAAGTAGGTGGAAAATATCTTAAAATTAAACATACCCCGCACCTTGCCTAATTAGGTAAAACCGGGCAAACCCATATTGAATAATTTTTCCAAAAAAAAAGGGAGGCGTCCGAAAACGCCTCCCTCTTAATAAGATTAATCCCTGATCTGTTCGTCAGTCTTTTCGACTGAGAACTGACATCACGATTAACAAGGCCACAATACTGGCCAAGCTGGCGCCCGCTCCAACGAAGGAGTTCACCACGCCGGTGATATTTCCGATGATATCAATTCCACCACCACCGGTACCGAACACAACTTGAACTACAACGAGTAGTCCAATCGCACCGATAAGGATTTCTGTAAGGCCGCCTATGGCTTCCTTGAGTTTACTTGCTACATTATCCATGTTTTTATCTCCCCACTTTTAGGTTAGGTTTGTTTCAGTATTTTCAGGTCTGTAAAGGAAGCAAAACTTCACTTACTTCGCTGAAAAATTGCTAAGATCAACAAGATCGCAATCAAACCGACGAATCCATTCTGACCGCCTATCTGGTTTACAATTTGTGTAATGTTCGCGATGACGCTTCCCCCGAAGATCGCCCCGGTCCCGAAAACGATTTCCACGATTACACCTAATGCAATCAAGCCGATTCCTACTTGTGACACGAGCTTGATCCACTCATGCAACTGCGAGATCATATCTTTCATTTATTTTCCCTCTCTGTTGAGTTTCAGAGCCAAGGGAGCCCCCTTTCGGGCAAGCCGAAATCTATTAAGAGCATCCACCATCCTTGACATCACCTTTATAAATCAGAACAGCTAATACAGATACAGTCAATAGCTAATTATTAAAGTTATTCATGGCTGAAGATAATATATTTCATAAACTGTATCCACAAAACCTTAAAACAACATCGGGAATCTAAGCTTCTGAAAAATTTCCAATAACAGGAATTAAGGCAAGGGGGGAAGAGATAGAGGAAAGTTCTAATCAAGCTACTACTTCTTTAATTTTAAAAGGTGACGCACCCGGTCATATTCTGGGTTGATGCATTTCTCCCCCCATCTTTTTAAGGTCGACAGCAAACCAAGGTCTGATTCCGGCAGTTGCCCCTTGTCTCCTGTTTCCTGTATCCACTCTGCCAGTAATTTACGATGACGATTCAATTCGGCTTTGAATTTGGGATCAGTGGCAAGATTGTGAATCTCATGAGGATCATTTTCCAAATCGTATAATTCCTCAGTTGGACGCTTATCTGAAAAGAAAACCTTTTGTACCTCATTCATTTTTCTCTCTGCCATTAAGCGGCGAAAATCCTTTGAGACTTCCCAGGGGTCTTTGTAACTTGGTTGCATGTAAGGACGGTCGGTCAGGTAATTCTTCAAATACTTGAACCGTTTGGTGACAATTGCCCGAATGTGGTCGATGGTGTAATCACAGCGGTCCCGGGCAGCGACCACGAATTCTCGGGGTTTGTGGTTTTTTGAAAGAAAATCTCTACCCTCCATATAATCGGGCACTTTTATTCCAGCCGTGGCCAGACTGGCTGCAGATAGATCGATACCACTGACAAGATCGTCCCGAACACCACCCTTTTCTATCCCAGCACCTGCTACAATCAAGGGCATATGAATACCCCCTTCGTAGAGGAACTGTTTGTGACGGTGCAATTTCATCCCATGATCGCTGAACAAAAAGATGCGGGTATTTTCATAAATTCCCTCCTGTTTGAGGTATTTGACAATCTGACCAACCTCCTTATCCGTCCTAAGTAAACAATTATAATGCCGGGCAATCAAACTTCTCACCGATTCGATATCCGGGTAATAAGGAGGAACTACTACATCTTCCGATTTTATATCGCTGTACCCAACCGTGGTTCCCTTCCCTCCGTGTAATTGTATTTGCACAAAAAAGGGCTTTTCTCCCCTGCCTTCCAGCATCTTCCCCGATGTAAAGGCATCTGGGTTTAATCTGCTTTGCTTACCATAATCATAAAGCTTACCCGAGTCCCAATCGAAATTATAATCATCCTTCGAATGGTTAGCAGTCCAGTACCCATGTTTCCGAAAAATTTCTGGAATGGTGAGAATATCCAGTACATTCCGATCATACTCTCCCATATCTTTTACCCCGAAATTTTGCTCGGCATGAGCGGTGGTTATGGGCCCCAATACTTGTTTGCATCATACCGGTAACAATAGCGGAACGGGTGGCAGAACAAACGCCCGCTGGCGTGTAAAACCGGTCAAAGCGGATGCCCTCTTTTGCTAATTGATCAATATTCGGCGTCTTAATCAGGGACTCCCCGTAGCAACTGAACCAACCGCTCACATCCTCTAAATAAATCCACAGAACATTGGACCTTTTATCCTTGGCCTGAATCATGGTGAATAAAAAGAACATAGAATATGTAACAAAACGAAGGATTTTCATAAATTCTTGCTACATCAGGAGTTGGTTGAGTGAAAGAATAATCTTTGGATAATGAATTATTATAGATTAGGAGGGATGGTGAAAAAGTTTCGGCTCGTTCAACAGTAGGCATTTGATAAGATGATATCCCTCATGGAAGAACTAAGTATAATAACAAATTTATCTCACGAATTCGGCACACCGGAATATGTAAAAGGTGGAGGCGGGAACACCTCTTACAAAGATGCCTCAACCCTATGGGTCAAACCATCAGGCACCACCCTCTCCGGTTTAAAAGAGGAAACTTTTGTAACCCTGAACCGGGCCAAGGTTAATGAACTCTATGATGTCGAAACTCCTGCAGAACCGCATGCCCGCGAGGAACTGGTCAAAAACTTCATGGGTGAAGCCGTACTCAACGATGCCGGCAGGCCCTCTGTAGAAGCCCCTCTCCACAATATTCTCGAAACTAAATTTGTGGTTCATACCCACGCCCTTTTGGTCAATGGTATGACTTGTGCCAAAGATGGGGAATCGGTGAGCAAAAGACTTTTTCCGGATGCTCTTTGGGTAGAGTACATTGATGCCGGTTATACACTCTGCATGGAATTGCACGGGCGTATTAATCAGTATAAAAAAGATCACGGTCGCATTCCCAAAATCATCATGCTCAAAAATCATGGTATATTTGTATCCGGTGACACCGCTGAGGAAATCCGCTCTCTGTATGCAAGCGTTATGAATCCGCTCAGAGAGGAATATGAAAAACTGGGCATCAGCGAAAACCTTGGAAACTCTGAAGGCACGAGAGATCTTGAAGCCGAGTCTAAAATTCAGGAAATCTTTGGGGAGGATGCTGCGTTCATCGAGTCCTCTGGTTTTTTTGAATGTGTACCTGGTCCGATCACCCCTGATCATCTAGTCTATGCACGAGCCTTTCCTTATTCTGACGAACTATCCCAGGAACAAGCCGATGCTTACCGGGCAAAGCACGGATTTGCCCCCAAGGTAGTCATTCATGGCGACCGTATATATGGCCTTGGAAAAACAGTAAAGAATGCCGGACTTGCCCTACTCTTTGCTCAGGATGGTGCTCAGGTCCTCAAACTTTCCCAAGCCTTTGGTGGAGTTGAATACATGACGGATCCCGCTCGTGAATTTATTGAAAACTGGGAAGTCGAATCCTACCGCCAATCTGTAGCCAGTTAAGGAAGAGTAAATTTTGAAGAATGAAATTAATTCCCCAGTTTTGAGTTTATAACTGGAAGAAATTCTCCTTCAGCAGGGTATTTACCCTCGCACCGCTCGATGATGTGGTGAAAAACTTGAAAGGTATAAACTAAGGATTCCAGACCTTAAAGAGAGCCTCTGCCATATGTGATGGAGTCTCCGCAACAGAGATACCAGCATCGAGCAAAGCTTCTACCTTTGCTTCAGCTGTTCCCTTACCACCTGACACAATCGCACCAGCGTGTCCCATTCTTCGACCGGGAGGAGCGGTACGACCAGCAATAAATGCAGCACATGGTTTATCCACATGTTCCTTGATGAAGGCAGCAGCTTCCTCCTCGGCAGTTCCACCAATCTCTCCAATCAAAATAATCGCTTCGGTCTCTGGATCTTCGTTAAATAATTTCACCGCGTCCAGATGGCTCGTTCCATTGATGGGATCTCCACCAATCCCGATACAGGTAGATTGACCATGTCCGGCAGATGTAATTTGCCATACCGCTTCATAGGTCAAGGTACCGGAACGGGAAACAATACCCACTTTTCCAGGCTTGTGAATGTATCCTGGCATAATGCCAATCTTACACTCTCCTGGAGTGATAATACCCGGACAGTTTGGTCCGATCAAACGGGTATTGGAAGTGGCCAAGCGTGCCTTCACCTCTGACATATCCCGCACGGGGATACCTTCAGTAATAGCAATAACTAAAGGAATCTCCGCATCGATTGCTTCGAGAATGGAATCAGCAGCAAAGGGAGGAGGCACATATATGGCAGCCACATTAGCACCTTCTCTATCGACAGATTCCTGGACTGTATCAAATACAGGTACGGAATCCTGAAACTTTTGCCCACCTTTTCCAGGGGTGACTCCGGCTACGACATTGGTGCCATACTCTATGCACTGATTGGTGTGAAAGCTACCGGCACTTCCGGTGATTCCTTGAACCACCAACCGGGTGTCTTTGTTTACGAGAACGCTCATTGTAAAATCTCTTAGTAAAAAGGGGTGTTAATTAAGATTGGGCAGCCAGTTTGACAATTTTTTCGGCAGCTTCGGCAAGGGTATCGGCAGGCTCGAGTGCCAAACCACTGTCAGCAAGAATCTGTTTCCCCTGCTCCACATTGGTTCCTTCCAATCGTACGACCAAGGGAACCTTCATATCCAATTTGCGAGCCGCATTGACAATACCAGTGGCAATAACATCGCACTTCATAATTCCACCGAAAATATTAACCAGAATCGCTTTGACCGCATCGTCCGAGACCAAAATCCGAAAAGCATTTTCTACCTGCTCTTCATTAGCTCCTCCACCAACATCTAAAAAGTTAGCAGGGGATCCTCCGTAATGCTTGATAATATCCATCGTGGCCATGGCCAATCCAGCACCATTAACCATGCAGGCAACATTTCCGTCCAAAGCGATATAATTGAGATCAAACTTGGAAGCTTCCACTTCTTTTGGGTCTTCTTCGCTAAGATCGCGCAGTTGAACGACATCGGGATGACGAAAGAGTGCGTTTGAATCAAAATTTACTTTAGCGTCCAGGGCGAGCACATCACCTGTTGGGGTAAGCACCAATGGATTGACTTCCACCTGGGAACAATCCTTGGTCCAGAAAAAGTCGTACAATTTAGAAACAAGCTTCACACATTGCTTAAAAGAATCCCCACTTAAACCTAAAGAAAATGCAACCTGACGGGCTTGATACGGACGAATGCCTAGAGAAGGATCTATTAAAACCTTAGTGATTTTCTCCGGTGAATTTTCAGCGACTTCCTCGATATCGACCCCACCCTCAGTGGAAGCGATAATTACCGGTTTGGAAGTTGCACGGTCGCTCAATATGGCTAAATAAAATTCCTTATCGATATCGGAAGCCTCGGTAAAATAAACTGTGCCTACTTCCTTTCCCTCATCCCCTGTCTGCTTGGTAACCAAAACATTTCCGAGCATCGCTGCTGCCTTTTCCCGGGCTTCTTCAGAGGAGGACACTACATGGACACCTCCTTTAAACCCATTGGTAAAGGTGCCTTTACCACGACCGCCGGCATGAATTTGGGCCTTTACCACCACTGCTTGGTCGGAGGAAAAGGATGCGAGAGCTTGATCAATTTGATCCGCTGATTGAGCGACTGTGCCGTTGGGCACAGTTACCCCGGCATCGGCGAAAAGTTGTTTTGCTTGGTATTCGTGTACATTCATCTGAAATAAAAAGGACAAAGGTTGTCAGTCTTCCGGTATCGTTCAAGCCTTTTCACTACATTTGCAGAATCATCTATATATTTTGGCTATTTGGAACTTGCTCGATTCGTTGAATCAAAAGAAAAGCAAGGTATGAACAAAATTCTTTCCCTTTTCCTGGTTCCCTTTTCTATGCTTCTTGGAAACTGGCCCCAATACCATGGTCCGATGTTTAATAAATCGGCTAATCTTTTGATTTCCACGAATTCACCCAGCTTACTCGAAGCTTCTCCAAGTTGGACCGCTCCGACTCCACTGGGCTTTAGTTCCTTCTCCACTGATGAGAAATCAGCGTTCACTTTAATAGCTGAAGAAGATGAGGACGGCTTATTGCGGGAGCTTTGCGTAAGTTTAGATTTATTTACAGGCGAAAGATTATGGCAAACTTGGTTGGGAATGGCCAATTACGGACATAGCGGGGGCAATGCGGGCACTCCCAATAACTCAGGTGGTGACGGTCCTCGGTCAACCCCGTCGGTAAGCGAGGGACTTGTTTTTGTATATGATTCAAGTATGACTTTGCACTGCTTGTCAGCTCGGTCAGGAGAAACGATTTGGAAAATCGATATTATCCGTGAACATAACGGTAAAAACATCACCTGGAAGAATGCATCTTCTCCCCTACTTGTTCACGACCTAGTTATTGTAATTGGAGGGGGACCGGGCGAAAGTATCATCGGTATTGAGAGAAATACCGGAAAAGTGCGCTGGAAGAACGGTAGTGAAACCGCCACCCATGCAACTCCTGCCTACGCTACGATTCACGGGCAGGACCAGGCAATCTTCCTCTGCCGTTCGGGCCTGGTTTCTATCAATCCATTAAACGGTAGGGAATTATGGAAGCAAGATTTCCCCTACAAAGTTTCAAGTGCCTCATCTCCGGTGGTGGCAGGCGAATATATTTTTTGCTCCGCAGGATATGGAGTTGGTGCAGGGTTGTTCAAAATATCAAAAAAAGGCCAAACATTCAGCAGCAAGCAAATATGGCGCAAACGCAACGAAATGATGGTACATTGGAGTACCCCCTTATATTACAAAGGGCACCTCTATGGAATTTTTGGATTCAAGGAGTATGGAAAGGCTCCCCTGCAGTGTATTGATTTACTAACCGGTAAAATTCGTTGGAGCCAAAAAGGGTTTGGTCCAGGAAACTTAATCCGCTCAGGAAACTCCTTACTAGTCCTTTCAGATGAAGGCGAACTGATCATAACGGAGGCAAACTCGGAAAAATATATCGAGCATAAAAGAAGAAAAATTCTTTCAGGGAAATGTTGGAGCACTCCCATCTTAATCGATCACCTTATACTCGCAAGAAGCACGAAAGAATCAATCGCCCTACCGATCAGGTAAACTTTTAAGCAGCATTCAAATGAATCGATAAATTTTTGCTTAAATTCTGATTTGCATTCTTTAAAATAAGGAAATTAAAGGGGAGTTTTAGCTGATAATACGCTCCGTTTCGGGACAAAACATGATTGGTTAGTGACTAGCAATCCAACCAATTAAATACAAAGTGTAACCTGAATCCCTTACCGTCGAACATCTTTGACTAGACGGTCAATCCCATACTCGTCCCGACTGGTTTCTATAAACCTGATAAATTTTGAACTAATTATGCCCTCTTCCAAAAAAACATCCCAATTTATTTCCTCTTCTGTCGAGTAGATTAAAAAACTGCTACTCATATTACGAAATAAATGAAGATGAACGGAAACTCCCTCAACACTGGGCAACTTAGCTTCGAAGGTTTGATTAACTAGCATAGAATTATGGATTGAGGGTGGATGTTCGAACTAAATAAAATCTCAGATTTGGGTTAAGAACCAAAATCCTGTGGAAGATACGGTTAAGATAAGTACAAGGGAAAAGATATTTGCTGTCATAGTGTAATAAGGTTGGGTTTATAATTGTATTTATACTAAATAAATATGTATGTCAAAAAGTATTTAAGTTTTTTATTGAATCTTGATGGGTCACCAAATCAGTTTATGAACAGATGCAAAAAGTTTCTAAATCCTTAGATTTGAGCTTATCCTCATTCATTGCTGGTTCTATCAAAGAATATTTGCACCAAGTCACTTCCGAAAAGGGTACTCAAACTGTGGAGTTAGAAGTCCCAAGATTCGCCTACGGAAAGAAAAAAAGCTCTAAAGAATAAGCATTCAGGGAAAGATGAGTCAGCCTTCCTGCTTTTCATGGGATTGGGGGTGGGTGCCTACGCCTTGGATTATTTATTGCAGTTCAATGCCGATAAAATCGATCAGGTGCTTGATTTGAACCTCGAAAATATTAACAAAAATAAGCAGGGGTTGTTTAAAATTAGCTTGAAGGCATTGCCCCTATTGGAAATGCATCCCTACAATTTCATGTGGGATAACAACCTTTCGAAATGGACAATCCTTAACCCACAAATGGGTATTCCCAAATGGCTACCTTCCAAGGAAAGTAATTGACCAGCTTCCTTGACTTAGAGCATCACCAAGGAGGCCAAAGCCAAGAAGGCAAAAAAACCAACCACATCCGTGACCGTGGTTACAAAAACCCCAGATGCCACCGCGGGATCTACCCCCCAACGATCCAAAAGCACCGGCAGAACAACTCCAGATAAACCGGCCACGATCATATTTATGACCATGGCACCTGCAATAATGCCACCAAGCAGAATGGAGGTCTCTCCAAGATCCCCAAAAATGAACACCGTGGCCACTCCGGCAAGAAGTGCGAAAAGAAAGCCGTTCAATACCCCGACCAATAATTCTTTACGAATCGCACGCATCGTATTGTAGGAGGTTAACTCCTTAGTCGCAAGAGCTCGTACAGTAATGGTAAGCGTCTGGGTGCCTGCATTTCCCCCCATCGAGGCAACAATGGGCATGAGCACTGCCAGGGCGACCATTTGTTCGATGGTGGCGTCGAACATACTAATCACAAGCGAGGCCAAAGCAGCAGTGACTAAATTAACCAACAACCAGGCAAAACGCTTTGCAGAAGACTGAAGCACTCCGTCGTCAATCGTTTCTTCCCCTACCCCACCAAGAAGCAAAATATCTTCTTCAAATTCTTCACGAGCCACTTCCATCACATCGTCTACAGTAATCATCCCAAGTAACTTCCCCGATGCATCAATTACACCAGCTGTGGTTAGGTCATACTTCTCGAAAAGGAGGGCGACTTCTTCCTGTAGGGTCACTGCAGGTACAAGTACCTGAGTTTCGTCAGCAATTTCCCGCATCAATGTACTCCGCGGAGAACGCAAGATTTGAGACAATGAAATAATCCCCACGGGACGGGCGTCTTCATCAACTACAAACAAATCAAGGAATTCCTCAGGCAAATCACTTTCTTCCCGCAAATAATCTATGGTCTGACCAACTGTCCAGTTCGTACCCACAGTCACCACATCGGTCTGCATTCTTCGACCGGCACTTTCCTCCGGAAAAGCGAGACCGACCTCAATATCTTCGCGCTCCTCCTGGGGGACTGAACTGAGCACTTCTGCACGGTCCCCTTCATCCATATCTTCAAGCACCTGAACCGCCTCATCGGAATCCATCTCGGTAATAACCTCAGCTACCTCTCTTGCAGTTAGGCTATCGGTTACTTCCTTACGCAAATGATCTTCGAGTTCAAAAAGTAGATCAGGATCCAACTCCGTCTTAACCACATCGATGAGGCGCTTGCGTAACGGCCGATCCAACAATCCAAAAGCATCTGCTAGGTCGGAGTGGTGAAAGCCATGAAGATGCTGAGCCAATTGCTCATCTGTACCTGAATCGAGTAGAGAAACCAATTGATCAAAAAGAGCTGCAGTTTCAACACTTGTGTCAGGTTCAATGCGATGAATAATCTCCGGACTTTCCTGGTTGTCTGGCATGACTCGTGTTGGTTGAATGATGGGATATATCCGCAGGGCGGAAGCGAAACTAAAATTGGCCTAAATCCAAGCTCCCTTTTTTATGCCAATAGTAATATGAAGGCTCAATCCAATTCGTCCCAGAGCCCGATCAAAAGGACGCTGCAAAAATTATTCAGGTACCCAGGTAAAGGCGTGGCAAAGCGCGAGTCCAAGAGCATCGGACTGATCAAAAGGTAGAGCCTGAGGTAAACCAAGGATTTGGGCGAGGGTATTGGACATCTGCTCCTTACTCGCTCGACCAAAGCCAACCACCGCTTGTTTGACGCGCAAAGGTGCATATTCAAAGACCGGCACATTACGAATGGCCGCAGCCGAGAGAGCAGCTCCTCGTGCTGCTCCCATAATCTGAGCAGTTTTAAAGTTTTGCACATAAATGGTCTCTTCGCAGGAAAGGTGCCGAGGTTGCCAAAGGTCGGTTAGATGAGCGACTAATTCGTGAATTTTTCCGAGGCAGGCAATGGACGAAACCTTCCTGTCGAGCTTAAGAGTTTCGGAATGAAGCAATCGATAAGAACTTCCTTCGCAGTCTAACACGGCAAGTCCCGTACCCCGCAAACTTGGGTCCACCCCAAGGATCCTTCCTTTAAAGGGCTCCTTGCGAAGCAATAACTTTGGATCGACCGAAGGCTTCCCCTTAGTCGATTGTCCAGCCAAGTGTTTGGCCCATAATTTGCGCGAAGAATTATTCACTCCCTACACGATCATGCGCAACCCTGCGATTACGATAAAGAACCAAATCATTCTCTCAAACCAATCCTGACGAATATAACGTACGATTCGTGGAGCCACTAAAGCACCAAAGATCGCAGGGAAAAATAGCCAGACCGCGGTACGGAATACTTCGACATCAAGAATTTCCAACTGATACATCAGTGGTACCTTAGAAATATTTACGATAAGAAACAACCAAGCCGAGGTACCAATAAATGCATATTTGGGAAGCTTCATCGCCAGTAGATAAAATTGAGCAATCGGACCAGCTGCATTGGCTAGCATCGTGGCCATTCCTCCCAATAATCCAAGAGACGGACCCAATAAAGTAGTAAGACGGGAAGAATTAAAATGCGAACGAACGCGTGGGAGTTGAGACAACATTCGCATAGCGGTCATGCTTAATAAAATAGTTCCAATTAATACCTTGAGAGCCCGGGACCGTTCAGGGGGCTGAAAAAATTCAAAGGCCCACCAACCCGCAATTACTCCCACGGCAAAAAAGGGAAGCAATCGGCGAAGGTGTCTCCACTCGACATGTTTTCGATAAACTATGGTCGATGCAAGGTCTGCAGAAATAAGCACAGGCAACAGCAATCCCACGGAAATGGCCACACCTGCAGGACCTAAAGCATCTTCCAAAACCAGCACATACAGAGCCACGGTTAGGTTGCCGGCACCGGGGATACCACCTTTGCTAAGGCCCATAATAGCGGAACCGAGCAAAAGAATAGCCCAATGTAACCCCGTTAGTTCATCCATCTGTAGAACTCAAGGGCATGGGGACAAAACCTCCGGATTGTACTCGAAAACTTTCCCAAATTCCTTCCTCCTGATCCGATGGAAAACTGGTGCCGGTAGCAAAGGATTGGGCATTTGGAGGTAGCATTTTACGAAAGTTAGACCGGCGGGAAGGATCCAGTTCACCCAAGACATCATCTGCCAGCAGCAGAGGGATGGTTCCCAACTTGTGCTTTAAAAAGGAAAACTCAGCTACGCGCAAAGCGAGCACAATTCCCTTCTGTTGGCCCTCAGATGCATAGTGACGAGAGTCCCGGCCATCCAAAAGTAACGAAAAATCATCCCGGTGAGGTCCACGACGGGTAGAACCGACCTGACGATCGCGCATTCGTTCCTGTTCGTAAATTGACAACCATTCATCAGTATTCTTTGCCGAACAATCGGGATTGTAAGACAATTGAGCCGATTCCTGATCGTTAGACAAACCAGCGTAGGATTGCTCAAACGCAAGGTCTAATGCGGGAAACAGTTCTCCCCGGATCTGTTGAATAACTTGTGCGGAAGAAGCTAAGGAGTGTTCAAATGCCTGAATCTCCGAATCTGTTGCCTGTTTTTTAAGCAGTGTATTTCTTTCCTTCATTGATCGATAATACCCTTGCAGTGCAGTCAAATATTTAGACGAGGTTGAGGAAAGCACCAAATCCATCCATTTCCTCCGGTCAGATGGACTTTCACGAACAAGCCTAAAATCTCTCGAAGACAAGCAAACCGATGGAAATTGTCCCAATAAATCGCCCAGTTTGTTAACAGGTTCGCCATCTATCTCAACGGATTTGCCCCCTTTCTTACCAAAACGGATCATCGCCTCGCGATCACCTCCATCGTCATCCAAAAATCTGACAAAAAGTCGAACCTCGGACTCTCCCTCTTTGATCATTGATTCCGCAGATGCCCCGCGGAAAGAACGAAGGGTAGAACAGACTCCAATGGCTTCCAATAGATTGGACTTTCCCTGTCCGTTGGCACCGAGAAAAAAAATTCGGTCCGTTCCAAACTCCAAACTCAATGAGCCAATGTTCCTAAAATTCTCAAGGTTTATACCGAGCAAACGCACCTGTTTACCGCCCTATTTTTATAGGGTAATAACCCCGGATTGATCACGATCCTCGACTAATTCGGCGTGGGCCTGTACAAGAGCACCCGCCAAATTGGTCCATTCCTCCTCACTGGTGTTAAGCCATGAACTTACCCGAAGCAACCTGCCCCCATCCTCGTAGCTCAAGCCTATAGCTCCGGCAAGTTCGGAAGCTTCTTTCCGGGCAGTCGAACAGGCTGAACCAGTGGATAAAGAATATCCGAGTTTATCGAGCTTATACACCCAGCTTGAGTTATTAAAATCGGGAAGCATTAGAAAAGAAGTATTCCACAACCTTGAAACCTTTTCTCCGATTATCCGAACTCCGGGTAGATCCTGTTTAATTTGGCTCTCAAATTTTTCTTTCCAAGCTACGGTATCCTCTTTTAGGGGCAACTTATTACAGGTCTGCCTCCAAGCTATCCGCATTCCTTCAATAGCAGGAAAGTTTTCTGTACCACCCCTTTGCTCTTTTTCCTGCCCACCCCCGCGAATCCAGCAAATAGGTTCATGGGAAAACATTCCACCCACTCCTTTCGGACCACCAAATTTATGAGCGGAAAAAGAAAAGCTCGAACAAAGATCAAAACCGTGAGGATCTAATTTCCCCATCCATTGGGTGGCATCGCAGTGAAACCAAACTCCATATTCTTGGCATAGCTGGGCGACTTCCTTCCAAGGCTGAAGAACCCCAGTTTCATTATGAGCAGCTAATAATGATACCAAAGTTGGTCGCTTTTGCTTGAATAATTCCTCGACCTTTCCAAGTTCGACAAGACCATCATGGTTTGCCGGAATCAATTCGATCCGATTAGCAAAGAGATGACGGGCCGTTTCCAAAACACTCGGATGTTCGATGGTAGAAACCAAAGCCGTCCCACCTGAAGGAGATTTTCGATTAGCTAACCATCCCAGAACAGCATTGTTTGACTCAGTAGCTCCAGAGGTAAAAGTCAATCTGGCAGGGTCAACTCCCAGGGAATGACCAAATTCTTCGCGAGCCTGCTCCAAACGAACACGAACCTGAGAGCCCGCCCGGTGAGGTGAGGATGGATTGGCCCAAGATGAATCCGATGCACTCCTTACGGCATCTAATACCTCAGGAAAAGGACGGGTGGTGGAATTATTATCAAAATACGCCATGAAAAAACGGCGGTTACGCCAGGCAGGTCAACGTGCAGGAGGAAGTCGCAAGGTTTGTCCCACCTTTAAACTATTCTTGCTTTTTAAAGTGTCTCGATTGGCGGAGTAAATGGCATTTACATACGATGAATCTCCGTAAATTTTTTCGCTTATCGCATAAAGGCTGTCCCCTTTTCTTACCACATAGGCTTGAGGAGTTCTTGGTTCTTCAATGACCAGAGCTGGTTGTGATATCGTGTTAACTGTTGGAGACGGGGGCGGAAGAGTCGAAGGAACGACGGGTGCCAAGGGTGAGCCGAGACGGGCTTGCAGGTCTGCAATTTCTCGACGCAAACGTTCGTTCTCATCCTTCAAGTCAATACTCTCAAGGTAGTTATCATAGGGCTCCCCGGGTAATTTCCGGATAATTTCACGCTCAGCGGTAACAATCAATTGTTCGACCATGGGAGATTCGCGAGCATTTGGTTGAAGTAATAAAAATCTACGAAAATGATAAATTGCAGCCACCGGGTCCTTCCGGCTTGAAAGAGTTAGAAGTAACCGTCCCGCTTCCAGATGAGATTTTGGGGCTTGAGTAACCCGACGGGTAACAGAAAGAAACTCGTCGAGAGCATCGGTCTCCCGTCCGACTTTAAGATAGGAGCGTCCGCGCTCAAAAGCAGGATCATCTAGTTCCTCAATAATACTTCCCACGGGAGCACAAGCGGATTGCAAAAGAAACCAGCAAGCCATGAGAATCCAAGGATTAAAAATTTTCTTCATTCGCCTAGGTAAGTTAGGATCAATCGACGATTGTGTGGAGCAGAACGATGTTCCCAAAGAAATAAACCCTGCCAGCTACCAAGTTGTAATTGTCCATTGGCAAATGGGATTTGCTCGCTTGTACGTGTGAGTGCCATTTTGATGTGTGAGGGCATATCGTCCGGACCTTCAAGTGTGTGTACAAAGTTAGGGTAGTCTTCAGGAACAAGTTCCTCCATAAACCGTTCAAGGTCAACCCTGGCAGTTGGATCAGCATTTTCCATGATCACTAAGCTGCAACTAGTGTGCTGAACAAAAACACTGGCTATACCATTCGAAAAACCCGACTCTCGTAGCCCATCACTTACCAATTCAGTGATCTCATAGGTTCCTTTGCCTTTGGTTCCTACTTCGGATTTTTTTTTGCTTACTCCCATACTTCCTGAAACTTCTTCTTACCCTAAATTCAGTTAGCTTGGCAAGGGTTGAGAGACAAGATGCAGTTCACTACTCCACCCGAAGCTCGGTCTCTGCATTCATCCATAATTTTATACTCTCCACTAGTTCCTCGATTCGGTTAGCGTCTAAACCTTCTTCACTTACCGGACGACTAAGAGCTCTGCGAGTCTCTTCGGCAAGAACTTGTGGAAGGTAGCAAAGCCAAGACTCTCGAACAGGAAGCCCTTCATCCCGAGCAAAACAAAAATACAGCTTTAAAAGAACAACCTTGGGCACAAGAGAACGGGAGAAAGAATCAAGAGCTGTACGCAATAATTTCAACCGCGGCTGAGGGTCAAGCAAGTGCGATCCATTGTTTAAATAAAAACGTGCAATCTCAGAAGCAGATAAAAAATGGGCGGGATTGCGGGCCAATTCTCGATAGGAACGAGCTTTTTGATACTCGGCAACGAAGGGTATGGAAGACCCAGCTCGCAAGGGATTCAATTGACATTCCAAGTCATCAAAAAGGTCAGGAGGAGCGGATTGGCCACTCCGTTTTCCAGGCAAGCGAAACAGAGCGGCACTCAAGCCCAATGATTGATCAAAAATTTGTATACGGACAAATCGATCGCCCGCCGGGTCGCTGGACAATGCAATGCCAGACAATTCAGTTGGACCGCCCGACACCTTTGAGCATTCAAGCAGAAGGCGGGACGACCGCCCCTCCTGAAATCAACATCTTCATACCATCACCAACAGACACATCAATTCGATGAATTTCCTCCTCGGCTACAGAGAAGTAAAAATCCACTCGTTGGATTTGGCGTGGTTGGCACAAATACATAAGTAAAACCTGTCCCAATTTTGTCGGAGACATGGCTGGAGGATTCTGCGGTTATAAATCCAAGTACAAAGCAACCCTTCCGGGGATATTCCACCAAGCAAACCTCTTTAAAAACCGCCCGATTATCTTGCCCAAAGGTTTCCACGATTTGTTTGACTGAACGATAAACCGTATTAATAAAAGGCACCTTATCCAGGGTACGCTCAGCCAAATTAATGAAAACACGACCCAATAAATACTTGGAAAAATAACCAAGGGCAGTCAGCAAAATTACCCCGATTATCAATCCGGCAACCGCCAGGAGGGTTTCTAGACCAAAAAAGGAATTTTCTTCGCTCAAACCTAACTGATAAGCCAGTCGCAATGCTGGTTCTTTGAATAAATCTAGTAAAAAATTGATTACAAAAATAGTTGTACCCAAAGGAAGAAACACCAAAAGTCCGGTAAGAAAAGCATTGCGAAAACGCCGGGATAAACTGGGTGCGGGTATAGACACGATGGTACTTTTGTTAGCCTTCAGCAGGCTCTGGAGCGAGTCGAAAATCCGGCCAAGCATCAAGTTTCTTCACATGATCAATTACTCTTTGCTCCTCCATTCTCATGATCTCACGATCAACCTTATCCAAATCATCAAAACCCACAAGATGTAACCAACCATGTATTAAGTACAAACCAAGTTCATGCTCAAAGGAAAGCTTACGAGATATTGCTTCCTCTTTGGCTTGGTCTACAGATACGCAAATTTCTCCAGCTAATCCGTTCTCCGTATCTGCCGGAAAAGTTATAACATCTGTCGGGCGATAATCCTGCAAGTATTTGCCGTGGAGTTCACAATGGGCAGAACTGTCCATAAAGGCGATAGATAATTCACCCGACACATTATGCTGATGAAAGGAAAAAATGACCTCAAAAAAAAGCTCTAATTGGGACAAGTCAAAATGAAGAGCAGGGTATTGATTGGCCACTTCGAGTTGCGGATACAATCGATCGAGTGGCTTAACGGGCATCTTTGGAGAAGGGGTTGCGGGAATCTTTTTCCTCATCGGGGTATTCAATTCGAGAATGCAACATATTCAGAGTAGTCTTGAGAAAGCTTTTCTTGATTGTGGCAACCTCTTGCAAGGTGAGTGGACACTCATCGAGTTGCCCATCTTCTAAACGGTCTTGAAAAATAGAATCCAGCAATTCCTCCACACTATGATGGGTAACTTTTACCAGGGAGCGTGCCGCTGCTTCCACCGAGTCTGCAAAAAAGATAATAGCACTCTCCTTGAACCTGGGCCGGGGGCCGTCATACCGGTAAGTCGATTCATCCGGTTCGATCAATTCGGATTCCCCATAAGGCAAATTTTCCTGTTTTAGTTTTTGTTTTGCTTGAAAATAGAAGTATTTAACCAAGGTCGTGCCATGGTGTTGCCGAATAACATCGCGAATAACTTTGGGCAAACGATGCTCGCGTGCTATTTCCAATCCTTCCTTAACATGGCTCTTAATAATTAAGGCACTCATTGCCGGGTTTTGACGGTTGTGAGGGTTACCAAAATCGCCTTGGTTTTCGTTAAAATAGTTTGGTTGGACCATTTTCCCAATGTCATGAAATAAGGCACATGCACGGCAAAGCGTTGGATTAGCCTTAACTTCCAGGGCAGCATCTTCGGCCAGATTCGCTACCATTAGGCTATGGTGGTAAGTTCCTGGTGCCTCAACTTGCATACGGCGAAGCAAGGGATGATTATAATCTGTTAGTTCAAAAAGAGTAGCATCTGTGGCCACCTTGAATGCATTTTCAATCAACGGCATAGCCCCGAGAACAAGAGCTCCTGTAAAGACCGAAACTGCAAAAGAAGCAAGAGCGTGGTTAACCGGGCCCATCCACCCACTGCCTGAAGCAAATCCAATTCCAAGAGCAACAATAGCTCCCGTCAGTCCAGCCATCGTGCCAGCCTTCAAAACACTCCCACGAAGGCGCACTTCCCGGCAGAAATAGACACCAACCAGGGCGGTGCACAAGGAACCAACTAACATTTCAATGCCAATTTCCTGCATGGCCGCATGAAAGACACAAGTCATCATGGCCGTGAGTGTCGCCATACGCGGACCAACCGTGATCATCACGACCATAGGAGCAAATGCAATAGGAAGTAAGTACGGCAACAAACCAATTAGGATTGGACTGGCACCAAAAAGCTCGGTCTCTCCTAATTCCATAATAAATCGGGAAACAGCCAAGTTTGATACAATACTCAAGGCTACAATACTCGACCGGGGACCATCCGTCCAAAAACTGGGCAATACAAGGCGGACATAAACCACTCCAAATAAGAGCGTTACAAATGTCACAAAGATACGCTTGGGTAAAAGCACGCTATCCTTCAACGCGAGATCGAGGTACTCCTGGTACTTCTCTAAGTCTGCAGCAGTTACCTTCACACCCTTACGCAATATATTTTCTCCTTCGCGAACAGAAATTACAGTGGGTTCCATCTCGGAAATTGCTCGTTTCTGAGCAGCCGTCGTAGCAGAACGATCAATCGAGCGTAACCTCAAGCCTTTGATCAGAAAAGCTCCTAAATCTGATGCCAAGCTATCACGCAATTCCTGAGCGGCAAGAGAGACATTATTATCTGAAAATTCGACCAATTCCCCAAGTCTTAAAATTTCTACCTCTAATGAAGTCGACTCAGAATAATTGGAATCGAGGGTCTGGATAAAGCTTGATAAGATAGGATATTGAATGGATAACGCTGACGCTAAGTAATCTGAGGTGTTTACTTTTGAACGATCGTAAATAACCAATTCATTAGTGAAACTGATCATTTGAGTATTAATCCGGGAGGTTGCATTGGACTCAGCCAAGAACTTTTGATCCATTGATGGGAACTTTACCACCCCGGTAAGATGCAATTGGGAAAGTAACTTGTTGCCTAACTCAAAAAATGGATAGCCCTGCATAGTTGATGAGAGAAGAATCGCACGGCCTTCCCCCTCGGAAAGCACTACTTGAAATTTAACCTTTAATTCCTCAGCCAAGGATTGTAAGGCGATATCTCTTGAAACCTCGGGCATTTCCAATACCGAAAGGATACCCTCCCGCAACCGTACCATAGCTTTGGCAAAATTTTCTTCTCCAACAAAATCGCGGGTAAATTCTCTCGGTGTACTGCTCCTTATCCATTCCTCTGCTTCCTGCCTTCTAACATCGCTCAGATAATTAAAGGTTCGGTCGCTGTAGATATTTTCAGGAGCAACTTCTCCTAAAGTACGTAAGCCAGGAGGTTCTTGCCCAACAAAACAAATTAGAATGATGGTCAGTCCGAAGAGCAAGGTTTGGATGAGGTTTTTACCCCAACTGTTCCAAAAGGCAGCAATTCCTTCCGTTGGAATCGAGGCCTTTTCATCTTCTGCAGAAACCCGCCTACGACGTCCACCCGAGCGCCCGCTCTTGCGACTAAATTCGTTTTTCTCCTCCTTCGCCATGTTTAACTTCGGTTTTTAACTATCTTTTGTACCGTAGGCGGCAATAATGCGGCTCACTAATGGATGCCTAACAACATCTCCATGATCAAATTCATGAAAATGTACCCCACCAACCTTGCCAAGTATTCGTTTAGCCTCAACTAAGCCCGATTCCTGCTTTACCGGCAAGTCCACTTGGGTAAGGTCGCCTGTTACTACCATTTTACTGCCCTCCCCAAGGCGGGTAAGAAACATCATCATTTGCGAACGAGTTGTGTTTTGAGCTTCATCAAGCAAGGCAAAACATTTACTTAAAGTTCTACCCCTCATGTAAGCAAGGGGGGCAATCTCAACCACTCCGGTCTCCACAAGTTTTCTAGCCTCAATCGGTCCGAGCACCTCATCCATTGCATCATAAAGGGGACGAAGATACGGCAGGAGTTTTTCTTCCAAATCGCCGGGCAAAAACCCAAGGGCCTCTCCTGCCTCAACCGCGGGGCGGGCAAGAACAATTCTTTCGATCTCGCCCTCGAGCAAGGCATGTAATGCAGCAATCATTGCCAGGAAAGTCTTACCTGTACCCGCTGGTCCAATTCCAAAAACCAGATCATTTTTAAGAATGAGGTCTAAAAATTTTCGCTGCCCAAGATTCCTCGGAACGACCGATTTCTTTCTTATTTGCAATCGAAGAGGACGGCTCAACAAATCCTTGAGTTCTTGGCTCTTCCCGGATTCCACTTTTTCCAAAAATCGTAGAAAATCATACTTTCCATTTGCAAACCCCTGTGCCTTTGCAGATTCAAGCAGGGCGAAAAGCTCTTCACAACGATCAAGCCCCACATTCTCCCCCTCCAAATGCAATAAGTTTCCACGGGCCACAACCTTGACAGCAAGAGATTTTTCAACTGCCAACAAATTCTCGGGATTCTCCCCGTAGAGCCTGTGAAATTGACGCTCCGATTCAAATTCGATCGATCGATCAGGCATGACTATACCAATGTCTTAAGGTGGGATTGGGCTCAGGAAAAATTTCGCTTCAGTTAACTGAAGATAAACACGAGCTTTCTTGGGAGAGGATCATTAAAAAATGTAACAAACTAATAAAATATCGTTTATTACAGGGTATTCGCAAGCATGGAATCCTTTGACATAATGCTTCTTTCCCGTTGCCAAAATGGAACAATCCTACATCAACAATCTTTTAATTTACCATTTTGATGAAAGTTTTGTTTGTTAGTCCAGAAGTTAACCCCATCGTTCGCACAGGTGGCTTAGGCGATGTCGTAGGAAGTCTACCTTTAGCCCTCCATGCATTGGGCGTGGATGTTCGGGTGATATGCCCGAAGCACCGTGTATGCTCACAGGTAGATTCTCAAAAACTTAAAAAACCGCTTCTTTGCAAATTGGGAAAAAAATCTTTTAAAGGGTCTCTTAGGGAAGCCCGTCTGGGTGCGAGCGAGGTCCCTGTCTATTTGATCGACTTACCTGAGTTGTATGACCGACCCGGGGTTTATGCCGACGACCAGGGAGATTTCCCCGATAATCCCCAGCGAGCATTCGCACTATGCCAGGCAGCCCTGCAGGTTGAAAAAGTTACTGGTTGGAGGGCAGATATTGTCCACGCTCACGATTGGATGTCCTCAGCTGTTTCTGCTTATCTCAACGCAGACCAACCCCGAAAATCTTCAAATGCCAGAATACGTTCCGTACTAACGATTCACAACTTGCAACATCAGGGAGTCTTTTCTCACAAAGATTTTCAATCCTCTGGCTTACCCTCAGCCTATTGGGGAATGGATGGATTTGAGCACAATGGAGCACTGAACCTTCTTAAAGGTGGCATTCAACATGCCGATAAAATCACTACGGTCAGCCCAACTTATGCCCTTGAAATACGCACCCCTGAATATGGGTGCGGGTTGGAATCAAGCTTACAATACCGCGGTGCTGATTTGATAGGGATATTAAACGGTATAGACGAAGCAGGTTGGGACCCCCAAAAGGATACCGCCCTCCCCCAGCCGATTATTCCGACATCTCCCCAAGCGGGCAAAAAAGCTTGCAAGAAGGCTTTATTAAAAGAATTGAAAATGCAAGAAAGCCCAGAATCACCGCTCTTCGGAGTGGTCTCCAGGTTATACGACCAAAAGGGTTTGGACTTACTCGTAGAAATTCTACCAAAATTAATGGAGCAAACAGATGCTACCTTTGCCATTTTGGGAAGTGGTGAACATTCGGAGGAGCAAGCAATAGAGAAATTATCTGCTTCCTTCCCCCATCGAATTGGTGCCTTCATTGGCTTTGATGATGGCCTGGCCAGAAGAATTTTTGCAGGGTCCGATTTTTTTATCATGCCCAGTCGATTTGAGCCCTGTGGATTAGCCCAGCAATATGCAATGCGTTATGGTTCGTTGCCTATTGCCCGTAAAACGGGTGGGCTCGCAGATACCGTTCGACCGATTACTCGAGGGGAGACTTCTCCCAACGGTTTTCTATTTTCCCAAGCAAGTGGGCAGGATCTTTGGAACTCCATACGGGATGCCCTCAAAGTATACAGCACTCCCCGAAAGTTCGCCCAACTCAGAAAAAATACCCTTCTTCAATCATGTGGTTGGGAAAAGGCAGCCAAACAGTATGCACAGACTTATGAATGGGCATTAAAGTCTGACTAGCTTATCCCTGTTTATTTTTCTAAAATTTAATAAGTAATCCACACCTGCACAGGTTGGATGTGCATAACTTTAGCCCCCATTTCGATCTTTCCCCTTGCCCTGAATATTTGGGCAACGCTAACGTGGAAGTTGAAAGTTTTAGCCACTTCAGCCAATGATTTCCAATGGACCCTCCAGAACCTTTACCCAAGAAGCCGTCGAGGCTTGGTTCAGACGGCTATGTACAACAGAATGGGAAAAGAGATTTACTGAAGAACAATTAAAATCAGCCCAAAAATTCTACCGCGAAGGCTACCTTAGCACTATTGATATTCAGGAAAACCAAGCCATCGTTACCAAAAAAATCAACCGAGAGGAAACCTACTCGGTGGTAGAATGGATTGGAAAAGGCCCAGAAATTCGAACTTCTCTGGATGATGAGGAAGTTGGAATCGCTCTTGCAACTGCCGGATTATATGAAATTGAAGAGTTAATATCTGAACTTCAGGAAGATGACCCTCTGCTTGGTGTGGGTTGGATGGAAGAGGAAAAAAAGCAGCCAAAGGAAGACGAAGAGGATACTGACTCGGAACCCGAGGATGTGGCCGAAAAAGAAAATACGGGAGCTGGACTTCTTATCCGAATGGAAGTATCTGCCCAAAAAGGATTGCGGGCTATTCCAGAATGGAGAAATTTGGATAACTCGCGAATTTCCGTTTATGCTAAAGAGGCTGCTGAAGTGGAGGACTGCGACCGACCTGCCCTGATGCGATTTGTTGCTGAAGCAGGTAAATACGGTTTTGAATTTCAAAAGGGAGTGGGAGAATTCCTACTTTCCGACTGGAAAAAAGTGGCAAAATTGGCTGACGAATCTCTGTGTGGATGGGAAGATTCATTTGAATTGGAGTACGGAGGCGATGCCCATTTACTCAAACAAGGACAGCGTACCCTGAGTTGGGAAATTGAAGCTCGTAGTCGGGACGATGAAAGTATGATTCTGAGAGAAAACTTTCATATTGGAAACCGTAGGCTGGGAACTCAACATATTCGCAGGGTGACCAAAGCAAGACAGGGTGCCACTTTTATACGGGGTCACGGGCTGGTCAGGTTAGATCAAGCACAAGTTGAAGACTTTGAATGGTGGCAGCGAAACCGGGGAGATGCCAAGCGTGCCCAGTGGCCAAGGTATATGCTTTTTTCCCTATTTGCCCGAAAGTATTTGAGAACACGGGCTGATGGACAGCTGGATCATTGGCGAGAATCAATCAAAGCCCTTGATACCAATGGAGTGGGGAAAAAATTTACTTTTCTTCGACCCTACCAAAAGCAAGGGGTCGCTCATTTACATGCCCTACATAGTTTAGGCTGTCACCCGTTACTTGCCGATGAAATGGGTCTGGGGAAAACCATGCAAACCCTTGCCCTGCTAAGTTCACAAACCACCCAAGATTTGCCCGACTTGGTTACTTGCCCAGCATCGGTGGTTCCAGTTTGGGTAAAAGAAGCGGCTAAACATTTCCCAAAATTAAAGGTTCGTATATTAAGGAAAGAAGAAACATTTGATCAAACAGATGAACCCTGCTTGTGGGTTGCCAGTTACACTCAATTGCGACGCCACCGCCACCTCCTCGATAAAGTGGAATTCCGCTATGCGGTCCTCGATGAAGCTCAATTAATCAAGAATCCAAAGGCCAAAGTCACTCAGGCTTGCTTATCCATTGAAGCCCGTAACCGACTCGCCCTTTCGGGCACTCCTATTGAAAATTCTGCTCTCGATTTATGGACTATTTTTCGCTTCCTTATGCCAGGCTTATTAGGTGCCCGTAAAGAGTTGGAAAATTGCCTAATTGAGGATTCGGCCAAGACTCTGCAACTTTTACGCCGTCAAGTTACTCCCTTTGTCTTGCGCAGGATGAAGAATGAAGTCGCTTCTGAACTTCCACCGAAGCTCGAAACCGAACTCCCCTGCCCCCTAAACGACGAACAGCGCAAGGCATACAAAGCACTTGCCGAGGGTGGACTGCAAGCACATGGAAACGATTTACGCGAAGCTATTCGGCAATCGTCCATGCATGTATTCTCCCTCCTCACCCGGCTACGCCAAGCCTGTTGTGATCTTGGTTTACTTCCAGGCAGGGAACATTTGCCCGCTTGTGGTACCAAGAGTGATTTGTTAATCGAAAAATTACATGATCTTTCTAGCTCCGGAGCCAAAGTCTTGGTATTTAGTCAGTTCACCACCTTTTTATCCCTCATAAAAAAACGGATAAAACTGGAAATTCCTCATTTGGAAATTCTCGAACTTACTGGTTCCACTCGGGATCGCTCTAAACCCGTGGACCGTTTCGAATCATCCAAGGAACCTGCGGTTATGCTTGCATCCCTTAAGGCAGCTGGGCTTGGAGTCACTCTCAAATCAGCAGATTATGTATTTTTAATGGATCCATGGTGGAACCCAGCTGTCGAAGAACAGGCAATCGACCGAGCCCATCGCTTAGGCAGGGTTAAACCAACCTTTATTTATCGAATGGTTGCTCAGGGAACGATCGAGGAACGTGTTCGCCAGTTACAATTGCAAAAGAAAGAAACCTTTCGACAAGTCATTGGAGAGTTAGAAAAGCCCAGTGGGTTGGCAGAACATTTTTCATCCCTCGAAGAATTAATTGAGTTGAAAGATTAGAGAGTAAAGGTGTTCAACCCCTAAGGTTTCAGAATAGATCTAAGAACCAAGGGGGAACAAACTTTCCTACCTTCTGTGATCTTTGTCCAAGGGGGGAGATTGAAGAATACCTCTATTTATCCGTTTCCAAATCACCGTTTTTTTTCCGGCGCAATCTTCGAACATAAGACATACCAGGCACCATCAATAGTCCGGTGACCATCATATAAGTGGATGGTTCTGGAACCGCAGAGTATTGGAGATAGAAAGCACCACTTCCGTCATACCAAACATCCCACTCGTTTAGATTGTGGCTATTATAGTGCGACCACCCTCGACTCTCAATAGATATATTTGAAACAAGACCAGCGGACCCATACTCCCAGCCCCTGTCCATCCAGAACCCTGCCAGTGGCTTCCATAAATTTGAATCCGTTTGTAGTTTGGTAAGACCCCCAAACATCTCCACCAGCCATAGCTCCGGCAGTCCCGTCAGCTGCCAACCCCATTATATTTATGGTGAAGGTATCGCTAGAAGTATCGAAATTGAGAGTATCAAATTTTAATAAATCCCAATCTGTTCCAGCAGATCCTGTAAAATCACTAATTTCCCAATCATAAACACCACCGTCTTCCAGGGTAAGAGTATTCGATACGGTAAAGGTTCCAATTGCATTTGCTCGCTCACCCAATGAAACCTGTTGATTAGTAGTGTTATTCGACAAGGAAGTGGATATTCCATCACCGACAGAAATTACATCTACATAATTTGAAGAACCGGCAGAACCTATGGTCACAGCTTTGTTTAAAGTACCTCTACCACCGATCATCGTTTTCTCAGCATCTCCAGTATTTATCGTATACCCACTGTTCAAAGTGACGCCGTTTGCAATTTCCAATTTTCCTTTGGTTATGGTAACTGTGTTTGAAGTATCTCCAAGTGCTTGAGCACTGCCGGCAGATAAAGTCCCGTCTTCAATAGTGACACCCCCAGAAAATGTATTGGTTCCACTAAGTTGAAGGATGCCAGTACCTTCCTTGACTAATTTTTTGGCACCTCCATTTTCTGATATCGCACCTGAAAAAACCTGTTTGTCTGCAAAATCTGTAGCAACAAAGCCCCCGTCTGTCCTCGCCTTGGAAACTTTAATTGTCGATTCCCCTGCCGCTCCATTTCCGTCTAATACGATAGCACCAGAGAAGGTGGAAGATGTTTGGTTAGCAAATCCAAGTGTAACAATGGTACCGTTATTGATACCCGAATTATCAAGTTTCAATCCACCAGCACCAGTAATGTACTCAACTGTTTGAGATTTACCTGAAGCGGGCTTCAAAATCAAGTTTCCCGCGGTCAGATTCAAACCACCACTGGCAGCGGCGCTATCTGAATCGGCAAGAAATATATTTCCGCTTAAGATTTGATCTCCGGTACCTGACTTAATCAAAGTTAAATCTGTTGAATCTGTGCCTGTTGAGGCACGATAAAAATCTCCATCGAAATCATAAGCGTCACTACCAGTATTTCCGGACTGAGCATGCAGAGTTACAACATTTGCATCCTGCCCACCATAAAGTTTACCTGTTCCATTAAACCCACTAAACACCGATGATCCAATTCCACCCGAATCTCCAACATTGATAGTTTCGTCCCCATCAAAGTAAGTAACGGTAGCGACAAAATCTGTATTTGAATTAATAGTGGCGTCTGAAGTTCCTATTTTTGAACCAGCGTTGGCACTGGTGTTATCAAATTCAAAAACCAGGTTTGAATCGATAGTCGTACCATCTACTGAATGAAGAGATATAAATTCACCGCCGCCCCAAGTCCAATTGGGGTTCATTATGGTGTTATAACGAGTAGATCCGTTAGTGGCTTTAGTTAGACCTCCCCCACCATCGGCAGAGCTAGATGTGTCGATATCATAAAACCTCATGCCTAAAACAGTGTTTGCGGTAAGGGCATTTAATCTGTCTTCATGTGAGTTGGGATTACTCGAACTATCTCCGAGATAATCATTATCCAATGCGTTACTCCCGATATTGGAAAGTGAGTAATTATTTACCGAATTGTTGGCATTTCCACCGTCCAATTGAAATTTAGTGCGAAAGTAAAACTCTCCTTCAGCAACCGTTGTGCCACTCCAATCTCTGCCAATAGTCGTTTTGGAAGTTAATGGCGTCCAAATTCCTTTAAAATAGATCTGAGCTTTCGTTAGGAGTATAGCTCCCGTTGTTGATTGCATCGGTATCAAAGAACCCAAGTTCGATTAAATCTCCATCGTAGACATTTCCTGTTGTTGAACCGTTGGCAAGTTCGTTCAAAGAGGTACCTGCAGCGTCCAATCCAAATAGGAGTTGTGTACTACTGGGGTCGGTGTCGCCCGCGTTGATTGGAGAACTTGAACCTAAATGCGTACCCCAATCAATAGTTGTGGTGGTAACACCTTGTGAAAATGAGCCCAACAGAGTGACTCCCAAGAGGGCACAAATCTGCAAGCGATAATGTCGCAGGACATTATTAAAAGGGAAACACACTCATACACAATCAATCGATTCAATTCTTAAGTCAAATAATATTTTAACCATCATTGAAATCTTTTTAATTGCATTTTAATAATAATAGAAACCTTGGAATATTTTCCTTACATTTACTTGCAAAAGGAGCATGTAAGGACATAGATTATAACATAAGAGCCCTGTTGAATTGTATTTTGGTTTTAACGCTAGTAATTCCTTTGGTGTACATCCTTAGTTTGTGCATTCTAACAATTTGTTTATTAACAAGTTGCGTAAATCCATTAAGCCATGCAAAACCATATTTCAGGATTTTTCTCGCGCGAGCCCGCTCGCACATGACTAATAAAGTGATTTCGAATTTAGTCCAAAAGTTAAAAGGTAGAATATTTTTTCTCATTAATAAGAACTTTTTCAATTCAATTAATTATTCGCCAAAATTAAATTTTTTGGTCGTTCTAGTCTCCTGCTTTTTTTGTTGTTCACAAACTATCTTTGCAGCTCCTCAAATTACAATCGTATGGGGAACGGTTACTTCATCGAATTCTCCAGATTTGCTCAAAGACGCCAACGGAAATCGCTTAAGTGCTGGAGTGCGCGGAAACGGCGATGGCGATTTGGTTGAGCTAGGGTATTTTTCCGCCGGTTCAACAAGCGATCCCTTTTCTGGCCAGTGGACGCCCCTTACTCAGCAAACTTATGTAGGCGATTCTAGCTCGGGCTATGGGTTTAACGATGGAATGTTTGTTTTTACCACCAACTTTTACAAGAACAGCAATGAAGTCATCGTCTATCCGACTGAACCCAAACAATTTTCTGAAAATTTAAACTTTGCGATAACCGCATCAAACCCACCTGCCGGTACACCGATTTGCATACGATTTTACGATTCTCCAAATAAAGGAGGGGCAAGATACAATACCGTGACTGGAGAGAACTGGCTATGGCCTTCATTTCCTGATGGTTCAAGCATACCTTCGAACTTGTACTTCAAGATCGCTTCTGGAGACACTCCAAACGGTTCTACTTGGAGGTATGGTAATTTGTTTGAAGATAATGCGGCAGAAAATAGGTTCAAAACAACTAAATCCCCATTGTATGAAATTAATTTAGAAATTAACCCAGATGGAAAAGGAACAGGAACTATTTCAGATGAAATCAATGGTTCTTACACATGGGGGCAAACGATTTCAATAACCGCCACTCCTCAGGAACATTCATACTTTGTACAATGGGTAGGCAATGGCATTTCTGACCCATGGAGCGCAGAAACATCTTTGGTCGTCACTGGCGACCAGGTCGTATACGCCGAGTTTGATAAAGAACCGTATTTTTTGGATCTTTCTGCAAATGGGTTAGGGCAGGTAACAGGTGACGGTCTTTTTGCCCACGGAGATTTCCTCACCATCTTTGCTTATCCAGATCAAGGACAATCCTTTTCGCATTGGGAATGGGAAAACAATGGTAGTGTTTTTAGTGAAAATTCCACCGTCTCTTTTCCCTTCAAGCAGACACCGCTTTAGTCGCAAACTTTATTCCCAATGAATATCAAGTACTGGTTGGTAGTACTTACTGGGGGTTCTTATGAAATTTTTGATTCGAACGGCTCCATCCCAAGTTCATACAAGCATGGAAACACATACACTATTCGCAGTTTTCCTGATCAGCACTTTGGCTTCTTAAATTGGTCTGGAGCCTCCAATGTTTTAGCCATGCTAGACAATGAAAATTTTGCTGAAACCACATTCATACCCTCGGGAAACATGAGCCTAACAGCTAACTTTACTGAGCTCGAGTACCAGTTAGATGTTCAATCAACCCAAGGCTATATTAGTCTTTACCCGCCATCTGGACGATACCCAGCAACTAGCATAATTGAAGTTGGGGTTGTTCCCAAAGAAGGCTTCGAATTTGATTACTGGCAAGACCCCATGGGAATTTTAAGTAACCCAAATTCTGCTATCACTGATGCAAACATATCGAAAATGGATGACACGGGCACATCCATTACTGCATTCCTACGATTGCTCGACTATGAAGCAGAAGATATAAACATAACCTCAGCCTTTGGTGGTAACATTTTTCTTGGCACTAATGACTCCGGGGGCTTTGAACATTTTAAGAGTTACTCTTTGATTGCTACTCCTTTAATGGGATACGAATTTGATCGTTGGGCTGGAGACGCAAATGCGACCCAATTGGCATATGGTCCTGCGGTCGCTGAGAACGAATTGCTCATCGAAGGACCAGTTCAATTAAAAGCATTGTTCAAATTAGTGAATTATCAAATGAATTTATCATCCATCGGTGATGGATTACCCAAAGGACCGGAAACCTTTACCATTGATCAAAATCCTGAAATCGTCGCCGAAGCCTTTCCTGGCTGGCGATTTACTCATTGGTCAGGAGATATTGACTATCTTGTTGATCCTCTTTCGTCGGAAACCTTAATTCAATGGCTAACTGGCAATCCCCCACAAAACCTGTCATTTACTGCCAATTTTGAGCCTCAAAGATACGACATAAACTTAAAAACTTACGGGAACGGTCAAATTGATTACTTTATCGAAGGCGGGGAATCGGCTGTGGTGACCTCCGAAAGAACAATTAGCCTTAATTCAACCGACCAAATATATTTAGACGGAACATTTCCTTTAGACGGATGGCAATTTAACAGATGGGACGGACTGCCCACTCTTTTATCCCTAATAAATCCTCAAAGTTTTGTTGATCCAAACTCTTCGGTCGTTTGGTTCTATCCGTCTGCTGACTTAGATATTGCTGCTTACTTTGAAATTATCGAATATGACGATTCCCAAGTAGAAATAAACTCTACAATTGGAGGAAATGTCATATCCGAATCTGAGTCTGATGGAACTTTTGCACACTTCTCAACTTATGAATTAAATGCAAGTGCTTCGAGAGGCTATCAATTTGATGAATGGAGGGTAGATATTGATAACCAAGATTATATTCTGAATGGATTAAATAACCCCATAAATGAAGTAAAAATTGAGGGTCCAATTGCGATCACAGCAGTATTCTCACTGACCCCTTATCAATTAAACATCCTTGCTTCAATTGGGGGTCAAACAACTGGACCATCAAGCTTTACCATCCAAGAATCTCCGCTAATCACAGCGATTGCCAACGAGGGTTGGGATTTTAGCCATTGGACAGGTGACATAAGTTATTTATCAGACCCAAATTCTTCATCGGCCTACATTCAGAATAGTGCTGCAGCTTGAACTAAAGGATCTGTCCTTTACGGCTCAATTCATTCGCGAAACCTACCAATTCCATGTATCAAGTACGGGTGAGGGTGCCTTTGATTTATTCGAAGATAACCTTCCAATCGTTGAACAATCTACTCAACACTCAGGTACTTATAATTCCGCCTCCAGGCTTACAGTAAAAGCCATCACCCACAAGTGGTTGGAAATTCTCTCAATGGAATGGCTTACCAAGTCCATCAGAACTATTGGATGCCGAATCTTCGCTTAACCCTTTAATTGATGAGATTGATTTTGTACCAGCATTTGATCTGAACATATCTGCCCAGTTTTTAAGAAACTCCTACTCCTTGAATGTTACATCTTCATCCGGAGGCACATCCGTGGGTTCTGGTTCTTTCAAATTTGAAGATACAGTTAATATTTCTGCACAAGCAGATATGCATTACCAATTTGATCGTTGGACTGGCGATACTGGTCACCTTGTTATTGACCCTACTAATCCGAATAATCAAATACAAATACCTGATTCCAACACCACTCTTTCCGCAGAGTTCATACCCCAAATTTACCAAGTAAACAGGTTTGCCGATAATAACGGCAGCCTAGAGGTAACCTCTACATTTGACGGTATAACCCACTCAGGCAGTACCGACCATAATGCAACTTCAGCAGTTTCTGTCACCGCTGTACCGAATGATGCAGGTACCCATATGCTTTCATACCTCTACTGGGAGAATAGTTTGAATGAAAGCGGATATTCTTATTCTGCCGAATTCAACATTCCTTTTCTAGACGCAAATTATTCAGTCTGGGCATTCTTTACGGATCGTAGAGAGGTCGGTTACAGCCTTTTTGCCAAACCACCCTATGCAGGATCAGTTGGGGAGAATACTGATTATAGTTCCGAGCAAATCCAGCGCATTTCAGCTTCTTCATACCCAGGATATAGTTTCCTCGGGTGGGAAAGTGCTGATGGGGAAACCTTTTCTCCTCACTGGAGCTTACCAACTGTAGATAGCCAGTTATCTGAAAACTCTGAGATTTCCGGTCACTTCGCTAAAAATGTGCACTCCATGCATTTAGAATTCAATACTACTCAAGGTGAAGTGAGCAATTTTTCTGAATTAATTGACTCGGGAGATTTCCTTAACATCTCAGCTGAACCAAAACAAAATTATGAATTTGTAAATTGGGAACTACTGAAGGAAGCAACTTTCAATGTCTCCCATTCCGGGTCATCCCTTTACCCTTCTGAAAATCGAATATTTATAAACAATCGAGAGGCTCCCACCCTTACCCTTGTCCGGGGATTCACCTATCATTTTGAATGTGATCTGCAAAACAATGAGACATTCTATCTGTCCTCAACCCGAAACGACGCAGAAAATTCAGTCTTTGAATCCGGCATTACGGACAATCAATCTTCATCGGGAAAATTTACCTTTCTCGTTCCTGCAGATGCTCCAAGCTTACTCTATTATCATGCTTCCGGCTCTAATTATTCCGGCAATGAAATAAAGATTATTAGCCTGGAAGATTCAGAAATATTAACCTCCCCGAGTGCCGAAGATTTAAATTTGCGGATTACCTTTGATTTTGGTCTACGGGCTAACTTTGAGCATACTCGACATTCACTCTCCGCCAATTCGATTGGCCAGGGTAATGTTGAATTCACCAACCAAGACATTTATTTTTGGGGAGATGAAATAGCAATTTCTGCAGCTCCATCAAATCATTGGTATTTTTCGCATTGGCAAGGCAGTCAAAACATCCTCGATTCGTCTGCACCCACTACCGTACTTCGCATTTTAGAAAACACCGAGATATCTGCTGTATTTAAACCTGTTCAGTACACTGTTGATGCCAACTCTTCCCCTTCTGATTATGGTATTGTCGGCTTTTCCGGGGATACCTTTTCCTATGGTGATGAATTATCAATCACTGCAACACCAGCCATTGGAAAACAATTTGATGGCTGGATTAATTTACAGAACCTATCCACCGAAAACCAAGATGGTTTGATTAGCCCAAACGCGACTTTTAAAGTGCTCGGAAATGCAAAACTGACTGCTTCATTTTCTCGAATTGTTCTGGATGTGGATACCCAAGCACTGGTACTTGATCAAAATAATCTGCCCATTCAAGGTGATTCAGGAGGAATTATCGAAAAACCTGCCGTTATTTACCATGGGGATCATGTCAATTTGGAATTTATCAATCCCACGGGATATACCTTTCTTTACTGGGTTGATCTAAATACCGGTACTGTTGTCACAACTCAGAAAGGTTTTTCAGTTTCAATTACTGAAAACCGTCAGTTCCAGGCTGTTCTCCGGAAAAAACATTATGAGTTTGCCCTGAATCCTGATGGCAATGGATCCGTTTCTTATTCTGGTCAAACTCCATACTACTGGGAAGACACAATAGATCTGCAGGCAGTTGCAGATGAACACTGGTACTTTGTTGAATGGACCGGGGTGGCAAGCGAAAATATTGCCGATAAAGAAAACCCAAATACCACCCTAACAATAAGGGGAGACTCTAATATCTCAGCTAGATTTGAACAGAATGACTATTCCATTGACCTTTCTGCATCTCCTGTCGCTCATGGTACAACCAAAATCATAACAAGTCAGGAATCTTATCATTTTGGCGACCTGATTACCGTTCAAGCAAATCCGAGAGCAGGGAAAGTCTTCCACTCATGGACGATTGAAGCCAATGCCACAAAAACAAGCCAATCTTCTTACTCTGACAATCCATTTTCCTTTAATCTTACGGGAAATGCTAAATTGACTGCTAAATTACGAACCGATGGAATGGAATGTTACCCACTCAGTAATTGTAGTGGACGAGTACCAAGAACCTGTGGATGGGGCTTTTGGTGGCCGAATCCTCGGCGGCAAGAAATTCTATGACGAAGATATTGCAGAATTTGGAATTTCTTTAAGTAATGGATACAAACTCTTTCGTTGGAAGAACGAGGATAATGGCGAGTTCCTTTCTTCAGAAAATGTATATTCCCACGAAATGCTCGCGAATCTAAACCTAACTGCATTGGTAAAAAGAAGAGAATATCAAGCCGAATTGGTAACTAGTCCATCGGTCGGAGGAAATGCGATGTGGGGAGATAACTTTATTTCCGAAAAATTTACCAAAGAGGATTTATCCTATGGAGATGAAATAGAAATCTCAGCCACGGCTGTAGATGGATATCGCTTCGTAAAATGGGAAGCCACTGGAGTAATCTTATCATCGCCTAGCCAACCAGTACAATCGATTACCATTGGTAATGATGTCAAACTGACTGCCTATTTTGCACCTGAAGGATTAGTTAATTTAAGCCTTAGCTCAGATCCTGTGGGTGCTTCCTCTTATCTATACGGTGGAGGAAGCTTTGAATATGATCCAAATCATGCCATCCTAGCCATGGCTAAAGACGGTTACCTTTTTTCCCATTGGAGTTTCAATGGTTCTATTGCTGAAGGAATTGTTCGAGATGCCAATTCGGCAACGACCTCTGTATCTCTCGATAGCGACAAGTCACTCACCGCTGAATTCATTCTAGACCCAAATGCTACTACGACCGATGACAACTCCAATAACCTTTATCTCTTAAATGTTTATTCTGATAATACAAGTCATGGAACTGCGAGTGGTTCCGGTTTTTTCAGAGGATGGAGAACAATCAGGGCATTTCCGAAAGAAGGTTTTGAATTCTCACATTGGGAAGGTGGCGATTTCGAAGGAGTCTATGATGCTACCACCAAAGTCAACATATCTCAGGATACCTCTGTAATCGCTCATTTTCAAAGCGTTGGTGTATTTGAGGATTCAGAATCATTGTCAAACGGGTGGTGGGGGAATCCTTGGTTTGGATATTTTTGGAAAGTCGGCGAGGAGGATTGGTTATTCCATGAAGACCTTGGGTGGATATTCATGAAGAAAAAAGGAGATCAATCCATTTGGGTATGGATTCAGAAAATGGAAGGCTGGTTTTGGACAGCTAAAGATCATTACCCCGCCCTGCATTCATCTTCTAGCCAAACCTGGTATTGGGTAAGCTTGGAACAGTCTGACTTTACAAGACTGGTAATCTTTGACTATGCGAATGCTACTTGGATGAGTCGGTAAAAGTTATTTTTTTAAAGCTAACAAATTAATTGATTAGCATCATTGAATTCTAGACCTGGCTCCTTTAAAGGAATTTATAAACTCCTAAATAAGGAGGAGGAGTACACTAGACCAAGCTAATTCCTACTTATGCAGAGAAGATTAAAGAATACAGAAAGGTAGACCGACGGAAGGCTTAATTGGAATACAAATTGAACTCGAATTACTAATGAAGCTTACCGTTTGAGGTAGCTAATTAAAGGGTATTGGAATTACTATTCCGCCGTTGGATTGTTAGCCTCTATAAATGTTTTAACTCCACCAGTAGCACCACGATAAATAATGAGTCCGTCCGATGACCCTACAGTCAAATTATCTTGTGGTGAATCATCACTGTATCTCCAACCTCCACCTGATATAATGATTTGCGGTGCAGAAGTGTAGCCAGAACCTCCTGCAGTAAGGTTAAAGCTTGAATACTGGCCAGATCCATTAGTTGTTATTGTACCATTCGCTCCAGTTCCTCCACCACCGACAGCATACCAAGTCGCAGTGGAACTGCTGTTACTGTAACCAGCTCCAACATTGCCAATACTCCAAGCAGGGGATCCTTCGTCTGATTTAAAATTTACATCTCGTTGCTTTTCGATAACTACAAAACCCGACCCACTTCCAACAATTTCAAAATTTCCCGAAATATTGGAGTAAACAATCGATCCAGTACCGTTTGTATCGACTGATTCCAAAGTTGTGGCATTTAACTCATTGGCTCCATCATCGCTTAGCATGTAGCCTTGAATATCATTTAAGGTAATTGTAAATCCTGTACCAGGAGCAGTACCAGAAATAGTTAGTTTAGTGTAATTTCCATCGTTGTAGTTTGTTACAACTGAAGAACCTGCGGCATCGGAACAGCTTTGTATAGCAGAAATGGAACCAGAACCGATAAACAGGTCGCTTGTTGTTATTGCACTGCTACCACCCGACCCCGCTTTGCCACCCGCTTCCATTGTTGTAGTTATTCCAGAATTTACACCAGATTTGTACCAATATTTTTTCCATGTACCAGATGCCAAAATTGTAATGGTGTCCATATCTAAGTCCGAATCGGAAGCACCAGCACGGAACTTCGAAGTGGTTGAATCGTGGATTTCAGTTGAAGGAATGATTTCAGTTAAAAGCAAATCCATACCGAAAGGATTATTTGCAATAAAAGTCTTTCCGGATTCCGGAAGGTAGATTTGAGTAGGAGAGTCATCAAAACTTATTTCTGATTCTAAAGTCACAGTGCCAGAACTCCTCCGGGCTACAATAAATGCTTCATCCGGATAAATCACGGTGTTATTACACTTCACTCCATAGCCTTTATCCCGTGAATACCAGCCATAAAGGCCACCTCCGGCAATGTGTAGATATTTGGTATAGCCCCCAAGACTAGGGTCATAAACATACACCCAATCGACGGTATTTCCGGTTGTTCCACGCCAACTAGTAGCTGATGTCCAATTGCTAACAGCCCAATAAGAACCAAATATATTACCCAGGGTAGCCGCGGGAACAACTTCCACTAAAGTTCCGGCAGGAAAATAGGTCGATACATTAGTGCTCTCCCCCTGGGCAAGATTGGACATGTCCAAAGTAAGGTTAGTACGAGAATTATTAGTTATAAGAAAACATCTCCCGTAATAAGTGCTGTCCTCATTAGCTATTCGTGCAAAATGAGGCCCCCCCACTACGGTAAGCTCAGCAGCAGTTGTATAACCTGTCCCACCACTGCTAACAGTAAAACCAGATACTTTTCCATTGCCATCAATTGAAGCCGTTATGCTTGCCGTATCCCCACCTCCATCAGAAGGAGAAACAATGATTTCTGGAGCATTATCAAAACCAACTCCGCTGGTATCGAAATTACTACGGTAAGTGGGTGCAGAAACAGCCGTGATATTGCCATCTCCGTTAATGGAAACGGTAAAATTGCTTTCTGGTAGTTGCACATCAGGTTTAAATGCACCAGCAGCAAAGAAGGGGTAAGTAGTCGCATTATTTTCATCAGTACCGGTGGCGAAAGTAATGTTTTGATCAGAATCAGAAGATGAATCGACAGAACCGGAAAAAACTGAATTCCCAAGAGTTGCTGCACTCACAATCTTGTAAGTGGGTTCAGAATAATTTCCATCTGCAATGGTGAAAACATTGGAACCAGATACTCCCCCCACATTTGCATGTAATGCAAAGGTAGGAAAACAAGTGATAGTAAAAGCGATTATGAAGGAGTTTTGAAATTTCATAGGGACATGAGAGAGCTGTTGTGAAATATAAGAATCATAGGTATTAGCAGAAGTTTACACTTTGATACAACTTTCGTCATTTTTTAGGAGAAGTAAAGGGATTTGTTAATAATGATATAGTCATCTTTGCATTGCAAACACTCCAATACCTCCGGCAGTTAAATTAGAAATCCACCAACCGTATCCGTTTGATCCTATTAATTCTCCTACACTGGTTCCCAATAAAAAGTAAAATAGACAGATTAATACACCTGTAAAAAGGTTAGAATAAGTTTCCCGCCGTCCTCGACGAACAGCCAAAGATAAGAGCAAAGGGCACAATGCCACAGGTGCACATCCCAATGAAGCATATTTGTTAAAATGAAAACAAGCTCTCTGATAATCGGCATCGCGGATTTCATCACGCTTGAGTCTGTTCAAAAACTCAAGAAAAGGCATGTGCTTGGCATCCCGATTTGTTTGAGGAGTTTCCAGGCTAAAGCTAATTGGTTGTTTCCATTTTTTAAAAGATACAAAACTTGATGATTTCAAACCATTGTCCGCAGCACCACCTAGGGATTCATAATCAACTTCGCTTAGAGACAGTTCAATCGCTCCCTTATCACGAATTTTTCGCACGGTGGCGCGTTTTGCGTGTAATATCGAAAGTAATTCGTTTTGAGCACCCCATGTCAAAATGCGCACATTGTGCCATAAATCCCCAACCCCATACCCTATGGACATAGTCGCCCGAGTCATTTTTTTTTGATTTTCAGAGCTCAATCCACCCATAAAATTTTGTTCACCCTCCCCATCAACTTTAAACGCAATTTCCCTACCGTCCTCGACCCAACTTTCAAAATCCTGCCAAATCATTTCCCTGACACGTTCCTCAAAAACTCCACGGGAAACAGGTGATAAATGAAGGGAGGCAAAACAACCCATTATACTAACCGCAAGAGCGGATAAAAAAATTGGTTTAGCCCAAAGCTTTCTTCTAATCCCCAGTGATTGCATAGCAAGAACTTCTCGATCGGCCGACCACCTGCCCACGCAAAAGATAACTGCAAGAGAAAAGCCAAAGGGTAAGCCAAGGGAAAGGGCAAATGGGAGCATTAGGGAAATGAGTTCCAAAAAAAGTAGTGGAGAAATAGCCAAGGCTCGAAAAAGTTCCTCATCGTTCTTGGATAAATTCCCGTAAAGCAAAATGGCAGTCAAAACGAGTGTAGATAAAAGAGTTGCTCCTAAAATTTCCCTCAACACATAAGTTCGTATAATTTTGGACTTTGCCTCTTTCATAAACCAATTAACAAAACGAAAGACCGGCCAAGTCCTCAGGAGTATCCACCCCATGAGTACCATTTTTTACAATTTCTACTGAAATATGTTTTCCGTTTTCCAATGCCCTTAATTGCTCAAGTTTTTCCAGTCCCTCCAAGCAACCAGGAGGCAGGCTGGTAAATTCGTTCAAAAATTCGCCACGGTATCCATACATACCCAAATGCTTGTAACAATTTTGCCCCACCACCCCAGCACGTTGGCGATCGTAAGGAATCGGAGCACGCGAAAAAAACAGAGCAAATCCAGAGAGGTTAAGCACCACCTTTACTTGATTAGGGTCTAGAAAGTCTTCATTTTTTTCGAAAGGAGCGGCCAAGGTTGCAAGATCTGCACCTTCTCTTTTTAAAGCTTTGTCGAGAGCCAAAATATGTTCCCGCATAACCATCGGTTCATCCGCTTGAACATTTAAGATTTCTTCTCTTTGCAAAACTTTGTTTGCCTGAGCCACACGATCGGTACCCGAAGGTAAGTCGGGATCTGTAAAAATACAGGAATATCCATTCTGCTTTAAAGGTCTGGCAATTTCCTCACCGTCCACCGCAAAAACAAGATCATACTCGGGAACCTGATTTCGTAGACGATTGGCAGTTCTTAAAATTAGAGGCATACCCCCTGCATCGGCTAGTAATTTTTTAGGAAATCGGGAGGACGCCAACCGGGCTGGAACTACAATGGTTGGTCTGGGGTACTTGGACATATGAATGGCTAGGTCTTTTTTTGGGTCACTTCTTGGGTTGTCGCAAGCAAATACCTGACTAGTATTACATCATTACCATGACTGTAAAAACTAACGAACCGGCTCCCCGTTCCGTCATGCCTGATCGATTTTCTTTGCCCGATGATAAAGGCAGGTTCGGTCCATACGGAGGGAGCTATGTGCCCGAAACCCTGTATCATCCTCTAAAGGAATTAAATGATGCTTATTTAGAAGCAAAGGCTGATCCTAGCTTCCAGCATGAACTCGATCGTTTGCTCAAGGAATTTGCCGGAAGACCCACAGAGCTGTATTTTGCCGAGCGCCTGACCAAAGAATTGGGCGGGGCTAAAATTTATTTAAAACGTGAAGATTTGCTCCATACAGGTGCACACAAAATAAATAATGCACTTGGACAAGCCCTCCTTGCCAAAAGAATGGGGAAGAAACGTATTATTGCAGAAACCGGAGCAGGACAGCATGGCATCGCCACAGCATCAGTTTGTGCAAAGTTTGGATTAGAGTGCAAAATATACATGGGTGCAGAAGATATGCGCAGACAGGCACTCAATGTATTTCGCATGCGCTTGAGCGGGGCTGAAGTACATGGAGTAGAAGCAGGCAGTAAAACTCTCAAGGAAGCCATCAATGAGGCGATGAGAGATTGGGTGACCAATATTCGCACAACTCACTACATCTTGGGCTCGGCTCTGGGAGCACACCCCTACCCTGGTATGGTGCGGGACTTCCACCGTATAATCAGTAAAGAAACCAAACGACAGTTTATCGAGACAGAAGGTCGACTACCCGATGAAATGATTGCCTGCGTGGGGGGGGGCAGCAATGCAATTGGATTCTTTTTTGATTTCCTCGAAGAAACAAATGTCCGCTTAATTGGGGTGGAAGCCGGTGGTCGTTCTCTTAAAGAAGGTGAACATGCAGCCCGTTTTGAAGGAGGTAAACTTGGCGTACTCCAAGGCTGCAAAACATGGATCTTGCAAAACCCGGATGGACAAATAAACCAAACCCACTCAGTTTCTGCAGGATTGGATTATGCTGCCATAGGCCCCGAACATGCATTTTACCGAGACCTTAACCGGATTGAATTTGCCCATGCTGGCGATGAGGAGGCACTTAAAGCCTTCAGGGCACTGTCTTCAACTGAAGGCATCTTGCCCGCACTTGAGACCTCTCACGGCCTTGCCCATGCCTTTAAGCGTGCCAAAGAAATGCGGAAGGATGAATTGCTCTGCGTAAATTTAAGCGGTCGGGGGGATAAAGATGCGATGGAAGCAGCCCGCTTGATGGGTGTGAGCGGACTTCCCCAGATGCCAACTTTATGAAGAGTATGACTGGCTATGGACGGGCGGATATTACCCTGCCCGGGTTTCATGGTGTAATCGAACTTTCTTCAGTAAATAAAAGAGGGTTTGAATTCCTGCTTCACGGACCCAAGGAATGGCAATTTTTTGAAAAAGAAGCACAAAGACTGATTCGATCTTCGGCCGAACGGGGACGAATTCGTCTATCAATTCTGCTCCAACCCCAAGCGGTCTCCGCCGAAGATCCTTCTCGCGATCAAAAAGTAAGAGTTGGCGAACAATTAGACGAATTAAAAAAAATTTGCCAAAGCCAGGATCTTCCTTACTCGCCATCCGTCGATCTCATACAACGGATACTTACATCGGGCTCTCGGGACCCCGTGGTTCCACCATTGGACACAATCGAAGACATGCTGATCGACAAGACAAATATTGCCCTTGATCAGATGGTCTCTATGCGAGGAAAAGAGGGCGAATCACTTGCCAAAGACTTAAGGAACCGTGCTTCCACTCTGAGTGAAACCATTCATCTAGTTGAGAAAAACACCGAGGGACTTGCCAGACAATGGAGAGACCGCTTGCTTCAAAGGCTTAAAGAAAGTGGATTGGATATAAACTGCGATGATGACGCAGTTCGTAAGGAATTTACAGTTTATGCGGAAAAATCCGATGTATCTGAAGAAATCACTCGGATACGCAGTCACCTAGAACAATTTGAGGAAGGTTTAAAAAGCAAACAACCAATTGGCAGAAAACTTGAATTTATTGTGCAAGAATTGGGCCGAGAGTTTAATACTTTGGGCTCAAAATCTTTAACACCTATAATTTCTAATCTCGTGATTGAAGCAAAGGTAGAAATTGAAAAAATTCGTGAACAGGTAATGAATCTCGAATAAACAGGCTCCCACCCGGTTACCCAACTGCTTTATACTGGAGTATTCTTTTGACTGTTATCTTTGGTCCTTGAATCCAAAAATCCTATAATCAGGTAGGAAAAAGCCCCAATAAAAATAGCTGAGTCTGCAACATTAAAAATGGGATAATCATACTCGACCCAAGGGATAAAAACATCGATAAAATCAACCACCTCTGCTGGATTGCGAAATATTCGATCCCCTAAATTTCCTGCAATCCCCCCCGCAATTCCTCCAAAAACAAACTGCAAAGAATTTCGGTGGAGTTCCAAATGCCTGCGAAAAACCAAGATAGAAACCAAAGCAATTCCGGCTAATAAGGTTAGAGCTTCAGGATAGTCGGAAAAAAGACTCCATGCCGCTCCCGGGTTGGTTACATAAGTAAATTCGAGAAAAGCTTCAGGACCCTCGAGGGAATCAATTAATACGATAGGATTCCTTCTGAGCTCAACTGCCCGTTCGACTACCCATGATTTTGACCATTGATCAAGGACAAGAACGCTGACCAATACGGTCCACAAGCGTAAGTATTGTGCCAAAATAAAAAATTAGAAAGAAGATGGAGTCTGCAAACCTAGTCTTCTTCACCCATGGTTGAATCTGCTAGGGTAGCAAACGATCCAGCACCAAAATCTTTTTCCTTAATTCTTCCACGCTCGTACTGATTTTGTCCCTCCACCGAAAAACGGGTGAAAGGAACCGCCTTTAAACGATTCTTGTTGATCGGTTTTTGTGTTTCCAGGCAGATTCCATAGGTGCCATCAAATATACGATCAATCGCCTCTTCAATCTCCTCTAAAGCCTCTTGGTCGTTAGCAACCATGGAAAGAGCTAAATCACGATCAAAAGTCTCCGTTCCAGCATCACTTGAATTGATTGATAATTCACCCGATTCCCGGGCAGACGCACCTATGGTCTCATTTGAACGCTCTCCAAGAGAACCTTTAAGCGAATTCCGCAAGGACATTAACGATTCGTAATAAGAAGCCCATTGAGTGGGAACTTTAGTTACATCCCAGACCGGGCGACTTGGACCCACAGATGGAGCACCAAACCCAAGAATATCATCAATGGAAGCAGTGGTAAGCTTTTTTACTTTTGAAACTTTCTCAGGCTTGGTCTTGGTAACTTTGGGAAGTTGAACTTCTGCAGTTTTCTTGGCGGTAACCTTCTTTGGTTTTTCTTTCTTTTTTGAATGAATTAATCCAAGGACATCATTAAAAGAAAAGGAGGTGCTTTCTTGTTTTGTATCCTCCTTCTGATTTGACGCCCTTGATTTAGAGACAATTTCTTTGACCTTCGATATAGTAGCTGAATCTTTTTTCTTAGATCCACGAGTTTTCGAAGAGACTTTTGAAGAAGGTGCAGGCTTTGCCTTCTTAGATGAAACTTGTTTTTTAGTTTTGGCAGGGGCAACAGTGGAAGGTTTCTTTGCCTTCGAAACAGAAGGCTTTCTGGAACTAGCAGTCGATGCAGATGCGGGCTTCTTTTTGGCAGGCACGCTCTTAGTGACCTTCTTAGCAGGAGCTTGCTTCGCTGCAGGTTTTGGCTTGGCCGCTTTTTTGGATGGAGCCTTGGCTTTGGATGCCACAGGTTTATCCTTGGTTGGTTTTGTTCGGGTTTTAGAAGAGACTTTCTTTTTTGCAGTCATATAAACTAGATTTTCGGCAGAATACGATTTCAACCAATCTTGGCAAGCACTTCGGCACAACGCGGGGACACTTCACCCCATGGTTCCACCTTAACAAGCTCTGGAACCCAGCGCCAACTTCGGGGACAACGTATACCTGATGCATGACAAGCTGTGACTTTATCTCCCTCTCCGGAAGGAAGGTTTTCCAAGGTAACAGATGATACAATAAATAACTCGGCCAATTCATCCAATGAACGACGTTTTAAAATCTCAACGAATTTACTGTCTGTGGCTATACAAAGGGTAACCCATGCGTCCAAGGACTGACCTATCTCTTTTTTCACCCGTAAAGATTCTAATGCTTCATTTACATGGGAATCTTTGAGATCTAACAATTCCTGAACATCGGAAACTGCAATTTGACCTGCCCCTAAATCAATTTCCTTCGGCCAATCCTGCAAACTCAATGAATCCTTACAATATTCCTCGCCCGATTGACCAAATGCCCATGCCTCATCTGCAATGTAAGGGGTGAATGGACCAATTAATTTTATCAAAGTCTCAAAAACCTTCGTTAAAGCCGACTGGGTGGAACGGCGCAAAGGATCATTCGGGTCCAATGTGTAAAGCCTGTCTTTGATCACATCGTGATAAGTTGAAGAAAGAATACCCGAACAAAATCGATTCAAACACTGAATAGCCCGGTGAAATTCATACTTTTCGCATGCATCTGTAACCTCTCGAATTAAATCATTGGTTTTTCCAAGAGTCCAAAGATCGATTGGGGACATTTGCTCAATTGGTACCAAATGCTCTGCCTGAGAAAAGTCATGCAGGGCTCCAAGCTGAAAGCGTAATGTATTGCGCAGGGTGCGATAGGCCCGCACCGCCTGCTCAAGGATTTCATCGGACAAGGGAATATCTCTGCGAAAATCTTCCGAACATACCCAAAGGCGCAAAACATCGGCCCCGTATTTTGTAACAAAAGAATCTGCAGTCTGGGGTTTCCCATCGCTTTTGGAAATTTTCTTCCCCTCTCCATTAACCACAAAACCATGGGTTAAAATTCTTCGATAAGGTGCCGACTGGGTAGAAACCATGCTCGTCCAAAGTGAGCTTTGAAACCATCCACGGTGTTGATCACTACCTTCCAAATATAAATCAGCCGGACAGGAAACTTCCTCATTTTCACGAAGAACCGCTCGATGACTGCACCCCGAATCAATCCATACATCAAGGGTGTCTTGGCCCTTGGTTAATTTCCGACCTTTCCATGAATCAGGAAGCTCATAACCAGCGAGTAATTCCTCTGCTGTTTGGGAAAACCACAAATTGCATCCGTCTTGAGAGATTTTTGCTGCAAGAAATTCAATCAGTTTGGAATCAAGCAATACATTTCCATCGTCATCAAAAAATACTGGTATCGGAACCCCCCAGGAACGCTGTCTCGATATGCACCAGTCTGGACGAGCTTCAAGAAACCCATGAATTCGATTTCTGCCCCACTCCGGAGTAAATGAGACTTCTTTTAATCCATTAATGCAACGGGTTCGCAAATCTTCTTTATCGAGGGAAACAAACCACTGGTCCATTGCCCGGAATATCACCGGTGATTTGCTCCTCCAGCAATGAGGATATTGATGGTTGTATTGTTTCTGAGCCAATAATGCTCCTGAAGATGTAAGAATTTCCAAAACTGCATGGTTTGCCTTGGAGCCATCTGCCTTTTCCAAAACAGAAAGACCGACCAATTCTTTTGGGATTTGTCCATCATCCAAATACTTTCCCCCATCATCTAGAGGACAATAAATTTCAAGGTCGTGTTCCAAACCGGTTAGGTAATCATCCAACCCATGCCCCGGAGCAATATGTACGCACCCCGTACCTGTATCCATGGTTACATATTCAGCGGTCACAACCATGCTATCCCGATCGATAAATGGATGAAGAGTGGCTTTTCCAGCAAGCTCGGCTCCCGTGCAAGTCCGGCCAATTGTATGGTCGGAGAATCCACACTCCTGGGTAAACTCATTCACCCGTTGTTCGGCGATCCAATAACTTGATCCATTCGCCTGCACCTCAGAGTATGTCTCCCGGGGATGAACCGCTACGGCAAGGTTGGCAGGCAAGGTCCACGGAGTGGTAGTCCAGATTACTAAATACTCGTCTTGCTCACCTTTAATCTGAAAGCGAACAAAAATAGAAGGACTCGTATGGTCAAGGTATTCAATCTCAGCTTCAGCAAGTGCAGTTTGGCAAGGAATAGACCAATAAACTGGCTTTTTACTGCGGTAAACAAGTCCCTGATCCACAAAATCAGCAAAGGTTCGAAGAATTTCTGCCTCGTAGGCAGGATTCATTGTTTTATACTCTTTTTCCCAATCTGCCAAAACTCCCAATCGCTTGAACTGACTGCGCTGGGTTTCAATATACGACTTCGAAAACTCTTCGCACTCCTTGCGCAACTCAACAGCATCAAACTCTTTTTTGGAGGCTCTTAATTTCTTCGTTACCTTATGCTCAATAGGTAAGCCATGACAGTCCCAACCAGGTAAGTAAGGTGTGCGAAAACCACGGGCGTTTTTGTAGCGCAAAATGGAGTCTTTGAGGATTTTGTTAAGTGCCGTGCCCACATGAACATCTCCATTGGTAAAGGGAGGGCCGTCATGAAGTACAAAAGAAGGACCATTTTGGTTTTTCTTTTGCATCTTTGCATAGACTTCTGATGTTTCCCAATGATTCATACGAGCAGGCTCTCGTACCACTGCGTTAGCACGCATGGGAAAGTTTGTCTTTGGAAGATTTAAAGTATCTTTAAGTTTTTCAGGAGCATTCATTTGGAGTACGCCTCACGCAAAATGAGGAAAGATGAAGCAATGAGCCGTCAAGTCAAGGGCGGATGAACACTCTTGCCCGGTGAATCTACTTGCCATTCAAAACTCAGCAACCACCCTAATCGATTTTCTGACCGATGTACGAACTTTTAGATAGTTGGATCACTCCATGGGCTAATCAATCTTACGGCCTATACCTTTGTGTATTATCTCTCTGTATAATTATGGGCTTTTTTCTTCTTACCAAGGGAGGAGATTGGCTAAGCGATCATAGTTCAAACATTGCTTGCCAGCTTGGTATTCCACCAGTGGTAGTTGGATTGACCATTGTATCGATCGCCACTTCCACCCCTGAATTATTTACCTCCCTATCGGCTCTTCGAAGTGGTTCTCCTGGATTGGTTCTCGGAAACATCATCGGTTCAAATATAGCAAATGTCGGCCTAATTCTCGGAATAGCCCTTCTGTTGGGAAACATATCTACCAAAGGTGCAGTTTCTCAGGCACAAAGACATTGCTTAAGCTGGATAACTATTGGTTTTTGCCTCGCTTTGGTCTTCCTGCCACGCGGAGAACTAGGAGTGATTCCAGGCACTCTTTTACTTGTATTTATCGTCGTTTATTTAGTTTTGGTTTCCTTCCATGCATTGAAGAACAAAGGTGCCAACAAAACGTCTCAGGAAATAGGCCAGGTTGACAACTCTTCTGCAAGCAGCCTGCTCATTTCCATAATTATGCTCATCCTTGCAACTCTTGCCCTATGGCTTGGTTCAGATTCTCTGGTTTATGGATCTAAAAGCCTGGCATTGATTGCTGGAGTGCCTGAGGAACTGATTGGGTTTACCTTACTAGCCATAGGTACAAGCCTGCCAGAATTAGCTGCATCGATCAGCCTGATCCGGAAAGCTCAAACATCCATGCTTCTAGGCAATATCGTTGGATCAAATCTATTTAACCTTTCCCTCATCGGCGGACTGGCTGGAGTGATGGGCCCGATATGCAGCGGAGCACCTTATCCGTGGATTGATTACCTCTCGTTACTCTTAACCACTGGAATATTAATCTACTGGTTAGGGGGAAAGCACCTAGTAAAAACCCACGGTATTATACTGCTCTGCCTCTACTTAACAGCCAGTGTATGCACTTGGCTGCTTAATGCCTAAAGATCACTCCCCTCATGAAAGGGGATTATCTAAGAAGGTAAATCCTTAAAGATTAAGAATTGTCCCCGACTTGAAAACGGAGGAATTTTTCCACCTTGAGCTGGGATCCAATTTCTTTTCCTACTTCATCAACAAATTGTTGAATGGATTGGTCAGGGTTCTTTACAAAGGGTTGTTCAAGCAAAGAAACACCGGCATAATATTTCTCCAACTTGCCAGTAATAATCTTTTCCACAGCTTGTGGTGGCTTGCCTTCAGCTTGGGCTTGGGCAATTTCCTTTTCCTTCTCAACAAGTTCTGAAGGTACTTCGTCTCTGGAAACACAAACTGGAGAAGTCGCGGCAATGTGCATGCAGATATCTTTGGCCATTGAAACCACAAGCTCATTTGCATGAACCTCTGAAGAATCGGAACCTACCGATAAGAGTACTGCTACTTTCGCACCGGTGTGGACATAAGATTCAACAAGACCGGATGTTTCAGGAGCAAGCGTTTCAGATCTGGAAATTTTAATATTTTCACCAATCTTTGCAACCTGTTCAGTTCTCTTTTCTTCAAAGTCTGCCGATGGGTTATTCAAAAGTTCCTTAGCAATTTCATTTGAGAAATCAACAAAGTCATCGTTTTTGGCGACAAAATCAGTTTCGCAATTTACTTCTACAAGTAGACCCTTGGAACGATCGTCAGATATGGCTTGAGCAATCATTCCTTCGCTGGCACTGCGACCGGATTTTTTCGCAGCGGTTGCCACTCCTTTCTTACGAAGTATAGAAACAGCTTCTTCCATATCTCCGTTACTTTCGCCCAAGGCGCGCTTACAATCAATAAGCCCGGCGCCTGTTTTTTCGCGCAAGGCCATAACACTATCTTTGGTGATGGACATTTTAGGTAATTCGAACTGGGTAAAAAATTAAATTAATGAAGGGTTATTTACTTGCCTCCTCGGCGACAGCAGAATCTGTATTTGCTTCTTCAACTTTCTCGCTTTTATCTGAATCAGTATCATCAGATTGTTCAACGGAGGTAGAGGAATTATCAGCTACCGGAGCTGTCTCAGTTGCAGGTTCTTCTTCGACAGCTTTTTCAGCATTTTCTGCCTTTTTACGGTCGTCAAAGTCCATTTCGTCGTAACCTTCGGGAAGGGTGACTTCTGGCTCGTCTTCATTATCAAGAAAGTCAGGTTCTTGAGCAACAGGTGTAATATCCTTACGTTTTGTTGGGGTTTGAGTGCGTTTAGTTGCCCCAGTTTGAATAGCGTCAAGAATGACATCCACAATAATTCGAATGGATTTGGTAGAGTCATCATTGCCAGGAATAGGGTGAGAAAGAAGAGACGGGTCTGAGTTACTGTCGACCAATGCAATCACAGGAATTTTTAAACGATTAGCCTCAGCGACTGCGATAGATTCGTTGAAAGAATCGATAATGAAAAGTGCTCCAGGTAGGCCTTGTAGATTAAGTAACCCTTCAAAGTCCCTGTTCATACGTGTCATTTGACGCTTAATTGATGCACTCTCTTTACCGTGCATTTTGTCTAATGTACCGTCCTCTTCCATGCGCAAATACTTTTTGTATTTCGCAATACTTGTGGAAACAGTCTCGTAGTTGGTAAGAGTTCCACCCATCCAACGATTTACACAGAAAGGCATATTGGTGGCAGCAGCAAGCTCACGGACAGGCTCAATAGCCTGTCTTTTAGTACCGACAATTAAGACCTGTTTACCAGATCCAACGACTTCTTCGACCGCCTGAGCAGCTTTTTCAAGCAAATCATAGGTTTTTTCCAAATCAATAATGGAAATTCCGTGTCTATTGTCATAAACAAAGGGCTTAGATTTAGGGTTCCAACGGCGAACTTGGTGGCCAAAATGGACACCGGCATCGAGGAGATCTTTTACAGATACGTTCATAATATTAATGGTTCAAAGCCCTTCCCGAACGAGAGGATGGGAGAAATAATTTTCTTTTGAATGTTGTTAAGGGTTAAGAATTTGGGAGCAGGGGCAGGATTTGAACCTGCGACCTTCAGGTTATGAGCCTGACGAGCTACCAGACTGCTCCACCCTGCTGCAAAAGGTAAAAAAGTATAGGATCTGTCCATTAACGCAACGAAAAACTTTTTTCTCGCCCGCCAAACTTCCTCACTTAAACTTAGGATAATGGTGGAATTAAACGAGGTTCAAAAATTTTGCGACCAACGTGTTTGCTTGGATAAAATTACCGACTTCCCTGGAGCTTGGAATGGTTTGCAGGTTGAGAACAATGGAGAAGTAACCAAATTAGGAGCAAGTGTAGATGCCGGCCTCGTCCCTTTTCGACTAGCCATTGAAAAGAAAATTGACCTACTTATCTGCCATCATGGCTTGTTTTGGACCCCCCCTACCCCTTTGACAGGTTCGAACTTTGAGAAGGTCAAACTTTGCATGGACTCGAACCTCGCGGTTTATGGTTCCCATCTGCCCCTCGACTGCCATCCGGAAATTGGAAATAATGCAATTTTGGCAAACAAACTTGGCCTGGAGTCCTGCGGAAGTTTTCTTCCCTACGAAGGAGTTGATATTGGATTATTGACCACTAGCTCCTACGACCGAGAGGAGTTAAGCGAACGCCTGAACGATTTGTTCCCTCAGGGATTTCATGCCATGGAGTATGGAATGGGAAAGCCTGAAAAAATTGCCATTCTTACAGGGTCGGGTCAAAGTGCGGTCGATAAAATTCTCCAGTCAGGTGCGGACACCCTAATCACTGGAGAACTCAAACAGCACCACTTTAACCTCGCCCAGGAACTCGAACTTAATCTTTACGCCTGCGGACATTATGCAACCGAAAGGTTTGGAGTGGACGGACTTGCCCGCGAAGTTTCACAGGAATTTGATATTCCCTACGAATTTGTTGAGACTGCCTGTCCTCTCTGAACTTTGTATACGGCGTTGCGAATATTTTCCTTTTGCGATTAGATGGATGGATTATGAAAAAAATCGGCCTGCTTAACGGACCTAATCTTGACCGTTTGGGAAAAAGGGAACCAGATATCTATGGGTCCCAAACTCTCGATGAAATTGTTCAAAATACTGTTTCCCTTGGTTCCACTCTGGGATGCGAAGTTGTAAACTTTCAGTCCAACCACGAAGGTGCGATGATTGACAAAATTCACGAATGGGCAGATTCTGGGGTTTCTGGATTAATCCTGAATCCCGGAGGTTTCACTCATACGAGCGTGGCTTTACGCGATGCCGTAGTAGCATCTGGATTGCCAACCATTGAGGTTCATTTGTCAAACATCCATGCGCGGGAGGACTTTAGGCACAAATCCTTAATTTCCGGGATTGCACAGGGAGTAATTGCGGGGATTGGTCCCAACGGCTACACTCTCGCACTCAGGCATTTATCCTTAAATAACTAAGCGACACTGTCTCCCAGGAAAAAATCATTACCTTTGTCATCGGTGATGATAAATGCAGGGAAATTCTCCACTTCGATCTTACGGATAGCTTCCATCCCAAGATCATCGTATTCAATCACATCTACTTTCTTTATGCATTTTTGAGCAAGTCTGGCGGCAGAACCTCCGATGCTCCCCAAATAAAACCCTCCATGTTTTTTGCATGCCTGTACCACCATCTTGGAACGGTTCCCTTTGGCCAACATAACCATCGACCCTCCTGCCTCTTGGAATTTATTTACAAATACATCCATTCTTCCTGCAGTAGTTGGTCCGAAAGACCCAGATGCATACCCCTGTGGAGTCTTTGCTGGACCAGCGTAGTAAACCGGATATTGCTTAAAATATTCTGGTAAACCGTCCCCAGCGTTTAAACGATCGCGCAATCGACTGTGGGCCAAGTCACGAGCGACGATCAAGGGACCGTTCAATGACAAACGTGTGCGAACCGGGTAATTCGATAATACCTTAAGAACTTTCTCCATTCCCATGTTCAAATCGATCTCGACCGCCTGGTCACCGGATTGGTTCTCCTCCTCATAATCAGGAAGAAATCGACTCGGGTTGTTCTCAAGTTGTTCAAGAAATACTCCTTCGGAAGTAATTTTGCCTAAAGCCTGACGATCTGCAGAACAGCTCACCCCTATTCCTATAGGCAAACTTGCTCCGTGTCGGGGAAGACGAATAACCCGAACATCGAGGCAAAAATACTTCCCACCAAATTGGGCTCCGATTCCACGCTTCTGAGTCATTTCTAAAATTTTATTCTCCATTTCCGGACAACGTATGGCATGACCACGAGGATCACCCGCAATGGGCAAATCATCAAGAAACCGGGCACTGGCAAGCTTGACGGTTTTTAAATTTGCTTCCGCGGAAGTCCCCCCTATGACCACGGCTAAATGATAAGGCGGACAAGCCGCTGTCCCCAGGGCGGCTATTCGCTCGTCTAAGTATTCGAGCAATAATTCTTCCTTAAGTAAAGATGGTGTACCCTGATGTAAAAAGGTCTTGTTTGCCGACCCACCGCCCTTGGCCATAAATAAAAAATGATATTCATTTCCATCCGTGTGCAAGATATCAACTTGGGCAGGCAGGTTGGAGCGAGTATTTTTCTCTTCGAACATACCAATTGGAGCAAGTTGAGAGAATCGCAGGTTATCAGAGGCATAGGTTTTTTCTATCCCGTTAGAAAGCACGGACTCATCACCACCCTGTGTCCATACACACCTACCCTTTTTGGCCAGAATAATTGCCGTACCTGTATCTTGGCACATCGGCAAAATGCCTTCTGCTGCGATCTGTGAATTCCTCAATAAATCCAAAGCAACAAAACGATCATTTGGGGAAGCCCCCGGATCGTCTAAAATTTTACACAACTGTTCTAGGTGTCCGGGTCGCAAAAAATGTGAAATATCATGAAATGCTTCTTGAGCCAACCGTTCCAGCGCCTCGGGTTTAATCTTTAAAATCGTTTCATCACAAAATATTGCCTGCTCTAGACAACTGTCTAATCCATCAATCTTTCGCCAATCTACATTTTGGTAGGGGTCACAAGGAAACATAGTTGCTTTATCAATCGATGCCATGCCTAATCGCCTAACTCATCAAGAATGAGAAGTCGAGAAAACCTGCTTTTTCAATACCGATTTATTTGATCAACAAGAGAAATTAACGAACTGTATCGCTCGAAGGGTTTTCAGGTTGTTGGCCAGGCACAGTTCCATCCACTTCAGCTATTTGTGATTCTTCATCCCTCATAACGACAGAGCGCTTCTCTACTTTAATAGGTATAGACAGAACCTTTTCATCCCGTTTAACCTGAAACATGACCACGGTAGTGGGCTTGGCAAAAAAAGCGGCGTGTGCGAGATCCCCACGGTCTCGAACAACAACATTACCAATCTTTTGTATAAGATCACCCTTTTTCAAGGAAGACTTTGATGCTGGAGAACCGTCCACCGTGCCTTCGACGATAATATCGAAAGAATTTTGATTATTAAGTTTCCGAGATACAGTAACTCCAAACCAACCATACTCAACCTTACCAGAAAGAAGTAGCCCGTCACGAATACGCAAGCAAGCATTGGCGGGTAAGATAAAAGATGATCCCAAATCTGATAAAGCCGCATGTGCAATTCCAACAAATCGACCATGAAGATCAAAAATTGGAGCACCAATTTCACCTGGTCCCAAGGGTACACTTGCGCGGATCATTTTAGTCGGGAATAAGCTAGCACCAAATGAGATTTCTTCGCTTTGATAGAGTCCAAATGTAGGACCTACTTTGAATTCCAAAGCACATGATAAGCCGACTAAAATTGATCCGGGAGCCAAGTCTTCAGAACGATCACTTACCGAGAGGAAGGGGAATTCCTTCTTAGCATCAACCACCTTAAGCATAGACAAATTACAGAGGTGATCATGCCCAATTAATTGAGCGAGATAGAAAGATTGTTGGTATTCAATCCAAATCTGATCAGCATTTCGAAGTAATCCAGAGGTCAATACATGCCCATCTTTACTAACAAAGAAACCACTTCCCATCTTGAGTACACGGCTAACTTTTTCATCCACTTCATCTTTGCGTGTAGCTTTTACACGCACAACACAATCACTGGAATTCTCAAAAATATCTCGCACCCTTTCCTGAACGGATAGAGACGGATGGAGAGTATTGGTATCCGCTTGGAGAAAAAATCCTAAAGCGAAAAAACTGAAGCTTGTAACAGCAAGCCTAACCATTCATCTAAAAGGTATACTGAGCAAGAGTGCTAAGTTGGGGAGAAAGGGTAAGTGAGTGATGATTAAAATTGGTATTACTATCAGAAAGTTTTACCCGGGTGTTAGCAAAAGATTCGAATGAATCCATACTGGCAAACTGGATGGCACCTTCACGTTGAAAGCTGTTCTCATCTTGGATTAAGCTAGCAAGTTGGCTAAGAGAATCTGATGCTTCAGATACCTCCTGGCTTGTAGATACAACTGATTGGTCGGGTAAAAGAGCCGATTCTGACTTGATCATATTCCAACCTACAAAGGAGAGTAAGAAAACAGGCAAGCAACTGTATAAACCAGCCCTGCGAACTCGGGCAGATTTACTACGCTCTCCTAAAGAAGCGATCGCACGGCCCTTTACACGGTCTTGGAAACCATTCCAAAATTCTTCATCAGGTTGATCCAACTTCTTGGACATAAAAAGATCGTCGAGGGTAGGTTTGTCTTTCATTGTCTTGATGTATTTTTAATTCAGGTATTCTGACAGATAGGACTGAAGTTGTTGTTTAGCATAGAACAAACGAGAACGAACGGTACCTTCAGTACAGTTCATTATCTTGGCAATTTCTTTGTGCCCAAGCCCATCTATTTCAAATAAAACCACAATCGTTCTATGTTTATCTGACAACTTAGACAGCGCTTCGTTCAATTTTTCGTGCAATTCGTTGTTTAAAGCTTTCTTAACAGAGGTAGTTGATGTGGAAGATACAGCTTCCAAGTCCTTGGACATCCCTCCATCGTCGCTAGCTTGGTCAAAACTAAAAAACTGACGAATTTTACGCTTTTTCAAAAAGGTGAGCGTCAAATTTACCCCAATCCTGTAAAGCCAGGTATAAAAAGAAGACTTTTCCCGAAATTTGGAAAGAGAACGAAATGCCTTAACAAAGGATTCCTGGGTTAAATCTGCCGCATCCTCGGCATTCATGGTCATGTTATAAATAACAGCGTAAAGGCGCTGGCGGTAACGAACCATCAAAGAGTCAAAAGCGGATAGATCTCCAGTTTTGGCACGCTGGACTAAAGAAAGTACATTTTCTTCACCATCTGCAGTATCAAGCAAACTAGTGCTGCTAGATACCGAAGAGCCAATTGAATTATCCATACTCAAATAATGGATAATTAAGCATTATAGAGCAAGGAAATTACTCGTTTTTAGGTTAGCCAATTTGGTAAATTTTAATGTAAAACTTTGGATGAAAGCATTTAAATCGTCTCTCAAGTGAGTATTGGGGAACTGATCGATTAAAGACTGAGTACGAGAAAAGCTTTCTTCAAAATATTGAATGCATTTGGGAAGGATCTCGTATTTCTCAAAAAGTTCAAGAATTTGAGAGCGGATATTCTTTTCAGGATTGTTATCTCTGCCCGACCTAATTAATTGGTCAAGTAATTTAACCTCATCAACTGAGGCAACCTCGCGAAGCAATATCACAGGTAAAGTCATTTTACCAGTTTCCCAATCCGACCCTAAGGATTTGTCACTATTAACTGGATCCTCAAAGGAATCTATCAAATCGTCAAATACTTGATAGTTTATTCCAAGAGACAGACCAAATTCTCCTGCAAGATTAATTGTATCTTGCTCTGCACCAGAAAGATATGCACCGATCTGACAAGACGCTCTGAACAATTCACCAGTCTTGTCATTTATAAAACTTAGGTATTCATCTAAACTTAAGTCGGGACGACCTCTAGCGAAGGTTTGCCTGATTTCACCTGAACAAGTTTTGCGAGTTGCTTCTGAGACTATCGAACATATTCGTGTGGTTGGAAATTGCGAGGCAAGTTCAAGTGCGAACCCAAAAAGTGCATCTCCTAATAAAACAGCAGCATGCGAACCGATTTTCTCATGCATGGAAGGAAGGTTTCGACGTATTTCAGCACCGTCAAGGATATCGTCATGAATCAAGGAGGCCAAATGAACGATTTCAAGGA
>CALSMY010000019.1:0-40000 GCA_943787575.1 uncultured Opitutales bacterium | reverse complement strand
GCCCCGGGATTTCACACCTGACACACTTGGCCGCCTGCTCACCCTTTACGCCCAGTAAATCCGAGTAACGCTCGAGGTCTCCGTATTACCGCGGCTGCTGGCACGGAGTTAGCCACCTCTTCCTCTTTAGGTTAACTCAGAATAGGCTATTAACCTATTTGTTGTTCCCTAATGACAGGAGTTTACGACCCTAGGGCCTTCATCCTCCACGCGGCATTGCATCATCAGGCTTTCGCCCATTGTGAATGATTCGAAACTGCTGCCACCCGTAGGTGTCCGGGCCGTGTCTCAGTCCCGGTGTGGCTGATCATCCTCTCAGACCAGCTACCCGTCTTAGCCTTGGTGAGCCTTTACCTCACCAACAAGCTGATAGGCCGCGAGCCCATCCTTGAGCGCCATTACAAGCTTTAACCACTCCACCATGCGATGGAGGGTCACATACAGTATTAATTCGCCTTTCGGCGAGCTATTCCATACTCAAGGGCAGGTTGCTCACGTGTTACGCACCCGTTCGCCACTGTCCACAAGACCGAAGTCTTGCTTATCGTTCGACTTGCATGTCTTAACCATGCCGCCAGCGTTCACTCTGAGCCAGGATCAAACTCTCCAAGAGAGTTATGCGACTTAAACGCATAGGCTCGAGTCAAATAAATGACTCATTTATATTTTCAAAAAAATTGATCGGTGACCCGTTCATTGGATCACACAAAATAACTTTCAAAGAACACCCCTCGTATTTGAGGGAAAGAGTTCCAACAAATAGTGAAAGGGGTTCTTCGTCAAGTGAAATGAAAATTTTTTCTTTCGATAGAAACCTAGTACTCCGAAGCTTAGTAAAACTCCCAAGACCCCCTTAAATACAAGGCTGTATCGCCACAGTGCACTACTTATTCGAGCCATATTACCGCCGTGTTAATAAGTATTTTGTTACTCTTTGAGTGAGAAAATTCCTTCCGTTTGATACCTTTTTCTTTTCTCAAAAAGTGTGTTTCGGCCTTTTTTTCGTGATTCTCGCACTCTTTTTCGCACTCTTTCATCTCTTTTTAGGTACTTCGTTAAAATAATTCTTGATTAAGCCCTTCCCTACTCGGTTTAAAATCGAGTTAATTTAACAATTAAAGAGCTGTAGAGATTGGAATCGATGGTTGAGCGTATACTTGCTCAACTCTTTATAAATTGGGTTTTTCCGACAAACATATGCTTTGGATATGTCTTAGTAATGTTAAGCAGATGTAAAGGCAGGTGCCCGGTTTTTTTGGGGAGCGGAAATACATCTACATAGGAATTTCCGCTCTGCAGTACGGGCGAAAGAGTAATGCCCCCCTTATCCTCAGGCACACAATGTTTGGCCAGGTCTTCCAGGGATGCCTTGCGTTTCATCTTCCAAAGGATTTGCCTGCCATAGTTTTGCGCATTTGAGGGCATAATCTGTCAGCATGCCATCGATGCCTAGTTCACGGACGCGGAGCCAGTTTTTCTTATCTCTGCGATGCTCCCCTGTACCGGCGTAATTGAAGAGAATTTCCCTACGATGTTTCCGAAGCAAGGAAACCTCTGCTTTTCGCTTGGCACGAATGTTAGTAAAAACACGTCGGTCGCGCCCTCGGCCAAACGAGATTCGATCTCCTCGCGCCGTATGTTTCGACCAATCCTTATTCGTGGATCAAGTGCCTTGAAGCACTCGCTGCATTCGGCACTCTGATCGAATGTGAAGGACTCTCTAATAGCTTGAATTCTTCCAAAAGCCGAACCAGTTCCCTTTCGTCCTCCGGGTGGCGATAAGGGTAAACATGTGCTTCATCTTGGAAATCATTAATCAGGTCATGGAATAGGGAAGCGTGAACTGGTTATGGACCCTAGTCAGCCATTCGTCCTTAAATGGGGAATAGGTTTTGACCTCGATTTCGTTATTCTCCGGGGTGAAACGCATCAGGCGGAGAAAGCCATCGCCTCCGTTAGGGCGGCTTTGGTAGTCTGCTAGGATTTGGTGCACTTCGTTGCCGTGGTCTCCTTTGCTGGTGAGCAGACCCGTTTCGGTGTAGCTGGTGTCGAACTTCCAGTTGTTTCGGGAGTCTCTACAAACGTGGCCGCTCATGACCAGGAAAATATTCTTATGTTTGCGCACAAACTTCTCCCACATACTGTCGCCATCATTGTCGTCGGGGAAATATAACTTTATGCCCTTGTCTCCTTCGCCTAATCGGGTGTCATCATTGTCCATATAGGCGTGCGTGACGACGATGATGCGATGATCGGGATGCTTTTCGATGACGGTCGCGCCCCAGTCCAGAGCAACGTCGCGGGGAGCGAATTCTATATTCAGAACGAGGAATTTCAGCCCGCCTGGACCTTCAAAATATTGGTAGCTGTTGTGGTTGCGGTTTTCGAAACATCCACCCCACCAGCTTTCTTTCTCATATTTGGATGGAGGAAAGAATTGATCGATGCGACAGGTATCGCGAACCATCTTTCCGCGCTTGCCATTGACCCATGTCCAGTTGAAGTCGTGGTTGCCGACGTTGAGGCCGTAGGGGAGATTACCATCCAGTTCCTTATGGCTGACAACGGCACGTTCCCACTCAACAACATCGTTGAACTGGACAATATCACCTTCGTGACAAACAAAGGGAATTCTATACTTTTGAGCGTTCTCCTTCAGCCAACGCGTTTGGCTGGTGTAGACATCAGGATACCTGTATGAATAGTTCTGGGTGTCCGGGAGGACTGCCAGTGTAAAGTAATCAGCTCCATCGTCCTTGGCATAAGTCCAGTTGGAGGAAAGAGCAGTCGCACCTGCTGTAAAAAGTCCTTTTTGAATGAATTTTCTACGATTTGTCATAAGTTCCTTTATTTTTCTCGTTAGGTCTATTCGGAATTTATCTCCTCTTTACGAACGAAAGCTTAAAAAGTCATTTCGAAAAAATTGTTTAAGCCATCAAATGCTTTGTCCTTAATTCGATTTGATTGGATTTATCACAGTTCTGATCTGCCTGGGAGAACCGGGAATTAGGAAGAGTATATTCCCGGCTACCCATTTTGAAGGTTACTTTACCAGCAGAGGTTCAATATATTGTGCCTACAAATTATGCCCGTCGAAAGTTGTCCATGTACTCACATGCACAACTGCAAAGACTGCAAAAGAAACAAGAAAAGAAATTAGGCTGTAGGCTAACAAAACAAAGCACATCTTTTTCCTGTGTAAGATAATCCGTCAATGGATTATTTCAGCTCAATAGCCCGAGCCAGGGGCAAGAAATCTACCTAGCGCTTGCGGGAGAACTTGGACTGGAATTTTTCCACCCGTCCCGCGGTGTCCACAAAACGTTTCTCCCCAGTGAAAGCTGGATGAGAATCCATCGTAATGTCCCGGTAAAGAAGGTGGTGATCCACGCCGTCCACAGTTTCAGTCTTTTTCGAACTGACTGTGGAAAAAGTGTTAAATTTTTTACCGGTCGAGACATCTACAAAGGTAACCGGATTGAGGTTTGGATGAATATCTTTTTTCATCGGTGTAAGAAAGTATGGTTACAAATCAACCTTGGCGTGCTTTAAAACGCGGGTTGGTTTTGTTAATGACATAGAGGCGGCCTTTTCGGCGTACTACCTTGCAGTCGGGATGACGGTTTTTGAGGGTCTTAATGGATGATACAACTTTCATAACAAAGAAATAATCAATCAAACTACATCCCCTTCGTCAATGAAAACCGAAGATAATCAATGGAAATTTTGGCATTGAACATTTTCTTCGAATATTCATTATGTACTCCTTATGAGCGAATCTACAGAGGCCCCTTCCAAGAGTAAAAACCCCGAGCATTATTCCTTTATGGATCGTGATGCCTTGGCCAAGTACACCACAGACACAGGAAAAATTATTTCCCGTAAGTACACTGGTCTTACTCCCATGCAACAGCGTAAAGTGTCCCGTCTTATTAAGAAGGCAAGACACATGCAAATCCTTAAATAAGGCTTAAGCCTTTAGGTGTCGGGTGCTCATCTCTGAAGATGATGCCTTAGCCCGTTTGAAAGTGGGCGACTTGGTTGCCCTACCAACAGAAACGGTGTACGGACTTGCCGGACTTGCCCTGCAAGCGAAAACAGTCCGAAAAATATTCGAACTTAAGGGAAGACCTTCCAGTAATCCTCTTATTGTTCATGTAAATGATGTATCCGGTGCTAAAAATCTCGCGGAATTTAATGACCTTGCCATACGGACATGTAAAATCTTTTGGCCCGGGCCACTAACCATTGTTTTACCCAAAAAAGATTTGATTCCTTTGGAGGTTACAGCCGGCAACCAAACGGTTGCTCTTCGGGCCCCAAATCATCCGGTATTTCGTGGGATTTTAGATCGTTTAAAACAACCACTTGCCGCCCCGAGTGCCAATCCATCTAACCGAACAAGCCCAACTACTGCTGCTCATATTGCCGAATTGTTTGGGGATAAGGTACCACCTACTGTGGACGGGGGAGTCTGCACAGTAGGATTGGAATCTACAGTGCTCGACCTTTCGAGCGATAGACCAACTATTTTACGCCCAGGCATGATCACCCGTAAAGATTTACAACTCGCCTTGGGTGAAGAAGTTTTGCTCGCCCCACATATAATCCAGGGGATAGACAAGATATATCAAACTACCGGTGCCCAATCTCCAGGGATGAGCGATTGCCATTATGCACCCAAAACCCCTTTATTTTTGCATGCAGGCACGAAGCAACTATTGGAATCCGCAGAATTATCTCGGGAAGATTTAATCATAGTTTGCACTGCCGAGGAAAAAAATATAATCGAGCAAAAAGACTTCTCTTGCCTAGCTCTTTCCATTTCTGGAAACGGGGAGGAAATTGCGCATAATTTGTACAGTGTATTAATCGAAGCAGACAAAAAGAAAAGTAGAAGATTGCACTTAATCTTTTCTCAAAAGCCAGAGGGTCAAAACCGTGCAGTGTTTGACCGCCTTAACAAAGCGGCAGTCCGGTCGATTATTTAAGTTTTATGAGTCTTCCGATATCCGAGGTACTTAAGTATCGCTTGCCATGTGCACAAAATTGCTATTCCAATGGAGGAAAATCTTTAATCCATCTTTTATATGTCGCGCAAGATTTACACTAGGTCAATTTTACCAATCTTAACCGTTCTTCTGCTCGGTAGCTTTGCTTTCGGGCAAACCGATGCTCAATTGCGCGATCCAGAGTTTTTAATCAAACAATACAACGACTTGGCCGCTAAGCACAATGCATTGGTGGAAAAGACCAGGTCTGTGGTCTTGCAACAGTTAAACGCACCTCAGGTAGCCCCACCCTCCCCTCAATCGGCCAAGTTGCAGGATGATTTAAACGAAGCACTTGGGCAAATTGCGGCCTTAGAAACTCAGCTTCTCAAGCTTAAGCAAGAAGGTCTACGCAGTGTAAACAGCAATCAGTACCTGGACGAAACCAATGCCCGTTTACGCAGGCAACTCCAACAAGTCAAAGCAGATGAAAAGGAGTTGGAAGTACGCAACCAGGAATTGGCCCTAGAAAACCGAAAGCTTGAACAGTCCTTGGACAACCGAGATAATTCAGATGAAAGTGCTTATTCCAAAATAAGAAATCTAGAACTTGCGAATTCCACGCTTGATCGAAAAGCAAAAGATTTACGAACTGATATGAGTGCGGCCAAGGCCGTTAAAAACAAATTGGAAGCCCAACTCGATCGGGCAGAAAAAGAAAACGCCAAACTTAATCAAAAACTTGCCTCCCTTGGAATTGATCAGGAAACCACCGACTCTCGACTGTCCGAAATGAAAGCCCTGATGAGAGAAGCTCAAAATGAGGCGAAAATGTTGGAGAACGAAGAAATTATCCTGAATGAGGAATTAATGAATGCCCGAAATGAGATTGCTCGTTTAAATGGCATATTAGCATTAGAACAGGATCGTTCATCTCTGGTTATGGGGGACAAAGAAGATTTATCCGATCAAATTTCTAGGTACCAAATAGAAACAGATGCGTTGCGAGCCCAACTTTCCAACCTCCAACAAATTAATACCGATCTTACCATAGAGGCACAGAGGCAGGGTGAAAATGCCAGGCTCATTCAAATGACCAATAATGATCTGCGTACCAAGTTGGAAAGAACTGCCAACCGTAACGATTCTCTTCTCGATACCGATATGTCTCAAAAGGAAGAACTCAGTATTTTGCGCGCCGAATTGAATAATTTAGCCATGCAAGAATCCCGAATTTCTAACGAAATGATAGGATTACGAGACTCAAACGAAATGTTACTTGCCAAAACATCCGCTCTGGAATCAGAAAATTCGGATATGTTACGAGCGGTTGATTTAATGAGAGAAGAGATTGAAAACATTGAATCAAACGAAAGAAACTTGATTACCAAACTCAAAGACTTGGACCAGGAAAACCAGGACTTGATGTCGCAAAGCGGTTCTTTGCACGACGAACGCGGATTCTTTAAAGACAAATCAAGAAACCTCGAAATTCAACTCAACCGTGCAGTGGCCAGTGAAAGATTACTCAGCCAGGAAGCTGGAATTTTGGAAGCAAATATTAGAGAGCTCGAAGTCAAAATTAACAATCTTGAGAACGCGGGAAGTACAGAGTATCAAGATTTAATGGCTGAAACGAGGGAGTTAGAATCTGAATATTCTGAAGTTCTTGCCCGCGAACAGGTCTTAATAAACCGGATGAATTTATTGGAGAAGGAAAATATTCGCCTCGAACAAGACATGGTTAGAATGACCGATCGTGAGACTGATCTTAACAATGCGATCATCTCCCTTAAGGAAAATATGGTCATCATGGAAAGAGAATTAGAATCTTCGATGCGTATGCGCGAAAGACTCAAAGACAGTATGATCGATGTAATCGATCGTAACGAACGCTTAGGATTGAGCGAACCTCCCGCTCCAGATCTTTCTAATCGTTACTAAGAAAAAATACTAATCGGATTACCGCTAAGCGGTAAATTTACCCATCTTCCTAAATTTCTCATACCTTAATTGAGCAAATTCACCTGCTTTAACTTTGTTCAATTCTTGTAATTCGCCAAGTAATGTAGCCTTAATCGTTTGTGCAGTTACATCCCAATCACGATGAGCTCCCCCAGCAGGTTCTGGGAGAATCTTATCGACGATACCCAGGTTTAAAAGTTCATTGGCATCAAGCTTAAGCGCCTCCGCTGCATTTGCTGCAAAAGCCCTGTCTTTCCATAAAATAGCGGCACAGCCTTCGGGAGAGATTACCGAATAATATGCATTTTCGAGAATTAATACACGATCTGCGACTGCCACTCCAAGTGCACCTCCAGAACCACCTTCGCCAATAACCAAGGCAATAATGGGCACTTCAAAGTCTGCCATTTCACGAAGATTTACAGCAATCGCTTCAGCAACATGCCTTTCCTCTGCTCCGATTCCCGGATAAGCACCCGGGGTATCGATTAAAGAAATAATGGGTAGACCAAAACGATCGGCCATTTTCATAAGTCGTAAAGCCTTGCGATAGCCCTCTGGATTTGGACAGCCAAAATTTCTCTTTAAGTTCTCTTCGGTATTTCTGCCCTTTTGTTGAGCGATTACCATAACTCGCTGACCGTCTAGAGATGCAGGACCACCAATCAATGCATTGTCATCTTTAAATAACCGATCACCGTGAAGTTCTTCAAACCCAGAAAAGATACGCTTTATAAGATCGGGTGAATACGGACGATTGGGATGCCTGGAGAGCTGGACTTTTTGCCAAGGGCTTAGATCTGAGTAGACCTGGCGCTTGGTGTGCTCGATCTTTTTTTCAATCGCTTTGATCTCATCGGTGAAGTCCATATCCGAATTTGTGGAGGACTGCATGAGAACATCCAATTGTTTCTCCAAATCGAGAAGGGGTCTTTCAAAATCTAAACTTTGTTTATTGGTCGCAGGCATTGGGCTAAATTTTTAAATAAAGATTATGCGTTGTGCTCGTCCTGAGCAAGTTCATCCTTCCATCCGAGTACCCTTGCCTTTGAAGAGGCTTCTTCGGCACCCTCTTTATCCCCCTGAGCCACCAGTATTCTAGCAAGGCTGACATTGGAAGTAAGATCGTCGGGGTTAATGGATAATGCCTTACGGCAAGCATGTTCGGCAGCAGAAAAATCCTTTGTGGATAAACGAATTTCTGAAAGAGCTCGCCAAGCAGACAAATCGTTCTCGTGTCCGGACAAATATTCGACCAGAAGAGACTCGGCCTCCTTCTCTTGTCCTAGGGTAAAGAGTAGGACTGCTTGGTCTACAAGTTTGGTGGATGAATCTTGCGAGGTCATAAATTTGATAGACTTTCATTCTGCCACTCAATGGCAGTGAAGTAAAGCTTTGCGCCTAAATTCTTGTATTTTGCCAAAAGGGAAGTCATGTAGGGAGTTGCCTTTCACAAATTTACCCCACTCCTACTTTAGCATTATGTTGTTTCAAGACGCAGATTTTCAAAAACTTCTTCTCCTCCATAGCCGAGACAGACGCTTCCAAAAACTTCGCCAAGATGTTAAAGAGCTTCCTGAAGAACTTGCCAGAATGGAAAAAAAGATAGCTGTGGAAAAAGAATCTGTTGAACTTGCACTCGCAGAGTGGAAAGGGTTGGAATCTGAAAATAATTCATTGGAAAAAGAAATTCTCTCCATGAACGATTCCATTAACAGGCAAAGAAATAAGCAATTAGAAGTAAAAAAGAACGAAGAATATCAGGCTTTAGAAAATGAAATTGCAAATTTGTTAGCCAAAATTGAAGAGCGTGAAAACGAACAAATTGAAATCCTCCTAAAAATTGATGGAGCCCGCGAAACTGCTGAATTGGCCCAAGGTAAAATTACCGAGCGAGTAGCAGAAATGGAGAGGCAAAGAGATGAGCGTGCTCAACAAGGGGAGGAGAAAAAAACCGAACTTTTAGATCTTGAAAGAGAAATTGAACAAACCCGACAGGAAGTAGAACCAAGCTTTCTTTCTTCCTACGATCGCGTGACCACGATTGTATCTCGACCACCCTACATGGCCCCGATATCCGATCAAAAATGTTCGGGCTGTCATTTAAGGGTATCCAACGATGTTGTATCCTCAGCACTTGTGGAAAAAAAGATTACCCAGTGTGATCAATGTGGCCGCATTGTTTACATGGAAAGATGATCGTTCAAAAAAGAAATCTCCCGTGGAGAAAAAAGGCCCAATACTTTTAATGGATCAAAGTCCTAAAATTTTCCGAGAAGCGGTCATTCGCTCCCATGCCTTTGGGCAGAGGAGAGGAAAGTCCGGACATCACAGGGCAGGATTCCTCGTGAAAACGGGGGGGGCTTGCTTTAATGCAAGTTCACGGAGAGTGCCACAGAAAACAAACCGCCTCTTTTGGGAGGTAAGGGTGAAAAGGTGGGGTAAGAGCCCACCGCCGTTCGAGCAATCGAACGGGCATGGTAAACCCAATCCGATGCAAGACGAAATAGGAAACCGGGCTGCCCGTCTATGGTTTCGGGTACGTCGCACCCCGCTCGCTCGGGGATTTGATCATTGGTCAAATAGATAAATGAATGACAATCCTTGCAAAAATTCGTTTTTGCACAGGGTTACAGAATCCGGCTTACAGCTTCTCGGAATCCTTTTTATATTAATGTTTCAAGTTGACGAATAGAGAAAATTAGAATTTTTTAGTTCGCTATGGCCAATACCCAGTCAGCATTAAAGAACATTCGTAAAAACAAGACTAACTACCTGAGAAATCGCTCGATTTCGAGTAAGCTCAAGACTTTAGACAAAGCTTTTCAAGCATCTATTGAATCAAAAGACAAAGAAGCCGCAACCTTGGCTGCCAAATCTTTGATCTCCGCCTTGGACAAAGCAACCAAGAGCAATTTGGTGCACGCTAATAAAGTAGCTCGTAAAAAAGCTCGTTGTGCCGCTCTCGTCTCGGCAATTTAAGTTGCCGCAAAATTCATATAGCCACTAGTGGCTGTACCTGACTCCCAGACTAAATGTGTCTGGAGTCCTCTTCGTCTTTTGTCGAATAACCGCTTTCCTGCCTCTTATGGTTTACTTCGTTTTTCTTGAGGTAAGCTTCATGTACATCATCCGCAGACATACCCATGACCTGGGCAAGTGAGATGAGAAAGTGAAATAAATCCACGATTTCGACTTTTGCATTCTGTTTATCAAACTCTTGATACTTAGCCCACCACTTCCACGGTACGGAGTCTGTAAGCTCTGCTAATTCCTGTTGCATCGCCCGGACATAATTGAGGATCCACTTGGTGCGCTCCTCATCGTTCAACTCATCCATATTTACTCCAATCCTTCGGTTAAGTACCTCCTGGAGTTCGAAAATGTTTTCCAATTTATCCATCAACGCATTTTAAGTACTTTCCATAGGCAGGTTGCAAGTGGTTTCGCAAAGTTTGGCAAATTCTTTTGCCTTGTCGGCATGCCAGCTTGGATATAGTTCTCTAGCTTGCCTTGTCCCATGGCCTTGTCCCTCTCTACAAAGAGTAGCAATGATCGATCGAGATGCTCGATTTATCTACTAAGTCGAAATTAATTAGACAATTAAAACCCATTATATGAAATCCAGAATTCGTTCACGTTGGCACAGACCCAATGAAAAACCATTGGAGAATGCAAGTTCTTCAACTCCAGCCGCCCCCATGGGAGAAATTAATGCAGCAAACCCGATCTCTCTGACCGATGATCTAAGCAATTACAAACCCAGTGAAAACGCTGGGCGTACCCATTCTAAAAAAGAAGATCGTGGGGATCGCCGGGATGATAGACGCAGTAGCCGCAAACCTCGGGAGGATAATCGAAGACCACGCCCAAGAAAAGAACGCGGGGAAGATCGTCCACCTCGCGATAATAAATCTTCTGATACCGGTGAATCAAATAAGCCTCATAAACGTAAAAACCATAAGCCCAGAAGAAAACCGGGAGGTCCAAGAAATAACGACCAATCATCCAAACCGAGATCTGAAAACTCCAAGCATTCCAAAAATAAGTCAGGAGGACCAAGAAAATCACATTCCAAGGGACCTGCCAAAACTCCGGTAAAAGCTACTGGGCTCAAAGGATTTCTCGGTAAAATTTTTGGTTCGTAATTCACGGATACCAGGAACAATTCTCCCATTCTTTGGAATAACTTTTTATTCTTCCCGTCCTTCTAAGGTATGGAGATCTTAAGAATTCAGGGAGGTCAACGCCTCGAAGGAAGAGTTCAAGTCAGCGGCTCAAAAAATGCAGCCCTCCCCCAATTTGCCGCAGCTCTTTTAAGCGGTGAAGAAACCATTTTGGAAAATGTTCCTGACCTCAGTGATGTTCGGTTCATGGGTGAAATCCTCGCCCATCTTGGAGCTGATATCGAACGACTTGGGCAAAACGCCTGGAAAATCCACCCGGCAAACATTCATCCCGATGCCCCCTATGAATTAGTCCGTAAAATGCGGGCATCTATTTGCTTACTCGGACCTCTTGTGGCCCGTTTGAAAAGAGCAAAAATTCCAATGCCCGGGGGTTGCGTTATTGGCCATCGGCCAATTGATCTGCACCTACGAGCCCTTAACGAAATGGGGGCAAATGTATCGTTAAATCAAGGCGTGGTGGAAGTGGATGGAACCTCAATGAAACCCGCCACGATATTTATCGGGGGTAGGCACGGAAGTACGGTTACCGGAACTGCCAATGCAATCATGGCTTCCGTATTGACCCAAGGAACTACGGTGCTCGATGGAGCTGCATGCGAACCCGAAATTTTAGATCTATGCACCATGCTTGAAAAAATGGGTGCAAAAATTTCCGGTGCCGGTTCACACTTATTAAAAATTGAGGGAGTTGAAAAACTCCAAGGTTGTACCCACCGGGTAATTCCAGATCGTATCGAGGCAGCCACTTACATAATGGCTGGTGCAATCACACGGGGAGAAGTTTGTGTACAAGGAATTCAACCAAGCCATTTGGGCGCCTTCGCCAAAGTAATGAAAGAATCGGGTATACAATTACAGGAGTTAGGTGAAGATACAATCGAGGTTAAAACTGACCCAAGCGGGCTCAAACCGTTTGAAGTCATTACCCTGCCCCACCCTGGCTTCCCCACGGACCTACAAGCCCAGGCATGCGCCCTTGCCTGTACCATTCCTGGTCTAAGTATTTTAACCGAACGTGTATACCCAAGTCGTTTCATGCACATTCCTGAACTTTTACGGATGGGAGCAGAAGTATCTTTGGAGGGTGCCAATGCAATCGTACGAGGTGGAAAAACTCTTAATGGTGCACCCGTTATGGCATCAGACCTGCGGGCCAGTGCCGCATTAATCCTTGCCGGTTTGGTCGCTGAGGGTGAGACTTGGGTTCATCGTATTTATCACTTGGACAGAGGTTATGAATTATTGGATAAAAAACTTAGGAATTTGGGGGCGAGAATTGAGCGCCTTCCCGAATCCGCTTTGCCCCCTGCCTTTCGCAGTCCAGTTGATTGATTCATTTGACTTGCAAAGAAAATGACTGACGAACCGCCCAAAGGACGAACTTTTTTTGATGATTCATTGTCACCTACCAGCGAAGTAGACGCCGCCTTGCGCCCTCCGTCTTTTGAAGATTTTACGGGGCAACCAAAGACAATTGAACGATTACAAGTGATGGTCGGGGCCGCGGCCAAGCGGGAAGAAGCCCTCAAGCATGTGTTATTGTGTGGTCCTCCTGGATTAGGCAAAACCAGCCTAGCACATATTATCGGACATGAATTACAAAGGGAGGTACGCATAACTTCCGGGCCAGTGATTGACAAACCTGGAGATCTGGCCGGATTACTGACCAATCTGCAAGGAGGAGACATTCTTTTTATTGATGAAATTCATCGTATCCCCAAGACGGTAGAAGAATACCTTTATTCTGCGATGGAAGACTTCCGGATTGATATTATGATTGATCAGGGGCCCAACGCACGAAGTGTTCGCCTGGAAATCCCTCGCTTTACCCTGGTTGGTGCGACTACTAGAGTTGGCCTGCTTTCCGCTCCTATGCGCAGCCGCTTTACTCTGCAAACCCGTCTGGATTACTACGGGCGGGAAGACCTTACCAAAATCGTGCTGCGAAGTTGCAAACTTTTGGACTGTACCATCGACCAGCAAGGTGCGGAAGAAATTGCTGCCCGGGCTCGGGGTACTCCCCGGATAGCCAATAATTTAATTCATTTTGCACGTGACTATGCCGAGCAACGATCGGATGGAACCATAAACCGTGAATTTGCATCCAAAGCTCTTGAGCTCTTGGAGATCGATGATCGTGGACTCGATGAAATGGACAAGCGTATCCTCTCCACAATGGCACAAAACTATAAGGGTGGACCGGTAGGTCTAGGCACCGTAGCTGTGGCGGTCAATGAAGAGGAACATACATTGGAAGAGGTTCATGAACCCTTTCTCATTCAAGAGGGTTATCTTAAACGCACCCCACAAGGAAGGGTACTAACTCCAAAAGGTTGGGAAGCCAGCGGCGTAGTACCAGGATCAGGTAGCGAAGGTTCCCAGCTCTCTCTTATGTAAGGTTGGGAAATTTCTTACGGGCAAGGGGAAAAAGATACCTGAAAGAACTGGCGAAATGAGCAGGTTCACGAGCCATCCATTCGTCCAACTCTAAAAGTCCAATTTCCCGAAGGTCGGAAATTTCCGAAGAATCAGCCACCGGATTTATCGGTTGGGAGACTTGGTAAGATCGTATGAACTCATATCCATTTTCTGGGCAAGGATCAGATCGTAAAAGTTCACTAAGATCAGATTGTTCAATTGATACATTCAATTCCTCGGTCATCTCCCGGGTGGCCGCAAACTCATAAGATTCACCACGATCAACATGCCCGGAGCAACTTACCGTCCAAAGCCCAGGTTCCAAATCCTTGGAATTACTTCTTTTTTGTAAGATTAAGCCGCCATTCATTCCCCAGGCGTATAAATGTACCGCTCTATGGAAGAGCCCAAGACGATGAGCATCCTCTCGACTGGTCACTCCGATTACCCGGTCCGTCCGGTCGACCCAATCAAACCATTCTTCCATATGATAAAATCAATGACCTCCCAAAGCACTTTGTGATTGATTGCATATTGACGAGCTTACTAAGGTTGAGGCTAGGTGGAAACGAAATTTAAAATCCTTGGTTCGAGCAGTTCGGGTAATACCGCTCTTTTACAAACAGGTAAATCAAACATTCTGATCGATGCTGGATTATCTGGGAAGAAATTAAAGTTTTTACTTTCGGAAGAAGGCCTCTCCATTGAGGAATTGGACGCTGTCTTTCTAACCCATGAGCACAACGATCACAGTGCGGGCATTCGTGGATTATCCCGCTACCTCAACCTTCCAATCTTTGCCAACCGAGACACCATCGATGCGATCCAGCCAAAACTTCCAAGGCGTCCGAATTGGAAAAGGTTTGAAACGGGCGTGCCTTTTCAATTTCAGGACTTCAAGGTTCATCCATTTAGCGTGCCCCACGATGCCTATGATCCGGTAGGGTTTTATTTTGAGTGGGGAACTGGAGACCTATTCGACCCTCCTTCCAGCCTTGCATGGGTGACTGACCTAGGCTTTGTACCCACCTTGGTCCAGGAACGCATCAGGAAGGCAAGCATACTTGTCATTGAGGCGAATCATTGTACTGACATGTTAGAAAAGGACGAGAAACGCCCCTGGAGCCTTAAACAACGAATTAGAGGTCGGCATGGACATCTCTCCAATCAAACCACCTATGAGCTTTTAAAATCAATGGAAAATACCTGTTGGCGGAAGGTATTCCTTATGCACCTAAGTAAAGACTGCAACGATGTAAATTTAGTACGTGAACGCTTCAGCCAATTACCCGGACAGGGGAAACGATTTTCCACCTATGTAATTGATCCGGCCACTGCCCAACCTGTTGGCGTGTGAAAACTCCCGAAAGACAAACCAAGATCATAGCCACCATCGGTCCGGCAACGGCATCCGAAAACATGCTTGAATCCTTAATACGCGAGGGGGTTGATGTAATGCGCCTGAACATGGCACATGCTACCCACGACTGGATACGGGAGATCACTGAGCGCATCCGTAGAATCGGAGAAAAGGTCAAACGGGAACCCGCAATATTGATGGATGTTAAAGGGCCAGAAATTCGTACCGGATATTTACAATCTCCTGTGCAATTAAAACGGGGAGACTTAATTGATCTTGTCTTTACCGCCCAACCGGAACCACCAAGAATTGAGAAGGTCTGGCAAGTCGAAGTAAATTACGACAAATTGCACGAGCACCTGAAAGCGGGAAACAATGTTCTGCTCGACAATGGATTGATTCCCTTGCTCGTGGTAGAAATTTCACCGCAGAAAATCCGCTGTCGCGTTCTTCAGGATGCAGAGCTTAAAAGCCGTCGGCATGTTAATTTGCCTGGGATTGAGACTGGATTACCATCGATCACGGAGAAAGACAGGTTGGACACCTTGGTCGGTATCGAGTGCGAGCACGACTTTTTTGCCTTATCCTTCACCCGCGATGCCGATGCCATCGACCTGTTTAAAAGCTTTCTCAAGGACAACAATAGTAATGCCCAGGTCATCGCCAAAATCGAAGACCAGCAGGGAGTGACCAACCTTGAGGAAATTGTCTCAGCTGCTGATGGATTGATGATTGCCCGAGGCGACCTGGGCATCGAGTGTCCATTTGAAGAATTGCCAATCATTCAAAGAAAGTCGGTGAGTATTTGTCTCTCCAAAGGTAAACCTGTGATTGTGGCCACCCACCTTTTGGAATCGATGATCGAGTCTCCTGTGCCCACACGGGCGGAAATTAGTGATGTGGCAAACGCCATCAACGAGGAGGCAGACTGTGTCATGCTAAGTGGAGAAACCACCACTGGACTGTACCCGATCGAATGTGTGCGTATGCTCAAGCGTATTTCTTCCCGAATTGAGCGAGAACTTCCTCCCGTATTGTCGGAAAGCCTTCGGCTTTTTCGGCCCAAAGCAAAGATGTTGCGCTCGGCTGCACTTCTTGCCCTGCGTATGGAAAATGCTGCCGTTTTGGTCTTTACCCGCAGTGGGGATCTCGCTGCTAAGCTGGGTGCATTGCGTCCAAATGGAGCCCCGCTTTTTGCCTTTACCGATATCCCCGGGCTTCATCGACGATTGAGATTAATATGGGGAATCGAGCCCTTCCTAATGGAATTCTCTCAAGACCCAGAACAAACTATTCAAGAAGCAATCAAACGATTAATTGAGGAAGAACGGGTCGAATCCGGGGATCAAATTGTAACCGTGACCAATGTGCTGGCCGACGGGAAAGTGGTCGAAAGCATCCAACTCCGAGAGGTGGATGCTTAAAAGTACCATAGTTACTTTTGTATTTTCAAAAAAATAAATACACCAATCACGACGACTACATAAGGTAAACTTGCCGTGACCATGGGAGTTAAGATTTGTTGTTCGCCCAGTGAATCTGATAAGGTACGAATTAAATAAAAACCAAGTGCACCAAGCAGGGAAACACCGGCAAGTTTTGCTGGGGTTGAAGAACCCCTAGCACTTCCCAGTCCCAGCCCAATTAATAAGGCGACCAAACAAGCTGGTCCGTTCCACCAAAGTTGAGCTTTTCTTAATTGATAAGGGATCATTTCTTGCCCTTTCGAATCTGGAAATCGATCAAGCAAACGTTCAATTTCACCCACACTCATATCTTTTGCCCGCTTTTGAAGCCAAAGATAGGGCGTGGGGTCATCTGGAATACCTAACCCGTAAAGTTTCTCAAAAGAACGACTAATCCCCGGACTTTTTGTTTGGTACACTTCATCCTTTATCGATTCTGCTTCCTTAGTTTCCCAAACTAAAGAACTTTTATTTTCATCAATCACTGGCAAACCTTTAGCAGAGTAAAACCCGAGAAATTTACCGTTGTAAAAAGTCCAACCCTTCTCGCTTTCCCATTTTGCAGTGGCAGCCCGTATGCGCATCACATCTTCTCCTTTTTCTCCGTATTGAAAAAGTTGTAAACCCCGCCCCATTCCGGAGGATGGGTCAAAAGAGCGAAAGTACCAAAGTCGTTCCGCTCCAATTTGCATTTTTAGGCTGCGGGTTTGTAAGTCGCTCATATCCATCGAACGGACACCCGCACCATTCATCAACCAGTCACTACTCCATCCCACCCCAAATCCAAGTATAACGATTAAGGAAAAAGATTGAGTGGGAGAAATTCCGTTTGCCAGCATCGCAGTCCATTCACCCCTTTTCCTCGCAAAAGAAAGAGAAAATAAGCTCGCACCCAAGCAACAAATCGGAAGTAACCAAGGTAAATAAGAAAGCAACCAAAACCAAAAATCCTCCAACCAGAAGTCAAGACCTCTAGGGAACACCTGACTTAAATCTTCGACTGTAGAGAAGAGGAAAATGGTTCCCACTAAGAAAAACAAACAGCCCAAAAACCAAGTTACCCACTCCCGAGCCATGTAAATGATAATAGTTTTTGCCATGTCTAAGTATTTGCTAGCTTAACCCTTGCCCTAGGGGAAGTGAATTCTCAAGCTATGGATTAAAGAACAAATAAATAAAGATGATAAAAAATGTGCTAAGCTTAATTGTTTTTACCATTCCACAGCTTGTTCATGCAAAGAATGAAGAGGTTCCAAATAATTGGGAAAAGGACTTGGATATCTTTTTTGGTGAATATGTGGTGAGTCCATTAGCAAAACTACTCTTCTGGCCAATCCCAGGTATTGAGATTCCCCTTGTTGTAGCATGGTTGCTTGGTGGTGCCCTCTTTTTCACATTGCGTATGCGGTTCGTAAACATTCGCCTTTTTAAACATGCCATTGATTTGGTTAGGGGGAAGTATGACAACTCTGAACAGGTTGGAGAGGTTACCCACTTTCAGGCATTAACCACTGCCCTTTCTGCCACCGTGGGATTAGGAAATATTGCCGGGGTGGCAATTGCTATTGGTACGGGAGGACCAGGAGCCACTTTTTGGATGATCCTGGTCGGTTTCCTGGGCATGTCATCAAAGTTTACCGAGTGTGCACTTGGTCAAAAGTACCGCAAAATTCGAAAAGACGGAAGAATTATGGGCGGGGCAATGCATTACCTCTCCCAAGGCCTGAAAGAAAAAAAGCTTGGCGGATTGGGAGGCTTGCTTGCCGGCCTTTTTTGCCTGCTCTGCATTGGGGGATCTTTAGGTGGGGGCAATTCCTTTCAGGTCGTTCAGTCCCTTGACATGATTAAAACCGTTATGCCCGTGTTGGCTGATTATTCTTGGGGCTATGGGCTTCTTATGGCTATTTTAGTTGGGTTGGTCATTGTGGGTGGAATAAAGAGTATTGCCCGAGTGGCCTCTCTTATTGTTCCCATTATGTGTGGAATATACCTGCTCGCTTGTTTATTTATTCTTGGTTCTCACCTTGGAGAAATTCCCGCGGCTTTTAGCCTAATTATCGAGCAGGCATTCTCCCCAGACGCTGCTTTCGGGGGATTTCTTGGTGTATTAATTATTGGAATTAAACGGGCAGTGTTTTCCAATGAGGCGGGAATAGGCTCCGCTGCTATTGCTCATTCCGCTGCCAAAGTAAAAGACCCAATCGAAGAAGGAATCGTGGCCCTCCTCGAACCCTTTATCGATACCATTGTCGTATGCACGATGACCGCATTGGTAATTATTATAACAGGGGCATACATCGACCCAGCCAATGCAGAACTCATTGCCAAAAACCAGGGAGGTGCCCTTACATCTGTGGCGATGAGCAGTGTAATTCCATGGTTTCCATACATTCTTGCGGTGGCAGTCTTTCTTTTCGCATTTTCTACGATGATATCCTGGTCCTATTATGGAGAAAGGTGCTGGGTGTATTTATTTGGAGACCAGTCATCCCTTGTTTATAAAATACTCTTTCTCGTTTTCACCTTTTTAGGTTCTATAATTACGGCGACTAATATTTTGGATTTTTCAGATTTAATGATTCTGGGAATGGCATTTCCTAATATACTTGGATTGTTTATTCTTAGTGGAATAGTTCGAAAAGATTTGGACAATTACATCAAAAGCTTGCACATCTGATAAATTTGAACCAAATTAAGAAAATTTAATTTCTCTGTAATTTTTAATCTCACTCTGCTAGTATATACATATCATGCCTGAAGACGAAGAAGTACAGATTTCCGATTCCGAAGAAGCCCGTGCCTGTATAAGTAGGTTACTCAAAGCAATTGAAGGATGGGCAGTTAAAGAAAGTAACAAAAACGAATTGGAAGTTACAGCATTTGCCGCTGCACTTGCATCAGGAATTATTTCCTTTCATGAATTCTCCAGTAAGGATTGTCGAAATAGTCAACAATTGCTCGGAGCAATCTCCAGAGCCAAACAGCACATTGATAAAGAATTCAAAAAATTCGACGGAGAAATCGATAAAATGCATATCAAATTTGCCCAGGAAATGGAAGAGCTCGATCTCAAAATCATTCGAGATCGTAAAGAGTTTAAACATTACCTAGTATCCTTGATTTATGCTGAGGAGTATAACAAACTAAGAACTAAAGTTTCTAACATCTTTGAAACTCTCGACTCCAAGTCGCGTTACGAAGATGCTCCTTCCTCTTAGAATAAAATATTTTAATCGTTTGAGATTAATTTAATCCCTGCCCACAACCATGCAGGTATGGATACGACACTGAGCAGCATAGTGGTCATAATTACACGGAGTCCCGTTTCCGTGTCCTCCCCGTAGCTTTTTACCACCACCAAGGCAAACACACCTGCAGGCATTGCAGCTTGCACGATTAATACCTCCACCAACCACGATGCATGTTGAGGTATCCATCCATACAATGCATAGCAAACAAACAAGGCGGGTACCAACAATCCACGGGTCAGGAATGCTCCCACTTCAACTCGATAAGCTGGTGAGGGTCGAAACCCTTTAAACAAATCATAAAAACTGGCTCCTATAATCATAAGAGCCATGGGAATAGAACAATTGCCAATCATAGACAACACCTCCCAAGCATATTGGGGAAACAAAGCTTTGCCTCCAAGCATCTGTAAAGATAGGGCAACTAAGACGGAGATCGCAGGCGGATTCAAGATTTTACCAAGCCTTAACCTCGAAGAAGTTAGCAATAAAATACCCACCGTCCAAATCGCCACCTCCACACCCAGGTTAAAAAGAATAATTTTTACCACCAAATCATTTCCAAAGAATAAAGCGGCAATAGGGATGGCAAAAAATCCATAATTAAAAATTCCTGAACAAAAACAAAACGCAGGTATTTCTCTTCCCTTAATCCTACATAATTTGGCAACCAAGCGGGCAATCAAAAAACCGACCGCTATCGAGCAGAAACCAAAGAGCGCCGCCGTCCATGCCTCTTTTGCACCAACCGGAGTCTCCGTGCCCAAAACATGGTATAGAATGAAACAAGGGTATAGGACATAGACGATGAATCGGGACATCGTACGATCTGCCTCGCGCCCCAACCAATCTTTCCGTCTAGCCACACCCCCGATAAAGAGTAGAAGAAAGGGCGGTGCAACCGCAGTTAAAATGTTTACCCAATTATCCATCCAAATGATTTACGATCACGATAAATGGAAACTAGTGGATGCAAACCAAAAAGAAAAGCAAGCAGACTTTAAACACCTTCAAGTAAAGCTTTGATTAAATGGCGTCCCCACGAGGAATCGAACCTCGATCTACGGTTTAGGAAACCACTGTTTTATCCGTTAAACTATGGGGACCAAAAAGTAATGTTTATGTAACCGAGAATTATGATAATTGTCGAGCAATGAAGAATGATCTTTAATCGACTAACTTCAAACCACTAAATATTTCGGTAAGGAAACTATTCAGCGTTTGAAATATTAAAATCAATAGAATTATAAACGGTCGGATTGGACAGATCTTGTATTGGGACACTGTTCCTATCCTCTGGATTGGAACCGAAAGTTTTTTCCCAAAAGTCGCTCACCCCATCACCATCTGTATCCTTTCGTGTATCATTCAAAAAAGCACGATTATCAGTCCCATCATCATACATATGTTCAAACGGAAGGCCATCATCGTTGGTTAGAGGGGTCGCATAAAACGCATAGCCTGGAAATTGACGACTTTCATAAATGTAGATCGTTCTGGTAACAATATCAGACTTATTATTCCAACCATCTTTTACTCTATATTCATTAGTGATTGTAACCACATCCATATTTATATCCATTTAATTTGTTTGCTTCATCAAATGTATAATTACTCCCATTTACATCTGGTACTTTAACATTTGCTGGAGGAGGTAGGGTTACATTGCTGTCCAAGGTATCCGAGCCATAAATATTGTCTTTCATTAATCCCTGATAATGCAAAAAGGGATCGCTCAGAACCTCATTATTCAAGGCACTATAAACATAGATAACACCAATTTCTGCGCATGCCTCCATTTCAGCACGATCATCTACCCTACGCATCGCATATGTTTCTCCATAAGCATCGCTCCCTTGTAAATTTTTGTAACCGTCCGCAACGCTAAAGTATGAATTGAAATCATGTGCATAAGCACCTGGGTCTACAAATGTATAATTATCCAACATAATTCTGTGCATCCCTCCTCCAAAACCAGTCCGGTTATAATCATTACCGCTAATTTCTTCGGTATCAGATTGTGGACTTATTCCGGTATTGGTTGAAAAGCGCAAAAAGTCATGAATCGTAGTATCACCAATTAATCCGACTACAGGATCCTGGAAGTCGCCTATTTTTAGACTTCGACTTCTAGGGGCAGAGACATTTCCAAACTCATCGGTTACAGTAACAACTACTTCATAAGCAGGGTCATCTTTTGCAAAAGGATAAACTTTACCCAAATCATAGTCCCCACTTGGGTCGTTAGAATCGCTCAAAGGTTTTGTAATAACCACTTGCCACTTATCACGATTAACAACTGGATCTAAACTACCATCAATAGTATCTGAAACTCCGGCACCTTGACCTCCATAGTCAGAGGCGACTAAGCCCGATAGCAGGTGAGCCTGTACCTCTATTAGAATGTTTGGATTGGGGGAAGAGCTCAAATAATCAATCTCAAAGTTATCAGAAGTGTTTCCATCGGCCTGAGGATAAATCAATGGTGCAATCGTATCTTTTATTATTAGGTAACGAAAGACAGGGTCAGCGGCATTTCCCTCAGAATCATTAACATTATATTCTATTTTATAAATATGATTAACATGGGGATAAGATGTAACTACACTTCCTATACCAGAATCATTTAAGTCAGTAATAGTTCGAACAATGGATGAGGTAATGGTGCCATCTTTAACATCGTCAGCACGGACATTTAAAATTTCTTCTGGCTCAAAATTGCCGTTTTTAAACATTCTAAAAGAATTCCCTGAACTAGTTGTATCGTCATAAATTGAACCAGCTTCCAAAACAATAAATGTGGAATTTGCATCTGTGGAAGGGGAAATACTTATCAATGGTTTTATATCATCCAAAAAAGTATAGGTACGGGCAGAGGTAATAGTTGTTTGCCTAGCACTCGTGTTGCTTTGAGTCACGGTTAAGCTTAAAGAAATTTGCTTGGTTTGATTTTTATCATCTCCATAAAACTCCGGAACGATGGATGCAGAATAAGTCACTCCCGAATTTGAGGGTTCATAAATTAAAAACCCTGGATCTTGCAAGGTCGTGCCATCATCAAATTTTACAGCAAATGGACTATACCAAGAAAAGGTCCTCCCAAAATCATCAGTGATGTTTAAAGTCTCACTTGTCGAAGACACTAAATTTTGAGGGCTATTTTTTAGAGTTTCTAAAAAATCTGAATCTAGCTCGGAAGCTTTAAGCAGAAAACCATTGCTACCATTTTGCATTACATATGGGTCTTCATTGGAAAAAGTAAAGTTTTCGTAATGGACCGACAAATTAGCAAGTTTGCTTATCAGAGTTGAATCATTTTCAAACCTGCTATTAGGAGAGACGAGGGGATTGTTAGCGTCTTGATAGGAAAGGTCGGAACTATTTAAACCAGTACTCGGTGCATTGAATTTGTTTAATGCGTCGTGAGTAATTAAAGCAACATGAGGATTCGTCCCGTCTTGAACAGTAAGGTTTAAGAATTGGGTTTCAGCCAGGTTACCAAATTCATCCTTGGCAGTGTATGTTATCGTAAAATCTCCAGATTGCCAAAATCCACGCTCTGCTAATTCAATAAAAGTGGCGTTGTGATCTGTCCCATTAGGGTACGCCAAATCAATAGTTGTATTGGAATCGATCAATGACCCGGCTACATCTGAAATTGTAACCCCTGGGTCGCTAAAAGGATCACCAACTTCCAAAGTGCCGCTATCAAAATTATTTTTAACAATGGTGGGAGAAGTTGTATCCACTAAGCGCACTTCAATGTCCCTCTCCGATTTGTTACCAAGGCTATTTTCTACTGTATATCTAAGAACTACCCTTCTCCAATCTGTGGTGTTTGATTTTGGATATTTTGTGTAAGCAGTTGGCTCACCCGTTACATAATATTCATCGACATTATTCCAAAAATTCACTTTGGAGAAAAAATTCGTAAGGTCATCATTAGCGAGAATCAAAGTGTCGGATTTAATAACATCCCCAATATCCAATTCGATTTTATTAACTTTATACAAACTGTTAAGGTCTTCCTCTTGCCCTCCACCTAAGTCGGTAAAAACTTTAGCAATAGGACGACTTGAATATTGCTCCATACCCACTTCAATATTCCAGATAAGTGTGGGTAAAGTAGCTTTACTCTGATTGGAATCTATAGAGCTGGATGAGGGGATTCCATCCAAGGCATCTGGGTGGTCTAAAACGAAGAAAATAGTGGGGTATAGATTTGGTGATCCACGAATCTCTATGGTTCTTGTCGCTTCTCCCTTATTCCCCGCTCTATCTTTTAAAATATAATGAAATTTGAATCTAAGAACTTGGCTCGGAGGATTATCGACCAAGCCCTCAATAGTAGACTTAATAAAGTCTCTATCTGCAGTATTTCTATCACCATAGGTGTTAGCTTCCAAGTTAGTGCATGTCTGTATTTCATATTCCCACAGCACCCCATCGTCCTCAATCGTGGCCCAATCAAAAAAACCATCATTTTGGGTATAAAGATCCTCAATTCCAAAAGCCCCAGGATCATCAAAACGACTCTCACCGTCTGCAATAGATTGTAAGTCTACATACATAGTTTTAGAACCGTAGAGCTTTACCACTGGCGATATTTCATCTTTTACGGTAATCGAACGATTTATGGATGCTATATTACCCGAATCATCTGATAAAGAGTAGGTAATCGAATAATCTCCAATTTTTTTCATATCGATATTTGACAAAGTCTTATCTGAGTTAAATTCACTAGCATTAATATCAATCTTACCAGACTCGTCGGAAAAATCGTTTAGGTTCGTGTAGTTGAAAGTGTAATTCAGGTTATCAATAATGCCATTTGTTGCTTTAAGTTCCGATTGGGAGTAATAATTATCTTCAATTGTTAACCCCGGGTCAGGAAAATAATATGAATCGCTCGCCTGCCCGGTTAATTGATCTTTAGAATCGCCACTTAATTTAGCAATTCTTGGCATGATTCCCTGAACTGTAACTTGCCCATTTGTGGAAACGACATACTTATTTTCACCTAAACTTATAGCTTCATGAGAAGTGCTAAGTTGAGGAGACAAGACATCTACAATATCTACCTGTGAATTTAAAATAGAGATGGCACCTTGACCTTGGGACAATCCGCGGATTGATTTATCATCAACTGAGATGGTTAGCGTGGTATCATCATTCAAGGTCTCATCATCCACTTGATTCTCGTTTTCTACCAAGACCAGAGAGGTAATGTCTGAACCGTAACCATTGTAAGAAGTTGCTTTATAATAAACATCACCGTCTATCCTACCAACTTCTCCTGGGTCGGCACTAATCTTGAAAGGTCCATCATCAGGGAAATCAGAGGTATTGTATTTCGAACGAACCAAATAAGTAATCTTGTCAAAATCAGGAGAAACCCCGAGGCCATCTCTTGGGTTATGAAAGATCAATTCAAGTTTGGGTGGTGTTGCAAAGACTCGAAGAGGATAGGTTTGAATTGTTGTGAGTTGGTTTTTGAGGGAAAGGTCTGACCCGCCCTGCTCCCACCGCGGATCAATTGCTTCAAAAACGATAGTATAATTGTAGTCCCCCCCCTCTGGCCAGATGTCTGAAATTAAAACTGGATCTAGTTCACTGTTAAGAACCTTTGGACTAACGGTAACTAAATTGCCACTAGAGTCCACAGCACTTGCCGAATTTAACCAATTTTCAAACTCATCTTCAGGGTCTCCATACTCCAGTATATTCCCCTGTTGTGCCAATGCAGGAAACGAGGAAACAAAAGGGACTGAAGTTAAAACAGGTAAGTTTTCGGGAGAAGTTACATTGATCACGAATGGATCGGATTCAGTACGTAAACCACGCCAATCAATAGCTACTATTTTAATTTCATTGTAAGTACCTATCGCTGACAAATTATAATTCCCGCTCAAATAAAAACTATTTGGGTTTTGTGATTCATCATAAAGGATGCTTTCTCCGCGAACATCTTGCACTAAAACATGATCATCCAACCACTTAAAAAAAGAATCAAATGCCTTACCATCCTTATCTAAATCTAGCTCATTCCAGGGGAATTCTGGTGCAAGGTTAGTAATTTGGATAGTTGGACGTGTAGCGATAACATCAACCTGACGAAAAATAACCGTATTAAGTCCACGGAGGTCTCGAATGGAGTAAGATACCTCATAGGATTGACTTTGCCCCCGAGGAGGTGCTTCAGATTCAGCCGTATTGGCATTTGCCAAAAGAATTTGTGGGGCTCCATTAATTTGGACACCAGAGGTTATATCATTTCCTAAAAAGTCGAGAGCTTTTACCCACGGGTCGATTTTTCGCCAAGTTATACCTTCTGCAGGTGCCCGCATTTCCACTTCCATCCGACTTCCATTATTATATATTCTAACAAGTTCATCGGTCGTGGAGTTTACTCCCAAAAGTTGTAATTCTGGGTGACCACCTTGAAAAAACTCGAGGTCTCCTCCAGCGAGAGTCTCACCAGTAACTGAAGAAGGCACAGTAGGTGCACTAGGTTGAGGCGTCGGAATATCAACCGTGGGAGCCAAGGTCATATCTTCAAAGGAGAAATTGGCGGCTACAGTTTCGGCCGTTTCAATTTCAAAAAATAAATCAGTAGCTAATTCGTGAATTTCTTCCCAACCGCCAGCCGAATTAACCGCAGATATACCCACAGGTACTGAATCGGGCATTGCGGGAAACATATCATTACCAGAAGTTCCTAAATCATTTGCATCGGCAAACTCAGAATACCCAGAAAATACACTCGCCAAGGGTGGAGGGGTGAAACCATCAGTAAGGGCTGGCCCATATGTCGAAGCGAGATCAACTAATTCTCCAGTTTGACTAGCTACCGGAGCTCCCAGTTTACTAGTTGCTAATTGAATCGATTGACCGGAAAGCAAAGAAACGACCGTTCCCCCAGTATCAGTAAAATCAATATCTCCAGAGATTAGATTTATCCCGCCCATAATATCCCCAGTTACCGAATTTCGAACAGCCATCAATTGAAACATGGTTCCACGAATTCCCGCCGTGCCCAAAGGGCTGGTAAGTTTCATTGAAGATCCCTTTTTGAGCTTTGGTGCCTTGACCACCAAGTCACCATAATCTAAGTGAGCAGAAAGTTCCGACTGTGTGGGTTCTTCTTCCAGCTTTCCTGGGTCAATCGTACCCTCCACAATGCCTTCCAATTGTTTGTAAGTACGAAGATAAAAACGACTTCCTGGCTTGATAGTGATAAGCGTACCATTCGAAAAAAGAAGAGCAACTTTACCAGTTTTACCGGTGGTTAACATGGTTTTGGGATTAACTTTTTTCCCAACACTGGTAGGCCCCATTTGAACTTTAAAGTCGTCCACCATGTTAAGGGAGCTCACCTCTCCCTCAATCGAGGCAACAATAATGCTGGGCGTAACTTTTTTACCAAGTGCCGGAAGGACAGAAAATACAAAGGCCAAAAACAAACAGCAAACAAGATCGATTGGGTACAAATCGATCAAGAATGAATGAGCGGAATGAAGGGCGAAACATCTAAACTTTAATAGTAGAGGAGAAAAACCTCCCTCCGCAAGAGGTTTTTACCTCTTGAATTTAAAGGTTCTAATCTCCAATTTCTGTGGAGTAAGCATCTGCATCAAGCAAAGAGCCAATAGAGTCTGCTTGATCCGGACGAATTTTAATCATCCAGCCATTTCCATAAGGGTCAGAGTTCACTTTCTCTGGGGAATCATTTAAGGAATCGTTCACCTCAATAATTTCCCCAGTCACGGGCATGTAAAGGTCGGATGCCGCCTTAACGGACTCGACCACCCCAAAAACGGCTTTATCTTCGAACCTGGCACCAATATCGGGCAACTCCACGAAAGTGACATCTCCCAAGCTGTCCTGGGCATGATCGGTTATACCGATGACAAAATCTTCTCCCTCTATCCGTACCCATTCATGGTCGGAGGTGTATTTTAATTCATTTGGAATACTCATTTAACAGAATCCGATTTGAAGTAGAGTTGCCATGACTTCAAGGTAAAAGAGTGAATGATTATGGATTACCAATCCGTACGCCGTCCGCAACCACTCCGTTTTTAGTAACAATTAAAATACCGTCTCGAATATAAACATTTTCCCCGGCATCGGCCCAACCCTCTTCCAAACCTTTTGGGCTAAGGAAAACATTTTTTCCAATCCTGGCATTTTTATCGATTATTGCATCCTGTATTTGGGCTCCGTGACCAACTCCCAGCTCAGGAATATTAGGATCGGCGTGATCTTCATAAAAGTCCGCACCCACCATGACCACACTTTCCAAGTTGCAACCATCACCTACCATAGAACGCTCACCCAAGACGCAACGATTTAAAGTCGACTCACCAATCATACTCCCTGAAGCAATTATTGTGCGCGTGACCAAGCATTTGCCCAACTTGGCAGTGGGCAAGATATCAGGACGATTGTAAATGGGTCTTTCTCCCTCATAAAAATCAAATGCGGGCACCTCATCGGTAAGCTGTAAATTTGCATCAAAGAAGGCTTTTACCGTTCCAATATCCTCCCAATAATCATCAAAGATATGACAACGGATATCTTTTTTCTCCACCAAGGAAGGTATAATCTCTTTACCAAAATCAGTCGCATCCCCCTTGAGCGCGTCTTCCATTGCTGTGGCAGTAAATACATAAATTCCCATTGATGCCAAGCAACGATCCTCTATACCCTCCCCCGCTTTGAGTTCAGGCGGGACCAAACGGGAAATAACTTCAGGATCAGTAGGTTTCTCAACAAAATCCACAATTTTGGCATTCTCACCGACTCGTAACAAACCAAGCCCGGAAGCCTCACTTAGGGGTACAGGCTTGGCAGCCACTGTAACATCCGCACCGCGCTCCAAGTGCTCTTCGACCATCTTGGTAAAGTCCATCCGATAAAGTTGATCTCCAGAAAGTATAACAAACACATCCTGTGGCTTGGCATGAAAATGGATCATATTTCGACGAACTGCATCGGCAGTGCCCTGGTACCAATCATCTCCATGCTCAGTTTGCTCAGCAGAGAGAATCTCGACATAGCCTCTGCCAAAACGATCAAAACGATAAGCATCCGCAATATGACGGTGCAAAGACTCGGTATTAAATTGGCTGAGTAAATAAATTTGGTTATATCCGGAATTGATACAATTGCTTATGGGAATATCCACCAATCGATATTTGCCTCCCAAGGGAACTGCAGGTTTGCAGCGTAGTTTGGTAAGTGGGTAAAGACGAGTACCTCTGCCCCCTCCCATGATTACACAATGAACGGAATAGGGAGCTGGGCTGTATTTGGATTTCTTCATTGGCTGGTTCCTTTAATATTACATGCTCGCATTTGCGAGAGGTTTGTTTACTCCTTACCATGTGGAAATCGAAAGTCCCTCAACCGCAAACACAAAAATAAAACCAGTACAGATTTTGCTCGTTCTTCGACAATTTGTTACCTAAGCATCGCTTCTTGTAAAACCGTGGAATCTAACGTTTCTTTCGACCCTCCCCTTTCTAAGTTCAAAGAACTTTCTAAGTCCTTTGATTTGATTGCTGTTCAATCCCGTTTCAGTGCCGATTCCGAAACCCCCTTGTCTGCATACTCCAAGTTATCAGACCAAAAACCGGCCTTTCTTTTTGAATCGGTAGTTGGTGGAGAACAGGTAAGCCGGTTTTCCTTCGTTGGATTCTCGCCAAGAAAAATTATTTCCTCTGCTCAAGAAACTACCACTATTTGGGAAGCAGGAATGGAAAAGAAATCTCTCCCTACTCCTGAAGATCCTTTAAAATTGGTGGAAGATGAAATTTCTAACCTCCGCTACTTCAGTCCTCTTAAAGATGGCAGGTTCTCCGGCGGAGCAGTTGGTTATTTGTCCTATGAATATGCCAACCGGGTAGAACCCACCGTACCACTGCCCCCGAAAGACGAACTCGGCCTTCCGCTTCTCTACTTTATGGTTACGGACCTTTTGCTAATTTTTGATCACGCCCATCAAAGCCTTACCATATGCGCAAATGTCACTCCCGGGGATGATCCACAAACCGCCTATGAATTGGCCTGTGAAAGAATTCGTCAAACCCGGGACCGTTTGCTCGCTCCATCTTCTTTATCGCCTGCACCTCTTTGCGATGTGGGCGAACCTCCCGTACCAGCTGGAAATTTCAATCAGGATGAATTTGAAAGCCTAGTCGAAAAAACGAAAGAATATGTTTGTGCCGGAGATGTTATTCAAACTGTGCTTTCTCAAAGGTTTGAAATTCCTTACACCGGCGACCCGATTCATTTATATCGCTCTATCCGGGCAATCAACCCATCTCCCTACATGTTCCTCTTGGAAGGTGAGGATTTTTCTATCGTGGGAGCTTCCCCCGAAGTGCATGTACGATTGCAAGAAGGAGAAGTTCTAATCCGTCCGATTGCGGGAACTCGTCCGCGAGGGAAGACATCACAAGAGGACAAATTCTTAGAGGAAGAACTTCTTGCCGACGAAAAGGAAAAAGCTGAACACTTAATGCTGGTCGATCTCGCCCGTAACGACATTGGTCGAGTCTGCGAGATCGGCAGTATACGAGCAGCCGAATACATGACCATCGAGCGGTACTCCCATGTTATGCATATCGTATCCGAGGTTTTGGGAAAATTATCTGACGACAAAAATGCTTTTGATCTTATGCGGGCAACCTTTCCAGCCGGTACGGTGAGTGGAGCTCCGAAAGTCCGTGCCATGCAGATTATTGCCGAACAGGAAAAACTACAACGCAATGCCTATGCTGGTGCCCTTGGATATTTTGGTTTCGAAGGAAACCACGATTCCTGTATCGCGATTAGGACTGCCATGCTCAGCAAAGGAAAAATTCACCTACAGGCAGGTGCTGGGATTGTGGCTGACTCCGTTCCCGCAAATGAATACCAGGAAACTATAAATAAAGCCAGAGGTATGCTTAAGGCGATTGCCTTAGCTGAACGAATTCAACAATCTAGTAGTCCAACCTAATTGAACTGATGAACCCGGCTCCTGAACAAAGCTCTCTTGATATCTACATGAAACAGATATCAGAAATCCCCCTACTCACCGTGGAGGAAGAGATCGAATTAGCTGCCAAAATTGCCAAGGGAGACAAAAAAGCCCGCGATACCATGATCACCGCCAATTTAAGATTGGTTGTGAAAATTGCCCAAGAATATTCATACTTCGGTCTTTCTGTGCTCGATCTTATAAACGAGGGCAACATCGGCTTAATGAAAGCGGTGGAAAGGTTCGATCCATCCAAAGGTGGCAAGTTGAGCACTTATGGTTCTTGGTGGATCAAGCAATCAATTAAAAGAGCCCTGGCAAATCAAAGTAAGACCATTCGACTGCCCGTTCACATGGTCGACCGGGTGGCTAAGATTCGTAGAACTGTGGCAAAAATGGAGGAAGAACTTGGGCGCGAACCAACCAATGAAGAATTGGCCGAGGAACTTAAAATGCCCTCAGCCCGAATTTCGCATCTTCGCAATGTTAGCCTGCGTCCAGCCTCCCTTGATACACCGATCAATGATGAGGATGGGTCCACCTTGGGAGAAATTGTACCCGACGAAAAATCCGTCAACCCGCTTGAACGGTTACAGTCCAAAAGTTTGGTCGGCGATGTTAATCAGGTATTAGCCATGCTGGAGCCACGCGAGGCAGATATCATCCGCCTAAGGTTTGGCCTCGATGGTCGCGATCCTTTGACCCTTGAGGAAGTGGGTGGGCAAATCGGTATTACCCGTGAGAGGGTCAGGCAATTACAGGAACAAGCCCTTCGCGATCTACGCAAAAAAATGTCAAAGTTTGAAAAACAAAGGACCTTGGAAGAAGTCGAGATGGAAAAAAAACAGGCAGAAAAAGCAAAAATTCTTCAAGATCTTCTGCACAAAGATATTTCGGGTCTTACCAATCATCCATTCCCCGTTCGCCAAAGCTAATGCTGGGGAAGTTTTTCTTCTGCAAAATTTATTTCCTGAAAGTTTTATCTCCTAGCTGGATGTAAAAAAATTCCTTTCTTAATGGATCATAAAAAACCCCCGACCGGATTTCCGATCGGGGGTTTTAATAGATAAATATTGCTAAATAAGGCTAGGCTTAGTCATCAGTATCTGCAGTTGCTTGGTCAAACAAATCACCAAGAGAAGTGGTAAGATCTTCCCCGGATTCATCATAAGATGCAACTTCTTTGGCCAAAGCATCTTCATCATAATCAGCTGCCTTAATACTCAGACCAATTCTACGTTCGTCTCTATCGATCTTAATAACGCGGGCTTTTACTTCGTCCCCTTCATTAAGATGGTCTTTTACCTTTTCGATTCGTTCCTCGCTTATCTGGCTGATGTGGACCAAACCGTCAATATCGTGATCGAGTTCGATAAAAGCACCATAACCGGCAACACGAGCAACCTTGCCGGATACCACATCTCCCATACGGAACAAACGATCAATTTCTTGCCATGGATCATCAGTTAATTGCTTCATACCAAGAGAGATGCGCTGGTTATCGATATCGACTTCAACTACGATTGCATCGACCTCATCTCCCTTTTTAACCATTTCGCTTGGATGATTGATCTTGCGGGTCCAACTCATGTCAGAAACATGAACCATACCGTCAATACCTTCTTCGAGTTCTAAGAATGCACCATAAGAGGTAAGATTGCGGATCTTTCCACGCACCCGTGCCCCTGGAGGATAGTTGTGAGTGGCCATATCCCATGGGTTCACATCGAGTTGGCGTAAACCAAGCGAAATCTTTTGGTCTTCCTTTTGAATACCCAAAACTACGGCGTCAACTTCGTCGCCCACATTGAGAACCTCACCGGGTTTGGTGATTCGTTTGGTCCATGACATTTCAGTAACATGCACGAGGCCTTCAACACCCTCTTCCAATTCGACAAAAGCACCATATGGAACCAAATTAACCACTTTTCCGCGCACCTTGGCATTGATAGGAAATTTACCTTCGATATCATCCCAAGGATTGGATGAGAGTTGTTTGAGACCCAAAGAAACTCTTTCACGTTTCTGATCAACTTCAATAATACAAACAGTAATTTCTTCACCGGTCTTTACCATCTCACTTGGATGTGAAATACGGCCCCAACTCATGTCAGTAATATGGAGTAAGCCGTCCAAACCATCTAAATCGATGAAGGCACCATAATCGGTGATATTCTTAACCATTCCACGACGGGTCTCACCAGGTTTAATACCGGTAAGAATTTCGCGCTTCTTATCTTGGCGACGTTCCTCAATCAATTCACGACGGGAAACAACAATGTTTTTGCGCTCGCGATTAATCTTAACCACTTTGAAATCAAAAGTTTGTCCAACAAACTGATCGAGGTTTTTGGGTGCCTGAATATCGACCTGAGAGGATGGCAAAAAGGCATCCACTCCAATATTAACGACCAATCCGCCCTTTACCTTGGTGCGAACACGCCCGGTAATGACCGATCCCTCTTCACAGGTGTTTACAATTTTCTCCCAGTTTTTCTTCTGTTCGGCTTTATCGAATGAAAGTTGGGGATTACCATCACGGTCTTCCAATCGTTCGAGGAAAACCTCGATATCCGAACCGATCTCTAATTCACTAAGATCTAAAAATTCGTGAGCAGGAATGGCTCCTTCCGCTTTGCCACCAAAATCAATCACCACTTCAGTGGGACGGATTTCCATGACGGTACCGGAAATTACGGAACCTTCCTTAAGTTTTTCAATTTTGCTCTCTGCGAGCAATTCTTCCATGACAGAACTCATGTGCTTATTAATGTGTTATTCTAGCCATTCGGAGGGATGCATAAAATCGTGAGATATAATCACGAGCTTCTCCCGAGCCGATGGGTTGAGGGTTTACAATAGTGGGTGATAAAAGAACGAAAGGATTCATAAAATGCCAAAGCGTTAATTTCGGCAAGGAGAAAAAAGGAATATTCGAAAGGAAATTTTTAGGGAACCACCTTATTTAAAGGGTATTCCACAATCCCTTCCGCCCCCATTGCCTTGAGGGCAGGAATTAATTCGCGCGATACCTTCTTTTCAATCACGGTTTCCACCGCTACCCAATTATCATCAGCTAACGATGAAACCGTTGGGTTACGCAAGGCGGGCATTTCTTTGAGAGCTTCTTCGAGCTTGGACCGTTCTAGGTTCAATTTTAATCCGACCTTTCCATCTGCTTGCAAAGCAGCATCGAGCATGAGGGATATACTCTCTATTTTAGCACGCTTTTCAGGATTGGACCAGGCATCCTTGTTAGCAATTAATACCGTATTTGTCTCCATGAGGACATCCACAATGCGTAATTTGTTCGCCCGCAAAGAACTTCCAGTCTCAGTTAGATCGACGATCGCATCGACAAGTTCGGGAACTTTTACCTCCGTCGCACCCCAGGAAAATTCAACTTCAGCCTCGACTCCATGGGATGCCAAAAAGTTTTTAGTTACCTGAACAAGTTCAGTGGCAATTTTTTTACCCTGTAAATCTTTGACGGATTTTATTTCGGATGCTTCCGGCACAGCCAATACCCACTTGGAAATACGATTAGATGCCCGACTGTAGACCAGATCGGTTACAACTTCGACATCCGATCCATTTTCCTTCACCCAGTCATGACCAGTCAATCCGCAGTCAAAAAAGCCATCCTCCACATACCTGCTCATTTCCTGAGCCCGTACAAAACGGCCGTCAATGTCGGGATCATCCCAACTAGGCGTGTAAGAGCGTGAACCCTTGGTGATATTAAATCCAGCCCGGGCAAAGAGCTTGAGCGTGGCATCTTCCAAACTACCCTTGGGCAGTCCAAAACTTAACAAATTGGTCATCCGATCAACTAATAACAAAGACTGCCAATGGGGAAAAGCCTGTTTTCAACATTAGCTAATAAAGGGGCAATCTCAGCAGTAGCGTTTTTGAGCTTCCTCCCATGACTTGTGCATTTCCATCTTTCCAAAAATATCCTTCAATTTTTCAAGGTTTGGAGCTTGAGGCGGTGTCGCTGTATAAGTGGCGTTCTCGATTAAACGAATCAGATCTAAATTACGCCGCAAATCTTCTCGGCGTTCATAAACGACACTGCAAAAACGCTTAGGGGTTATTCGGCCGGCATTGGCGATCAAGTTTTCCATATCACCATATTCTTTTAACCACTTGACCGCAGTCTTTGGACCCACGCCGTTTAGTCCCGGAATATTGTCTGATTGATCCCCTATGATAGCTAGGTAATCCAATACGGAATCGGGGGATACCCCAAATTTCTCAGTCACTCCAGTTTCGTCCAACATACGCCATCCCAGCCGTGGATTCGCCGTGGGAGGAGGAAGCAATTGTTTAACCCCTGGGCTCACCAACTGGGCTAAGTCCTTGTCCGCAGAAACAATGGTAACTTCAGTCCCCTCCCCTTTGATCTCCATGGTTTTAGTAGCGATAAGATCATCGGCTTCCAGTCCCTCTTTCTCCGCCCATCCATATCCCATCGCCCCAGTGAGTTCCTTCACCCATTCGAGTTGCTCAGGAAATCCATCAGGCGGACTCCCCCGGTTTGCCTTGTACTCCGGCAAAATCTGTTCCCTCGCCGGACAACCACCCCGGTCAAAAAAGACCCAGGTTTCATCCGGAGAAAAATCATCCTCAAGTCGCCAAAAAGAACGAACCCATCCGTGAATCATATTGGTTGGGAATCCATCCGACCGAGATAATTCTCGAATTCCGTAAAAAGCCCGAAAGGCAAGGTTGTGACCATCACAAAGGAAGATTTTTTTCATGTCCCTTCCTTATCCTTGATGGATGGGTAAATGAGCAAGACCAAAGGCAAAAAGGGTGGATCTTAGCTGTTTTCCCAGTCCAACAATTCAGCCAGGCAATACTCGGGAAAAGCCTGACCTATCCGTACCTGGGCAATTCGGTTTTCCAAACCCTCGGGATTTACCGGTACCCGAACTTTTAAGTAGTTATCAGTGTAGGCAAAATAACTTCCATCCTTGGGGTTTTCCAACAATACCCGCATCTCTCTACCCTCATGGCCGGTATGAAAGTCCATACGTTTGGACGCAGAAAGTCGGCGCAAATGAGCACTCCGGCGTCTCCTTTCCTCCATGGGTACTTGATCGAAAGACTTGGCCGCAGGCGTACCCTCCCTTTCCGAATAGGTAAATACATGGGAATAACTAAAGGGACCATCCACAAAGGTTTCACAAGTCTTGGCAAAATCTTCCTCCGTTTCCCCAGGAAATCCAACCATCAAGTCCGTACCAATACAAAGATCAGGAATGTTTGCGGTTGCCCGTTTAAAAAAAGCATCCATTTCCTCAAGATCGTACCTTCTCTTCATTCTTTTAAGTGTACGATCGCAACCTGCCTGCATCGGAACGTGAAGATATGGCATCAAAGGGTGCTTGGAATCGGCCATCCGTGGAAAGAGTTCTTCCGGAATGGTAGTTGGCTCAATGCTGCTTATGCGCAAACGGTCCAATCCTTCCAATTCGCTTAATCCATCGATCATCGCCAAAAAGTCCCGCCCTCCCGATTGGTAGGTTCCGAGGTTTACTCCAGTAAGTACAAGTTCACGCACTCCTTTATTGATCATTTGCCGGGCATCGGCCAGTAAGTCCTCCCATTCACGTGAACGAGCTCGTCCACGGGCAAATGGAATAATACAAAATGAACACATAAAGTCGCAACCATCCTGAATTTTGAGATTAGCCCGTTGTTCAAACTTTGCTTCACCCACCAGACCAATAGAGAAATCCTCCCGGTCTATCCGTTCTCGAACCACCACCGGACTGTCCGGCTTTTCTTCGCTAAGATAGTCAAGGAAGTTTAACTTATCGTGATTACCAATCACATAGTCAACTCCGTCCACCATCGCCACCTCGTTGGCCGATATTTGGGAATAACATCCGACCACTACGGTCGTTGCTTTGGGGTTATTACGGGTAAACCGACGAATCGTATTGCGGGACTTGGCATCGGCTTCATTAGTCACAGTACAGGTATTGATAACACCAAGATCAGCGGGATCTCCAAAGGGTACGAGTTCGTATCCTGCCTCCCGCAATTTTCCTTCAAGAGCAACTCCCTCGGACTGATTAAGCCGACAACCCATGGTGCGTACACTTGCACGCTTACGGGATTTCTTTACTAGAGGTTCAAAGCTATCTGTTTGAGTAGGCATGGAATGGCAAAAAGGAATAAAAGACTAAGAACTTTTCCTCGCTATCTCAATCCTCGATCACGGGTGAATCGTTCCCATGCCTTGCCAGTAAAGCAAGCAACCGAAAGGCTTTAAAATAACGGGGAAAAAATACCATTGGATTGTTTAAGCATCTAAGTAACCACCCCAAATAAATGGCATCTGCCCACTTGGGTATTCTTGCCTGTTGTCCGGACAAAAAGGCCAACGCCGCTCCGGTACAGTAAATACTTGGGGAAAAAGTTAGGGTCTCTTTTAGGTACAAGCCCAGCCTTTCCTGAACTCCACCACCTACTTGTATAAATACTGCAGTTGGCTTCCTTTCTTCAATTTGGGCAGCCAAATCTTCGTCTATTAATTTTCCAGAATTCTTGTATTGGGGAGCGATGTAATAATCGGCATCAACAATCTTTTGCCCATAAGTTTTTTGGATCCATGAAATATTGGCTTGGGCTTGGGACTCGTCAGGCATCACCCAAAAGGCAGATTCTTTTTCCCAATCGGTACGATTCAACATGGCTTCCAAAAATACCAGACCGGAAATTCGTGGAAGATCAAATCCCTGGACCCATTTTTTCCATAAACAAAGCAATCCACTGTCTGGCAAAACCAAGTCAGATTGCACCAAGGCCCGACGATACTCTGCACAGTTGCAAAGGTCCTGAGCTAAGCCCGGTCCCGAGGGTGCTGTAATCAGCCCGCCTCCATGGGCAAGGGTGCATGCATCAGAAAGTTCACCCCGAAAAAATTCAATACCAAGGGCATATTCGCCTGGCCTCTTCATACAGGCAAACAAGCTATTGCCCGCGGAGCTGCCAATGCAATCCGCATGTACCTATCCTCTAGCAGGCAGACTTGGGAGGAAAAAGCACCTGCCCAATCGTGCGAAGAACAATTTCTACATCTAACCAAATTGACCAGTTCCCAACATAATTAAAATCGAGCTCAATACGTTTACTTACCAATTCAGGGTCAGTAAATTCTCCCCTCAATCCACGGCACTGGGCGGGCCCGGTTACCCCAGGCTTTACAAATTGGCGAACCCGATAGGCTTTATAATTTTGTTCAAACAAATAATCGTGCTCGGCGAGGTACGGGCGTGGGCCGACTAGGCTCATATCCCCCTTCAACACATTGATAAACTGGGGAAGTTCATCTATGCTGAAACGACGCATAAAATGCCCGAAAGCAAAGATTCGGTCATCTCCTTCATGAGCTTGTACCGCTTCGTCACGAGTGCCCTTCTCCGCGTGAGTCATCGAGCGAAACTTCCAAATCACAAAACGTTTGCCTCCTAGCCCTACCCGTTCCTGCTTAAAAAAGATCGGTCCTGGGGCTTGTACTGCTTGAAATAATTTTACAAGCAACAAGCTGGGAGGAAGACAAAGTAAAATCGCTGGTATACTCAGGAATAGATCAAAACAACGCTTTATCATTTGATTAAATGGACTTTCCAAGGGTTCATTCAAAAGCGTAAAAAATTGCCTTCCCGATTCTTCCATAAAGACCAGACGAGCGTCGAACAAGGCGGATAAGTTATTGTAGATTAATACCCGACACCCATATTGCGTGGCCAATTCAGCAACTTTGCTTACCCAATCTTCCATCAAACGATCGGGCAAAACCACTAATTGATGAATTCTATTTTCCTTAAGATAATTTTCCAACTCGTCGAAATAACCTAAGTCGGACAAGCCGGGTATCGCCTGAGTTTTTCTCCTGGATGTAGAAAACACTCCGCTAAAAGAAAACCCGTTGGCGGTTTGCTGGCGCATCCAGAGGTTTAAATCTTTCACTGAGTGAGGATTTCCAATCAACAAGCTATCGCGGTTCATTCCACGAAATCCAATTACCCGCTTAAAAATTCCTGGCAGGGCAAAATTTGCCCCGAGCAAAAGTGGCCAACAAATAATTATATAAAAAGCCAGGAACAAACGACTTGTTTCATTATCCTTAGTGGCGAAGTAAGATGTAAATACAAAGAAAGCAATAATCGCGGCCTGGAAATTTGCTTTGTTAAAAGATTCACGAACTCTTTGCCATCCATTCTTAATGTAAAAAGCTCCATAATTTTGCAAAGTTCCAAAGGTGGCAACCAGCAGACCCGCCATCGCAACCAAGGCATAGTTCCAGGGAAGGGTGATTAAAGAAAGCTCCCAACTCTCCCAAACATCAAGCGATGCCCAAAACCAAACAAAGACAAGTGCCAACAAGCAGAGTCTGTGCAATAAGGCATGTCCTTGATCCCTAGGATTTTGCATGGTGTAAATTTAGTAAATCTTGAACGTTCATGCAAGGAGAGATTAGGTAGTTGTATCCATATTTATATAAGTCGACCACTCCAACCTTTTCTTTAAATTACTTGCTTATTTCATTTTTTTTTGAAAAGTTTGAAATCAATGCCCCACTTATCCCCCATAAACGGCAAACAATCCATTCAGGAAACTGAGCAAGCTATCGAAATCGAGTCCATCGATTTTTTCGTTAGGATGATGAGTATATTGGGGATGCCCAGATCGGTTGGAGAAATATACGGCTTGCTTTATTTCTCTGCGGTTCCCCTGCCCATGGATCAAATTGTCTCAAGGTTGGGAATAAGTATAGGTTCAGCCAGCCAAGGATTGAAAACTCTTAGGTCATTGAAGGCCGTTCGAACCAGCTATGTAGCTGGAGACCGCAGAGATCATTACCTCGCAGAAACCGAATTTCGTAGACTCTTCTCCAACTTCATTAAAGAAGAAATCATGCCCCATATGGAAAGCGCCAAAGAACGAATTGCCAAAATGGAAGAAGCTTTGCCGGTGCAAGATGAGAAATCCGCAGAATTTTATAAGATACGAATCGAGAAATTAAAACGTTTAACCCGGGCAGGCGGACGCCTTCTTCCCGCCTTGGCCGGACTCCTGAAACTTTAGAATAATGAACATTCAGGACGAAGAAATGAAAGACTGGGCGATTGGATGGTACTGCTTACGAGCCAAACCACGGCAAGAAATGGTGGCCTCCTCGACACTTTCAACATTGAATAATGTCGAAGTCTTCCTACCCCGTACCCAACGGGCAAAAAAAGTTAAACCCCAACCCCTCAAACCTCTTTTCCCCGGATATTTCTTTGCCCGTTTCGACCCAATCGAGCACTTGCG
>CALSMY010000018.1 GCA_943787575.1 uncultured Opitutales bacterium | reverse complement strand
TATTCGTTACTTTTATCATGCATACTTTATATGAATGTAAAGTTTGAACGATGAGCAAGACCTAAATAAGCTCTAATATTTGAAGCGATAAGGGAAGGGACTTTATTCTCTGTATATCAAGTAATTTTCTTGTTAAACATGCATATAAATCATGTACTAATTATTTGACATATGCATGAATGGGTAAAAGTTCAACTTAAAGAATATGCGAATGCAGAGGAGAGGCAGGCGTGGTGGATTACAATCAAGTGGTATTTTGGTTTTTGCGCAAAGAAGGGATTGGGAGAACCGAGCAACCGTGAAAATGGAAAGGTTTTTTGGCGAGAAGCAGTTTTACCAACTAAGCCAGATGATTGGCAAAAGAAGCAATGGGGAGACGCGTTGAAATGGTTTTTTCAGGAAATCACTGCTCGTGATATCGCTGGGCCAAAATTGAGAAGGGCACTCCGCCGTCGCCACCTTGCCTACACTACAGAAAAAGCGTACATGGGATGGTTACGACGTTTTCAAGCGTTTCTCCATCCAATTGAGGTAATGGAATCAGAAGCGGGGGAAGTAGTTAATTTTTTGACCTACTTGGCGGAAGAGAAGAGAATTTCACCAACAGGTCAAAATCAGTGTTTTAATGCCCTGTTGTTTTTCTTCCGCCATGTTAGAGAGCAACCAAATGTAGATTTTCGGGGGGCAACCCGAGCAAAGAAGAGAATAAGGGTACCGGTTGTTTTATCTCAAAAGGAAGTGACTCGCCTGCTGGAATTGTTACCCACTAAATTCCGGTTAATGGGCCGCTTGCAATACGGAGCAGGCTTACGGGTAAACGAATTACTGCGCTTGCGGGTTAAGGATTTAGATTTTGATCGCGGTCAGTTATCTGTCCGAGGGGGCAAGGGAGATAAGGATCGGGTATCGGTGCTACCAACTTCTTTAATTGATTTTTTACAACTACAAGTCGAACAAGTAAGAGCTTTGCACGCCGAGGATATCAAAGCTAAATTTGCAGGTGCAAGTATGACCGAAGCACTTGCCCGCAAGTTCAGCGTGGCTCGCAAAGAACTTAGCTGGCAGTACCTTTTTCCCCACAGTCAATTGGCAAAGAATCCTCGAGGTGAGGAACTTCTTCGACACCATGCACTCGAAAATTCGTATCAAAATGCAGTGCGCAATACCGCAAAGAAAGCAGGTATCGAAAAACGGGTGACACCCCATGTCCTGCGCCACAGCTTTGCCACGCACATGCTGGAGGGTGGGGCAGATATTCGGACGGTGCAAGAGCTCCTGGGGCATGCTTCCATAGAGACTACCCAAATCTATACCCATGTCATGAAGAAACCTTTCGGAATTATAAGTCCCCTCGATCGCCTGTAACGACGATTTCCAAAAACAAGAAATGATCCTAAAGAAAGATTTAAGCTTTCTAAGTGTTGCTTATATGTGAATCGCTTCACCATGCACAGAGGCGGCGGCTTCAGCTAAGGCTTCACTCATGGTAGGATGAGCATGTATAGTCTGGTGAATCTCATCGACTGTAGCTTCCAGCTTCATCCCCAATCCATATTCGGTGATCAACTCGGTGGCGTCCGATCCAATAATATGTGCACCTAAGATCTCCCCATATTTCTCTCCAACGATAATTTTCACAAATCCTTCTGGATGATTGACCGCCACCGCCTTGCCTGATGCAGCGAAAGGAAATTTGCCTACCTTGTAAGCGACTCCCTCTTCCTTGGCCTTTTCCTCGGTCAGCCCAATGCTGGCAACCTGTGGTTGGCAATAAGTACAGCCGGGGAATGAGTCCAGGGGAATTGGCTTGGCATGCTCAAACATACCATTAACTGCCTGCACCGCACGGAAGGTCGCCACATGAGCCAACCAAGGTGGCCCAACCACATCACCCGTCGCAAAAACTTGAGGGAGAGATGTTTGGTAGTTCTCATCCACTTTTATGTATCCGCGGTCTAATTCAACTTTGCATTTTTCCGAAAATACACCCTGCAAATTGGGCACCACTCCAATCGCCAGCAAAACGGAGTCAACCATGATAGATTCTTCACCCTTTTCTCCATTTAGGGTTAAGGAAACTCCATCTTCCACGACCTCAATCTCATCCACCCGTGTATTTACACGACAAATAATGCCCTGTTTATCAAAAGCGGTGGCCAGAGCCTTGGAGATCTCTGAGTCTTCAACTGGCAGGACCTTGGGCAACATTTCAATCAGAGTAACTTTGCATCCGAAGGCATTAAGAAAATAGGCAAATTCCGCTCCGATGGCACCAGCCCCAAGAATGGCTATACTTGCTGGCATCTCCTTCATTGCTAATGCTTCTCTCGAAGTCATGATACGCTTCCCATCCACAGGCACTTCCTCCAAGGTTCTTGGTTTGCACCCGGTCGCAATCATCACCTTGTCAGCTTTTAGTAATGTACCCGCGTGTTCACCATCAACCACCTCAACTACGCCAGGCTCCATTAAATTGGCAGATCCGACCACATAATCCACTTTATTTTTCTTGAAAAGAAATTCGATACCACCTCCCATTTGATCAGCAACCGTACGGGACCGACCCATTACCTGAGCGAAATCAACTTCAATTTCCTTACAGGTAAAACCAAAAGTTTCTGAGTGCAGGGCGGCTTGATAGGCTTCGGCACTTTTCAGCAAAGCCTTGGAAGGTATACACCCCCAGTTCAAACAGGTACCCCCGGCTCTCTCCTTTTCAACAACGAGGGCACGGCGGCCAAGTTGTCCGGCCCGAATGCCCGCCGCGTAACCCGCAGGTCCTCCTCCAATTATAATTAGGTCATATTGGGTATCTAGGTTCATGGGCTTTGATTCGTTGTATAAATTTACTCAACTTTTATATGGTTTGCCCACCTTCGTCAATGAAACGAGATTTCTTTTCCTTGGGCTTGAACTTTTGGCCGAGCAAACTAACTTTGCATTCTTTGCACCACAAATGATAGACGCCTTGCACACACTTCATGATTATCGAGAAATCATTTCCCGCCATCTTTTAGAATGCCTTGAGAATACTCACCTTGATGGATTTCCAAAGTATCAGGGAAAAGTTAGAGACCGGTATGATCTTGGTAATGAATACGCCCTGATCACCACAGACAGGCAATCGGCATTTGACCGGGTTTTGGCAGCCATCCCGTTTAAAGGACAAGTACTTAACCAAACCGGTGCCTGGTGGTTTGAACAGACGATGGATATTATGCCCAATCATGTGCTAGGTATTCCAGACCCCAATGTTACTCTGGCCAAAAAGTGTAAACCGTTCCCCGTTGAATTTGTGGTGCGTGGATATATGACCGGTAGTTCGAGCACCTCCATTTGGACGCAATACAACTCGGGTGTCAGGCAATACTGCGGTATCTCCTTCCCCGAGGGAATGCATAAGAACGAAAAATTTCGCCAACCCATTCTTACTCCCACCACCAAGGAAGAAGCTCATGACCGCCCAATTTCTCCTCTAGACATTGTCAAAGAAGGTTGGATGACTCAGGAGCACTGGGACTACGCGTCTGAACACGCCTTAATGCTTTTTGCCCGCGGTCAAAAACTTGCCCGGCAAAACGGACTTATTCTGGTAGATACAAAATATGAAATGGGTCTTTCAGAAAACGGCGAAATTCTCCTCATTGATGAAATTCACACCCCGGACTCTTCAAGGTATTGGCTTGAACCAAGCTACGAGACCCGATTTGAGCAGAACCTGGAACCCGAAAATGTGGACAAGGAATTCCTCAGGCTTTGGTTTCGCGAAAACTGCGACCCCTACAAGGACAAAACCCTGCCCAAAGCCCCCGATAATCTGGTGGTTGAGTTATCTGCCAGATACATTCATCTGTTCGAGACAATAACCGGTCAAACATTCAAATTCCCAGATCCAACTCAGGGAATCATGGATAGAATTGTTAATTCACTTAACCCTTAGCTTGCCAAAACTCCCCAGCTCAGGAAACAGGTTGCTAAATTCGGTTAATCTCAGCGAGTACCTTGTTGGCTATTATTTCGTACCGGTTTGTATCAGATTTCCCGGGGTCTAATGTATCGATTTTTAAAAGAGTACCATATTCCACAACAAGTTTGCGGCCAATTCGAGGAAAGAGCATTCCTTTACCAAGTACTTTGTTACCTCCCGTAACCCTAGCCGGCAATACATCCACTTGAGATTTGGCAAGTAACAAACCAATACCTTTCTTGCCTTCGCCTAAATTACCATCCGTGGAACGGGTACCCTCAGGAAAAAGTAACAAGGGATCACCACCTTTTAAAACTTTCAAAACACGTTTCAAGGTAGCTATGTCTAATTGAGAACGATTTACAGGAATAGAATTGAGATTACTTATGAGAACACCAAGTGGCCAAAAAAACAAAGAATCTCTAGCAAAGTAATGAAGGTTACGAGGCAGTCTACAACCAAGGGCAGGGGGATCGAAATAACTTGAATGATTAGAAGCCAAAATAAAAGAACCAGATTGTGGAACATTTTTGATGCCGTGAACTTCCAGACGATGAAAAGCCTTGAAATAGAACCAGCTTACATACTGGGCAAATCGATAAAAATTTCTCAAGACAATGAAGATATATGATTGGATATTACTGAGACGACTTCATCAACAGATAAGATACCAGTGTTTATGGATATTGCCCCATCTGGGCACATGAGAGGTGCGACTTTTCGGGTACTATCAATGTTGTCACGTTTGGATATAGAATCACGTTCACCATCAGATAAGCGCCTGCCTTGCCTAACATCGATTTCGGCATGTAGGAAAACCTTAAGGTTTGCATCAGGTAATACAACGCTGCCGATATCACGACCATCCATAATTATACCCGAAAATCCTTGATCTAAGCCATATTTCACTAATCCACGTTGATATTTTAACAAAAGAGAACGAACTTCAGGAATACGGGCATAGTACGAAACTTCCTTATTCATACGTTCATTACGCAGTTCTTTCTTAGAAAAGTAAGTTCCTTCGACAAAAAGTTTTACCGTAAATTCATCTAATTGGGATGTGAGATTTACGGTATCTGAAAGTAAATACTGAGGAACCAATTCAGGAAGTATATTTTTATTTAAGAAAAATAAAGAAAGAGCTCGGTAGTGCAAACCGGTATCAACATGAATATATTTATATTTTTGGCAGATGGCCTGTGCAGTGGTAGATTTTCCAGACCCAGCAGCACCGTCCAAAGATATAGAAATATAATTATATTTTTGCATTAGAATCGATTAAGGCTGTATTTAAGCGGTCGAAAAAGCCAGGGAAAGTTTTCGCACAGCATCCAGGATCCTTTATTGTCAACCATGGTTGACCATCGCCAAATAAATCAAAAGATCCCAAAATGGCAAAACTCATCGCAAACCGATGATCCTTGTAGGTACAAATCTCTACACCATTTTTGGCGACTGTACGTAATTTATTTAAATCTGGCTTAATAATAAGACGGTCTGATTTTTCAGTCACATCTTGCCCTAGTTTGGCTAATTCTCGAGCCATCGCAGATACCCGATCAGTTTCCTGTTTTCGAGTGTGCTCAATTCCATAAATTTCCAATTTATCATTCAAAAGTGGACTAATTGCCGCCAAAGAGAGGAAAGTGTCAGAAATATCAACAAAATCAAATGATCCACCTGTTAATGTGGAAAGATTGGTGCTTTTGACTCCCTCGTCATCGAAATCTATACAAGCTCCAAGTTCATTGAGGACATTGTAATAGCCAATATCACCCTGAAGCATCTCCTCTTTCATTCCCAACACCTTACAATTACCACCAACTACATGGGGTAAGGTTAGGAAATAACTAGCTGCTGTGGCATCAGGCTCTATTTGATAGATAAAATCATCTTTTTTATATTCGCAAACTGGCACTTCGGCGGAATTTCTTGAAAGCGTATAATTTAATGTATTTTTATCAATAAATGATCGCATCATTTTAAGAGTCATATCAATAAATGGCACAGAAACAGTTCCCCCAGTAAAGTTTATCGTGCAATCGTTATTGAGTAGGGGGCATTGCATGAGTAATCCAGAAATATTTTGCCCACTTTTTCGAGCATCTATCTCGATTTTATTATTACTTAAACCACTTGTATACAGCGTGAAAGGAAAGTGACCAAAATTTTCATGATACTCGATCTTACAACCCAAACTTTCTAAACAGTTTAATAACTCAAGCATGGGCCTTTTCCGCATAGCTGGTGTACCATCCATGTGATAAACACCTTCTATTTGTGCAGCGAGTAAGCAGGTTAGAAACCGTGCAATCGTTCCCGCATTTCCCACATTTATTGTGCACTCTTTTTTATTAATTACTCCTCCATTACCAAAAACTTTAATATTATTTCCATTCTTTTGGATGTTCACGCCTAAATGCAGTAAAGCTTGCTGCATTAGATCGACATCCTCGCTTTTCAGTAATCCATTAAGTTCAACCTGGCCCTTGCACATAACCGATAATATGAGTGCTCGATTGGAAATACTTTTGGAACCTGGTACTTCAACCACAGCTCTGCATGGATTTACAAATGGTTGAATCAAAATTGATTCTTTTTCAGTTATCATTCAATTGATCCCTTTTGATTTTTGCAGAGTCCAGAAGCTTGTTTATCTTGCCTGAATCTTCAGAAGCTAATGCTACTTTAATATCCTTTAGGTTTTCGATCAGATGATCGATAGATATAATTAAATTTTCACGGTTACCCAAAAGAATTTCTTTCCACATCGTTGGATTCCCACTGGCAATTCGTGTCGTATCTTTTAGTCCATTACCGGATAAATCCATCCATGTTGAATCTTTTTCTCCAACTGTATTAATCAATACAGAAGCGATTAAATGGGGCAGATGACTGATCCATCCAACAATTTCATCGTGTAGATCGGGGGTTTTGTGGGTCACTTTCATATCCAGCATTTCCCACATTCTTGTAATTTTATTTAAATATTTTAAATTTGTTTGTTCGGTCGGAGTAACCATACAATTTTTCTTCTCCAACATAGATGAGGATGCAAATTTCATACCCGTTTTTTCGGAACCTGCCATAGGATGGGAACCTACAAAGTATATTTGTTTATCTCTAAAAACTTCATCTGCTCTTTGGCATATTCCTTTTTTTAGGCTCCCAACATCAGTAACAATACAACCCGGTTTCAACCAACCAGACACTTGGGTGAGTTGATTCAAAATCAATTCAACTGGCGTACACAGTATCACCAAATCGGAATCGCCTACTGCATCCTGTAAATCAATCAGTGCCCGGTCGCACCAGTCCGATTGTTCACACAACTCTTTTTTTTGCTCATTTCTCAGCCACACCCAAATCTCTCGGGCAATGCCTTTTTTCTTTAAACTCATAGCTATAGAAGCACCCAATAGACCAGGACCTACTATGGTTACCCGATTAAATGTTATTGAATCTTCTTGAGACATATTCGATGGCGTGAATGATAATAGTTGTGAAGGATGATACTGAAAAAGGGAAGGATGAAGATGTTGACTGGGGAAATCCCCCTTCACCTGACACTCCAGAGAATCGCAAAAAAGCTCAGCGCGCGCAATTGATTATTGGTATCGTTGCTTTAATTGGAATTTTTCTACCCGGACTACTCTTTTGGTGGATAAAAAGTTGATTTTGCTTATCGCCAATCAACTCAAACAAAGACAATGGTAAAAAGATGAATAAGACTCACGGATATTCCATTATCGAACTCATTCTCTTTCTTTGCATTGCTGGAATACTTATTTTTCTAGCTATTCCCTTTCTCAAATCTATTTCCAACACCACGCCCATTGAGGATAATGATGCATTTACCGAAGCTAATAATGTTGGTTCTGGTACATCCTTAAATTCTCCACAAAACCCCAAGGACAGCAATCAGTCCACTCCCTTACCCTCACCCTTAGCTGATTAATGGGTCGCAAACTGCTATGGCTCACCGGAGGAGTGCTGGCAGTGTTTGCTCTGCTATTCGGTATCTACTTTATATTGCTTGAGATTGGTGGAGAGTCCGCTCGTCTCAAGCTTGAAGAATTATGGGAAACGACCCGGAATACCCTGACTCATAACGGTCCGCTACTATTTCTGGCTATTGCCGTATTGCCCGGCTTTATATTACCAGTTGCTCCCTTACTTGGGCTAGCCGGACTGTGGGGCGGAGAGAATGGCCCGTGGCTTAGCTGCCTGTATTGCACCCTTGCCTTGTTTGCTAATCTCTCCTGGACATATTGGCTCGCCCGTGGACCAGCCAGAGGCTTATTAGGTAAACTCCTCGCAAGGACCCGTTTCCACCTTCCTGAATCTACTCCGGATAACATGCTCGAATGGGCCATCATTTTACGCCTGACCCCAGGAGTACCCTTTATCTTTTCCAACTATGGCCTCGGGCTTCTCAGAATGCCCTTTACCCAGTACTTGCTCGTCTCTTTGCCCATTCTCTCCTTTACGGGCTGTGGATATGTTCTTGCCTTTGCCGGAATTTTTGGGGGCGAATGGAAGTATTTATGGACTGGAGCCTGCATTATTGGGGTCACCGTTTTGTTGGGAAGGTTTGTCCTTAAAAGAAAGGGAAAGAGTGCAGACTGAATTGTTTGAGCAGGAAGAAGATCGTTCTACGGTTTGGTCGATCACTGGGTTGACCCAGGCGATTCGCAAATCTTTGCAAACGCAATTTCCGGTGGTTTGGGTGCGTGGAGAAATCTCCAACCTGAGAGTCCAGGCAAGTGGACATCGGTACTTTTTACTCAAGGATAATAACTGCCAGCTAAAGGCAGTATTTTTTCGCGGAGATGCATCGGGTTCGGCTTATCTACCAGCGGAAGGTGACGAATGCCTGGCATACGGTGAAATTTCTGTCTATGAACCAAGGGGAGAATATCAGTTACGGATACGGCATTTGCTTCAGGACGGGCTGGGTGATCTTCGACTCCAATTTGATCGGCTCAAAAAAAAGTTGCTAGAGGAAGGACTATTCGAAGAGGAACGAAAACTTGCCTTACCCATCTTTGCACGGACTATTGGTATTGTTACCTCGCCTGACGGTGCAGCTTTGCAGGATTTTATTAGTATTTTAAAACGGCGAAACTGGACAGGAAACATCTGGTTAATTCCCTCTCTGGTTCAAGGCAAAGAAGCCCCCGCTCAAATTATCAACGGGGTTAAAATAGCTTCAAAAATTCCTGATATCGACTTGCTTATTCTGGCCAGGGGAGGGGGATCTATTGAGGACTTGTGGGCATTTAATGACGAAGCTTTGATTCGTGCTATTGCAGATTGTCCCATTCCCACCATTTCCGCAATTGGTCACCAGACCGATTTTGTCCTTTCTGATTTCGTGGCCGATTTACGGGCGGAAACACCCTCTGCTGCTGCTGAATGGATAAGTTCCCAGTACCTCGAACAAATCGAACGCTTTCACCGGCTTGAAGAACGCCTACTTCGTGTACCACAAGATTTTCTTTCCCGGGCATCGGACAAACTTGCCCTGGTTGAAGCGAGTCTAGAAAAATGTTCACCTCAGGCCAAAATGGAACGGCACCAACAGCAATTGGACGATTTGGAACACCGTCTCCAAACCTGTGCGGTAAATCTTTTGGAAAGAACCAACACCAAGCTCAATTCTATCGAGCAAAGATTACAGGCAAACAGCCTGCCTTCAGCACTTAAGCGTGGATTTTCCTATCTTTCCGACAAGGAAGGAAACTTGGTTCGTTCCGTGAAAGAATCTTCCCCCGGGCAAACGTATTACCGCTCACTTAGAAGATGGAAAGCGAACTCTCGAAGCACTTGAAGATGAGTTAGGCTAAATCTTGCTCCACAAACCTGCCCAAGGTTTTGCAGCCCATTAATTCATATAAATTGCGAGGCCCCTGCCATTCACTGAAAAGTAAACATCCCTTATAGCCAGAAGCTTTAGACTCAAGAATCATGCGGTTGAGCAACTCCTCAGCCATTCCTTTGCGGCGTAATTCCTCGGGTACATAAACCATATTGATCACCTGATACCGTTCAGTGGAACGGCCAAACCCAGCCATGGCACAGAATATATTTTCTGAATTTCTCAGAATAAATAAATTTTTTGCAGCCTGCATTTGCTTGGCCATTTGGGTAATGGCGGCTAAGTCCATCGGAGGGTTCGCTTCCATTGCAAACTTATGAGCCCATACCCTTGCCCTTGGCCATTCTTTGCCTTCAACTCGATATAGCTCATATCCATCCCGCCTGGTTGGATTTATTTTTGAAGTAGTTTGAAAAAGTTTAAAGTCACGAGCGGAAATACTTGGTTCATCTTTTGGTTGTAAATTTGCTGATAAAAGAAATTGGTTTACCAAATTTACCGGACCGCTGACTCCATCCAATTTCCACTTTCTTAGATGAACATATTTTCCGAGGGCTTCGACCGCGCGTAAGGACCCATGGGATAGTAGCAGAAAATTAGAGGGGGTTAGGAGGGCAGATAATCGAACTCTTCCCTCTTGGAAAATATTTCCTGCCCAGCTTTTTCTGGAGGATTTTTCTCTCGTCCGCATAATTTGCCAAAATAGATTGTTCCATCCTTCCTCTTTTCTCAAATGGGGGAGGGCTTTGTGCTTCCAAGACGCAAATTCCAAGTATGACTGTACCCTAAATTTCAAATTTTTTTGGTAATTGAACGATCCAAAGTGCTTTCGGATGGTCAAGGGGGCAAGCAAGTAGTAGGAGATAGAATCATGGAAGGTTCCCAAAATCGCTACAATCAACGAGGCGTGTCTTCGAGCAAGGAGGAAGTTCACCGCGTGGTGGATCGTATGGACCGTGGATTATTCCCCGGGGCTTTTTGCAAAATTACCCCGGATGCACTCACCGGACGGGATGATTTTTGCAATGTCATTCATTCCGATGGGGCAGGCACCAAATCGATACTTGGATATCTCTGGTATCGGGAGACTGGAGATGCCTCTGTATTTAAAGGAATTGCTCAGGATAGTTTGGTCATGAATTTGGATGACTTGGCCTGTGTGGGTTCGTGGGAAAGAGTAATGATTTCCAGCACCGTTAACCGGAATGCAAGAAACTTTCCCGCCGACGCTCTGGCAGCATTGATCGAAGGAACTGAAGAGTTTTTACAATCCTTACGGGATCTCGGCATTTCTGTACTCAGCGGGGGAGGGGAGACTGCAGATGTTGGAGACCTGACCGGCACGGTGGCGGTGGATTCTTGTGCCGTAGCGGTAATGGAACGTGACCGGGTGATCGATAATTCCCGAATTTGCCCGGGCTTAGCAATTGTCGGGCTATCCTCCAGCGGACAAGCAAGCTATGAAAAGATTGAGAATAGTGGTATTGGAAGCAATGGACTTACCAGTGCCAGGCATGAACTTTTATCAAAGCATTATTTCGAACAATACCCGGAAACCTACGATTCCAAAACCCCGGAGGAATACATATACTGCGGGCCCTACCGTATGGCAGACCCACTCCCAGGTTCTAGTTTGAGTGTAGGCCAGGCATTGCTCAGCCCCACCCGCACTTATCTGCCGGTAGCCAAGGCTATGGCAGAGGAACTTGGCGACCAACTGAAAGGGTTGGTTCATTGTTCAGGCGGTGGACAAACCAAGTGTATGCGCTTCGGAACCGGCGTGCATCACATTAAGGACAATCTTTTTGTTCCTCCTCCCTTATTTGCAGAGATTCAAAAAGCCTCAGGCACCACCAACGAGGAAATGCACCAAGTTTACAACATGGGACATCGCTTAGAAGCATATTGCCCACCCGAACATGCCGACCGAGTCATTGAAATTTCCAAATCCTTCGGGATTGATGCCCAAGTGGTTGGCCAAACCGAAGCCTCTCTACGCCCAGATCAAGCCAATCATGTAACCATCCGCCGGGATGGGGTAGAACTTACTTATGGCTGAAGAAACTCCGTCCCCCTCGCTCCTACAAGCCCGCAAAATTTTGGACGAGACCTGGGGGGATATCCATCCCCAAGCTTGTTTGGTTTGCGGTTCCGGATGGGGGGAAATTGTAGACGGACTATCTCCCATTTCCAGTATACCGTATGAAAAATTGCCTGGTATGGGCTCCACCACGGTTGATGGGCATGAGGGAAACCTCTGGCTTGCCAGGCCCAGGTGGTCTGGATGTTCTAATTTTTCAGGGCCGTAGGCACTTTTATGAAGGGGTTGGCTGGGAACCGGTCATTTTTCCCGCTCTTCTCGCCCACGCACTCGGAGTCAGCACGCTACTGCTGACCAATGCCGCAGGGGGAATTCGGGAGGATTTGCAACCCGGTGACTTCCTGGCCCTTTCGGATCATCTGAATTTTATGGGGGGCAATCCACTAATCGGACAGGGGCCACACCCCTCCATTCCCCGCTTCCCCGACCAATCGAAAGTGTACGACCCAGGACTGATCCAGAAAATTAAGCAGGCTGGGAACGCAACAGGACAGGAAATTAAAGAAGGTACCTACCTCGCCCTTTCCGGGCCCGCCTTCGAAACACCAGCGGAGATTCGGGCATTTGCCAGCTTAGGTGCAGACGCCGTGGGCATGTCGACGACACCAGAAGCCATGGTGGCAAACGGACTTGGTTTAAAAGTCGGAGCCATTTCATGCATCAGTAACTTGGCCGCTGGTCGGAACAGCGATGCACTTACACACGAGGATGTCACGCGAACCTCCGAACTAGCCTTACCCCGAATGACCCGACTCCTCGCACACCTGATCCCCGCACTGGCGGAGTAAAGAGTTTTTAAAGAAAGCGTGCCTGATCTTCTCCCTGTGGCAGGGAACATACTTCCTTTTTCCCAAACCACCGGTAACGAGCAACCGCAACCATCCGATAAACAAGGTCGCGTAATGGCTTGGGAACAAGCAGGAAAATAACAAACAACTTCCAGGGCAATTTGAGTTTACCCGCAATATGCAAACAGGCAGATGAACGGTCATGAGCTCGTTTATTCTCAATAAAGATCAAGCCATCCAAATAGTTTTCCGAATATCCGTATTTCATTAGCAAAGCTTTACCCGCTTCCGACTGCAAAGGAGCAAAGCGTAACAATGTGGAATTTTCCCGACGCAAAATAAATCGGACCGCTCCGTCACAGAGGTGGCAAACGCCATCGAAAAGCACGACTGCATATTCTTTATCCCTGGGCATCTTGGTATTATACATAATAAAATTCGGTCAGAGAATACAGACAATTGTAAGAAACAAAGCTTTTCCCAATCGACTATCCGTGCACATCATAGTAATCAAAAAATATGGACCATCACGAACTGGAAAACGGGACCTCCCTCTCCCTCGATTTTAAGAAACTTGCCAAGGTTGTTGCCTGTGGTGAAGACCTCATACCCGCAGTCGCACAGGATGCGGAAAGTGGAGAGGTATTAATCGTTGGCTATGCCAACCAACTTAGCCCTGAATACAGCCCTCGAAGGAGGGCATGGCTACCTTTTGGAGTTCCAGCAGGAATGAATTATGGATCAAAGGAAAGACCTCGGGTGACTATTTAGAGATCGTAGAAGTTCGGGTAAACTGTGAACAAAACTCCATCCTCTATCGTGTACGCCCCAAAGGGCAGGGTGCATGCCATGTCAAAGATGAGAAGGGGGTCGCGAGAAAAGGATGTTACTATCGAAAAATTACCAAGGACCAATCCCTTGGCTTTTAATGATATCTTACGGACTCAACTCAGGGGTTTAAAACCGAGTAGCTTTAGTGGCATTTTGATCATCTGACCGCTGTAGAGGATTCGTTGTTCGATTAGATCCGTATCCCAATACAGACTCCTCTTTAATTATTTTTTCAATCAAGGAAAGTGGCTTGATCATATTACCAGAAACATTCAAAGCAAGAATACCTCTTTTTGTTTTAGAGTTTGAAATATTTTGAATAAGAGCATCCTTGAATTTACCTTTTCGTTTTAAATATCCATTGATGGACAAGTCTTTTACATTTGAACCTGGTTGAACCAACTTGGACTTTCCGCCCGGCAAACTAAATTTATTTTCTCCAACCTTAAAATAAGTCATTTCCTTGGCAAAAGACTGAAATAGAAAGTTCCCTTGGGGGATTTTGAATTTACCGAAGGGTAATCCGAAGGATTGGATCGTACCATCCTTGGTTTTTTTTAGTAATAAGACTTCTTCCACAGTCCCTGAATTAGAGGTTTTAAAAGCGTGCTCTACAACGGAAATTAGTTTGGGAGGAGCGTCCAAATCAGCCAAGTCTTGTTTGCTAATGTAAAGCTTGAGCGGGCTGTTCCCATAATAAGAAAACTTTTTAGACATTCGATAAGAACCCACCCGAATCTTAAAAATTGTGGAATTGGTCTCTTGGGCATTACCCCACGGTGCATAAACAAAATTTTCTGAACCTCCGCTATCAAAAAAAACCGCGTTAAAATAAGCGGTTGGTTCAGAAGTGGGTACAATAGTTTGAGCAAATAAATTGCAAGCGAATTGGCCTGAAAGAAGTAAAGGGGGTAAAGCTAACAAGATTCGAAAATTTAAAAAAAAGTTCATCATTTTAAAGGCCCTAATTCTTTAAACATCTTCCTCCCTTAACCAGCGGAAACGGATAATTTTAAATTTTCGGCCGAACCTTTGGTTAATTCCTTGATAAGAGATTTGGGAGGTGGATTGGGTATCCTCCTCCTGAGGATCCATTTTTAATTTTAAATCGGAGAGCATACCGTCTCTGTAATCCTTCTGTCTGCCAAGTTCGCCCACTCCGGGTAAATCCGGTTGTGCAAGTGAGTCTCCATTGCGGTTTAAATCCAACCAATGTTCATTAAAGCCATTATCCCAATATCCATTATTATTTTTGTCCTTAAAGGGTTCGTGAGGGCGATGATGAGCTGGATCTATATCAGGTTTTACAAAGTCTGGTGTTCTTTGAACTACAAGTTCAATCCATGCTCTTGCGGGAGAATCAGAGTTCGTCTCTCCCATCACACGAATGACAAAGGTGTCAGAGCGGGCTGAGCTAACCGGTGCCAATGGGCTTAGAAGATCGGCCTGCATTACCCAACCAGGCTTATTCGCACCAGTTGCCAAGTGTTCAACGGCTAATAGATTCTCCGGAGCCTCACCAAATTTTGTACTTGGATAGGTGATAATATCATCCCGAATCGAATCAAGCGATCCATTCCCATTTACATCAGGCAGAGAAATTAGTTTTAACTGCGTCGACGATCCAATACCCCAAGAACGAGGTGTACTACCACCCGGGTCTAAGGATGGTGAATTTAAAGCTGATGCTCTTAGTCCGTAAGAGGAGTCAAACAATATTCCAGACGAGTCATATCTAAACAAAGGCACTTTGGGAATCCAGTCGTCGGTTGTCCATGAACCTTCGTCGTTAAGCCCTGCTTCTGCAATTGCAGATTGAACAGCCCCCCTCAACCCCTGAGTGGTAAACCTATCTTCCTTTTCCCAATTATTTAAATCCCTCAGAACGAAATTTACTCGCGTACCTTTGGATTTGCTAGGATCACTATCCATCGGACCAAGGGCTAATCTACGGTTTACAAAATCGGCAAAAGAAAGGAATGGTCCACGCAGTTTGACTTGTTTGACCAAGCTTTTGGCTAAATTTTCAATTTCCTCATCTGTTAAGGTTCGCAAATCGTTCCAGTTATTGGAAGCTGGCTCATTCAAAAATCGAACCACCGGTGTCTCGTCTGTTAGCAACACCTGCAGAGGATCCATCTAGTCGCTGGATTTGTAGACCCCGCAAGGAAGAGAGCTGAGCAACCCAGGCATCAACCGAAGTTGAATTTACATTGAATGCTCCTTCAAGCAATAAATCTCCGGCAATCGTTTGGTAACGATAGTCATCCTCATCATCTTGAGAATTATAACTGGTAAGTGAATCCTCCCACTCACCATTTCGTAAATATCCAACTAATCGATTATTCCCGACAATATCTGAATGACTAGCAGGATTAAAAGCTTGTCCGCTTGCAGTGTCCCACAAAAACGGACGAAACCTTTGCCCCAATAAAGTATCATTTTCGTTCGAATAATCTTTACCCGTTTTAGACCCAGACAAAAAATAACCATCGAGAAGAGCTCGATTCAAATAATAAGAATGATCAATGGTTGTATTTTGGTGGTTTAATTGATCAGCTCCCCAATACCTCCATGGAGCAAATCCTTGACTAGGATCGATGTTCCATTCAATAAAGTTGTTTAAACCTCTTGCTCTTGCAACTTCATCTCCAAGCAGGTTTTTGTAGAATGCTATAGCACTATCTTCATCTTCCATATTTTTGCTTACGCTGAGCATCCCCCCCTCAGATGTGGGTTTTTTAGTAATACTCTGTACTCTTCCCCAACTCCTATGCCTGGCTACCTGTGTGGTGGCATATGAATTCCCCAGAGCATAGCTTGGACCATGCAAGTAATTGTTCAGGTTAGCATGCCTGTATTGAAGTAACGACAGAACTTTTCCCTTTGGGGTTTCGAACATGACCGCATGTGTAGAACCAGAAAATTTTCCTGTATATGGCGATCCCGTGCTTTCATCTTTGTTAAAAAAACCAATTCTTTCCTGCCCAAAGGAAGCATCTACAACCGGATCATTGTAAGAGTCAGGGTTATCATCCTCATCAAACCCATAACTTGTGCCTTTATCCGATAAAGTTAACAGGTTACCCCTGGCTACTGTGCCTAAATTATTATTGTTAAAATTGACCGGCACTGGATCTTCAGAAGACACGGTTGGAAGTTGGAAAATATCAGGAGTAGATTTTGCCGTACTTTCAAGGTACTGGTCATCTTTAACATTAAATGCAAAAGATTTGCCGTCGATAGAGTAGGAAAAAGGACCGGGAGAGGGAGTAAAGGATAATTGAGGAGGATTAGAGTAGTGAGTCCGGTTGCAATATACGAGGACTCTTAAGCCAACTACCTTGGCCGTGCTGGGTACTGTGAACTAATGCACGAGGGTTAAACTCATTAAAAGTAATCCTATCGTTATCCAAATCTCCAGGCATGCTCATTGCAACCTCCCAGCCCAAACCAAACAATTTTTCCTGATAGGCTCCTTGTGCACTTTGCTCCAAATTCCACTGGAGATAATCATTCGTGCTAAACTTTGCTTCTGAACGGATATCTGACAACGACTTTGGATTTATGCTACTCGGTTTGGTCAAACGAGTTAATACTTTGCTCTCTTCAAGATTATTGGGATCTCCCTGCCAAATAGTAAAACAATTCGGCTTTGTATACCTTTCAGAATTAGACCAAGGTACACTGGATAGGATTCCTTGAGGAGTATATTTTTCGGCAGTATTTACAAGGTAACCGGTAGTTCCCCCCATGTTAATTACATAGGCACAAGCATCTTTGTTTAGAGCAAAGCCGGAATCCCAAACATAGCCTTTTTCAACTTCCCCCATGGGTTTTCTTGTAATATTTATAACAGATGGTGGGTCAGGCACCGAGCCGGACGCAACGGGTTGATTTGTTTGCACATCTATGGCGTTAGAGGAAGCAAAAGCGGCAAAAGTTACCACTTCTCCAGGTGCTAATGTCACAGAATTAGAGGAGTCGCTTTGGTTTTTAATCCTCATAAACAGCCGGTTAAAAGAGAATTCTTCTTTGGTCATACTATTAAAGGTAAAGGTATAATCCCCAATGCCATCTCGTGGATTTTCATGGTAAAATGTATTGCCTTGTAATTTTATTCCATACATCGAATCGGGCGGCACTCTATTATTCCAATTTGCTTGGTTTATGCTCGAGCCCAATGGTGGGGAGGAGTTCTGTAGAAAGGTATCAATTAAACCCGGTTGAGATTGTGTTTCATTATAGGTATTCCTGAAAGTTGAGAAAGAATATATTCCCCATGGTTGCCTCCAATTCTTAATGTATCCTGCTGAGAATTCGCGTTCGATTGAATTAAGGTCGTTCTTTGACAACTCAAACGACGCATTAAAATCACCGTAAATATAAGCCCACCATTTTCTGTACAAATCATATTCTTTAAAATCAACCTGGGTGACCCTGCAGGTTAAAGAACTAGGAGTGCCTCCATTTCCTCCGAACGGAATCTCAACAAATAAATCATTCAAGATCATTTCCTTATCATAGGGGTTCCAAAGTGTAATCGCAGGATTAATCCCAAGGCAAAAGTTCCCGGGGGAGTCTGTTGCAACAGGAGAAATAGAAAGCCTCCCTTTGACAAAGACCGGTAAGATCGGATGATTTTTGGGCTCAGGACGAATGCTTCTAACCGAGGAGCTAAAACAATTAAAGTAGGGATACGCAGCCTGGGCATTCTTAAAGGCATTACGGGGACTTCCTGGAGCCCTTCGGCCAAAGATTAGAGCATTATCTCCCACTGTTCTGGGAAATTGGTCGGGGGCATCCATCGCCAGTGAATTATTTAAATCTGTTAAATTATGATACCCCGCGAGAACTGACCATGGTGGACCTGCCAAAAGGGCATCGGGATCATCCACAGTCGCGTCATTTGCAGAAACAAACCATTGGTTCTTCATGGTATCTGCCTCAAGTGGAATATTCTTCATTGCCCGAACCCGATCGCGAAAAATGAAGTTTTCTCCAAAATCCTTCTCCCAGGCTTTACTCGTATTTTTGCTTAAAGCAAATGCCTGGCTTAAATCTCTTTTTAATCCCCCTGTTCGAACATCAGCCAAAACTCCAAAAGAATCTGAAGTCATAGAATGATAATGATAATTTGAACCAATTTCTGAAGAAGAAGTATTCAATAATAAATCATCTATGCTTAAAGCACTAATCAAGTCCTTCCGTTTTTCGAACCCGGAACTATATTCAAAGCCATAGCTTCCATCGTTAATGTTGGGCTCACTGGCTAGCTTTAATTTATTTTGAGAATCTAATAGATAAGTAATGCTCTCATCATCTTCCACTTTAAATGGTTCCATCAGATTGATCTTCGCCTTTACACCTTCGTCTCCAACCCAATATGCATAGCTTCCACTTCGTTCGGCCCAGTCAACGTCTTCTTCTTGATTACGCTTGTCGTCACTGAAGTGAAGGGCGGTTTTTCTGACCTTTACAGGTTCGGTAACCAAATAATCTTTCCAATTTTTTTGATGATCAAAATTTGTGGATTCGAAAGATTCATTTAGCAGGGGAGCCTTGAGCAACCAAGTCGTTTGTTCGGATCCGTCCATTCGATCGGGTCCGATTGGGTCCTGTAAAGGTATAAGCGGATGGTGATATGACCCCGTAGATTCCATTTGTTCAACCACACTTTTGTGATCGGACCATGGATTTTCCTTATTTCCGTAAGTTCCACCCAAGGGATCACTTCAGGACTCTGACCCCTTCGTCGTCGATAATTATTCCATCTGGCACTTCAATAAATTCCCTAAATAAAACACCAGCAGAATCCATAATCCCGAGTTTTCGGCTCCACCCCTCATTTCCGCTCACAAGCCAAGCCTGTTCAACTGCGGGGTGCGGATCATAACTTGAATCGTAGGACCATGATAGGGTCAGGGCTTTGCCATCGTCTCTATTTTCAGGAAGCGGCGGAGTGGGCAATTTGGTCTCTGCCCAACCACCCCTATTCTTCCACACACCAGTCCATTGTCGCTGACCAAGCTCTATTTTATTTATTTTTCCGGATTCATAAAGATTAACTTCTTCTAAATTTGTGGATGGCAAGGGGTAACCCGATGCTCGGTAATCTTTTTCCGATTCAATACGATCGTCATAAAGATCAGCCGTAGAGGTTACTCTTGTATCGGGCCCAAGATGTTTTTGGATTTCTCCAATGGCAATCATCATGCCCATACGAGCATGTGCTTTGGCAAGAATATGGTCTTGTCGGACATCCGAATAAGCGAGATCCATACGAACTTGGCTAATTAATGAAATAACCAGTAAGAAAACAAAGCTGACGAGCGCCAGGGTGATGACCAAGGCAAAGCCCTTGCTTTTTAGACCCACAATTGGCCGGTTGTTTGGATCAGGTAATTCTTGATTCATTCCTAACCTTTAAACTGATCCAAGGTGCAAGTCGCGGGCAACTTAAATCCGCTTTGTTGTTTTCAGAAAGGATAGAAAATTATCCCTAACCGTCTTTGGCTCTCTTCCATAAGCCAGTATCCAAAACTACCGTGAGGGAATAGCCAAAATCTCGGCTTCAGATGGCCAGTATTTTTCTATATCTTCCAGGGGTGGAATTTCTCTTGGTCGTACGACACGAAAACCAACAAACAGGGCATCGGTATGATACCATACACTTTTAGGAATTTGAGGGTCCTGTTGTTTCCAGGATTCTTCAGAAGCCATGCGTGCAGCTGAACGATGGTTTTGGGGACCGTCATCCCATGAACCGCCCTTGACCACTCTTGGGTACAGTGAGGTGGGCACTACCATTGGGTTTACCCGTTTTTCAGAAGGTGCTTTTGTGGGAGGTGGAGCAAATTGATCAAGGGTCCATTCCCAAACATTACCATGCATATCAAAAAGGCCAAAGCCATTGGCAGGCTTTCCCCCAACTGATTGGTACTGAAAGAAACTATTTTTGAGGTGCCATGAATGATCGGGCAGGGATTCGGAATCATCTCCAAAGTTATAAGCGGTATCGCTCCCTGCCTTGCAGGCATATTCCCACTCAGCTTCGGTGGGCAATCGATAAAACCTGCCAGTTCGGGCACTCAACCACATACAATACATTTTAGCAGACAATTGAGTCATGCAGATCGCGGGAAATCCGCTTTTGCCCATTCCAAAAGTCATATCAGTATAGGGAGCTGTCGGCTTGGTAACCGCATCGGTCAGTGCATCGGCTTTGGTTTCCTCCATTTTTTTGTAAGCCCGGTTATCCCGGTCAATATTGAGCATCCACAACTCGTAAAGGTCCCAAGTGAGTTCATACTTGCCCATCCAAAAGTCAGAAACTTCAACTTGGTGGGCGGGCCACTCATTCTCACCGCGAGAAGAATCATCCAACGGACTACCCATGGTAAATTCTCCCCCCTCGATTGGCACGAGTTCAAAAGCAAGGTCGGAAGTAGATATTTCCTCCTCGTACTCGGAAAATTCATCCGTTACCGGACCCTCAGAAAAACCAAGCTCCTTATACAGGTCTTTGGGCATCGTCCCCAAGATGGTGAGCGACTTCTTCTTCGGAGCCAAAGTTACTTCCTCGGGCCAATCCGCACCTTCATCAATCCATCGGCGCAAGGTATATAAATCACCTGAGGAAAGCGGATCCGCTGGGGCTGGGGGCATGAACATTTCGTCATCCATGGGAAGAGTGCAAAGAACATATAAGTCGCTCTCAAGGGCATTACCGGGACTAATCACATAATCAGTGGCAAATGCATAAGCCTTAGTATCTAGGCGCAGGTCTGCTTTTACCTTCCCCTCGTAGTGGCAAGCCACACAGTTGAGCTCCAAAATAGGCTGTACATGCTCAACAAACGAAATGGTTTTAGGTAGACGCTTGCGCGGTTCTAGTACGATTTCTTCAGGCCATTCTGCTCCATCCACAATCCACTGTTCAAGGACTGCCTTTTCGGCATCAGTTAAAGGATAGTCTTTTTCCTCGTTTTTAATGGGAGGCATAATTAATTCATCGTCCAAGGGCAGAGTGGTTGTCCAATAAAGCGAACTCGACTCTGGATCCCCAGGCACCAAAACATCATCCCCGGCAAGAGTGGCGGCTTTTGTGTCTAATCGCACATCGCCCTTGGCGTTGTCTTCGCGGTGGCAACTCACACAGTTGTGTTCGAGGATAGGTTGAACATCGCGGGCAAAATCAATCTCCGAGGAATTTCCTTGAACCCAAGGTGTGGCGAGGATTGCTCCAAGTACGAATTTGCAAGTAAGTTTGAATGGCTTCATAAATACAAAAGTAAATATCCTTACTAAGAGATATTTGTTTATAATCTCAATCTTTAATCATCCTTTCTCTCAAATTCCAATCACCTACAAAAATGATTAAGTTACTCCAACTGTGGCTGACTTTGAGTTATGTGCTTGTTGGATTTGGAGACGAGAAGGGTACACCGAAAGCACGCTTTTCTAAAAAAATCATGGGCACTGAGGTTCAAATAGTCGTAGATGCACCCATGACAGATGCTCTCAAAAAGGCAACAGACTCAGCCTTCCGTGAAGGTATTCGTCTAAATATGCTTTTTAGCGACTATGAGGCAAACAGCGAACTATCTCTGTTTTCGCAAAGTTCAGTAGATGGTAGATCTGTGAAATTATCTGATGAACTCTTTAGGGTTTTAGAGTATGGCCAAGAACTTTCGCGAATGAGCGATGGAGCATTTGATGTAACTTTAGGTCCCCTCACTCGTTTGTGGAGAATTGCCCGCTTTCGACAAAAATTACCCAAAATGAGTAAACTTCGTGAAACTCGGCAACGAACCGGTTATCAAAAATTAGTTCTGAACAGATTGAATACTTCTGGAAATCTGCTCGTTCCAGGAATGGTTCTAGACTTAGGAGGTATTGCCAAAGGGTATGTTGCAGACCGCATGCTTGAAGCAATGAAAAATCGGGGCTTTGCAAAATGTTTAATCGATGCTGGTGGAGACTTGACCATTGGCGATGCCCCGAAAGCATCTAAGGGGTGGCGTGTAGAAATTGGAGGAAGGCCTCACCCGGAATTGCCCGTACTTGAATTATCAAATTGTGCGGTAGCCACCTCGGGCGATCTTGAGCAAAACTTAGAAATAAATGGAACACGCTATTCTCACTTACTTAATCCAAAGACTGGGATTGGCTTAAAAGGGAGTGCTCAAGTTACTGTGGTGGCTCCAACTGGCATGATTGCTGATTCCATAGCATCGACCTGCCTAGTTTTGGGAAAGCATAAAGCACCCATGTTCCTTGCACAAACAAGTGCGTTAGAGATATACTATCTTACGGAGAGCAATTCATCCATCAAAGCTCATCAATACCTGCAACCCCTTTAAGCCTTTTATCTTGTCAGATCGCTGTTTTCTGACATTATTTAACCTTTATCCCCTTATTTTCGTTATGTCCAAAGTATGTGCAATCACAGGTAAGCGCCCTAAAGTAGGCGGTCGTATTATTCATAAAGGCGTTAGCAAAAAAGCCGGTGGTATCGGCTTACAGTTAGTCAAAAACAACAAACGCACTTTCAGGCCAAACTTACAACGTATCCGTGTGAAACTTCCCAGCGGACAAATTAAACGTCAATGGGTATCAGTTAAAGCAATTAAGGCTGGAAAAATCCAAAAAGCCTAAGACTTCCATTTTGCCCGTCCGGATCGGGCTTTATTTCTACATCTAAATGAATCCGGACATACGCTTTTGGAATCCCTACCTTTCGGTATATGAAACCGAAAAAATATACGGGGAAAAATGGTTACGTTTTTCTTACGAAAACATTTTAGGAAGAATTGGATTGTGGGGAATGGTTAAAAGACCTTGGTTCTCCAAGTGGTATGGAAACAAAATGGATACCCCCGAAAGCCGTTCCAAAATTTGCCCTTTTATCGAAAAATATGAGCTCAACACCGATGAATTTTTAGATAAAACCGCAAGCTACGAAACCTTTAATCAATTTTTTTTCCGTAAATTAAAACCTCAAGCTCGTCCGGTTCACCCGTCCCAAGCTTCGGTCGTCTTTCCTGCAGATGGAAGACACTTAATCCTGCCTAATTTATCAAAAGTTTCGCAAGTATATGCCAAGGGGCAAGGGTTTGATCTTTCTAGATTACTCGGTTCCGAAAACTTAGGAAATACCTTTAGAGAGGGATCCATGGTTATTAGTCGCCTATGCCCTGTAGACTACCACCGGTTTCACTTTTCACTTTCTGGCAAAGTGGGAGATAACAAATTAATCAACGGTAGCTTACTCTCTGTAAATCCAATCGCACTTAGAAAAAGACTCTCAATTTTCTGGGAAAACAAGAGATATTTATCAATTGTGGAAAACGAGCAGGTAGGAAAGGTAGTCCAACTTCTAATCGGAGCAACTTGTGTGGGATCTGTTCACATTACCGCCAATGAAAATTCATTTGTCGAAAAAGGAGATGAATTTGGATATTTTTCTTTTGGCGGATCTTGCGTAATGACTATCTTTCCCAAAAATTGCATAAATTTCCGCGAAGATCTTCTAGAACAATCAGCCAAGGGTTATGAAACTTACTTTAGATTCGGAGAAGCCATGGGCTATATCGCATAATTACTAATAATTAAATTGGCTCTTTACTTGTCTGGTTAAAGGTTAGTACTACATTCATCTCTTAATGAAAGAAACGATTCCTCCATCAACACGGGCTAAAGGCTTTACAGTCATCGAATTGCTCGTCGCAGTCTCTGTAACTGCCCTTCTTTCAGGTATGCTTCTTTTAATTTCTACTCAAGTTCTCGAAACTCAGACAAAGTCAACATCAACAATCGAAACGAATCAGATTGCACAATTTGTACTCGACCAGGTTCAAGAAGATCTTCAATGCGCCCTCTACAGAAATGATGGCAATGCCTGGATGGCTATATCTTTACTTAACGATAATGAGAACAGCGGCTATTGGGTAAAGCCGTCCATCAGTAGTAATGGTAAAAGCCCAATTGACTCTCTTCGAATAGTTGATTCAGACTGGCCAAGTGAAGAATTAAAAGATTCAGAGATTGATGCACTTGGACAGGGCCCTTTTTTAGAATCCCGTTTTGGTGTTGCGGGTTGTTGGTTACGTTTTTTCTCTCAATCTCCAGAATTAGATCCAAATGCAAAAAATCATGGCTCTGCACGTGCTATCGGTTATCAAATCATACGATACGGAGTGACTGGCTCTCCTTCATCTAGAGCGAAATATCAACTGTTCAGATCTGATGTATCGGCTAAAAATACTTTCGAGGCTGGCTACAATCTTCACCCTGATGGCGGGTACAATTCATCAGCATCCTCGACCTCTCTTGATCCTACCGATTTAGGCACTCCGCGAATTCCTTCCTCCATCATTAATCCGATCATACCAGACGGGACTGATTATTCACCTACTTCCTTTTGCCTCGCTTCTAACATTATAGATTTTGGAATCCGAGCCTACCATTTAGAAAAAAACAGTTTTGGTACAGGAAATTTGGTTCAGATTTTTCCGCCCATTGATATTAATTCACCAGGAAGTCTACTTGCAGAAGAATTTATGGCTACATCCTACAAAGCTTATCAAACTCTAAACAATAAAACCTTCTACCTGTTCCCAGATGTTATAGATGTAATGGTTAGAGTACTATCGATGGAAGGTGCTAGGCTGGTGGAAGCTTTTGAAAATGGTTCCGTTCCAAGTACAGATAACCTCAATTGGTGGTCAATCGCTGAAGAACATTCAGAAGTTTACATTCGTAGAGTAAAAATTTACGGAAGCGGTATATAAATCCTAGATAAATCCTCTTTGTTTTCTGTATTTTAAAGGCGTTATTTTCATTTGTCTCCTGAATAATTGGGTAAAAGAACTCTGGTCGTAAAAGCCGTTCTCCCGAGCAATAATGGACAATTTCTTACTGGATGAAAGTAAATCATCACAAGCTGCCTCAATTCTTGTTCTCGTTATGAATTGCATAGGAGCAGTACCAAACAACTCGACGAATCCACGGTGCAGTTTTCGGTGAGAAATTCCGGATACCTTCACTAGGTCGCTAATTGAAATTTCACCGCGAAAATTGTTTCGAATATGATTAACTGCACGGCCAATTTCATCGTCTCTTTCCCATTTTAATTCTTTCTTCTCTCCATCTCCGTAAGGACGGACAGTTCCCATTAATCCAATAACATCCCCACGATCATTAAAAAGTGGATACTTATTAGTGAGATACCAGTCGGGTAAACCTTGGCTATTAAAAACCAATTCCAAAATATTTAACTTTGGTTTTTTTGATTCAAAAATGTCTCGGTCATCCCTTCTAAAATGCTCAGCTAATCGGGCGGGAAATAAATCAAAATCAGTTTTTCCAAATAATCCCTCCTGAGATAAACCCAATCTAGGCAAAAAACCTTCATTGACCATCACAAGTCGGTGTTCCCTATCTTTAATAAAGAAACTCACTCCCGGCAAATCATCAAAAAGACCAGATACACAAAGAGAGTTACATTGATTTTTTTCAAACCATTCTGTTATGTGCCGAATAGATTTTGATGAATTGTTAAAATTTTCATGATCCATAAATTTAGATAATTACCAAATAATATTTTTGGCAAGGATTTTATAATGCCAAGAATATAGTGTTTATGCATAGTCTATGCATTCTTTGATTATTATTTTTTTACGCTTTTACTAAAAACTAAATCTAATGAAATTCAGATTTTTGGCACGACATGCATATCGAGCATAAAAAGAATTGGGCCTTTATTGTCCTTTAAAAATTATTTCAAATACAACTTAGAGTTCTAAAATCTCTAAAATTTTCAATTACTTATTCCAGCCCAAGTTTTTTGAGTTTTGGACGAATAACAAAGGAACAGTAACCTTGTTCTGGGTTTTTAGCATAATAATCCTGGTGATATTCCTCAGCTGGATAGAACTTAGGAGCAGGAACAATTTCGGTAACAACGGAATCAACAAGCTTAGATGTAAGTTTTTCTTTCCATAATTCTGCTTCTTTTTTTTGCTTTTCATCATAAAACATGATGGTTGAACGATATTGAGTGCCTACATCCGCACCTTGCCTATTAAGGGTCGTTGGATCATGTGCATTTCCAAAAATTTCTAAAATCTGAGAAAATGAAACTTTTTGGGGGTCAAAATGAATCTTTATAACCTCAGCATGACCAGTTTTACCAGTACAGATATCTTTGTAAGTTGGGTTTTTGGTCTGCCCGCCGGCATACCCAGAGATTACGGACATTATCCCATCAATCTGTTCAAATACCGCTTCGGTACACCAAAAGCATCCACCTCCAATTAGAGCAAACTGGTTTTTTGAATCTACAGGTTTTGTATGGATCTTAGTCACAAGTTCATCCTTATCTACCTTTGCAAATAAACCCAAGCAAACAGCAGATAATAGCCAGACTTTGATAAATACTCGGTATGTAAAAGTTTTCATTTGTTTGTAATCCATTCATGCCCCCGTTGAAGTAATAATTTATCGGCTGCCAAAGGACCCCATGATCCAGCAGCATATTTCTCTAGCCCCTGGTTGCCCATAGATTGCCAGTAATCGAGCACGGGCGTTAGTAACCCCCAAGAGTTTTCCGCCTCATCGCCGCGGATAAAAAGTGTTCCATCGCCAGCCAAAGCATCAAGAATAAGGCGTTCGTATGCTTCAGGTGTATTTGAGCCAAAGGTCGTTTCATAACCAAAAGATAGGTTGACTGGTTGAAGCTTAGTTTCAAGTCCTGGAGTCTTCGAATTTAAACTTAAACCCACTCCTTCATTCGGTTGAATACGTATCGTCAGAAGGTTGGGAGAAAGAGGCTGTCTTGAATCATGTCCGAAAAGAATGGCGGGAGGACGAGTGAACTGAACCACGATTTCACTTACTTTACGCGCAAGTCGCTTGCCTGACCTTATGTAGAAAGGCACCCCTTTCCACCGCCAGTTATCCAATTGCAAACAGAGCCCAGCGTAAGTTTCAGTGTAAGAAGTGGAAGAGACACCATTTTCGTTTTGGTAACCAATCGCCTTTTCGCCACCAACTAGTCCTTCTGTGTAAACTCCACGAACGACCTCTGCGTGGGGATCTTTTAAATTTAAAGGCTTAATTGCCTGCAATGCCTTGACTTTCTCGTCCCGTATAGCTTCTGGATCCAAGGACGATGGTGGCTCCATAGTAGTCAGGGCAAGTAACTGCATAACATGATTTTGGATCATATCTCGCATTGCTCCACTACGATCATAATAACCAGCACGCGAACCAACCCCTAAATCTTCTGATACGGTAATTTGAACAGAGGACACATAATTTCGATTCCATACGGGCTCAAAAATGCTATTGGCAAATCTTTGAACCAATAAACTTTGTACGGTTTCCTTGCCCAAATAATGGTCAATTCGAAAGACCTGTGACTCTGAAAACCTACGATTTATCATTTGATTAAGTTCGCGGGCACTATTCAGGTCTCTACCAAATGGCTTTTCTACAATAACCTTGGAAGCTGAAGGAGTATTTTGATGCAATCTAGCCAAGCCACTGTTGCCTAGATTTTCAAGAATTGGTAAAAATCCAGATGGGGGAGTTGATAGATAAAACATACACTGAATCGGTCCATCAACCATCTCCTCAATCTTTTCAATTTTAAGCTTCAATTCCTCAAAGCTTGATGGATCATCATAGGCTCCAGTATGAAAAGAAACACCGGGCTCCAACTTATCCCAAATATCTTTATCTACAGGTCTTCGGGAATAAGCAGATAAGGATTTTTTCAACCCAGACCGAAAGTCATCATCGGAAACGTGTTTACGCCCATAACCTATTAGAAAAAAGTTCTCAGGCAGTAAGTGATCTAAAGATAAATTGAACAGTGCTGGAACAAGTTTGCGGGCAGTAAGATCGCCCGACGCACCAAAAATTACCATCACAGTTGGAGGAATGCTCCTTTTTCCAGAATTTTTCATAAAACTTTCTACAATATAAAGAGAAGAGTATTATGGAAAGAGGGAAACGTTTTCGTGGTGAAATAGCTCGTTGTGAGAATCTGCCAAGTCAATTTCTACGACATCAAATCGATAAGTGTTATACCTGTCTTTATTTTGATTTAAAAAATCCGAGCAGCCCCGCAATAAGGTATTTTTCTTTTGATAATTAATTGAATAAAATCCGCTATTCAAAGAATTTTGGGATCGTGCCCTCACTTCCACAAAGACCAAGCATTCGCCGTCCATACAAATGAGATCAATTTCACGACGAGCGTCTTGAGGACTACGCCAATTTTTTTTTAAAACGGACAAATTTTTACGCTTCAAATATCTTCGAGCCAGCCACTCTCCATACCAACCGCGTGATTGATTATTTCTGAGCGGAAAAGAACCGCCTAAAAACCAAAAAAGTTCACAGAATATTCTAGCGAGTCCAGCTTGTCTCAACGCCATTCATGCTTGGGGTAGCGGCCCGCTAATTCCTTACGTACCATAGGGTATGCACCATCCCAAAAACTTGGCAAATCAGTCGTTCTTTGAACGGGACGCCGGTTAGGGGCAAGAATTTCAATAACCAGTGGATATTTTCCAAAAACGATCTTGGGGTGTATTTTTACCTCATATAGATCTTGCAATATAGCCCGAATCACAACTTCTCCTTGGTCAGAATAATCAATGGGGTAGGGACGATTTTTTATACCCAAATTGATTTTTTCAGGAACGGCCTCATCCAAAAGTTCATTCTCTTCTTTAGAAAAACAATTTCGTAAGGGATCATATACATCTAAATTCCGAATCTCACGCCATGTGGATCCCGATTCACACAACTGCTCGAAAAAAAGAACCTTTAGCCCATCGTCAAATTCCTTAATTCCAAGTTCAGGAAAATGCCGGGCAAGAAAGCTCTGCCGTTCTAATAACTTATCCACTCTTACATCCCATTTTTTTAATTTTAAATCTCCCGCCAACAAGGCCTTGGCATAAGCTTTGGTTTTTTCTTCCTTGCTTACATCCTCAGACTCGCGAATTGAAAGAATTAGGTTTTGCCAGGACTCGACTTCTTTTTTTACCACTTTTCGAGTGTTTAAATCCAAATAAACTTCTGTGGTCGCAATTTTTTGCGGCCCAATAAACTTCCTTATCCAATCCTCGTTCAATCCTGTAGCCCACTCCATCTCTAAAACTAAAGATCCTCTAATTTTTTTCTCAACTACTCGTAGAGGTAAAATAAAATGCTCACTTCCAAGAACCGACCTTTTGCTTAAATGAAGTCGGCGCCCCTGAGCATCCTCGTAAATTCGCCTTCCTGTGCTTACAAGACGAGCGATTGCTCTAGGGAAACAGGATATTAGAATTTGGGCTAACTCATCAAAGCTTGGGATTTCCAATTTGTATACAAGCCCAAGCATATCACAAAGCGACTGTGCCAGACGTTCAGAATCTTTACACCTTCCAGCATGAATTCCCAGTTTTTTACAATCTTCAACTGAAAACTTTCTTCTAGATGCCTCTTCGAAAGCTAGAAGTAAACAATATGCATCGGATCTTGGGCTAGGCATAGGATAAAAATCAGTTAGCACATCCGATTGTACTGGAGGTCGTTCCTCAAGCATTGCCAAAAGTAAGGCAATCACTGGGGCCAAATTCTTTTCGTTTGCTTTGAGTAAAGCATGCGACCAATTGGGGTCGACAGGTAATTGGCTCATTCGAGTTCCGTGCTCAGTCAAATTATTCTGATCGGTAAGTGCACCCAGTTCTTTTAACTTAGCCTTCGCATCGCTTAGGGCGACCTGAGCAACTGGATCAAACAAATCTAATTGATCGAGGTAGAGATCAAACCTTAACAAATTTAAATAAATTTGGCTCAAGTCTATTCTTCTAATTTCTGGAAGATCGAATTCGACACGCTTTTCATGCTCTGTATGACTCCATAACCTGAGACAATAACCAGGTCCAAGCCTTCCAGCTCGACCAGCTCGTTGATCGGCCGAGCTTTTGCTAATTGGCTCAGATAATAAAGCGTTTATTCCACGATTCTGATCATAACGCATTTTTTTGGCTTTTCCTGTATCAATAACAATTCGTACACCCTCAATCGTTAAGGATGTCTCTGCAATATTTGTACTGACGATAATTTTCCTTTTTTCACTGGGTGCCAATGCCATATCTTGCTTTTCGCTAGACAGGTCACCAAATAGCGACCTAATTTCGAGCCCTCTCGACCAGGAACTTGTTATGATTGCATTTACCGTTTTAGAAATTTCATAAGCTCCATCCATAAAAATCAAAACATCGCCATCCATTTTGCTCAATAGCCTAGGCAAAAGATCAACCAATGACCTCCAGACGGGTATTTCCTTCTTCACCACTTGGTATTCGACTTCGACCGGATAGGAGCGATCTTTCAACTCCAAGCACCCAGATTGAGGTATAAATTCTTTTAACGCAGAAAGATTTAAAGTAGCAGAAGTTACTACGATACGAAGATTTGGCTTTGATGATTGCCATAATTGTAAGGCTAATCCCAAGCACAAATCAATCTGAGCACTTCTCTCATGAAATTCGTCAAGAATGAGTACTTCAAATTCATTTAATTTTTCTTCGCCCAACAGCTTGGCCAAAGCAATGCCATCGGTTACATAAACGATTTGAGTTGTTGAACAGTATTTTTTGTCAAAGCGAACCTGATATCCAACTTCTTTACCTATTGACCAACCCAACATTCGGGCAACTTGACCGGCAAGTACCCGTGCAGCTATTCTTCGTGGCTGAACAACTAGAATTTTACCCGTAACCAAGCCAGATTTGGATAGTAAATAAGGAAGTGCAATGGATTTACCCGACCCAGTGGGTGATTTCAGAATAACATGGGAATTGGCTTCCCATTTTTGCTTAAATTTTTCAAATTCTTGAAAAACGGGTAATTTACTGAACGCATCCACAGAAAAACGCTCTACGAGTTTAGAATTTTTTCAACCCCAAAGAAAAGGGTCAAAAAAGGCTCTTGTATTGCTCTAACATTCGTCGAGCCACTTCATCTCCTTTTTGTGCAGCTACGGATAGCCACTGCTTAGCATCCTTTGGATTTTTTTCAGTTCCTCTTCCGGATAATTTCATCAAACCAACTAAACGGGCTGCTTCTGCATAACCACCCTTGGCCAGGGGCAATAGCATAGAAAAGGCCTTTTCATAATTCTTAGACCTCCCGATCCCTGTGTAATACTTTCTAGCTTCCTGCAAAATTTTCTCATCTTCACTACCCGTAAAATTAGAAAAATTTGAAGGGGTAGTTTGAGCCACTTTATTCGAAATCGTCGCTGGATTAAGGTCCATTTTTTCTAAATAAGCCCTGGCAAGTTTATGGCCCTGCTTAGCAGCCTTGTTCAGCAAGCGAACGCCTTGGCTTAGATTTTTGGGCAATCCTTCTTCACCTTCAGCCAACAACATCCCTAAGACATACTGGGCTTCGGCAAAGTTTTGCTTCTCCGCAACCTGCAACCACTGAGCTGCCTTGCTAGGATCTTGAGGCACTCCGTCTCCATTATAATAAGCCATACCAAGATTAAATCTTGCAGTCAAAGATTTGGCTCGAACAGCTTGTGAAAGAAGACCAACCCCTTTTTCAGGATTTCTCTCCAACAGACCAGGCAAACCCTTCAAATAAAGAGCACCTATAGTAGCCTGTGCCTGAGGGTAACCTGCATCAGCAGACTTTTGAAAAAGGTCCAAAGCTCGCGGTACATTAGTGGGAAGAACTTGAAAATCAATCTCCCCCATACAATACATGGCTACGGCGTCTCCATCTGATGCTCTTCTTTGAAGAAGCAGGGCTGCATCTTGATAGAGTCTGGTTGCCTCGGAAAAATCCCCCTCTAGCATGGCAAGGTTAGCCAAGTTGTAAGATCCGAAAGGATGCCCTTTTTTTAAAGCTGCTTCCGACCATTGTCTCGACGCATCCGTATTTACCGAGCAACCCGCTTCCCCGGATCTCAAATAAATCCCCAGAAGCCCCATATGATAAGGAGATCCATCTTTTGCTTTGGCCACTACTTGGCTGTAAGAAAGAGTTGAGTCCCAGATATCTTTTGCCCAACTGGTAGGGCTCAGATACAACAATAAAGAAAATAGGAATAATGAGGTGCGTTTAGGATCCATCTTTATACATGATTAAGTCTAAGGAACAATGTTCCAAGCTTGAAAGACTTCCCACAATGGGAAAGATAAAAAAGAGATGCCTACTTTTATTTACAGACTACTAATTTTGTTAATGTTTTTCATTCATCATACAGAACAGAAAATATTAGCAAACGCCACAAGTCTATCTGATTTAGAGCTATCTAAAATCGTTGAGCAGCAGAATCGATTGTTTAAAGAGGGTAGTAAGTGGACCGAAACAGAACTAACCAGGCAAGCTCAGGAGATTGTAAACCTATATGAATCTTATCTTTTGGAAGACTCAAATAACACCCATGCCCTTATCCTGTTTGGTAAGTTTCTGAGAAAGACAGGGCAGAACGAAGATGCCCTGGCTCTTTTTTTAAGAGCCGATCAAGCGAACCCTAACATTGCCGTGGTTAAACAAGAGTTGGGAAATTACTTGGTTGAAAATGATCAACCTATGGAAGCATTCCCGTTTTTCTTAATGGCAACTCGACTAGAACCCAATGAACCTTTTTATCACTACAACCTAGGTAATTTTGTTTTTCTTTTTGAGGAACGTTTAACCAAGCTAAATAAAGCAGAGAAGATGGGTCTACTAATGCATGAAAGTTTTAAAGAAGCGGCACGATTGCAGCCGGCCAACTTCGATTATCAATTAAGATATGCGCAAAGCTTTTTTGATTTTAATGCTTCGAATAAAGACGACGCACTGAACGCTTGGGATATTCTAATAAAGGAATTTGGAAAGAGAAGTGAGATTGAAATTGATTACTTAAAATTAGGGAAAGCTAGAATTTTAATTGATTTAAAAAGGCATAATGAGGCCATACCTCTCTTGAAATCCGTTAAGTCTGCTAGCGTGATTAAACAAAGAACGGATTTATTAAAAAAAGCTCTCATTAAAAAGAAAGTACCACATACAGATGTCGATAAGCATAATTTTGATACTAAAGCAGACCAACACCCTCCAATATTGAAATCAGGTTATCTCAAAACTGTACCATTCTTTACTGATCCACTGCTTGAAAATATTAAAAGAATTACAAAACAACTCCTTGAAGATCGAATGCTTGAAGATTTTAGGCGTGATGTAAGAAAAGCAAAAATTCTTTCGAATGGAGAATTATCTTTGGAAATGTCTGTTCGCGACCAAGCTTCGCCTCATTCAATCGAACCTTAAGTTTTAACATTCGGAAGCAAATAACTCGTAATCTTGATCAATTCCAATAAAACAGGAATGCATGCGACTTATTGGAAGTTTTAACACGGAAAAGCACGCCCTTCGTTTTTGGAGTTATATCAAAAAACAGGGCGTAGAATCGTCCCTTGAAAAAGCCGATTCTCCCAAAGAGGCAAACTGGGAAGTTTGGATCGCGGAAGAGGACCAAGTGGATTCGGCTTTTTCTTTTTTGAACGAATTTCAAGCCAATCCGGAAGACCAAAAATATGAGGTTTCATCCCAAATAGAAAAGGATGCGAAGACAAGAAAACCTTCCAAAAATCGTGGTTTCAGGGAATTTAACTTACGAGATAAATGGCAGAGAACTGACCGTTCAGCAGGTACCATGACCCTTTCGCTTATTATAACCTGCGTTGCGGTCTTTCTACTTTCAGGTATGGGTAAGAACACCGAACTAGTTGGCGGTTTTTTTATTTCAGAAAAAGTTGATGGGCAATTATCGGAATTTCTTAGTGGAGAGATCTGGCGCGTATTTACTCCCATCTTCCTTCATTTTAACTTTTTACATATCTTGTTTAATATGTTTTGGCTCCACGACCTTGGTGGGCAAATTGAAAAAAGAAAAGGGCCTAAGTTTTTTATCTCTTTCATACTCTTGATTGCATTGGTGTCCAACTTAACCCAATTTACTCTTACTGGACCAGCCTTTGGAGGGATGTCTGGAGTCGTATATGGATTATTTGGATATGTCTGGGTGAAAACACGGTTAGACCCGGCAGACGGATTTCGACTGGATCCAATGGTAGCCATGATTATGTTTGGCTTTTTTCTAATCTGCTTTACCGGCGTTTTTGGCGGTATTGCCAATTGGGCACATGCGGGTGGATTGGCAGTTGGTTTAGCATGGGGATATGGTTCTGCTTACCGCTGGAACCAAGGACGCAAATAGCCCCTAGTCCATGCCTTCCTTAACTAATTCATAAATGGCTAGCCCTGCCCGGAAATTAGGAAAGGCAGAACAAGACTTTACCCAGTCTCCTCGATAAAACATTCTTCGTCCCAATCTTACCTTCATTCCTTCCGCTTGTAGACGAAGGCAAAAATCTTCGAACTCGCGAATCGAAAAATGATTACTTAAATGACTGCTCTCCCATTGATGGGGGTAAACATCGTTGCATACCCGTTTTCCATGTAAGAGGAAATTCCAACGGTTTCTCCAGTAGCCATGATTAACAAAACTTACGGCTACTTTACGTCCCACCCTAAGGGCTTGCTTGAGAATTCTGCCTGGTTCAGGCAAGGATTCGACCATACGAGAAAAAATTACCCAATCGAAAGAGTTTTCGTTGAACTTTGTCAAAGCCGATAAAATTTCTTCCTGATAAATAGGAACTTTCCGGGCTACACAGAAAGTGGAATTGTTTAATTCCCAATCAACGCCCAATCCTCTAACCTCTTTGGTTTCCCGCAAATGCTCGAGCAATAATCCTCTGCCACAACCCAAATCCAATACTTTATCATTGGGAGCCACCCAGTCATCAATCGCTCTAAAATCTGCTTCTTTTTTTACCTCATATCGATTTTTTAATTTTCTAAACCCATCAGCTTCAAGGTTCTCTGTTTTTGAGGAATCCTCGGTTTGAAGAAAAACATCCAATGCCCGAAGAAAGGGGCCAGAGTCGATGAGAAAAGAATCGTGGCCATGGGAATGATCAATCTCCAAGTAGGATGCGTCTTTTCCTGCTTGAAGTAAAGCATCCACAATCTGCTTGTTTTGCCTAGGTGTATACAGCCAATCACTAGAAAAAGCGATGACCAGGGTGCGAGTCTTTACTCCAGAAACAGCCTTTGCCAAGCCTTGATCGCCCACTAAATCGAATCTGTCTAAAGCTTCGGTAAGTTTAAGGTAAGAATTGGCGTCAAATCGCTCGATGAACTTTTTACCCTGATAATCAAGATAACCCTGAACGCTAAATTCAAAATCTTCGCTGGGATTTAATCTTCGGTCACCCCCAAATTTTTCCTCCATACCTATATCGGAAAGGTAGGTGATATGAGCCATCATTCTAGCTACCGATAAACCTTGGTCTGGGCTAGTCTGTTCCTGATAATCCCCACCTTGCCACCCGTCATCACCTCGAATGGAACGACGACCAGCTTCGTTAAAAGCTATGGTTTGTACACTGTGCTGGGCGGTGGCCGCTATGATGATAGCATTTTTGGCAAACCCCGGATACTCCACAATCCATTGCAAGGCCTGCATTCCGCCCATGCTTCCACCAACCACCGCATGCAAGGCGGTTATCCCGAGATGATCAACCAACGCACGCTGTGCATGAATCATGTCTCGAATAGAAAGATCAGGGAAAGACGATCCGTAAGATTCCCCACTCCCATCTGCACGCTTACTGGAAGGCCCAGTGGATCCCCTGCAACCACCAAGGCAATTCGAAGAAACTACAAAGAAACGATTTGTGTCAACCGGCTTTCCTGGCCCCACAACATGGTTCCACCAACCCGGCTTATCGTCTTCTTCACTGTAAATTCCAGCAACATGATGGTCGCCTGTTAAAGCATGACAGATATAGATCGCATTGTCTTTTGCAGAATTAAGCTCCCCATAGCACTCGTACCTTAATTCATAACCCTCTAAGAACTGACCGTTGGAAAGTTCAAAGCGATCCTGGCACACAAAAGATTCTTCATGAACCAAACCAACTTCATTTGGCTGGTTCGAATAGTCAGTATGATCAGAGATGGGCATTGAATTGGGTTTGGTTAATTATTAACCCGCAAAGATATGAAGAGAGAATATTACAAAGAAATCTTTTCGAGCAAAGGCTTGTCCATGTCATAATTTCCGTGAACCGCTTTAACATCTTCGAGTTCTTCCAACGCCTCGATCAAATTCATAACCTTACGAGCTACATCTTCGTCCTTTATTGGCACCAAAATATTGGGAAGGTAAGCTAATTCCGAGGAATCCGGTTCTACTCCTTTATTCTCAAATGCCTCGGCCAATCGATCAAAATCGGAAGTTTCACAAATTACCTCATAATGATCATCTTCCACCAAAACATCCTCCGCTTCGTTATCTAAAGCTAATTCAGTCAAATCATCTTCTGGCATTTTATCCAGGGCTAGCAGGAACTGACCTTTCCGCTTAAAGTTGAAAGCCAATGCACCCACTCCTGCCAAGTTTCCACCTCCCTTTGAAAAAGTACTCCTTACATCAGATGCCGACCTATTTTTATTATCAGTGGTGACTTCGACAATCAAACCTACTCCTCCCGGCCCATATCCCTCGTAAAGCAGTTCTTCATAGGTAACGCCGCCCAGTTCGCCGGCTCCTTTTTTAATGGCCCGGTCAATGTTATCAGACGGCATGTTGGCCTGTTTGGCTTTTAAAACAAGGGTTCGAAGCCTGGGGTTAAACTCTGCATCTTTGCCACCATCCCGAGTGGCCAAGGATATTTCTTTACTGATTACACTAAAGATTTTACCACGCTTTGCGTCAATGGCAGCTTTGTGCCTCTTAGTGGTAGCCCATTTACTATGCCCAGACATGAATATTTAAATCGAACTAAAAGAGGGCGGGGGTTGTCAAGATTGCTTGTTATCTATTTTCTTCAAAGTTTCATAAGCCTCAGTGATTTTGTCACGCTTTTCTTCAGCTGCAGTCCTTTTTTGTTCCGACATATTTTTGAGGCGCTTTGAAGTATAGTTGTTCATTCTTTCCTTATACCTGCTTTCCAAAAGTTTGGGATCAATCTTTCCTCTTGCTTTTAAGCCAAGGAGGTTTCGTAACTTTTTTTCTTCCTCGTCTGATTCCTCTTCATACTCAATGTCCTCGACTTCTCTTTCTGATTTTCGATCAAAACTTTTTTCCCGACCTTTGTCGTCCTTTTCAGTCAAATTGGGAAAGGTTACATTTTTGGTCAAAAGCGTCTGCAAAATGGTCATTATATTTTGCACCGTCCAGTAAAGAACTAGAGCAGATGAGAAAAAGTAAAGGAAAACCAAAAACATGAAGGGCATAAAGCGCATCATTTTTGCATTTATTCTTTGTGCTTCGCTCATTTCTGGCCCTAATTGCATTGGATTTAGCCTCATTTGATACCACTGCGTAAGCACCATGAAAATGGGTAATACATTTAAGGAAAATCCGTAAAGCATAGCTACACTATCCTGCTCGGATAAGTCCATCGCCCATAAAAATTCCTGACCGTATAATTCTGCCGCGGACCTCAACATCCAAAACATTCCAAGAAAAATAGGGATTTGTACAAGAATAGGCCAACAGCCAGCAAAAGGGTTAACCTTGTATTCCTTGTAAAACTTCATCATTTCCTGATTAAGCTTCTGGGGACTCCCCTTGTGCTTTTCTCGAAGCTTGGCGAGCGGTCCTTGTAAGGCCTGCATTTTCTTTTGAGAACGAGTAGCTTGAGCAGTTAGGGGCCAAAGGATGAGCTTTACCAGTACCGTGAGTACTATTATGCCCAAACCATAACTACCCAGAAGAGAACTTAATTTGTTTAAACTCCAACTTAAGGGCTCTGAAATCCACCAAAAGACCCCAAATTGCATGACTTTCTTCTGTTCGTGCGCAAGTTTGGAGAGTTCAATGTAATCCTTCGGACCTGCATATACCTTAAAAGAAAATTCTTTGGTTTGCTTCGGTTTAAAAATTCCCAAGGGGAAAGAAACTGCACCACTAATTCCAAGAATTTCATTTCCACTCTCGTCAATAGAGGATTGTACAGATTCACCCCAAACTCGGAAGTCGTTAAGTTCAGACTCTGGTCGTAAGAGATTTACGAAGAATTGATTGTTCACGCATGCCCATTTAGCCTTAGACAATCTCCTTGGTTCAATCTTTCCACTCGGCCCCATTTCATTTAATTGAAAAAACTCTTCTCTTTCACCATCGATTCTTCCACTGCAAGTGGCACAGGAACAACCCTCAGCCAATGGAGCACCTTCATTATAATAACCAACACTTAAATAAGTAGATGCCTGATCAAAAGGATTGTACATACGGGGAATTTGAAAACTTGAGCCCAGATACATTCGTACTCGATCAATTACCATGGGAGAATCTCTCAAACTACGAAAAACGGTTTTGTGGATAAGACCATATCCATCTGCCTCTGAGCGTTCATAAATTCGATCAATGCTCAGATTTCCAGGAGATTCCCATCGATAAACCACCCGACTAGGTGAACTTTCAATCAAGCGAAAACCTCGAGGATTGGGCAATGCTTCTGATAAAAGAGCTCCGGATTCATCTTCAAAAGCAATCCCTAGCAAAGGCTGTTCGGAATGTTCTATATCATAAGCCTTATTCAATCTTTCCGATTCATGAAGCTGAACCGATCGGATTGCTCCAGTGTGATTGGAAAAGGTAATCGAGGAAAGATTTGTGCTTAATCCATCCGTTAGTTTCTCCTCCCCAAGTTGTACGGCTGCAGCAAATGGAGTCGAGTCTTCGGAATTTACAATGCCCGGTTCTATGCCAGAAGTTGTTGAATAAGGAGAGGAGTTACCCTCAATGCCTTCAACTCTTTGAGTTTGCTCAATTACTTCTTTATTTGAAAGACGGTCAGAATATTCAATCTGTTCGGCTCCTTGTTGCCAAATCAGATAAAAAGCAAGAACGAGAAAGCCAGCTCCCAGTAAATAATTTTTCATAATCGTTTGGACGCTTTGTTAAGAGCATCAATGAATAAAGTTTCTAACTTAGTAAATGGCATTTGAAAAATTGCCCGCCTTGGCAAAACAACCAAGTCCATGATACACGGTAATTGGTTTTTATAATTGCGGTACAATTCGCGAATTAGTCTTTTTGCCTGATTCCTAGCCACCGCATTTCCCAAGCGTTTGGTGGCAATTATTCCTAGCTTGGAAGGGCCACTTAATTTCTCATGGGCTTGGACCCAAAATGGGGCTTGCCTAATCGAAACGCCATTTGATTTAACCTGCAAGAATTCGTAGGTTTTACGCAACCTTTCCTCGCGTGAAAGACCTAAACTCACGCAGTTTGCGGGTAGGCGAGAAATGACTAACGAAACCGAGGAAGAACAGAGGCGGTTAATTTAGCCCTGCCCTTGCGGCGACGATTTTGAAGCACCTTGCGTCCGGCACTCGTTTGATTGCGCTTGCGAAAGCCAAACTTTCGGGCTCTGCGCAGTTTAGATGGATTGTAGGTAGGTTTCATGACAAAGAGCAAAAAGTAAAGTATGAGCGGATAATGTCAAACTTCTAGAGTCAGGAAAATACGACCAATAGATTCGACTTGCGAAAAAGAAAGTTTTAAACAGGATATGATAGTTCGTCCCGTTCGTCTAGCCAGGTCAGGACACCGGGTTTTCATCCCGGCAACAGGGGTTCGAATCCCCTACGGGACGCCATTTTAAATTCGCGTCTTGTCCGATTCACCAATTCCCCTAGGAATAACGGATGTCTAAACAATCACTGCCCATCCAACTACGCGGTGCCCGAGAAAATAACTTAAAAGGCATCAATTTGGACTTGTTACCTGGTCAATTAACCGTGATCACGGGCTTAAGCGGAACAGGAAAATCGACTCTACTTTTCGATGTTCTTCACGCAGAGGGGCAAAGACGGTATGTGGAAACATTCAGTCCCTATGTCAGGCAATTCATGGAATCTTTACCACGACCCAAAATTGACTCCATGGCTAATGCACGTCCTTCCATTGCTGTGGAACAAAAGAATACCGTAAGGAATTCCAGGTCAACCGTTGGTACGATGACTGAGCTCTGCGACTATTTTAAAGTTTGGTTTCCTCAAGTTGCTCGCCTGCATGACCCCGATGATAAAGGAAAGCTCATACAAGTAGAAACTCCTTCGGCTCAGGCCAAGGCTTTTACAAGCCAATTCAGTAATCGAAATGTAGTTGTAGGCTTTTCCATAGAGCGGGGTAGTTTGCCGACTACTGATTTTCTTCAGTTTTTAATTTCTGCAGGTCATGCACGAATACTGTCAGATAAAGATTACGGTCGCATCGAGGATCTTCTTAAGGAGGGGACCTGGGATCAAACTTCTGCATTTGTTGTCGTTGACCGGATTAAGATAAAACCTGAGAGTCAAAATCGAATGGCCGAAGCCATATCCCTTGCCCTCTCCCACGGAAAAGGAAAAGCTGAAGCGAGATCATCGAGCGGAGAAATCTTGTCATCTTTTCATACTGGTTTGCGGTCTCGAGTTTCGGGGAAAAGCTATGCGAAATTAGAACAAGGTTCATTTTCTTTTAATTCTCCCGTCGGGGCTTGCCCAAAATGCAAAGGCTTTGGACGGATAATTGAAATCAATCCAAGTCTAGTCATACCCGACCCAGAGCTTTCTTTATCTGAAGGTGCGATCAAGCCATTTCAGGGTAAAGTATACGGTCACTGCCTTGAAGACCTCATGCTATCAACAAAAGATCTAGGTATTGATCCGCAGTTGGCATGGAAAGACCTTTCTCAAGACAGCCAAGATTTTATTTGGAAAGGTGATCCCTTGTATGAAGAGGGGAATGAACGTTGGTATGGAGTTAACTCTTTTTTCAAATGGTTGGAAAAAAAGACCTATAAAATGCATGTTCGGGTGTTTCTATCCAAGTATCGAGGATACTTTAATTGTCCCGAATGTAAGGGCACAAGGTTTCAATATGAACCACAACTCTGGAAGTGGAAAGGTCGCTCTCTTCCAGAATTATATTCTTTACCGGTTTGCGAACTCCTCTCGCTGATGAAAACTCAGCCTATTAGTAATGAGCCAAAGACTGACTTACCCCTTGAGGCTATCTGTACCAGGCTTGGATACTTGAGAGATGTTGGCCTGGATTATCTAAGCCTGGATCGTACTTCAAGAAGCCTGAGTGGTGGAGAGACGCAAAGAATTAATCTTACTGCCTGCCTTGGGGCTGGTTTGACGGATACCCTTTTTGCCTTAGACGAGCCAACCATCGGACTGCATCATAAAGATGTTGGCCGTTTGATTGGGATCCTTCAGGACTTGGCGACAAGTGGAAATTGCGTATGCGTAGTTGAACACGATGATCAAGTAATTCGAGCAGCTGATCGGGTAATCGAAATTGGCCCGCAACCTGGGTTAGCTGGGGGGCATATTACTTTTGAGGGTACGGTTCCCCAACTCTTGCGTTCCGCCAAATCCGAGACCGGAAAATGGCTCGCCGGGAAGTCAACAGAACACCGGCGAAGTAAAATTAAGCCAAGCAAGGCACCCACTAAATTTCTAAAAGTTAGGAAAGCAAATGTTCACAACCTAAAGAACTTCAATGCCAATTTGCCTCTTGGTCAATTTACTTCAATCGCTGGTTTATCTGGCTCAGGCAAATCTACCCTTGTTCATGACCTAATTTATCAGGAACTTAGCCATGGCTCACCCAACGGTTGGGTAACCAGTGACCTGCCTTTTTCTGAAGTGGTTATGATTGACCAAGGAACCGTTGCTCGATCCTCCCGGTCAAACCCTGCCCTTTACTCCGATGCCTGGGGACCCATCAAAGAAGCCTTTGGGCGAACCGAGCAGGCGAGAATGTCTGGTTTTTCTGCATCTGACTTTTCTTTTAACTCGGGGCAAGGACGGTGTGATTCATGCATGGGCTTAGGTTATGAGAATGTGGAAATGCAATTCTTGCCCGACCTTTCCATTCCTTGTTCTTTGTGTCAGGGCAAACGCTTTAAGGATGATCTCTTGGAAATTCAATTGGACGGATTAAATGTTGCCGATGCTTTAGAACTTACCATTGCGGATGCATTACTCAGATTCGCTCATTTTCCCAAGACCCACAAAAAACTATCCCTTCTTCATGAACTTGGATTGGGCTACCTCAAGATGGGCCAACCGCTTGGCACTCTTTCAGGTGGGGAATCGCAAAGATTGAAATTAGCCAAATATATGGGACCAATTGATAAAAAGTCGGAGCCTGCAATTTTGTTAATTGATGAACCTACCACCGGTCTTCATCTCTCTGATGTTCAGCGTTTAGTTGACTGCCTTAAAAAAACAGTGGCGGGTGGAAATTCGCTTTTTGTTATTGAACATAATCCCATGGTTCTTTGCCAATCTGATTGGATCGTAGAACTTGGGCCAGGAGCAGGAAAGCTAGGGGGTAAAATTATCGCTGAAGGGTCTCCTCGTTCGTTCCGCTCTCTAAATACTGCGACCAGTAGCTTATTCTCAGATTTAGAAAAACAACCTAAAGATAAACAAATCGACTCTGGGAGATTTAAAAAAGGTAACTACGGCAGAAAAAAAGACCTCGAAATACTCGGGGCTCAAGAAAACAACCTCAAAAACATAAACCTACGAATTCCCTCAAACCAGTTTGTGGTTGTTACTGGACCCTCTGGATCTGGAAAATCGTCTCTTGCCTTCCAAGTAATTTTTGCTGAAGGACAACGGCGGTTCCTCGAATCTATGTCTTCTTATGCTCGACAATTTGTCGAACAAGTCGGAAAGCCAAAAGTCGATCAAATTAAAGGGATCTCTCCGACAGTAGCCATCGAACAAAGGGTTACTCGTGGTTCCAAAAAGTCTACGGTTGGTTCCATTACAGAAATCGCTCAATACTTAAGACTTCTCTACGCTCGCCTTGGAGAACAATGTAGTCCGCAAAGCGGAAAACCCTTGATCTCCTCCACCCCTCAGGAAATTTCCCGAATCCTAGCGAAACGCATTCAAAAAATCAGCGGTGTTCGTCTGCTTGCTCCGCTCGTTGTCAATCGCAAGGGCCATCATAAACCCTTGGTTAACTGGGCCAGAGAACAAGGGTTTATGGAAGTTCGTTGTGATGGAGATATTTTATCCACGCATTCCTTTGAGGGCCTTGACCGGTACCGATTGCACGACATTGAAGTGGTAATGAATCACTGGGTAAAACCTCCCTCAAGACCCGTTTTAAACACTTCAATCGACTATGCTTTAAACATCGGTAAAGGGCGTTGCCTCCTCCTTTTTCCAGATGGCGAAATTTCTTGGTTTTCTACTCGTAAATCAGATCCTTCAACCGGGGAAGCTTATCCAGACCTTGAGCCTTCCTTACTGTCCTGGAATTCGCCCCGCGGACAATGTTCATCTTGTCATGGATATGGAAGAATTTACGACTGGATGAAAGAAGAACTTCCGGCTAGTGGAGATTGGTGGAAACTAACTGATGGGGAAACCTGTCCTACATGCCTTGGAGAACGCTTAAATCCAATTGGCCGAAATGTATTTTTACAAGATAAGAACAAAAGATCTCTTTCTTTACCAAAACTACTTGCCCTGGCACCGGAGGAAATTTCTGGTTTTCTCCAAAACCTCCAAGTTCAAAAAGAAAAATTACCTATTTTGAACGCAATATTGCCCGAAGTTCTCGAGAGGTTATGCTTTATGAGCAATGTGGGGTTGGATTATTTGTCCCTTAATCGTGAAACCGCTTCCCTGTCTGGTGGGGAATCTCAAAGAATCCGCCTAGCCGGCCAATTGGGTTCTAACCTCTCGGGTGTTCTGTATGTTCTAGATGAGCCATCCATTGGCCTGCACCCATCAGACAATCAGAAATTAATCGATTCTTTACGCAAGCTCCAAGCCAAGGGGAATTCACTGCTTGTGGTAGAGCATGATTTGGAAACTATTTCACAAGCAGATTGTGTTGTCGAAATTGGCCCGCACGCCGGAGAAGATGGCGGTCGTGTGGTTGAAATAGGGAAGCCACTCCAAATTGCAGAGAATGCTCAATCGGGAACCGGTAAACACCTTTCCATGGGAATAGCCCACCCTATAAAAGGGCAATGGCGCCCGCTTCCTAAATTCAATAGCAAAACTTCAAAAGCTTACCTTGAACTTTCAAAAGTTAATTTTCGGAATCTTAAAAACTTAAAGGTGAGTCTACCCGTAGGGCACCTAATTGTATGTTGTGGGGTATCAGGAGCGGGAAAATCTAGCCTTGTACGAGGCCCTCTTTTTCAAGGGGTTAAACAATCGATTAAAGAACGATCCGGACATATTAAAGCTGAAGGTTACGAATTGAAAAATGGCAACATCTTTGCCAAAGCAATCGAAGTCACACAAAGCCCAATAGGCAAAACTTCTCGCTCCACTCCAGTTACTTACTTAGGAGTCTGGACACGTATACGTGAATTGATCTCTACCTTACCCGAAGCCAAGGCTCGCGGGCTTGGACCCAGTGATTTTTCCTTTAATGTAAAAGGGGGCAGATGCGAAATTTGCAAAGGAGCTGGAAAAATTAAATTGGAAATGAATTTCCTGCCAGATTCATATGTTGAGTGCGAAGAGTGTGCAGGTAAGCGCTACAAAGACGAGGTCCTTGATTTAAAATGGAGAGGAAAGAACATCGACGAAATTCTTAACCTCACTTTCGCCGATGCAGTAGATTTCTTTTCCTTTGATGAATTGCTTAAGGAAACCTTTTCCCTCATGAAAGAAACAGGGCTAGGCTATTTGAGGTTGGGTCAAACTTCACCCACCCTTTCAGGAGGAGAGGCGCAAAGGCTTAAACTGGCATCGGAACTTTCTTCTGGGATCGAACTCAAGGGAAGAAGGTTAGGTAAGGCCCAAAAAAACTTTTATGTTTTAGAAGAGCCCACCATTGGGCTTCATTCAAAAGACTGCCAAAAATTAATACTTCTCCTACATCGATTAGTAGACGATGGTCACACCGTGGTTGTGATCGAACATGATGTCGATCTCATCGCTGAAGCAGATTTCGTTGTTGAATTGGGACCGAAAGGGGGAAAAGAGGGGGGCAAACTCTTACATCATGGGACTGTAACTTCTTTATTAGAAAAACATAAAAATCCTACCGCCCGGTTTTTACGAAAAGTAGTAAGAAAGAAGTGAGCCTTTAAAGCTTATGGCTTTATTCGCAGGAAGATTTTCTTGCCCGCTTTAAGAATTTTTGGGGATGCTGACAGAGTTGCCAAGTCAATATCTGGGCTATCTACTTTTTCACCTTCTAATTTAACAGCTCCTTGTTTGATCAATCGGCGAATTTGACCTTTTGATTCAAATAGTCCAGATTTAGAAAGAATGTTTATAAGGGTTGGAGGTTCTGACAAACCTTGAGAAATAGAAATTTCAGGCATGTCTTTTGGGTCCTCTCCTTTTGAAAAAACCTGGGAAAAAGCACACAATTCTTCATCAGCTCTTTTATCACCAAAAAAAACAGAGGTAAGTTCTCGTGCCAATTGTTTCTTAGTCTCCATTGGGTGAGAATGCTTGAGTCCCTTCAATTCAGATTCGTCTTTGAGTAACAACAGGCGATAATAATCCCACATCACTTCATCGGAAATAGACATCGTTTTTCCAAACATATCCTTAGCCGAATCATTAAAAGCGATGTAATTATCGTAGCTTTTAGACATCTTTTTAGAGCCGTCCAATCCAACAAGTAAAGGTAATGTAATCACCGCTTGCGGGGGCAATCCTTTTTCTTTCTGCAAGTTTCTGCCCACTAACATGTTGAAGAGTTGATCATTTCCACCCAGTTCAACATCGGACTCCAAGACAATTGAATCGTAACCTTGAATCAACGGATACATAAATTCTACCATTGAAATTGGCTGATTGGATTTAAAACGTTTTTCAAAGTCATCTCTTTCTAGCATTCGTGCCACCGTCATACTTCGAGTAAGAGAAAGGGCATCAGCAAAACTCATCTCACCAAACCATTCACTGTTCCTGCGAACCACAGTTTTAGACTCGTCAAGTATCTTGAAAGCTTGCTCGAGGTAAGTAGTGGCATTTTGGTTAACTGCAGACTCCGTTAATTCAGGGCGCAATTCAGAACGCCCACTCGGGTCGCCAATTCGAGCAGTGTAATCACCAATTAATAAAATGGCTTCATGACCTGCATCTTGAAATTGCCTTAGTTTATTGAACACAACCAAGTGCCCAAAAGTCAAATCAGGACGAGTCGGATCAACCCCAAACTTAATCTTTAATTTACGCCCCTGCTTAAGGTTATCGAGCAATTCATCTTGCCCAATTATAACCTCTGCATTTTCCAACAACTTATTCTCAATCATTACGAATTTGATCTCTATAAATAAATTGTGCTACTTCTACGAGCGAAGAATACGAAAGACTCATTCTTTTCTGTTATGATTCAGCTTGCAAGAAACCTCTGTAACCTTACCAATTTAAACTCTTCTTATAACCCTTACCCAAGAGACAAAATGACCTTAGAAATTGGCGCAATCGCCCCAGACTTCACACTCAAAACCAAAACCGCTGACGGACTTAAGGATGTCACCCTTAGCGAACACAAAGGCGAATCCAATGTAGTTTTACTCTTTTTTCCTTTTGCATTTACCAGTGTATGCATGGCAGAAGCCTGTTCGGTTAGGGACGACCTGAAAGCTTACGAAGAATTAAATGCAAAGGTGTATGGAATTAGCGTAGATAGTCCCTTCGCACAGGAAGCAATGGCGATCAAGGAAGGTTTAAACTTCCCTTTACTTAGTGACTTCAACAAGGAAGTATCCAAAAGTTACGGTGTGCTGTATGAAGATTTTATCGGCTTTCAAGGTGTATCAAAGCGTTCTGCTTTTGTTGTTTCTAAAGAAGGCACCGTAGCCCTGGCCTGGTCTTCCGATGATCCAAAACAACTTCCTGACTTTACACAAATCAAAGGAGTTCTTTAATTTTAAAAACATAGCTTGAAGGGTATTCATAAGTTCATAGAACCCGCAAAGCCAAGGATAGTAAAATCTCAATCGTGACTTGCTCTCCTTATAAATCAATACATGCATGCTTCTCCGATTGTGAGAAAGTTAGAGCATAACAGTTTACAGAAGTGGACATTAATTATCGAGTTCATGTCACACCAGACCGAGCTTTCGTAAAGGTTCTTAACAAAGCTTCCTACTTAAATTGTGAACCTCTTCGAAATTTTTTTGAAGAACAGGGTAAGAAGGGACAAAAAAGATATGTGATTGATTTTGATGATTGCTCAAGTATGGACAGTACTTTCCTGGGCATCTTAGTAAGTGTCGCTCTGAAAATCCGCAGTGCTGCTGATGAGGGCAGTATTTCTTTACTCAACCTACGAGGAAGAAATTTAGAAACTGTATGCAACTTGGGGATTCATCAGATTGCAAATGTAAGTTCGGATGAAATAAAGGATGAAGTGCAGCTTGAAAACCTTGCCATTAAATCTTCCCAATCGAATGCCAACTCCGATACCATATACAAAGCTCACAAGGCCCTGATGAATCTCAATGAAAAAAACCTAAAAGTGTTCTCAGATGTCGTTAGCTACCTTGAACAAAAAAAAGAGGGATAGATTAGTTACTAGAAAATATGTACTCTTTAATTTGGTTTTTTGGCGGATTGATGATCGGTCTTTGTTTTTGGGTTATTGGCCGAAGGCGTTGGCAAATTTCTCGTAAAAAATTATTGCAGCAAAAAAATCAACTCTCGCAGGAAAAGAAAATTGCAGTTGAATTTATGCACAACTTGGCTGAGGCCATTGGTGAAGGGGTTGAAAGAAAAGTCCTCTACCAACGAATTGTTCATACTGCTGTTATTACAACCGGGGCAATAAGTGCATGCATTTATGAAAAGCTTCCTAACGGAAGGTTAAAAGGAGTTGCAGTTGAAGGGCTTTTCCCTCCCCAGCGAGCCATTAAGACTAACCCGGAAGAAAAAACCTCCCCAAGGGCACGTTTCATTGAAAAAATATTAAACTCTGAAATTTTAGAAGCAGGAGAAGGTATTGTTGGTCAAGTAGCCAAAACCGGCAAGCCAGTGTTTGTTCCACATGCCATTGAGGACCCTAGAATTATAAAACACAAGGATACCTCTTTATCTGTCCGCTCTATGGTTTTTTCGCCCCTAATTCATGATGACCAAACGATGGGAGTTCTCGCTGTAGCGAACCCCTCCAGTGGACTTTCTTTTTCTGAAACAGACTTTTCGATGATTAATTCATTGGGTGAACAAGCTGCTCTAGCTATCAAAAATTCGGACGCTATGAACCTTCGATTTGAAAAAAACCGAATGGATGGTGACCTTAAGCTTGCTCATGATGTTCAGGAGCTCTTTTTAACCCGAGTCTTTCCTCCTAGCAAAGGACTGGAAATCGATGCAAGGTATGTACCCTCAGCTCAAGTAGGCGGTGACTTTTACGACTTTTACAAGCTATCTTCTCACAAGTTTTGCCTATGTATTGCAGATGTCTCAGGGAAGGGAGTGCCTGCATCACTGCTTATGGCCTTATGCCAAACCCACCTTAAGCACTTAGTTCATAAAAATCGATCGCCCTCTGAAGTTCTTGTCCTTTTAAATGAAGAGCTTTTTTCAAGAATTCGTAAGGATATGTTTATCACTCTTTTCCTTGCCGTAATCGATACTCGTTCCAATAAAATAACCTACGCACGCGCCGGTCACGAGCCAGGTTTACTTGTAAAAGCATCTACCACCAGCAACGAAGTGGTGGAATTAAGAGGTAACGGTATGGCACTGGGTATGGTCGAGCCGGATTTATTTTCTGGTCTCATCAAAAACGAAGAAACTGATTTTTCCGTCGGTGACTTGCTCTGTTTGTTCACCGATGGTGTAACTGAAGCTAGTAACCAAGAAAAGGAAGAATTTGGGGTTTCTCGTCTAAAAGATGAACTCATTAAGCATGCGAGCCTTGATCCCCAATCTATCAATCAAAAAATTATTCAGGATTTAAATAAATTTAGTCCACAAAGCCATGATCGAGATGACTTAACGCTTCTTACAGTCAAGCGTGTTTAACTTTAAGACTGAATACTAAGTTATTTTTTGTTCATCGAAATCAATCACATCAGCAAAAGAGCGTAATTCATCGCGATCTGAGGCACCCAAGCCTTCTTTAATTTCTTGTAATTTTTCGAGTGCCATATCGGACATTCCGATTTGTACCACTCGACGGTTCCATTCATGAACTCTTAAATCCTTTGGTAAAAGCTCCTCTAAGCGATGATGTAATTCTTCTTCGCTCTTGGCCTTTTGTACGCAAGCAATGATCTGCTCAGCTTCAAGTCCTAAATGAAGACAAAGAAAACCATCAAAACCTTTAGTAAAATTCCGTTGGTAACTTTTAGGTAAAGTCCCTTGCAAATGTTTGCGAATTTTTGCCAAAAACCTGGGCAGGTGAAGGAGACCCGATGAATGGGCCTCATAAGGGGAGGGGAGGTCTAGTAAAGTAGCTCCGGTCGGTCCGTGAATGATTTTAGAGTCCAAGTTTGTAATATAGTTAAGAAAAGTATTGTGTGTTTGTTTTTAATTATAAACATGTGCCAAACCAAAAAGACAAAAGTAATTTCAAGAGTTAGTACCTATATACTTTTTCACAAGCTACTTTTTGGAGGAACTTTGACATTAGCCTGTGTAATGACTTTGTTATCAGTATTGGCACCCTCTGTCATTCAGCAAGTTTTGGACAATGTATTTACAAAGGGTATTGGGGACGGAAAATTACTAATAAAGGGAATTTTCCTAATCGCTGGCATATTTTTTTTAAAGGAATTATTGAACTGCTTTCGAATTCGCATCAACAACAAGCTCGAACAACATGTAATCTATCGCTTGCGACAAGATCTTCACGACAAACTACTGCGTTTACCAATCAATTTTTATGATCGTCGGAAGAGCGGTGATATTTCCTCTCGAGTATTGGAAGATGTACAAAGTGTGGAACGAGCGATTTTAGACGGGACCGAACAGGGAGTGATTGCGGTGCTGACCTTGGTCGGTGTATCTGCAATGATGTTTTTTCAAGAACCAAGGCTTGCGATTATAGTTTTTCTACCCCTCCCCATCTTGGGTTGGATGGCATATCAATACGCCCGTGTATCGAAGAAAAACTGGCGTGCGGTTCGCGATAAATCTGGAGAACTCAACTCCCTCTTGGTCGAAGATATTCAAGGGAATCGATTAATTCAATCTTTCGCACTTATGCTCCGTGAACGAAAAAGATTTGCAAAGATTGCCCGGGAGCTCGAAAAGGTTTCCCTCACCGCGATGTACCGTTGGTCCATTCAAGGCCCAGGGGCTAGCTTTACTTCCTCCTTAGGGATTCTTGGTGTGGTTGGAATGGGTGCGTACTTACTCGAAACAGACCCTACATTCTCAAATGGCCAGTTTTTCGCGTTCCTACTTTACGCCAATATGTTTTACGAACCAATTAGACAACTTGTTGGAATTAATAATCTTGTCGCTGCAGGAAAAGCCTCGGGCGAAAGAGTTTTTGAAATCTTAGACGCTCCTATTGAGGTCGAAAGTCCTACCCACCCAGTTCCATTCCCCCTTATCGAACAAGAAATTAAATTTTCCAAAGTAAGTTTCTCTTATGCTGAAAGAAGTCCTGTGGTTAAGGACCTATCCTTTACCTTGGCGCACGGCTCAACCACCGCTTTAGTCGGGCCCACAGGAGCCGGCAAGAGTACAATCGCTAGTTTGTTACTTCGTTATTATGATGTGGATGAGGGAAATATTACCATTGGCGGAAAAAATGTAAGCCAGCTCTCCTTAAGTGAATTAAGGACTCATATCGGTTTGGTTTCTCAAGACCCTTTTCTCTTCGATACATCCGTCAGGGAGAATCTACTCTTAGCATCAGAAAATGCGAGCGAAGATGAATTACAACGAGCCTTACAAGCAGCTCACGCCTGGGAATTTGTGAGGCTATTGCCTGAAGGTATGAATACTTTAATTGGAGAAAGAGGGGTAAGGTTGAGCATGGGTGAAAAACAACGACTGACCCTTGCTCGAGCTATGCTTAAATCTTCACCCATCCTTATCTTAGATGAAGCAACATCAAGTGTAGATGTGGATACAGAAAGACAAATCCAGCAAGCACTACATGATTTAATTAAAGATAAAACAACACTTATTATAGCCCATCGACTCAGTACTATTCGTGAAGCTGATGAAATTATCTTTTTAGAAAAGGGCCAAATTCTTGAAAAAGGTACGCATCCAGAATTAATGATGCTTGATGGAGCATATGCCAAATACTGCAACCTGCAGGAAAAACTGGTATAAAAAGATTAGACCTCTTGGCCTGCCTTGCAGAGGATTAATCGTAAAAAATTAAAAAACAAATATGGAGTGAAAAGAAAGGTAAGGCTTCGCAGGAAGAGCAAACTGAACTGTCCCAATGGTCCATAAACCATTTGTTCTGCCCAAACTCTTAATGTCGTGCTCTCAAAAAAACTTATTCCAAGAGCAAGTCCTAAATAGTACACCATCAAAGGCCAAACAGTAAAGCCAACGGAAATAAATAGCAGTGCAAACCAAAGTTCTTTTGACCAGTTCATCTTAATTATTTTCATATCCAATGCTATGGGATAAATAAGGAACTGCAAATACATCTCATGCTTAATTTCATTCACTGAAAAGCAAAGTTGACCGACAGCAGATAACCGGGAAACTCAAAAAGAATATTCTTATTTGTAAATTGGATTGCTTCAATGAAAGCCTTGTTCTTTGCTAAGTCTTTACAATGAATCAAACTGATAAAGAAGTCATTTCAATTTTTGAAGAAACGCATGCTCTGCTCAAGGGTCATTTCATTTTACGTTCAGGATTAAGAAGCGAGCATTTTTTCCAATGTGCCCAAGTTTGCCAGCATTTAGATAAAGTCAAAAGACTAGCTGAACTGCTTATCGAAAAGATTCCTTGGAGTCAGGTTGATTTAATCATTGCTCCAGCAATGGGCGGACTAGTAATTGGGCAAGAAATGGCAAGGCAACTTGGTTCTCGTTTCATTTTTTTGGAAAAAGTGAACGACAAGCTTGCCTTGAGAAGAAACTTTATGATTCATCCGAAAGACCGTGTACTTTTAGTTGAAGATGTCGTGACCAAAGGCGGAAGAGTTCAGGAAGCGATCAACATAATAAACAATCATCCCTGTGATTTTTTAGGTGCTGTGTCCCTAGTGGATCGTAGTGTTGAGCCAATCAATTTCGGTATTACATTTATGTCTCTTCTGAAAATGAATTTCCCAACCTATTCAGTAGATATGTTACCCGAACATTTGCAAAGTATACCGGCTACCAAACCGGGAAGCTAAACCAAATGATGTATAAGGTTTGACTCCAAAATTATTTCAAACTGCATAATTCAAGTTACGGAATGCGATATGCAAGAAATCTGTAATTTCCACGGTACCAAACATAAAACCGATTAATTCCGGAATATAGGTTTTCAGAAACATCGCCCACATCAAGTATCTGAGAACCATTAATTTCTACTAGGACCACACCCTTTTTAAATGTTTCATTTTCTCCAGAAGAACGAGAAACTAAAACACCTCTAACAGAATCGGGAATATCAAATTCTTCTCGGTTTTGAAGAGTAAGAACTAGTCAAATCAAGACCTGGAATAGGAACAATTCCCTCTGACATTGACCCAAGAGTTACATAGAGCGTTTCGGGTTCTCCATTTCTTAAAACTTCGATTTGAATTTGAGCCCCTGGCAAGGTTTGAGAAATAGCCACCCTAGCTTGGTTCACTGAATAAACGAGCTTTTTTCCTACTTTTACAATCTTATCATTAGCCAAAAAACCTGCCTCGTCCGCCGCACTTCCAGAGACCACACTAGCGACAACTGCAGCACTTCCATTAGGACCTGGCTCTAAGGACACTCCTAGAAAACCTCTTCGTATTTTACCTTCCTCCATGTAATCAGTAAGTGCCCGTCGTACCATATTAACAGGTATTGCCAGCCCAATTCCTATACTGGCACCTGTTTGTGAAATAATAGCCGTATTAATACCAACCAATCTTCCTTGTGCATCTAAAAGGGCTCCGCCTGAATTACCCCGATTGATCGATGCATCTGTTTGAATAAAGTTCTCATAAGCACCATCTTCACGAAGAATCCCTAATTCCGATTTTCTTGTGGCAGAGACAATGCCCATAGTAACTGTCATCCCAATTCCAAGTGGATTACCAACGGCAAAAACTACATCGCCGACTTGTAGCTGATCGCTATTGGCAAGTGTGGCGAAGGGGAGATCCTCGTCAGCTTCGATCTTGAGTACAGCAATATCTGTGGTGTGGTCATAGCCAATGATTGTTGCAGGGTATTCCTTTTGTTCACCGAGCTTGACCACAACTTCTTCCATTAACTCTCCAGTTCTTGGATCTGAGATAACATGTGCATTTGTTACCACATGGCCTTGCGGAGAAACAAGCACGCCAGAGCCTATGCCAGCAGGTACTTTTTCTTCTTCTATCCTTGGCTGATTTATTCGGGGGAGTCCATAATAACGCCTAAACCAATCCTCTATTGGATTACCTGCACCGGGATATAGTCTTCTGACAACTTGTTGGGTAGTAACCGCAACTACTGCCGGAGTAGCCTTACCGAGAATGTTCGAGTAACTCTGTATAGGATTTGCCGCCGAACGATCAAGGTCGGCCTCATCAACTCTAAGTGAAAAACCTTTTTTTTCTGCAAACGCATTCCAACCAAAAATGAAAAAGGTAATCCAAGCTAACCTGTAATTTAGAAATATAATCTTTTGGCGCATCAACAATTGAAGCGGAATTGGTAAGCAAATTTGTTTTGGAAATACCTAAGTCTTGTAAACTTAAATTTAGAATCCCTTAACTTCAAATAAACTCGATATGCTACTGTCAGTATGTGTCCTTTGAATTGCTTCCCCAAGCAAAGGAGCCACACTCAATTGAGTGATGGGTAAATTATCCACCTGCATGTTTACTGAATTGGTGGTAACTAATTCATCCAAGTGACCTTGCTGTAAACGCTCTTTACCGGTTTCATTAAGCACGCAATGACTAATTACTGCAGAAACTCTCTTGGCCCCACGCTCTTTCAAAAGCTTAGCTGCTGCGGTCAAGGTACCAGCTGTTTCAGTCATATCATCAATAATTAAAATTTCTCGACCTTCCACTTCGCCAACTAAATTGGTTGCCTCTACCGTACTTGCCCCCGTTCTTCTTTTTGCTACAAACCCTAATGGACAACCCAGTACCTCAGCGTAGGCACTGGCCATTTTCATACCACCTACATCAGGAGTGAAAATAGTCATATTTTCCGTATTTCGGTTTCGCATATAATCAAAAAACACAGGGGATGCGTATAGATGATCAACTGGAATATCAAAGAATCCCTGAATTTGCTGGGCATGCAAATCCATCGTAAGCACTCGGTTAGCACCAGCTGCAACCAAAAGATTGGCGATCAATTTTGAAGTGATTGGAACACGAGGTTGATCTTTACGATCTTGCCGAGCGTATCCGAAAAAAGGAATAACCACAGAAATTCTCGCAGCAGATGCCCTTCTTGCGGCATCTATCATGATCAATAATTCCATGATATTGTGATTGGCTGGGGAATTAGTCGACTGGAGAAGGTAAACATCCATTCCCCGGATATTTTCGTTGTACCGAACGAAACTTTCACTGTCAGGAAATGAAGTAACTAAAGCATCTCCTATTTCCATATCAAGGTAGGCACATATTTCTTTTGCCAAAGGGAGGTTCGAATTACCGCTAAAAATCTTTAGGTTAGTACCGTTTCGCATTTCTTTGTTTACTCTTTGCTTTTTTCTTGGGCAAACCTATTGAAAAGATCTGGCAATTTTCTTTGTAAAACAGAAATCCTTTGAGCCAAATGAAAGGGCAGGGCTGGGTTACCTTTAAGAAATTCCCCTGGCTTTACATCCTTAGTTATACCAGCTTGGCCAGCAATCTTTGCCCCTTTTCCAACTCTTAGATGCCCCGCAAATCCAGCCTGTCCGCCAACTATTACTTCATCCTCCATAACCACGCTTCCACTTACTCCAACTTGAGCAACGATCAAACAATTTTTACCAATTTTGACATTGTGACCGACTTGAACCAAATTATCAAGTTTGGTACCTTGACCTACCGTGGTTTCTTCAAACCTAGCTCGATCGATACATGTATTAGCACCAACTTCTACATTATCCTCGATGACGACTTTTCCAAGATGAGGAATTTTTTGATGACTTCCATCACCCTGATCAAAACCATAGCCCTCAGAGCCCACTACAACTCCGGCATTCAAAATTACTTGTTTACCTATCTGGCAGCGGGCCAACAATTTAACTCCTGGATAAAATACACTGCCTTCACCGATCGTTGTACCCATTCCAATATGGCAATGAGTGTTGATCGTGCAATTCGGACCAATGATAGATTCGTGCCCAACATAACTAAATGCACCGATAGAAGAACTGTGATGGACGCTAGCACTCTCCTCTAGAAATGCTGTTGGGTGAATTCCTGGTGCTGGTGCTGGATATAATTTTCCTTCTAATAATTCGCAGACTTGAGCTAACGCTCGTGAAGGGTTTTCCAATCTTATAAATAGTTGATTGTTTGAGGGCTTACCTTGAAAATCATTGGGCAAAAGAACTACACTGGCTTTACAGAGGTCAACCTGGCTTTTATATTTTGCATTACCCAAAAAGGAAAGATCCCCGGCCTTCGCATCGCGAAGATTGGCAATGCCACCTAATTTCCCAATAGATGTTTGACCTGATTGAATTGCATCAGGAAATAAATCGATTAATTCCGATACATTTATGCTAAGACTCACTGTTTTTGCTTAGCTCGTATACTACAGAGTGCTACTTTTTTTGTGCGTTTAATGTAACAATAACTTCCTCGGTGTAATCGATTTGATCTGAGGAATAAAATACTCCCAACTGGGTTTCCGAGGAATTAAGAACCAAGTCTAAACCCTTTGCTTCTGATACTTTCTTAATGGCCGTTCGAATATCTTCTAAATGCTCGACCAAGAGGTTTCTTTGTCTTTGTGCAATAGTTGCTTTGGCTCTCTTATCGTAGGCTACCATATCATCCTGCTTTTCCTTAGCCACGGTTACCTTGGCTTGATATTTTTCTTTTAAGGTCGCGGTGTCGATATTTGGGTTCTTAAGCTTTTCTTCCATTTCCTTTAGTTCATTGACGATTTTTCCCATTTCATCGCGAAAAATCTCTAACTCTTCCATCGCTACTTGTTTGGATTTGTCCAAGCGTTCACGTGCATCCTTAACCTTTTGATAGCCATCAAAAACTTTTTGCACATCTACAACTCCAGTTTTCTGAGCTTGGGCACTTTGAACAAAAGTGAAGAGAGGTAATAAAAAGGAGATAATAAAATGTTTTCATAATAGTTTATAATGCAGAAAGTGGATAGATGTTGGCAACAATACTTTAAAATCTTGTACCGCCAGAAAAGTGAAATTGGGTGGAAGCACCGCTCTTACTTGGGTCCGACATGGGGAAACCGAGGTCTAAACGCAAAGGCATACCCATAACCATAATACGAATACCAAGTCCCCAATTGTCATGCCAACCCTCTGAGGCATTGCCCGGTGCAAATTTAAAATCTCCCCTACGAAGAAAGCCTCCATCATAAAAGAACGCAAAGCGCAAAGGATCGGCGACCTTAAAAGTATATTCCAAACTTGCATAGGAAAATGAATTTCCACCCACTGGCTCCCCTAGTACATTTGGACCAGCCTCGCGGTAATCCCAACCTCTTAAATTGTAAGGGCCGCCCAAGAAAAACTTTTCAAAAAATGGTACATTTGCGTCGTCCCCATCAAACTTTCCAAGGGTTCCGGTTCTTCCTGACACTGACAACACTTGTTCCATAGCATCAAAGGTTTTGAAAAATTGAACACCTTGTATTTCAAAACGACCATAGTCGGCATCCCCTCCAAAAATACCACCTGCAAACTCTTTTCTAATCGATACTAAGCTGCCCTCAGTTGGAAAAAGAAGGCTGTCTCTGGTGTCTCGGCTTAAGGTAAGCCCAACTTTGGAAATTTTCCGCTGAATCTCATTTGTGCTGGCATTGTATGCAGGGTCATCCCTAATCCAGGTAGTTCTGAAGTGTTTTCAATGTCTTCAATTAAAACATCCTCAAACTGTAAAATAACCTTCCCTCCACCAACTCAAATAATCTCTTACGAAAATAAACTTCAAAGCCTGCCCGCAGTTCATCATAATAGGAACTTTGATAATCTGATTTTTCTCGAAAAACTTCAAAGCCTGCAGCTACTCGACGGTTGAGGAACCATGGTTCCTCAAGGGCTAAACGGACTTCATTGCTCTTGGAACCAAGTTTCAAACGAAGTCGGAATTTTTGGCCGTCACCCTGTAAGCGGTGAGGTGCCCTCCATTTCATAATATCAAAATTACCCTGACGAAACTCTGCATACATCATGGCTTTTTCCAAAGTACTAAACCCAACTCCAAATGAGACATGACCAGTACGCCCTTCGTCAACATCTACAATCATATTGCGCCTGGAATTTCTTAATTCTGGGTCACCAGATGCAATAGGTTCATCACTAATGGTAACTCTCTCGAAAAGCTTGGTATTTTTTAGCCTAGCTTCACTTGTCTCCATCCGAGTTAAATCAAAAGTCTCACCGGGTGCCAATGCAAGTTCCCGAATAAGAACAACCGTTTTGGTTTTCTCATTCCCTCTAACTTCAATGGAGTTTACTGAAAACTTATTGTTTTCCGTTATCTCAAATACTAAATCTATTTGGTTGTTTATGAGGTTTGGTTTTCTTTGTATCCGGATTTGAGAGTCTAAATAACCTCTATCTCCATATATTCTCCTTTAAACGACTCCGTTCTTTTGCAAGTAAAGTCGGTGAGTAAGGCTCACCAGTAGTGATTAAAGAATCCTTTAACAAGTCATTGCTATCAATAATCGCTTGTCCAAATACATTTTGAGTCCCGAAATAAGATCTGGTGCCTTCAGTAATCAGGAATTTGTAGATCAATTCTATTTGATCCAGAAGGTCTTAGAATTAAATTTGATTGATCTATTTTAACATCTAGAAAACCTTCATCTCGATAGATCTGTAATATTTTATCGATATCGTCATCTAATACGCGTGGTAAATATTTTGACCTTTTGACCAAAACCTCCAAAAGCGCCAAGGTGCCGTTTCCATCGCATCAAGCAATTCACCTTCATCCAATGCAATGTTACCGGAGAAAAGGATTCGGCGAATTTTCCTTAATTCATTTTCTTCAATAAAAAAACTCAATATTTTTTTATCAGGATCATCTGCTCCTCGAAGAACTTGATAAGAAACGCCAGAATTCCAAAACCCTTTTTCTAGGTAAAGTCTTTCTAAAATGATTATATCCGACTTAACTTTAGCTTCATCGTATAATTCTCCAACCTTTGCAGTAATTGATTTTAAAAGTTTTTTATCTGATAGCTCGTTATTTCCATTAAAACGAATTTCTTCAATCCTTGGCTTAGTAACTACTTTGAAAACGAGGGCGACATCATCGTTTTTGGAAGCAACAGGATCTTTAAAAACCTTAACATCGCTAATGGATCCGGTTTCCATAAGGTTACGAATCGACTTATCTATTGAGGATGTTTTGTAATGATCTCCTTCTTGAATTTGTAAATTTTGTTTTACATATGATTCCCCTACAGTGGGGGGGCCTGAAATTTCAATCTTTATGGTAGAGATCGTCTTACCCCCCGAAGAGGTATCGGCAATAAGGGTCCCAACGCAGACCGAGAAGCATAGTAAGAATGTAAATAGTCTCATATCCAATCTAATTCAAACGGTGGTCTTGTTGCATACTTTCGAATCGAGTGAATTTACGCCTAAATGCAAGATTGATTTTTCCCGTGGGACCATTTCTTTGTTTTGCTAATATCAATACGATGGGCTCATAGTCTTCCTCTTCTTCTTTTGATTCTGCCTCCCCATCATAGTCCATTTCTCTGATATCCTCACCCTTCCTTTGTTTACCAAGAAGCATAACTACATCAGCATCCTGCTCGATAGCTCCTGACTCTCGTAAATCTGATAGCCTTGGGTCTCTACGTTCTTTTTCGGAGTCTCGATTTAATTGACTTAATACCAACACAGGTACCTCCAGTTCTTTCGCCATTGCTTTAAGTCCACGAGATATTTCAGATATCTGGTTCTCTCTGGAAAAAACTCTCGATTCTGTTGAGATCAGTTGAAGGTAATCAACCACTATAAAATCTAGCTTATTACGCATTTTTAACCTTCTTGCCTTTGCCCTAATTTGGTTAATGCTTAAACCGCTGGTATCATCAACCCAGAGAGAGGCCTGTTGAAATTCTTTACTTGTTTGATGTAGGTTTTCGGCCTGACTGCGAGGAACAAAACCTTTCCGCAGATCATTCATATTCACACGAGCTCTTCCACAAATCAATCTCATCGCAAGAGATGTGGCACTCATTTCCAAACTAAAAACAAGAGCATGCCTGGGCTGATCCTGGTATTGTGCATTAAAGGCAATGTTTTCGACGATATTCATGGCAAGACTAGTCTTCCCGACCGATGGGCGAGCTGCCAATACGATCATTTCCCCAGGTTTGAAGCCATTAGTTAAACCATCTAAGTCAGAGTATCCAGTAAAAACACCATCTGTTTCCTCACGAGAAAGCATACGCTGGATTTGTTCCATCGCGTGTTGAATAGGTTCTCTGAACGGAATGGAAGCACGAAGGTTTTGATCATCACCCAATGAACAAACCCTTTGTTCAAAATTTGCGAGAAAATCTTCTACATTACTTGGTTGGCGGTTAGCTCCGTCAATCATTTCGAAAGCCATGTAAATACATTTACGAAGCAGAGATTTTTGCTTAACTATGTCTAACCAAAAAGATGCATGAGCCGTGGTATCAATTCGTCCAGCCAAACTAGTAATTCCCTCTTGCCCCCCAGCTAATTCTAAATTGCCATTACTTTTGAGTTTTTCTGCCAAGACAATCTCGTCAGGCTCGATTGTTTCCTGATGAAGGTCGAGAAGGGCATCAAAAATCATTTGATGCTTGGTAAAATAAAAGTCTTCCGGCCTAAGCGCTTGCTCAATACAATTGCTCATCACTTCGCCAGAAGCGTCAACAATACAGGCAGCTAAAATTCCTTGTTCCGCATCAAGGTTACTAGGTAGTGCCTGTCCTTCAATCTTTTCAAGTGAACGATTGCCCATCTTCCTATCAGAAGATGAATCCGAATAATCTTTCGCGGTTGTAGACAGGGACGAAACAGTCGACATTAGTTTCTTTCCTTCTACAATGATTGAAGGTAAATTATTCCTCTTCCTCGATGGGGTTTTCCGAAACAACTTCGACTTTCAATTCCGCAGTGACTTCCTTCGACAGAGACAAAGACACAATGGTTTGGCCGAGGTTCTTGATAGGAGAAAAATTATTAAAATGCTTTTTATCCAGTGAGAAGCCTTTCTCACTAACCTTTTCTATAATCTGAGAAGCAGTAACAGAACCGAACAATTTACCTCCAGATCCTGTTTTAACGGCTATCGCAATAGAAAGGCCTTCAATTTTAGAAGCAACATCTTGAGCGTTTTGCAATTCTTCTGCTTCTCTAGCTGCACGAGCAATCTTGAGGGAATCTAAGCGTTTCTTGTTAGCTTGATTAAGAGGTACCGCAATACCTTTGGGAAGTAAAAAGTTTCGAGCGTAACCGGGACGGACTTTGACAACATCGCCTTCAGTTCCGAGGTTGTCGACTTTTTCTAAGAGTAAAATTTCTGTTTGAGCCATTGTAATAGTTTGGGGGAGGGTTAAAAAGGTACGTCTTCGTCCAAATCAGGTTCTGTCGAAGGTAAAGTTTGGTCAGGGGCAGCGGAGGGAGTTGGTTTTACGGTTTGTTGATCGGCTTGGGCACTCCTAGTAGGGATGCTCGAACCAGAATCCGATTTCCCTGCATCTACAAATTCAAAGTTATCCAATACAACCCGGATAGCACTACGCTTTTCACCTTCTTTAGATTCCCATTGATCAAGCTTTAAACGTCCTTCAACAAAAATAGACCTACCCTTGGTGAAGAACCTACCCACTGCCTCGGCCCTAGGCCCAAAACATTCAACTTCGATAAAAGTTACTTCTTCTCGCTTGTTCCCTTCGGAGTCTTTGAAGTTTCTGTTCAGGGCAAGTCCGAAGTTACAAACAGGCCTACCAGAAGACAGCATCTTGACCTCTGGGTCGCGGGTAAGATTGCCGATTAAAAGGACTTTATTTAGTGAGGCCATAGAGTTTAAGAGATACTAACTACTGCACTCGATCAGGATACGATCAACCTTTTTTTCAAGTCGCAATTTTTCCTTAATTTTTTGCGGGGTTTCAGGAGTCCCTGAAAGCTCAAACTGAAGATATGTGCCCCGAGAAATCTTTTTCCTGGAAGGATAGGCAAAGTCATGCTGACCTAGCTCCTGCACTTTAGTCACTTCCCCGTCGGATTGAGCAATCACTTCACTAAGCTTCGGAATCATTTCACTTGTCGATCCTTCGCTTCCGCTTGGATCAACAACAATGGTGGCTAGAGTAGTTTCTGGATGTCATAGTAGTGTAGGTTTATTTAAAGGGTACGAATTAGTAAAATTGAGGGCAAACGAAAGTCCACGATTAACGAGTAATCGAATGGAATGAATTAAGGTTGTAGTTAACGAATTTAAACATAATTGCTCTTCATTGGAGAAGCGAGAAAGAACAAATTCAGAAGATGACAGGTCCGGGTGCCTAGTTGCACCAATCCCTATACGAAGGCGAAGGGGAGAAAAGTTTAATTGTTCAAGCACACTAGTAACTCCATTATGACCTGCAGCAGACTTACCATGAGATAACTTGACCCGACCAATAGGCAGATCTAGTTCATCATGGACGATAACAAACTTATCTTTCTTGCCTAAAAAAGTATTAAGCAATTTTTTTATACCTTGTCCGTTTTGATTCATATAATTGGCCGATTTAGCCAAAGTTAGCTTACCTTCAGCAAAAGGGAAACTACAGATTTGGTAAGATGGACTAGCATGGAAGGAAGCTTTTTGGAATTTTGCAAAGTGATTAACAAACCAATGGCCTACATTGTGCCTCGAATGCTCGTAATCAACTCCAGGGTTCCCAAGGCCAAGAATTACTAAATTCACCGAGTTGAAGAAACATGATTACTCGGAACCTTCGTCATTGGAATCTGAATCGGGTGTAACTGAATCATCATCTTCCGTGGAAGGCTCTTCGGATGTTCCTTCATCGGCTTCATCTTCTGCACCCGCTCGACCGCTGGCACTGCTTACACAAGTAACCACATTGCCTTCGGGGTCAGCAACATATTCTACTCCCTCAATCACAGGAAGGTCCCTAATTTGTAAACTATCGCCCAAATCAAGCCCGCTAATATCCAACTCAAGGCCTTTGGGGAGTTGACTTGGTCGACACCGGACTAAGATTTCGCTTTGGTGGAATTCCAGAATTCCGCCCATACTTTTAACCCCAATTGATTCTCCAACTAGTTCTAAAGGAATCTTCGTTTCAAGAGTCTGACCTCTGGTAACTTGAACAAAATCCAAATGCAAAATATTATCCTTTACGGAATCAATTTGAATATCCTTTAACAAAGCAAGCTCTTTGTCGCCCGAGTCTTCTTCAAGTTCTATGAGCGAGAGGGTTCCACCAGAGGATCTCATTAGAGCACGGAACTTACTGTCGTCCACAGAATAGTGCTTGAGGATATCCTTGCCATAAAATACGGCAGGAATACGCCCTTGAGATCTTAATTTTTTGGAGAGACTGGTGCCATGTTTTTCACGGCTGTCAACCTTGAGGATAGTTTCGGTTATGTTGGACATAATAGAATAGACGGGGATTTAATCAAAAGAATCAAAGTGAACTAAAAACCACGAGGTGGCAAGCTTGTTGTAAGAAGACACAACCTCCAGTTTTCGGGTTTCAAATTGCTTAATCCATACTCCTACAAGGACCATAATTTTCTTGACCAAAATTAAGCTCACAAATAGGATAGAAGCGTGAAGTTAGCTTACATGTTGATTGCAGTCTTGTTGGCACTCCCTTTCGTAGAGTGCTTATGCGTAGACAGTGAAAATTCCATGGCAGCATGCGAAAATTGTTATGATTCTAGCCCTGCAGATTCCCATAATCACCTTTGTCTTGAGAATCTCGATTATTATTCAATTTCTGCCAATACCATCGAGTTTTCGGGTTATTTTCAGTGTTTTTACCAAAGACAATTTTCCGTCCTTAATTTACGAAAAAATAACCCGTTTACCAGTAAGGTTAATCCATATCTCTACCGAATACCCCGAAAGCACAACTTACTATCTCAAGTGATTCAAGTTTGATTCAAATTTTCTTAATAAGTGCATCCGAATGTTGGATCACTTTCGATTAAGTCAATTTATCAAACAATGAAATATCCAGATAATAAATTTTGTGGTTTTCGAATCAAGACCCTCAAAAAGTCAATCTACACTTACAGTTCAATTATAACCTGTCCTCTTCTAATTGCCCTAGCAGGTTGTGGCTTTGGGGATGAAAAAGCTGTTGTTGTAACCAAGGCTATTCTTCACCCCATTGAAGAAACAAACCGCAGTAGAGTAGATGCTACAAATGAAACAACAGTTCTGTTTCAAGCTAGCGGATGGATCGAACCCGACCCTTACCCGAAACGAGTTCCCTCTTTGTATGACGGGATCGTAAATGAGGTATTTGTTCTTGAGGGTGATACCGTCAAAAAAGGCCAGAAGTTGGTCTCTCTTGTAAATGACGATGCTCGCCTAGCTCTTAAGTTTGCGCAGGCCCAACTAGATGAGGCTAATTTCAAAGAAGCTGAACTTTTTAGCGAAATTAAGTTAAGTAAATCTTCACTAAAAAAGGCCAACAACATACTTAACCAACATAAAGCCATTCAGGAGGAGCAAATTGATTACTTTAATCGCCTGGAGTCTCTACCAATCGGTGCAGTGCCATCAGCCGACCTATACCAAGCTAGAAAAAAAGCAGAAAGCCTCAAATTTTCCACACAGGGAGCAACGGCCAATGTCGAGGAATCCGAGGGACGAATCGAGCTTTTGTCCAACCAGTTAAATTCATTAAGAAGCATAACTGAATCCCGGAAAATTCTTTGGGAAAAGGCTGAGTTAGACTTTAACCGCACCCTAATTCTTTCACCCATTAACGGAGTGGTTTTAAAGCTTTTAGCAAGTCCCGGGAAAAGATTGATGAGACAGATGGATGCCCCTGATTCATCCACCGCTTTGATTATTTTTGAGGCAGACAAACTACAAGCACGTATTGACGTCCCACTTGCGGACGCCTCCAAACTTTCATTAAACCAAAAAGTTGAAATCGTTTGTTCTATTTTACCAGAGCTAAAATTTGAGGGAATATTAACTCGAATCTCTGGTGAAGCAGACCTGCAAAGAAATACACTTCAGGTAAAAGTTCGGATTCTGAACCCAGATGACAGACTAAGGCCGGAAATGCTCTGCCGAGCTAAATTTTTATTAGATACAGAAAACTCAAAAAGTAAAAACTCTGCAAACAGTCTCGGCGTTTTTGTACCTTTCACACTGAAGCCTGAAAATAATCAATCAATAAAAGAACTCTGGATAATTGGGGCAGATGGCAGAAGTGCAGAATTACGGAAAGTTCGTTTTGGTAATGAAATTAACAATCAATACATATCTGTTATTTCTGGCCTAAATGCGGGGGACCTCATCATTCTCAACCCACCATCTTCCCTAAAATCTGGCGACCGGATTAAAATTTCCAAATTCCAATGAAACATTCTTACATTGAAGCACTGGGATTAACCAAAGAGTACCGCAAGGGCGAACAGTCCATTACTCCTCTTGCAGGTTTAAGTATGGAGGTTTTTCCTGCTGAATTTATTGCCTTGATGGGACCCTCAGGCAGTGGAAAAACTACTTTGCTAAATATCATTGCGGGGGTGGATTCTCCCTCTTCTGGAAGTCTTCGAATTGGAGATTCTCAACTGGACCAAATGAATCGCGATCAGCTTACAAGTTGGCGTTCCCGTAACATTGGCTATATTTTTCAACTCTACCATTTACTTCCGGTTCTTAGCGCTTATGAAAATGTCGAGCTTCCCTTATTGATCCACTCAATGAAGAAGAAAGAGCGCCGAGCCCGCGTTGAAGCAGTAATGGAACAAGTTGGACTGGTTGATCGAATGAATCATCGGCCTAATGAACTTTCTGGGGGTCAAGAACAACGGGTAGCCATTGCTCGGGCTCTAGTAACCGACCCTTCATTAATTGTTGCTGATGAACCAACTGGGGATTTAGACCGGCAGTCGGCGGACGAAATTCTCGATCTGTTGCAATCCTTAAGCGAAGTACAAAAAAGAACCATTGTTATGGTTACTCACGACCCGAAAGCTGCAGCCCGAGCATCTCGGTTGCTTGAGTTGGAAAAAGGCAAACTTTTGCAAAGTAAATGAAACTGTTTTTTATCCTTTTGAATATAGCCTCGTTATCCTGCAAACAGGCCTTAAGAAACCGCACTCGCTCTTTTCTAACTTTACTGGGTGTGGCAACCGGTATGTTTTTGTTTGCTTCGGTTGAAACTATGCAAGGTTCCCTTCAAACAGCCACAGTTTCAAACGCTGATGACACCACGCTCGTTGTGTATCGAGAAAACAGATTTTGCCCAGCAACCAGCCGGCTGCCCGAACATTACAAAAACGAAATAGCTAAATTACCAGGAGTAAAATCGGTTATTCCCATTCAAATCGTAGTTAATAATTGTGGCACCAGTTTGGACGTGGTCGTTTTCCGAGGTGTACCTAGTGACACTTTTAAGGACAAAAATGGTGAAATCAAAATGTTGAAAGGTTCATGGGAAACCTGGCAAAAAAGAGATGATGGAGCTCTCATAGGAAAAAACCTAGCCAAAAGAAGAAAATTGAATGTAGGTGATCTATTTGACGCGGCTGGAATAACAGTTTCGGTCAGTGGCGTCGTCGAGGCTGAAGATAGTTCACAAAATGACAATGTAGCCTTTGTTCACCTGCCTTTTCTTCAACAGGCTTCGAAAATCGGTTTGGGCGTGGTCACACAATTCAACGTAAAGGTAAATGATTCCTCTTTAATAAAGAGCGTATCTCATGCTATTGACCAAAGGTTTAAAAGCGACACTGAGCCCACCTCCACCCAGCCTGAGAAGGCTTTTTTTGCCAATACCGCGACCGAACTCATCGAACTTATACGGTTTTCTAGGTGGATTGGTCTTGCTTGTGTTTGTGCGGTCGTGGGACTGATAGCTAACTCCATCCTGCTCACAGTGAGAGGAAAAATATCCGAACATGCCGTTCTCAAAACCTTGGGGTATTCCAAGGTAATGATTGGTTGGATGATTCTTGCAGAAGGTGTTTTACTTTCTGGGCTTGGTGGCTTTTTGGGTATTTTTGCGTCCTATTGCTTTCTTCATTACCAAGGTGTTTCGATAGGAAACGAAGGATTAGTTTTGGCTTTCGTCCCATCTGGTGAAGTGGTTTTTCGAGGCATTTTTGCCTCTCTTGGGATGGGAGTAATTGCTGGTCTTTACCCAGCTTGGCAAGGTAGCAAATCCTCCATCCAGGAAAGCCTCAAAACAAGCTGATTGCATGATTCCTTTTATCTACTCCTGCAGAAACCTTCTGCGCAGACCCGGCCAATCAGTTCAATTGATTAGCGGAAGTTCATTAGTTGTAATACTGGTCATGCTTGCTGCATCTATGAACCAAGCTATGGAGCGTACTCTTGCCCAAACCGGAGACTCGAGAAATGTCATCCTTCTAGGTGCTGGAAGTGAAGAAAGTGTGGAACGAAGTGAAGTTCAGAGTGGTTTGGATCAAATTGTAGCTGGTTCTATTCCCGGAATCATTCAGACTATGGAAAAGCCTGCAATTTCTCCGGAAATTCATTTCAACGGAATCCTCAATAATAATGGAATAAAGTCTCAGGCTTTAGTTAGAGGGGTACGCCATGAAGCCTTATGGGTACACAAAGGTATCCGGATTTTAAAAGGCCGCTTTCCAGAATCTGGAGAAATAATGATTGGCAGATTGGCACACCACAAACTTGGTCTAGAAAATTCGGCTCTCCAAGTCGGAAAAATGGTGGAATTAAGTGGAGAAGAATTGAAAATTTCCGGAGTTTTTGACGCGATTGGAACAGTTATGGAAGCTGAAGTTTGGGTACCGCTTCAGGATCTGATGACTTATACGCAAAGAGACAAACTATCCTGTGTCGTAGTAGCCCTCGCGAGTACCGACTTCATTCCTGATTTAGATGCGTTTACAAAACAAAGATTAGACTTGGAATTGGTTGCGATTCAAGAAACTCAATATTACGCAAAAATGTCGAGATTTTACGCACCTATACGATGGATGGCATGGCTTTGTGCAATTCTCCTCTCTATAGGTGCTTTATTTGGTGGTCTAAATACTCTGTATGCCGCATTTTCTGCTCGAATTCAGGAATTTGGAGCTATGCAAGCAATTGGATTTACCAGAAAAGCAATACTATTGAGCTTGATCCAAGAATCCTGCGTTACTGGGTTTATTGGATCAATTTGTTCATTTTTAATTGTTCTAGGAATGCTTCAAGATATCGCATTTCCTTTTTCTATAGGTGTATTTATTTTAGACTTTAATTCTCCCATATTAGTACTTGGGTTGGGAACTGGAATTATCCTAGGAGTACTCGGGGGTTTACCCCCAGCATGGAATTGCTTGCGTAAATCTTTACCAGAAACACTTAGATCTTCTTAATTACATCGTTAATAAATGAATATGAAAACATCCTTAAAATTTATCATACTATTAATTTCAATATTTTTAATCTGCAATTGCGGAATGGAAAATGGTGAGAATGAAAAAAAGAAAAGGTTTACTTTAAAGGCAAACTTACCAGTGGATTTCATTACTAATCAAAACCTTGGAGACTCCTTGTCAGTCGTTGAGGCAAAAAAGAGAGCTAATTCAGGGGAAATTATTGTTATAAACGGTTTTATAGGAGGACGCAGAGAGCCTTTTACTGCAGGAAGGGCCAGTTTTATTCTATGTGATGACTCGATTAAGGCTTGTGACGAGATAGATACTCATCATTGCCCAACTCCATGGGATGCTTGTTGTGAAGATAGAAAGAGAATTTTATCCTCTACAATTAGTATCCAAGTAGTAGACGAACATACCAATTTACTCAGAGGTACGCTTAAAGGAGTAAAGGGGTTGAAACCAGGGAGAAAAATCAAAGTACTTGGAACAATAGACTCACAATCAATCCCACCTGCGATGCTTTTAAATGCTCAGCAAATTGAACTCCTATAATATTTAAATATATTTCTATATTCCGCAATGAGGTTTTATTTATATTTTTTATTCATTTGGTTGGTAAGTAGTTGTGTAAATCATAAAAATGATGATTTAAAGTATTCTCCTGAATCGAAGTTAAATTATAATCATCAATTTAGTCTAAGTACGGAAGACAACAATGTGTCACTGGAACTTAGCTTTCAATCCACGATTAAGAATAGGGATCTTCACGATCTCATTCTAAAAGCTCTTAAAGAAAATCCTTCTTGGCATGCAAAATTAGCAAAGCTCGATTTAGCAAAATCAAAATCTGGTTTTCGAACTGATGGTTCCAAACCTCTTTCGAAAGGGTCCATCGGATTGAACCAAGGACAGGAAAAGTCCAAAATAACCAATTTTCAAACTTCCCGAACTCCTCGATGGGAATCCAGTGCTATGTATGGATGGGAGGTAGACTTATGGGGCAAGTGGAATGAACGTAAAAAAGAATCTGCTAAATTTATTGAGGCTGAAAAGCATATACTCGAAGGAGCAAAACTAAAATTGATTTACAGCATTACTGAACGATGGCTTATGGCATGTTTCCTGAAGGAAGAACTGGCCATAGCAACCAGACAAATTAGAGACCATCACGAAGCACACATTTTGCATCTACATAAATATAATGCAGGATTAGACGATAACATCAGTTTGATTAAAATGGAGACACAAATCAAATTACAAGTTTTAGAACATAATCGGATCAAACAAGATCTCGATATCTGTATGATACAACTAGGAACGCTTCTGGGTTCACCACTTGACGGGAACCTCTCTGAAATTCCAAACCTCTCATCATTAACCTTACCTAGTTTACCTTCTCTTCTACCGAGTAGATTGCTTCAGGGGAGACCTGATATTCTTGCTGGCCAATTAAAGATATATGCACAAGCACATAGAATCAATGCCTCACGCTTAAATCTTTATCCTTCTCTTAACCTCAACCTTTCTGGCATTGGAATGAGTGGTGACCTGTCCGATGGATTCGAACAATGGAAATTCTCTGGAGGACCTGTGATAGACTTACCCATATTAAGCCCTAAGCGAAGAACTCAGTTAAGAATAGATGAGGCCTCCCTAAAGATGATTGATCTAGAGTGGAAGGCTTCTCTTTTACGGGCAGTTAAAGAAATTGAAACGGCCACTATTAATCATCAATCAAATGTAGAAGATTTTAAAATATCGCAGAATTTAGTGGATGAATTTATAAAAGCCTATCAAATTTCCGATCTAAAGTTTCAAGCCGGATTGATCTCAAGAATTGATCTTATCCAGGAAATGATCCGCTTAAACGAAAGTAAAAGAACATCTCTTAATTATAGAAGTAATTATTGGAAATCATTTCTTATCTTATCCGAGAGGCTTGGTATCAACTGGTTAGACTAAATTTCTCATGTTTATTACGAATGCCTTTACAGAGAAATTGATTTTGGGAGTTCTAAAATATTGTATAGCTTACTTTTGTTGAATATTGCTTATTATTAGTGCAAAAAAATAAAACAGTGCGGTGTATTTTAGGGTCTTGTAAATTCCCTCAGACATGTCAATGGAACCAAGCTTGCATGGAAGTAGGCTTAAGGAAAAGCCTTGAAGCTAAAGAAAAGAAGAAGGCTTCCAAGGTGGAAGGTAGTTCCTGTAAAAATCAGAAGCCAGATCTTTTTAATCCAGGCGGTTTATCAAGCAGGACTTTTACCAAAAAAGACCGGCGCAAGGATTGAGACGAGCCAAGACCCTCATTTTTAAGCCAATTCCGAGTCTCGTTTCGGTCAACTCGTTCAAGAACATCCCAACTTTTATCAGGAGTTACTCTTTCTAAAGTTTGCGAGGGCAGCGGTAAAGGTTCAGCTAAATTATAATCATGTTCTCGGGCTGTTTCCTCACTCGTTTCCTTGGCATTCGTCCGCACTGGTATCGGCTCGATAGTTTCCCCAAAAGCTTCTTTAAGCAAATCTCCCAGACCTTTTTCATCAGCAGCATCCTCGTAATCAGATACCGGTTCCTGATTGAAGGGTCTCTCCCGAGGAGTACCTTTATTTCTTTCTCGCTCTTTTTTCTTTCTTCCTTCGAGCATTTTGCCCACAAACGAAGCAATGAGAAGCCCTACAATAAATAAGGTATCTATAGGCAAATCAGGCATAATAGATAAATTATTTTTAGACGGTGAAGAATGGTGCTATTTATCGCTAGAGATACTTTCTCTCATTTCTGTATCCGCCTCAATGTTGCGCATTCTGTAATAATCCATAATCCCTAGGTTGCCTTTTTGAAATGCTTCGGCCATAGCAAGCGGAATTTGTGCTTCTGCTTCGACTAACTTGGCCTGCATTTCTTGGACTTTGGCTTTATTTTCCTGCTCCAAGGCAACAGCTGCAGCTCTGCGAATTTCTGCTTGAGCCTGAGCAACCTCCTTGTCAGCGGAAGCTTGAGAAGAACGAAGAGCTGCACCTCGATTTTCACCCAGATCTACATCTGCAATATCGATCGAAAGAATCTCAAAGGCCGTACCCTGATCAAGGCCTCTATTCAGCACCTGTTGAGTGATCTGGTTTGGATTCTCCAAGACAACCTTGTAATTTTCGGACGAACCTATGGTGGAAACAATGCTTTCACCAACGCGGGCAATGACCGTTTCTTCCTGAGCACTTCCTACATAACGATCCAAATTACTTCTAACCGTTACTCGAGCCCGTACTTTAACTTGTATCCCGTCTTTAGCTACACCATCAATGGTGTCACGGCCCTCAATTTTACAATCAATAATTTTGGGATTGATTGAGGTGCGAACCGCTTCCAGAACCGATTTGCTTGTTCCACGAGTGGCCAGATCAATCGCACAAGCACGATCCCAGGATAGATCTATACTTGCTTTTGATGCAGCGATTAAAGATTGCACGGTTTGCACGACATTTCCATCGGCTAAATAATGGGCCTCTAACTGATCAGTATCTAGAGGTATATTTGCTTTAACTGCGGTAACTCTTGCGTCTACGATCAAACCGACAGGGACACCACGAAGACGCATCGCCAAAAGGGTTGCAAAACTTACAGGGGCGCGGGCTAGGTATGCTTTTAGCCAGGTACTGAAGAAAGAGATGATGATAAGTGAAAATACCAAGCCCACGATCAAAAGTAGGCCGATAATAATCCAATATATTAATTCGTTCATTGTATAATTTTAGAGGTAATGGGTTAAACTTTACTCAAGCAGACAAATTCAAAGCGGACGAACAATCAAGCGAAAGGCATCAGCTTTAATAATTTCAACTTCTGCCCCTTTTGATAAAAAACCTGAACTACAGAAGGAATCGTAGGTTTTATCATCAACCCGAACCAATCCTTCGGGGTGGTGATCCGTTTCAGCATGTCCGTTTTTACCAACCAATTCTTGCAAAAGTTTTTCTTTTTTAACTGCTCCACTGGTTGCATGAACAAACATATTCTTTCCAAATTTGCTTTGGGACAGCCACTTAAATTGATAAAAGACCAAAAGAACCCCACCAAACCCACCAATTAAAAAAACGATAAGTGGAATCATCCATCCTCCGTATTCTAAATGAGCAAAATAGGAAGAGGCTAACAAACAAACAAAACCCAAGAGTCCCAAGACACCTCCGGGTACAATTGCCTCCAGGGCAACCAATAGGTAACCAAAGAAGAGAGCGGCTAATATTTTGATCATACCTAAGAAGTTATCTCTTCGACTACTATCTCGTAGCCAGTCTGCTTAATAACTTTGACCCGTTGACCCTTTTCAATTTTGCCAATAGCGGAACGGGCTTCATAGGTTTTCCCATCAATCTGGATCTTTCCTACAGGATATAATTCCGATACGGTTACTCCAACTTTGTTAGGCTCGATGTATACACTTGGTTGATTTGATTTATGATTCCCCACCGAGGTTTCCAAAAGCATCGACTTCCCCATGGGAGTTTTTCCCATTATTTTTATCGCAAAATATCCCAAAATAAAAGCAAGCCCGAAGGATTGAGCCAATTCAACTAAAGGCACACGAAATAAAGCGAAAGACCAGTCGATTTCTTGACCCGGCCAAATATCAACCATTGCCCAAATCAAAGAACCAAACATAAGAGCCAAACCTAGTAGGGCGGGAAAAAATAATCCGGGTGCTAAAAAGACCTCAACCAAGATCAAACAGAATCCAACCAGAAATAAAAGGAGTTCTTCTTGGCCAGCAAGACCGGCTACATATTTTGATCCAAAAAAGATAAGAATAAACCCAATGCCCAATATTCCAAAAACCCCAAACCCGGGCGTCTTAAATTCGATAAATAACAGGACTAACCCAACACTTAAAAGCAAAGGAGCAATTCCATTTAACCATAATCCTGCATTTTCTGCCCAATTAATTTCCATGCGAATAATTTGATAGTTTTCCTTGCCCCACCTTTGATCCAGAAGGTCTTCTAAGTCCTCAAATACTCCAATTCCCAAAAGGGACTGAGGTGGGTCGCCATAAGTCTTTATTGCCTCTTCACCAGTAAGTGTAAGGAGTTCTCCGGGATTTTTGATTTGGGTTCCATCCGCTGCCTTTAAGGTTTCTCCTTCGATAATCAAACTAACATTGGCATCCATCATGGCTGCCATAACTAAAGAACGATATTTGTATGGTCCTGCAAAATTACGAATTTTGGCCTTAAGGTAGGAATTAATCTTTCTTTTCATCGATGGATCGATTTGACCACCGCCCCCACTGACAGCTTCTGCTGCTCCAATTTGTGAAAAGGGGGCAAAAGCAATTTCTTGAGTTGCGATAGCAATGTAAGCCCCCGCAGAAATCGCTTCCCTGTTGACATATGTAAGTACTTTTCCATCCCAAGAGTCGACCGAATCCAATATTTCTTGCATGATCTCAAGGGTTACGCCTAATTCCCCACCTGGCGTATCCATATCAATAATGATTAAATCGACCTCACTTTCGATTGCCTGTTTCATACCGCGTCTCAAAATATTTAAGATCGGTGGTCCAATTTGGTCTTTAACTGGAATAACAAAAGCAGATTTTTGACCAACTCCCTCGGTTGTGAAATTCGAGTCCGTTTTAACAACAGATATATTTTCCTCCGCTATGGATGTGTAAGAAAGCATACCCGAGAAGAAGAGAAAAATACTGGATAGAAATTTTATCATGGGGAACAGAATCCATTCTGCGGTTTGAATTGCATTGCGCAAACAGGAAAGAAAGTTCAATTCAATAATAATCTTGGAAACGATCAATTATCAAAACATGGACATTAGGCGGTGGGATGTTGGCCCATCTACCTTTCTCGTATTGCCCGAAAAAGGGGCTCGTTTACTAAACTGGCATGTCAACATGGGAGACGGTTCAGTTCGGGATGTAATTTTCTGGCCAGAAGAAGCCGATAATCAAAATTTGGCATCTGTTCACGGGGGTATTCCAATCTTATTCCCTTTTTGTGGTACTTGCTCGCATCAAGGAGAAAAGGGGAAATGGCGGGCTCAGGATGGAAATGTTCATCAAATGCCCCAACATGGATTTGCTCAAAATGCTTCTTTTCGAGTTCGTTCCATGGACCAAGCAGGCTTTGAAGTCGAAATGGTCCATGAAGAAGCATGGAAAAATTTCTACCCTTACGATTTTACCTTCACCGTAATTTATCACTTTCTCGAACTTTCCCTCCAAATTAGTTTAGTCTTGGAAAACGAGGGTAGGGATCCGATCCCCTGGTCAGCTGGATTACATCCATACTTTCAGGTCCCATGGCGCAAAGACTTGGACTTGGAAAACCATTTATTAAATATAGCATCCAAAAAATCATACCAGTATCAACCTGATGGAAATTTGGTGGATAATTCCAAAAGTGACTACCCGTTACCTTTAAGCGACGAAAACCTAATTAACCGCATTCACTACCAATTGGAGTCCTCGGATGCAGAAATTTCCCTTCTAAACGGAGAAGAGACCATTCGGATAAATGAAGCGAGTTGGAGCGGCAAAGGCTCACGCCTGTCCTATGTCTCTTGGACAAAACCAGGAGCTCCATACTTTTGCTTAGAGCCATGGATGTCTCCTCCCAACGCTCCCGAAAATAAAACGGTACAATATGTCTCCCCTGGAGCACGGGAAGA
>CALSMY010000017.1 GCA_943787575.1 uncultured Opitutales bacterium | reverse complement strand
AGGAAATCTCTTTGGGGCAGAGGGAAAGAGATCACGGGGCAGAAAGGACAAACATTGTGTACTTCCGTCATTTAATTTTCTACGAATGAGACCATAATCCAAATCGACATTTGGACTAAGATCCTCTGAAGAGCTAATTAAATCGGTAAGAAGGAGCCCCTCTTTCCATTCGAAATCTCCGGCTTTCTCTGTCGCACCCACAAGAGAAACAACATTTCTGACATGGCTTCCGGCAAAGCCGATGGATATTTGGTCGCCTGGGAGGACTTTTTCATTCTTGGCGGATCTAAAATTTAAGTTTCGTACCACGGGCCGATAATTTTGATCTATTCTTTCCAACCGGATCATATCGAGTACGGATCGATCGGATGGCCCTCCTGCAAGCTGCAGGACACCCTCCAAGGTTTCACCTCCCAAAATCTCATACTTTGCGGGACGCCGAACTGATCCGCTCAAGGTGATCTGTTTTTGAACCACGGGGACAAAAATAACATCACCGGGCTGCAAGGGTTGGTCGGCACTGGTATCTCCAGCCAATAAAAGATCATACAAATCCAAGGTGGAGATAACTTTACCTGCCCGTTTTAATTGAATGGTACGCAAACTACCTGTTTCCTTAATACCCCCGCAGCTCAGCAGTGCATTGATGGTGGTGGATAAGGCACTGACGGTGTAAGCACCCTGTTTTCTAACCTCACCCAGCAGGAATATACGAATGCTCCTGAATGCACCCAAAGAAATAGAACTCTGCACCCCTTCTCCCAAATGTTCGCGAATTTTCTCTTTCAGGTGGTTTTTGAGTTCAAGAAAGCTGGTGCCTTTTTCAAACGCATGGATGGGACCGATACCGGGAAAGTTCAGCATACCCTCTCTGGAAATATCCAAGCTAAATGAATCGTTGCGTTGCCCAAATAGCTGGACATCAATCATATCTCCGGGTCCAATTCGATATCCGGAAGGAATGGGTACTTCATTCCCCGGAGCAAAGGTGCTGGGATCGGAGGCGAACAGATTGTACCCGAATGGCTTGACTGAATCGGTCTGAGACTTGGCAAATTCCTCGGCCCGTTTTTCCATTTCCTGCCGCTGTAAAACTTTGATTTTTCGAAGAAGGGATCGATTTTCTGAAATTGCCTCCAGCAGCTCATTATCCCCAGACAAACCCTCAGCATCTTCCTGTGCCTGCAAAAGACTGAGATCTTTGGAGATCATTCTTTCCATACGAGTCAAATCGCCCAAAAATTCGGAACGGCTATCAAAAGATTCTTCTTCAGGTTTCTCCACCCTGATCGATCGGTTGGGCAAGGATGCAGTTGGAACGGATTGGGAGACCGCACCCCCGCCAGATCCATATTTCTTGATTAGTTGCTGGCGTTGATCAGGCGACAATTTGGACAGCGTTGCCATGGCGGCAGGATCTAACTGAGCGAGAAGCAGTCCACTTGAAACAAGAAAAAGGGAAAAGATAATACGGAAATGAATAATTTCATAAATGAAGATTAAAACTAAAGGATTAAAAAGTACGAGTTAAAGAAAGAAAACCGCTAATTCCGTCATCTTTGGTTCCCCCTTGAGGTTTTAGAGACTCCCACCCCAAGGAGGTATGTACGGAAAGACCGTATTGTGGATATTGCCGGGCATTAAAAATATCGATGGAGAAGTAGTCAGTGGTTATGCCATTGGAAACGGTACTACTGCCAACACCTCCATTGTGAGGCGGGGCGTTTTGGAGTGGTCCGGCATTTAATTCTCCGGTACGCAAGGTTGCACCCCAACCGATGCCATCCTTCCTCTGCAATAATCCACCCAGGCTGAGAATTTGGGAGTCCTGGTCCGCCCAGTGACCGATGGGACGCCCCCGGTAGCGGTAACCCTCGCCATATATATGATGACCGTAGGTGATATTTCTAGTTCTTGGATCTCCTGTCCACCAATAGGACTGTAAGATCGGCATACTCAGCAAAAACTCGAAGGGTAGAACTCACCCAAATCTTTCCACCCTTCTATTCCGTATTGAAAAAGAAAGCATTGGAAAGAAATTATCTTCATCTTCTCCCGCCACCTGGCCATACAAAGCAACTGGAAGATCTAACACTTTCCAACGAAGATCAATTCCGGCTAACTGGTTTCCTGGTTCTTGGACGATCATTGTTCCCGTATTGGCACCGTAATTATCCTGACTCAAGAAATGCATCAATGAAACTTTTAAATCGTACATCTCTCCCATCACCGCCCAATTGCAGGGTTCTAAAAAAACCAATTTCCAAACCATCAATCAAAGTTGGCCTGACTTCTCCACGCATTCCCCATAGGTAATGATTTGGGTAATCAATACTAGATCACGCTCGTCTTCCATCTGACCAATAAAGGAATGAAAGCTCCAGGGTCCAATCCATGATAACCACTTGGTTTCGAAAGGCTCAGGAACCCGGCGGTCGATGGAAATTGCAGGGATAGGACGGGCATTGGTGGAAAGAATTAAACTGCCATCCCAACCTGGGCCCCACCAGCGCTCGACCTGTCCAAAGCTTGCCGACCAGTTACCCAGGCGTGCAGCAATGTAAGAACCATCCAAAGCAAAGCCTTCATCTTTCCTACCCTTCCAGTCGGTTTCCATACCATAAAATGCATTGAGGGATAGTTTGGCAGCGAAACGGTCATTCATCCAGGAAACGGATGCATTGGTAGTAAAACTTGAACGTGGCTCGGGACCAAACCCGCGAGCCGTTACCCGGTCATCAGATAAACCAAGGGTTGTACGGAGCGGAGACCAACCAGACTCGGACTCCTCTGAAATTCGATCGTCTAATAAATGGTGAGGTAAATTTGCGGGTTGTTCTGAGCGCATACCGTACAATCCACCAAGGTCAAGAGGCCAAGTGTTTTGTAAACCGGTCAATTCGCCCTTATCCCCAAGCAGGCGAATCTCGTGACGAAGAAAAGGATCGTTGGGAGACAGGTAGGGTTCTGCAAAGATTGAAAGGGGGGACAGAGACCCAACAAGTAATGTTACAAATAAGCGCATATTGAAAGTCTGTATGATGCAAAATGAAGAGAATCGAGCAACTGGAAAGGATTAGGCTCGCACCCTTTTTCGTAATCTCCTAATGCAGAAGCTATACTCCATGGAAGACGATCCATTATTTCGCAGAACCCGACAACACGCTGAGAAGCGATTGGTCTTTCATTCTGGACAGAGCGATTCAAGCAGACTGGAATTAATCAAGGAGTTTGTACGCCTCGAAAAAGAGATGCTCCACCGCTACCATCTAAAAGGAGATTCTGGAATTCGTCTAACCTGTGCCCGGGCGATCATTATCGATGTATTAATCCAAAATCTTTTCTCTTACGCCCTTCGGGTGGCCGAAGAAAGCCTCTTTAAAATCAAACCGATGTGCGTCCTCGCAACCGGCGGATATGGCCGGGGAGAACTAAGTCCGCACAGCGATATTGATCTGATGTTTCTCTATCCAAGAAGTTCAATGGGGAAATCCCTCGATCTTCTTAAGGAAACCATGACCAAGGAAATCCTCTATCCTTTGTGGGACACGGGTATGAAGGTTGGGCATGCGTCCCGGGAAATGAAAGAAGCCTTAGTTGAAGCCCAGCGTGACATTCGTAATAAAAATTCGATGCTGGACGCCCGCTTTATTTGTGGGGATCGCAAGGTTGCTAAGAAATTTATCTCCAAGTTCATGAGCTATTGTCGAAAGCGAAAGCCAGGAGACTACCTCGATGAATTACTCGAGCATCAACAAGTAAGAAGAAAGGAAAAAGGAGATACCGTCTTTTTACAGGCCCCGGATATAAAAAACGGGATGGGCGGCTTACGTGATTACCAAGGCGTTTTATGGATGGCTAAGGTGAAATTTGAGGATGACGCTATAAAATCCCTGATCAAAAGGGGGTATTTAAACGAACATGAGGCAAAGTCCTTCAAGGAAGCCTATTCCTTTTTACTTCGTGTACGCAACGAATTGCACTTTCGGAGCAAACGACCAGTGGATGTTTTGCACCTCGAAAAACAACCAGAAGTTGCCCTTGGTTTGGGCTACCTGGACGAGGACATCTTTCCAAGAGTAGAAAAATTTATGGGTGATTTCTATGCCCGGGTTACAACCATTCATCAACTAAGCAACCTGCTCGAACAACGCTTAGTAAGATCAAACAGTGGTAACACTGCATCCCTTAGTTTTCGATCTGTCCTACATGCTTACCGCTCGTCTCCAAGTGAAAAGGTGGATGGTTTTGATCTGCATAATGGCGAACTTCATTCAGAAAATAAAAATATCTTCGACGACGATCCGGAACGTCTGCTGCGTTTATTCCGGCATTCCCAGCGCTTATCAGCCAAACTTTCTCCAAGTTTACGCTCTCTGGTTCGTAATCGATTATCTTTGATTGATGCCGAACTGATCAATTCTGCATCTGCGAATGTTACTTTCCGGTCAATTTTACAGGAGGTTGGAAATGTTGCTCCATCTCTTTTTGAAATGCATGACCTAGGGGTCCTTGGACGGTTCGTACCTGAATTTGGACGATTAACCTGTAAAGTACAGCACGATCTTTACCACCGTTTTACTGCAGATGTTCATGTTTTAAGATGTATTGAAATTCTCGATCAAGTCTTTCAGGGAACCAGACCGGGGAGCCAACCTTATTTGGATGCCTTGCGAAAAAATGAACTTCCTGGACTCCTTTACCTTATTCTATTTATCCATGATATGGGAAAAGATAAGGGCCCTAAAGGACATTGCGAACGCGGAGTGGAAATTGGCAAAACTCTGATGGACAGGCTAGGAATTCCACAAGAGATGCACGACCGTGTACTCTTTGTGGTTCGAAATCATTTAGAAATGGTACGCTTTGCGAACAAGTTCGATCTCGACGACCCAGAAGTTATCGACTCCTTTGCCTCCTTCGCCGAAGGCGAACAACGGTTGCGCTTTTTATATGTTCACACTTATTGCGACGCCAATGGAACTGCTCCTGATCTCTGGAATTCGCATAAGGAGGAACTACATACCCATTTATATTCCAATACCCTAAAAGTTCTGGATGGAAAGAGGGCCCGTAAAGATCCCAGTGAATTACGTGACTCCTTTAAAGACTTGGAAGTGGAAGGAGTATCCAAGGAGTCGATCCTCGAACATCTCGACCAAGTACCAGTACGTTATTTTTCCCATACTGGTAGGGAAGAAGTCGCCTTGCACATCTCAATGGTGGATCAATACGCGAAAAAAGGCCGAAAGCCTGAACTTCCAGTTGTAAGCTGGCGAAACGATCTTAGGCGTACCCTGACTGTGGTCGATGTGGTTATTACCGATCAACCCGGCTTATTTGAAAAAATAACCGGTGCCCTCGCAGTTGCGGGATTAAATATTTTAGGATCAAGAGCCGTTACCCGCAAAGACCAGTTGGCCATCGATGTATTTTATGTCGAAGGAGAATCCGGAGGGATTGTTGAAGACCCTGCCATACGAAGCTTTTTTGAGAGCACATTGGAAAGTTTCCTATCTGGAAAAGATTGTCCGGACGAAAAAATCTCCGCTCACCGCAAAAAGAAGGAAAAATCCAAGACCTTTTCCACAACCGATAAATTTGGGGCGACCATACCTCCAGAAGTTGATGTATACCGGGATATTTCTCTCGGACGTACCATCGTTGAAGTTCGGGCAGCTGACCGTATCGGCCTGCTTCATTTGTTATCCAAACATATTGCAGATGCCGGGTTTAGTATACTTTTTGCCCGTATCGCCACAGAGCAGGGTATTGCCACAGATGTATTTAATATTGAACCGATCGAAAAAGGAACCGTGCCATCACCAAGCACATTCTCTAGATCTTCGAGAAAACCTCGGCCAGGCCCTGCACGAAGGCAAGTACTACCACGAAGTTTAAAAGCGTTGCCTGGAGCCAAGCTCTAAAATTATCCCGTATTTAAAGGCAGACTAATTCTAAACGTCGTGCCTTGGGGCCCAGACTCAATTAATTCCAAATCGCCATCGTGAGCCCGCATAATTCGTTTGGAAATGGTAAGGCCGAGCCCAGTACCACCCGTTTTACCAGTAAGAAAAGATTCAAATATTCGTTCTCTTAAATCTTCGGGTATACCCGTGCCCTGATCCCTAAGATAAATATTTGCCCGGCCATCCTTTATTTCACTATCGATAAACAGTTCTCCCCCGCTTGGCATCACCTCAATTGCATTGAGCATAAGGTTTAATAAAACCTGTTGGATTTGTCCCTTATCCACAAAGACCTCCTCAGTATTAAGAGAGATTCCCCCATTGGAGAGAGACTTGGGACTGTTCCAACTTTAAACGGACTAAAACTGCAGCATCTTCCAAAATTTCCCGAACCCTGACATTTTTTCGAAAGGATTCCCGGCTTTTTCCAAATTCGAGAATACGCCCGGCAATTTGTTCCAGATGGTTTAACTTTTCACGAATGACCAAGAGGTCTTTTCCTTTATGTTCATCTTCCTGTTCCTCAAGTTTCAAGGAATCAAAAAGTAAACGGACCACCATCAAGGGATTGCGAATTTCATGAGCAATCTCAGCGGCTAAAGTGCCCAATGTGGTTAGGCGTTCGCTCTTGCGCATACTTTCCTCGGAATCAAAGACTCGACCGTATAGGCGGGCATTCTCGATCGCAATCGCCCCCAAATCGGCTAAGGCTCTGGCAATCATCTGTTCGTCATCATGAAACCGGTGCGGAGAATCGATGTAATGCACTAACAAGCCAATAGGAGCATCTTCAAAGATTACCGGGGTAACTAGCATGGAGGTAAGGTTTTCGGAACGGATTAAATCCATGAAGTGATGTTCTTCGGTGCGTAAAAGATCACGCGTCTGTACCTGCCGATGCCCCCGCAGAGCAGTACCAAGTAAACTGTCTCCAGGCTTTAAGGTTTCCTCATAATTCCTAAGGCCCTTTTCGTCGTGTAAACACTGCAAATGTAAAAGGTCCTGTTTTTCATCGTAGAGAAAGAAAGCAGACAACCGGCAACTTAAAAGGAGTAAACCTTCACGAGATATGGTGTGCAAAACTTCATCAAATTTACGGGTCCCGGAAATATCCTGACTGAGCAAAACCAGACTTTGTAACTGGTCTGCCTTTTTGCGCAACTGTTGGATCATCCACATATTTTCCAATACCCGGCTTGCTTCATTTGCGATAAGGACGAGCAGGCGCAAATCTTCCTCATCAAAAGCTCCCACCTCGCAGGAATCTACATTAAGTGCACCCACGGTTCGTCCACCCTCGGTCAATGGAGCCGCCATTTCTGCTCTCACCCGTCTCATCTAATTGAAAGTATTTCTCTTCCTGTTCAACATCCTGACACAATAGAGGTTCGCCGTGTGCGGCCACCCACCCTGTTATCCCCACACCCACAGGGAGCTCGAAACCACGGGTCTTCTCGGGCAATCCACGTTGTACCTCAATGAATAAAGTATCAGAACTTGCATTGAGCAGGGAGATGGAAACAGAGTTTGCAGAAAATACCTGCATGACTTCATCCAAAATTTTCTCGAGCGCACGGACGGAATTCAGTCGTTTTCCTGACAGGGTACTAATTCGGTAAAGAGCATCAATTGCCCCACCCTCTTGCCGTTTACTAATGGTGTTTTCCTGCACGAATTTTAATTAGAATATTTCTTGAATTTATGCGAGGTAGGAAAGTTAATAAAGTTCTCCTATATTCAACACCTTAAAGAGGCTGGACTGCACAAAAAGCTCCAACCGGGAGATTGGACTACAAGGACTAACGCTTAGCCTGAAGAAAATGCTCCCAGGTTTTTTCAACCGGTTTTCCATAAAGAGAACTCACAAAAGGCCGACGAGCTGGCCGCTTCGGTTCTTTTAATAAGCGCATACCCGCCTCTCTCGGCAATCGATTGCTTTTCCGACTGTTACAACGGATACAGGAGGTAACCACATTTTCCCAGCTTGTTCCTCCCCCACGGTCCCTGGGCAATACATGATCCATATTTAACTCCTTGGGAGAAAAAGTTTTTCCACAATATTGGCAGCGAAAATCATCCCGTTCTAAAAGGTTTTGCCGATTAAACTTCATTTCCTGAAGTAGGATTCGGTCGTATCCTCGAAGGAGAAGTACACTGGGAACAATAACAGATTGATTCACCGTATGAATAATCCGTGCCCCTTTGACTGAATTTACATCCCGACAAAATTCAAACCAGGAAGAAGAACTGAATACCCGAAAGCTTTCGTCCTCAGCAAAAATAACCTGGGCATGATCCAAAGAGAGCAAACTGAATGCCCGTTCTATACCAACGACATTAACCGGTTGCCAAAGGCGGTTTAGTACAAGGGTTTGATAACCTGTGTCCATCCGTCGTTGAATATAACGGGCGAAGGACTGGGTACGTCAAAGATTTTTTTGCTCTTTTTATGTCTCAGTTGCTCAACAGTTGAGCAAACCATCAATAACTTCGGCCATCCTTATTTTCATAAAAGTTCAGAAATGCTTTATGGGCCACTCTGTAGCCACCAGGGGTCGGATAATTTCCGGTAAAATACCAGTCCCCGGGATGGTCAGGCAAAGCTTCGTGTAAATTTTCAACACTTTGGTAAAGAATTTCCACCTTGGTTACCTCCTTCAATGCTTCCGGGGCAACCAATTCAGCAACTTTTTGCGAAATTTGATCGACGGTAAAATTCTCGTATACCCGTTTCACATAATTGACCGGTTTGGACTGGGGAGTCTTAAGAGCTTCTCGGCATTGCTCAGCAACCTCTTTTAACAACCCTCGGTATCCATGGTCCTGAATTAAGGAAATTGCTGCCTGAAAAGCGATAAACTTTCCAAGTTCTGACATGTCTATTCCGTAACAGTCCGGAAAACGGATCTGCGGGGCGGTCGAAGCAATGACTAACTTCCGAGGCTTCGAACGACCCAAAATCTTAAGAATGCTCTTTTTTAGGGTGGTTCCACGTACAATAGAATCGTCTATGCAGACCAATGCATCTTGCTCTTCACGAACCACACCGTAAGTGATATCATAAACATGAGAGACCAATTGTGCCCGCCCAGATTCCTGGCTTATAAAAGTGCGAAGTTTTATATCCTTATTGGCAATTTTTTCTCCCTTTGGCCAATTATCCATGACCAAATCATCGATTAAAGAATCAGTAAGTTCTCCCGATTGCCTCGCATCAATCAACCGTTGTTTAACCTCAGCCCGCCGAACCAAACGCAATTGTTCCATAAATCCATAATACGCACTCTCTGCAGTATTGGGAACATAGCTAAATACACTCTTTGAAAAATCGTTCCCCACAGACTCAACGACTTGGGGAACAAGTAAGGCACCAAGGGTTTTTCTTTCTGCATATATATCAGGGTCATTTCCCCTGGAAAAATAGATCCGTTCAAATGAGCATCCCGAACTCTTTGCGGGCGGGTCACAAAATTTTTCACTTATCAATGAACCATCCGGTCGAACCACCAGAATTCCGCCCGGTTCGATTTCGGAAATTTCGTCCATTCCTTTGTTAAAGACAGTCATGAGGGGGGCTCTTTCTGAAGCCACTGCAAATACCTCGTCGTCTTCAAAGTAAAAACCCGGACGAATACCATCTGGGTCACGCATGGCAAAGCAATCACCAGTTCCAAGAATACCCGCCAAGGCGTACCCACCGTCCCATTTCTTCGAGGCTTGTTGAAAGACCTCCACGGGATTAATTCTTTCTGAAATCCAGCGAGTATGGTCCTCCCCGACCACACCTTCTTCCGAAGCTTGCCTGGCCAATTCATCGACTGCTGAGTCCAGGTAGTATCCGGACTCCTCAAGAATTGCCTGGGTATCGGTATCAAATACTGGGTGTTGTCCACGCTCGACCAATCGATGGTTCAATTCCTCGACATTGGTAAGGTTAAAATTTCCCGCAATCATCAGGTTCTTGCTCGGCCAATTACTCTTACGAAAATAAGGGTGGCAAGTATTCGATCCATACTCACCCGAAGTACCATAGCGCAAATGCCCCAGAAGCACCTCACCTCCATAATCAAAGTTTTGCTTGATCGTTTCGGGGAATTCATAAAACGCCCGTCCCTTCTTGATCATTTTACCGAGGGCTTTGTGCTGAGCACCAAAGATTTTTGCCAGGGCTTTGGAACTGGTACTTCGTTCACGGAACATGAAGGACTCGCCCACCGGCATGTTTAATTTCATCGATCCAATCCCGGCTCCATCCTGTCCACGATTGTGCTGTTTCTCCATCAATAGAAACAATTGATTAAAAGCCCAGAGAGGACTTCCATATTTCTCGTTAAAATAAGAAAGTGACTTCTTCAGGCGGATCATAGCGATCCCACAATGGTGTCCAATTTCGTCACTCATTTGTTGAAAATAAAATGGTTGGGGCTAGGCAATTTCCATGTGCTTAGGAATCGCGCTTTCCCATGCATTCTTCAAGCCGGAAACATCCGAATTGATTACGGAAGTTCCCGCAACCTCAACTTTCAACTGGGAGGAATCATCCGTTTTGCCCATTGCATGAGCGGATACTCCCAGGTTTTTGGCTGCCTGGATGACGGCATCACATTTCTCTGGCTTTACTGCGATAATTGCCCGGGCCTGGCTTTCTCCAAATAAAAGAGCATCCAACCGACCAGACGATCCAAGGTCGGGTAATGAAACTGAAGCTCCAATCCCATGGGCATCAAAAAGCATTTCCGCCAAGCAAACCAGCAATCCACCCTCGGATAAATCATGTGCCGCACAGATTCTTCCTTCCTCAATTTGTCCGATCAATAAATTCTGCAAATTCATTTCTGCATCTAAATCGACTTTCGGGCAGGTTCCCTCCTTTTTGTTAAAGGCAGATTGTAAGTAATAACTCCCGCCCAGTTCATCGGGCAATCCTCCTAAGAGAATAAGTTCAAGTCCGCTATCTTTTACCCCACTGCGAGTGACCCGGTCCGGATGATCAATCAATCCGACCATCGAAACAACCGGGGTTGGATCGATAGCGCCTTCACCATGTTCGTTGTACAAGCTTACATTTCCACCCACGACGGGAACATCAAAGTGAGCACAAGCATCAGCCAATCCTTTCACACATTCCTTAAGCATATGATAGGCTTCTGGTTTGTTGGGATTTCCAAAGTTTAAATTATCAGTCACTGCCAAAGCCCTTGCACCCGAGCAGGCTAAATTACGCATGCACTCTACAAAGGCAATCTGGGCACCTGTGTAGGGGTCCAGGTAGCAGAATCGATTATTACAATCATTGGCGATGGCTAAGTATTTATTAATCCCAGCAATGCTAAGTTTTACCACTCCGGCATCGCTGCCTGGTTCCACGGTACATCCGGACATAACCATATGATCGTACTGTTTCCAAATCCATCGCTTGGAAGCAATGGTTGGATGCGTAAGTAAGCCAAGCAGGGCACCCTCTACCGCTTCCTGACCGAGCTCGGGAATAGAATCCACTTTCCATTCCCGAGCCATGGCCAAATGAGCAGGCTCAGTCGCTGGTTGATCATAGATTGGAGCCTCATCGGTTAAGGATTTAGCCGGGAGGTCCGCCACCACCACACCCTTTTGGCGAACAACCATCCGATTTCCTTCCTTAACCTCTCCAATGTGGGCTGCATGCAAGTCCCACTTCTCAAACACTTCTTCGAGCTCACGTTCACGACCTTTTGCCACGATGACCAACATGCGCTCCTGGCTCTCAGATAGCATAATTTCGTAGGAATTCATTCCCGTTTCCCTTTGCGGGACCAGATCCAAATCAATTTCAATCCCAGAATCCCCACGGGATGCAGTCTCGCAAGTTGAACAGGTCAAGCCGGCGGCACCCATATCCTGGATGCCCACTACAAGTCCTGGAATGGACATCATTTCCAAACAAGCTTCGAGGAGGAGTTTTTCCATAAAAGGATCCCCCTTTTGCACGGCTGGACGATCCTCAGCGCTTTCTTCGGTCAATTCCCGGGAGGCAAAACTTGCCCCGCCCAAACCATCACGCCCAGTTCCTGGACCCACATAATAAACAGGATTACCCACCCCGGTGGCTGCCCCCTTTTGAATTTCTTCATGCCGTAAAATCCCGGCACACAAGGCATTGACCAAGGGGTTTCCCTCGTAACAATCATCAAAATAAACATCTCCGCCCATATTGGGAATACCCAGGCAGTTTCCATAATGGGAAATTCCACTTACCACTCCCCTGAACAAACGCTTTACCTGGCTGGATTCTAATGATCCAAAGCGTAAGGAATTCGTCAGCAGGACTGGGCGTGCACCCATGGTAAAAATATCCCGCACGATTCCACCCACACCAGTGGCAGCACCTTCAAAAGGTTCGATAGCACTTGGATGGTTATGAGATTCAATCTTAAAGGCAACGCCCCACCCTTCACCGACATCAATTACCCCGGCATTTTCATCTCCCGCCTTGACAAGTACCTGTCCAATCGCGTCTTTGTCCTTTTTTTCGGTGGGAAATAATTTGAGTAGCTTGCGCGTATTTTTGTAGGCACAATGCTCAGACCACATAACCGAAAAAATTCCCAGTTCTGTAAGGTTGGGCGTGCGACCAAGTATCCCAAGTATACGCTCGTACTCTTCGGGTAGGAGACCGTGTTGAGCGACCAACTCGGGGGTGATCTCAACATTTAAGCAAGGATCTGGGTTTGGAGGAAGGGGCGCGGCTGTGGTTTCCATGATTCAGGCGGAAAGTTGGACGGGGGATGATTGAAGGAGGGGTTGCAGAAAAGCACGTAAAACAGGTAGGCCATCAAGGCAAGGATGGTGACTTTCCACTGCCCGTTCTGGGTGAGGCATCATGCCATAAACATTGCCCGCCTGGTTTCGTATACCGGCAATGTCATTGATAGAACCATTGGGATTGGGTGCATAGCGTAAAAGAACCTGATTATTGGCTTCCAAATCAGTAAGCACCTCTGTATCCGCCCGGTAATTCCCTTCACCATGGGCAATAGGTAAAGTTAGTTGAGCAGCTAAGGCTTCAGTATTAAAGCGTTCATTAGAATCTTCGACCTTGAGCGATTGATTTAAGCAACGAAACTCCATGCAATCATTTCGAACCAAAGCACCTGGCAACAATCCAGATTCGCAAAGAATTTGAAAACCATTACAGATGCCCAACACCTGTCCGCCCTGATCCGCAAAGCTCTGTAGATCGGACATGATCGGAGAAAACCGAGCAATCGCTCCGCAGCGCAAATAATCCCCGAAGGAAAAACCACCTGGGACAATGACTGCCTCCACCCCCTCGGGTAAAGGATCCTTGTGCCAGACGCGACCAGCGGGCAGTCCGATAACATTTTGAACCGAGTGTTCGGCATCCCAATCGCAATTGGACCCCGGAAATTGAATAATAGCAACCTTCACGATATTTTTTCCTCCTTGGATGATTCTTCCTCAAAAATTTCTTCGACCACGGGATTGGTAAGCAGTCCAATTCCCTCGATCTCCACCGTAACCTCGTCCCCAGGAACAAGAAATCTTCGAGGGTCACGAGCTTCTCCCACTCCACTGGGAGTACCTGTTAGAATAAGCGTGCCTGGGAGCAAGGTAGTACTTCCGCTAAGAAAGGAAATTAAGGTGGGCACATTAAAAATCATATCTGAGGTGGAAGCATCCTGCATTTTTTCCTCATTTACATAGGTACGCAAAGTAAGGTTGGACGGATCGGGCAATTCATCAATCGTGACCAAGCATGGGCCGACCGGACAGAAGGTATCAAAACTCTTACCACGGCAGAACTGGCCACCCCCTTTTTCCTTTTGCCAATCCCGTGCACTCACATCATTCGCACAGACAAATCCAAGCACATAGGACATTGCTTCCTCGGGGGATACATTCTTGCAAGGGCGGCCAATAACCACACCAAGTTCCCCCTCGTAGTCGACTTTATCACTTCGCAGAAAGCGGGGAATAACAATGGGATCTCCCGGGTTTTGCACCGTGGTGGGTGCTTTCATAAAAATCATCGGATGCTTGGGTATCTCCGCCCCTGTCTCCTCGGCATGTGCCCGGTAGTTATGCCCGACTGCGTAAATACAACGAAAGTCGATCGGGGTTAACAGTTGAAAAGGAGTAATCGCCTGATTGGTGCTCTCAAACCCACCATCTGGTTTTTGGACGATTAAAAAGGTTCTTCCCTCCTCATCGAATCGACCAAAGCCCATATTGCCGGCTTTGTCGAGATGGCGGAAGATTTTCACTCGCTGGTAATCTCGTAACGATAATCCTCGATTACCGGATTGCTGAGCAATCCATCGCATAAACGATCGATCTCATCGCGAATTTCCGGAGTGTCCGAACCCTCCATCTGAAAGGTCACGGTCTTACCAACACGCACTCCCTCTATGGAATGATGGCCCAAGCTTTTAATCGCTTGCTCAACTGCCGCGCCCTGAGGATCCAAAACTGTAGTCTTGGGGGAAACAAATACTGTAACCTTCACGCCTTATCTTAAACACAGAGAATATGACCATCTTACAATCCTTAGTTGCGCACGTGAGAAAATTAATTCCCGTTTTCCTGATTTTGAGCAAGGGGATGAAAATTGGAATGCTCCTCCTGCAAGCGCTGAGATTCCACATGGGTATAGATTTGAGTTGTGCCAATATCTGCATGCCCGAGCATTTCCTGGACTGCCCGGACATCTGCTCCACCCATGAGCAAGTGTGTGGCAAAAGAATGGCGTAATCCATGAGGCGTAAGGTTTTTTTCAATTCCTGCACGACGGGCATAATCTTTGACAAGTACCCAGATCATTTTTCGTGAAATGGGGGTTCCTCGCTTGCTAAGAAATAATTCCCCACCTGATTTTTCCTTTACCAATTGGGGTCGTCCTCCGTGTAAATAATTACGAATGGCCAAGACCGCCTGTCCACCAACAGGTACGATTCGTTCTTTTGCCCCCTTGCCAAAGATTCGGGCGAAGCCATCGTCCAGATCGATCGCATTTACAAGAACAGAAGAGACCTCCGAAACCCGCAGGCCACTTCCGTACATCAATTCGAAAATCGCACGGTCTCTCTTTCCCTGTACGGTATTTAGGTCAGGGGCGTTAAGAAATTTATCCATTTCTTCGATGCTCAAGGCATGCGGAAGAAAACGTCCCTTCTTTGGATTGCTCAACAGTTCAGTGAAATCACTTTGTAAATTCCCTTCGCTCACCAAGTAGCGGGCAAGCATGCGCAAAGCGGATAACTTTCTAGCAAGGCTGGCAACTGCGTATCCATCTAAGGTCAGCGAGGATATCCAGGTTGATACCTGATCCAAAGAAACCGCCTGCCAATTACCTGCCCCTTTTTCTTTAAAAAAGGTTGCACACTGAATGAGGTCGGATTCATAAGACTCAATCGTATTTTTTGAAAGACCGCGCTCCAACTGTACCCAGGCGAGAAAGTGACTAATTTCCGACTCATATCCAGAGGGTGGCTCGAGGGGAGAATCTCCCCGCTTTCTCCCCTTTACCTCGGTTTTTGCCCCCACTTTAAAAATTATTCTTCGGGAGGGGTAACCGGAGCCAATTGACCGGCAAAAAGTTTACGATAGATTCGATTAATCGGAGTCTTCATTCGACTGACCATAAATTGCTCCTGCCTAAGTGCACCGTATCCATACCGATAACTTGCGGCCAGTCGGGGGTAGGTAAAAAGATCAACGCTTTCCAGCATGCCCTTGAGGCGTTTGAGATAAAGCATACCTACCTCGACGTTGGTTTCCCATTGAAATGCGGTTCGGTAGTGTAAGGTGGTAACATCTGACCATGCCGGCTCGGTCAATTGCATCAAACCCTTAGCAATCGAGCTTTCAGCATTCGCATTGAGGCTGCTCTCAGCATGGCAAATTGCGTAGACAAAGCTAGGGTCTAATCCAAGTTCAGGAGCCTCCTTCTTAATCTTTTTCCAGACTACTTTTTCATCGATAAAATTGGCATCAGGGTCGAAATATTTGCAACCGCCAAGCAAACACAATGAAAATGCTAAAAGAAAACTAATACCCCGTTTACCGACCACCCATTTCATGTGCTTTAATCAAGCACCTGAGAACCAAGGGGGCAAGTAAGATTCCTGAGGCTTACTTAAATATGAGCAATAAAAAACCAAGAAAGAAAAGCATGCAGAATAAAGCGGTCCAGCCAACTGGGTGTACACCCAACGCGGATCGCTTTCCCAAATGGTCCCTGCCTTTTGATCCATTTTCTTCGATCAGACCGATTTTTACAAAAGGTTGGTAAAGGGTTTGCATCGCGTGTACCTGTCCGCGTTTAAGAAATGAACAAACACTTCCCGTAATCCCCACGACAAAAAAAGCATGAGCCCGTTCATTCAATCCGTTCCAAAACCCCTCGCCAAAGGCAAGAAACCCACGACCAGCTTTTCGATAGATCCAATCGGCATCCAAATTGACTGAGGGTAATTCCGGCGGGTATTTACCCCACAAATTCAATAAGGTAAATGCAAGGGCAGAAAAGAGAAGGATTTCTATCTGCGTAATAACATGGGTGGCATCATAGGGATGATAGCCAGCTGCTCCATTGGGTAACAAATCATAAAGCCATTGGGGGTTACATCCCAAAAAGATGCAAAGAAAGGAGGAGATCCCCATCGCAATTAGCATATTGGTTGGGGCTTCTTTAGGACGAAGTCCAGAATCATGTGCAAAGAAGGCAAAGAAGGGAATTTTGATACCCGCATGATGAAAAACTCCTGCAGATGCAAAGAGAAGACACATCCAAATCAAGAGGTGTCCATTACGGGCTGCTTCCGTAATGATAATCGATTTACTGACAAAGCCGCTAAATAACGGAAAGGCGGAAATCGATGCTGCACCAACGATACAAAACCCGGTTGTCCAGGGCATGGTCTTGTAAAGGCCCCCTAGGTGCGAACCACGAATTTCGCCGGTTCGGAACAGGACAGCACCCATACTCATGAATAATAAGCCTTTATAAATCACATGAGTGAAAGCATGGGCAATTGCTCCATCAATAGCCAAATCGGTACCAATACCGATCCCAACAACCATAAATCCAATCTGATTGATTTTACTGTAGCACAACACCCGTCGAAGATCGTTCTCAATCACCGCATAAAAGATAGGAAACATGGCCATGACTCCACCAATGGTGATCAATACTTCAGCTCCGGGAAATAGTCGGGCAAGCATGCAAACCGCACATTTAGTAGTAAAAGCACATAGCCAGACCGGACCAGTATGGGTGGCCTCCGCATATCCATCCTTCAACCAAACATGCAAGCCGGGAAATGCCGCCTTAATTCCAATGGCTAAGAGGATAAGTAAGGCACCGGTATCTCCTGCCTCCAATGCATTCGTTAAGGGAGCAAGACTAAGAGCCTCAGGGCCCTCTCCATGGTACCGCAGGAGGATACCCGCCAAGAGTAAGAGCCCGGAAGATACATGAAAGAATAAATAGCGGAAACCAGCTTCTTCTGCCTGCTTGGTTCTCTTTCCCCAGATTTGAAAGACCGAGGTTATGGCTAATCCCTCCCACCATAAAAACAGGGAAAGCATATCTCCTGCAAAAGCCACGCCCACCGCAGTTGCGGCATAGAGTAAAGACATCGAAACCTGCCAGGGATCCCGCAGATGAAAGGAATAAATCCCAGCAATCAGGGCGGCAATATGAAAGAGATACCCAAAGAGTTTTGCCTGTTGATCGACCACCACCCCGAGAATTTCATAGCCGAACAAATGAAGGGTGGAGGCAGCTCCGACCTCCAAAGTTGCAACATAACCAAGTCCAAATAACGGCGCGAGGACCAAGGCAAAAGAGGCATAGCGCCCGCGAAGAACAGCCGCAGCCAATCCTCCAATCAACAAGGCGGTGGCAGGATGAATGCCGATTTCAAGAGTGGATGCGAGTGTCATCATCTTACTTCTCCCAGTAGTCTTCCTCCCGCATTAATAATTTCTTACCCTTCCAATCCCGCATAAGTTTGGAAACATAAACCAATCCTACGCAGGCCAGAAACCCGTATAATCCATAGAAGGCAGGAAGCGTCTCGATTGTGTGGATTTCAACCTCTTCCGAGAAAGCAGCATGCTTATGCCAACCCAGGCTAAAAACCACATCGACCAGAATGACTAATCCGCATAATCCATAAAACCAACGAATGATTTTGCGGACATTTTCCGGATGGTCCAACCAACGGGGATCTTCCTTGGGCTTACGGGTTTTAGAATGAGCACTCATCAATTGAAATCATTAATTGCTTCATGGTTGCAGACCGACCATTTGCAGAAGGGTATCGGACCAGAAAAAGAGCAGAAAACAACCGAATGCAGTTAGAAGCAAGGGAACCACACAAGGCCATGGAGCTTCCTTCAGAGATGAATCTTTTTCCGTTTCCGGTGTTCGAAAAAAGGCAGTTACCGCAACTGGAAGCAGATAAAAAACATTGAGAAGTGAACTGATCAACAAAACAACCACCACCCACATGGCATCGCGGTCGAGCGCTCCTAGTGCCAGATACCATTTGCTGATAAAGCCACCAAGAGGAGGTAGACCGATTACACTGAGTGAACCAATCATAAATGCACCCATAGTCAGGGGCATCTTGCGTCCGATACCACGTAATTCACTGACATATTTTTTACCGGAGGCCACAAAGATTGCACCCGCACAAAAGAACAGAGTGATTTTCCCACAGGCATGCATGGCAATGTGCAGGACTGCCCCACCCTGTCCACGGTCTGTGGCAATGGCTGCTCCAAGTACGATGTATCCGAGTTGTCCTATGGTGGAAAATGCCAAACGGCGCTTTAAATTGTCTTGAGATAAAGCAATCAGGGAGGAAATAATGATGGTGGCAGAAGCAATAACCATGGCCCATTCCTCCCCGCCCATTTTGGCAAGAACTTCGGGACCAAATACATCTGCATATACACGGTACACACAAAATACACCGACCTTTACAACAGCAACGGCATGAAGCAAAGCAGAGACCGGAGTTGGTGCAACCATTGCACCAGGCAACCAGGAATGTGCGGGCATTAACCCGGCCTTGGCAAAACCAAATGTGAAAAGAAATAGAAGAACGATCTGGGTGGTTTCCCCAAAGTGGCCAACCTTGCCAACATCAGCCATAAAATCCATCGTCATGTTCCCCCCATCCAACCAGACATAGCACCAACTTAGGGCAGGTAGAAGAAGGCAAAGGGAAGTAAAAAGAAGGTATCCCAGGTAAGTTCGTCCGCCTGTCCGTGCCTGCTTATCCTGCATATGGGTAACCAAGGGGAAGGTCGATACCGAGAGCATTTCGTAAAAGAAATAAATGGTCAAAAGATTGGCCGAAAAAGCAACCCCCATGGTGGCGGATAAAGAGAGGGCAAAGAAGGAATAAAATCGGGTTTGGGCATGTTCGTGCAAGCCTCGCATGTAGCCCACTGCATAGAGGGTCGTAGCAATCCAAAGCACAGAAGCAACACAGGCAAAGAGTAGACCAGGGCCGTCTACCCGTAAGAGCATGGGAACATGGGAAAAGATCTGCCAAATGTGAAACTCTACGACCGCTCCGCTCAAAATAATCGGCACGAGGGAAAGGACGACTGCTGCCTGAACAGATGCGGCAATGAAGGTGAACATTTCCCGTAAATTAGCTCGTTTTTCTCCCGCCCAAATAATACCGATCATACCCGCCCATGGGGCAAGCAATGCAATGAGCGGACGAATATCTTCGACTATCACGGGATCGTTCATTCGTACTTTACTCCGGTTGGAAGATTAAAGGGTTGAAGGAACACTTCGATTTGATTGACCACTTCTTGGTTGTACACGCCCACAAGCAAAACAACGGATGCCGCCAGTAAAAGGGGAATCAACATGCTCAGGGGGGCCTCATCAAAGCGGGTTTGCTGCTTGGTTAATCCAAGGTCGCCATGTCCCTTGCCAAGGTTATTACCGCTCTCGTCTACCGCGAGGTGTATACGTTCAATCAATCGGAAAAAGAGAACAACCATGACCATGGTGGAAAACATAAGGGTAATCATATATTCCCAGCGTTCAGAAACCATCCCCCCGGTAATTAAATACCACTTACTAAAAAAGCCACAGGTTGGAGGTAGTCCGATAATGGAAAATCCACCGATAAAGAAACCAATCATAGTCAGGGGCATCTTGGCAAATAAACCACGAAGGCCATTGAAGTGTGTGGTCTTGCACTTTTCCAATATGATACCCGCACCAAGGAAGAGACAAAGCGTCATGCAGGCATCACTTATAATATGAAACACCGAACCAATCAGTCCGTAGTAATTATAAATCCATACACCGCCGACCATGTATCCGACCTCAGCCACGATCAAGTAGGCAAGCATGCGCTTGATCTCGCGCTGGGCAAGTGCCATGACTGCCGCACAGACGATGGCCACCACCACTAACCAGGGAAGAAACTCCGTCCACCAGGTTGATTCAAAAGAAAATTCCACCCCGAAAACGGTAAGCACCATACGGATCATCACATAGATCATTACCTTGGTGACAAGCGGGGCAAGCAGACAGGATGTAGTCGTGGGTGCATGGCAATAGGCATTGGGTAGCCAGGCATGAAAGGGGAAAAAGGCCATTTTAATAAGAATGCCCAGCAGGACCAAAACAAAGGCGACTTGCATTGCCGGAGAATCGAACAAGCCATGAGCCTCAATGACTTCCCGTATACCCACCATATTAAGCGTGCCAGTTTTTAGGTAAAGATATCCGACTCCTAGAAGATAAAATGAAGCACCGATCGTTCCCAGAATGATATAATTAAAAGTGGCTGCCGCTGCCCGGTTTGTTCCAAGGGCAATAAGCCCGTAACCCGTTAAGGCTGCCACCTCAATTAGGACATAAAGATTAAAAGCATCTCCAGTAAGAGCAATTCCAGCTAGTCCAGAAATCTGTAAAAGAAAAAGTCCGTAATACATCGGTTCCTTACCGGGTGTTTCCCGTTGCACAGGAACTTTTGAATAGAGGGCCACAATTAAGCCAACACCGGTTACAACCAGGGCAATCAAAGCACCGAGTAAATCGGCTCGAAATTCAATACCGACTCCTCTGGGGAACAAATCGAGTGACCAACCGCCAAGAATGTATGAAACTTCATGAACCGGAGACTCAATGGCTTGAAATAAAGTATCTACCGATACCCAAACCGTTGCCAGCATCGAGAGTACGGATACTGGATAACAAATCTTCTTGGACATTGCACCCCCTAAGGCACAGGCAACTGCTCCAAAAAGCGGAAATAAAACAATCCAAACAATAGAATCACTCATCAGGATTTATCCTCCTTTGGCTTTCTTGCTGGCCGTCTTCTCTTAACAGGTTTGGGCTTATCGTTTTCCTTATTCGAGGATTTTGCCTGTTCTTTAGCAGGGCCATTTGTTTTTGTTCTGCTTTTCGATGCCTGTCGACGGCGGGGAGTAGGCTTATCGGATTTTGTTTTCTCGGTCGTTTGGCCTCGTTTGGACTGCCCTGCAGTTCCTCCTTTGTTGGCCGGGGTTCGTCTCCTGGGTCTACGTTTGTTCGAACCTCCTGCTTTGCGAGAATCTTCCCGCTCAAGTTTTTCCAACAATTCATCCTCCTCTACCGTGCCGTATCCACGGTAAATTCGTAAACATACAGAAAGTGCAAGACCGAGTGTGGCCACCCCCACCACAATTGCGGTGAGCATTAATACATGGGGTAAGGGATTGGTATAGTTCGGCACAGCTGAAGCCTCCAACACCTTAGGCACCGTGAGAAAGCAACTCCGTATGGTTAGAATCGAGCTGTGCATGCGAACCGTGCGGATCATGCTCCGGTAAATAGATGGGTATGGTTGCTCCTTCCTTTACCCCAATCGAAACATAAAACAAAATAATCGCAGTTTGAAAAATCGACATTCCAATCAATTTTTTGATCAAATTATTCTTGGCGATCATCGCCCATAATCCAATCAATAATAGAACAACATAGATAAAATAATTTAACCGCTCGACCAGCAATTGATTGAATATGGAACCGTCTTCGAACATCAAAATCTATTATTTTTTGGGCTCACAGACCATCCCGCATCCGTCCATCGGTCGATAGACTTGCATAGAGGGCAAACATAATCGCAGTTACCGTAAACCCTACCCCGATTTCGACGCCAAGCATGGCATGATAACGAGCCATTTCCGGACTAACTGGAAAGATCTTGGCTAAATGGGCGTAATCCAAGAATTCTCCCCCAAGAAATAGCGATAACAGACCAATGCCTGCATAAATTACAATTCCAAGAGCAGCTACGGTAAAACAACGTTCGATTGGAAATCGGGCAAGGGCAGTTTTTAAATCCCAAGACAGGGCAATAAGGATAAAACTCGCCCCCATTGCCACTCCGCCCTGAAATCCACCACCCGGGCTGACATGCCCATGAGCTAAAACATAGAGAGCGAAAATTTGAATAACTGGTACGATCAGGCGTACGGTATTGGTAACAATTAAATCAGGCTCGAAATCAACTACAAATTCACGATCCCGCGTTCTATTTTTTGGACCTCCACGGAGAATTGAAAAGACGGCCAAGCCAGCAATGAAGACCACCACAGTTTCAAACATAGTGTCAAAGCCCCGGTAATCAGCCAAGACCGCAGTAACCATGTTGGGAACTTCTGTATCCACTCCGGTATTAGCAATAAAATGAGAGGCTACCGGAGAGGAGGATGCAGGAGATTGTGGGTCCCCCCAGGAGGGAAAATCCTTAGCCGCCCAGGCGAGCAATAATCCGATACAAAGGACAAGGATGAAAGCAGCTTTCTTCATATTAATCCTTCGCCTTGCGTTTAAGATTAAAGACCGTCGCAATCAAGACCACTGTACTTACACCTGCACCAACGGTTGCCTCGGTAAAGGCGACATCAACCGCTCCCATTTCTGCCCACAATAAGCACATTAAAAAACTGTAGATGGCAAAGACGACAGCAGATACAACCAAGTCACGAACCCATAAACTAAGAACAGCAACCACTACGAGTAGGCAAAGTATCAAGGTATTAAATAATTCGAGGCCCATTGATTATTTGCTTTTGGGTTTAGCCCTGCGTTTTCTCAATTTATTTAAATCCTCTTCACCAAGGGGCATTTCATCATCCTCAAATGCTGCCCGCATCAATGCATGCGAACTGGTGGGAGTAGTAATGAATATAAAAAGAACAATACCAAGTATCTTTAAAAGTAATAACCAACTGTTTGCTGAAAAATCTTCCATCATTACCAAGCCAAAACCAGTCAACATAAGCATGGTGGATAAGGTATCCCCTTTTCCAGCTGCATGCATACGGGTATAAAAGTCAGGAAAGCGTACCACCCCAACTGCAGTACCAAGAAAAAAGATAAGCCCGACAATTCCCATACTCACTCCAATCGCATGCACAAGGAACCAACCCGGACTGTTTGCCGATTCCGCAAGCACTGCAGATGCGAGTGTATCGATCATGCCTTTGCCCTCCTTCTTGGTTTGGCCTTGGCTTTTTCCATCGCTTGCAAAGGAACGGTACGATTAAAATAACGAGATACCACAATCGCCCCCACAAAATTGAGCAAGGCATAGGCGATTGCAAAATCGACAAACATATCCACCCGATCAAATAAAGTACCAATGATCACCAGAATAATTGCGGTTTTTGTTCCAATTACATTAGCACACAAAATACGGTCAAATCCGGTCGGCCCCACAATAATTCGGTAAAGAATAGGAATCATCAAGACGAGCAAGGATGCCCCCATAATAATGGCAAACCATTCCTTCATCGTTTTCTTTTCTTTCTTTTTAAAACATCGGGTTCGAAAACCTCCGCCACTTTGCGCTCAATCGCCCCCTCCAAAAGATCATCCTCGAGGAATTGGCTCATGGTATGAACATGAAACACATCGCCTCGAATCAACATCGTAATTGTGCCTGGAGTTAAGGTTATGGAATTGGCAAAAACAAATTTAGCAAAATCCGTTTTTAAATAAGTCTTAATGGTAACAATACGCGGAGCCACTTCCTCATACCCATTACGGGTCATAGCTAATTTAAAAACATGCAGGTTGGCTTTGATTATTTCTACAATTAACCAGGGGATGTATTGTAAAAATGCACCTGCTTCTCGCATCCGTTCTTCCCAGGTTTTTGAACGGTCATGAAAAAGAAAATCCTGAGAAATCCAAGTAATGAATAAACTGCTAATAACTCCGAGTCCCAAATGAAACGCATCAAACTTCCCGGAAAATACAATCCAGTTTGCAAGGAGCAGAAAGAAGACGAAAATGGGATACACGAGAAAATTACTAATTAGTTCAAACCTATCTAAAAAAAGATATTTTGAAATTGGGGCAACCTAGATCGAAATTTTATAAATCGATATTTAACTAAATCTTAAAAAGAAATCAAAATAATCAATGCTTTCTCTACTTGATTCTGTATTAAGTACAGGTAGATTGGATCCAATGATTATCCTATTATCACCCGCTAAAACCTTGGATTTTGATAGCCCTTCTATCTGCGAGGTCTGCACGAAACCTGACTTTCTTGATTTTTCCAATGCTTTGATTGGCGGGCTTTCCAAATTATCAACTGAAGAAATTGGTTCTTTGATGGGATTAAGCTCAAAACTTTCGCAGCTCAATTATGAACGATTTCAGGGTTGGAACAAAGAACACCAAGAGCAAAATTCCAAACAAGCCCTACTTGCCTTCAAGGGAGATGTATATGAAGGATTAAAGGCCTGGGACTTCAGTCAGGAAGATTTTAAATATGCTCAGTCAAAACTGCGGATACTTTCCGGTCTTTACGGTCTCCTCAAACCACTCGACCTTATTCAACCCTATCGGCTCGAAATGGGCACGGTCTACGCAAACCCTGCCGGCAAAGACCTCTATGCTTTTTGGGGCGATCGTTTAGCCGATAACATTCGTAAAGACCTCCATCAGTCTGGAAGCAATGCAGTGATTAATCTGGCGTCTCTGGAATATTCAAAGGCCGCTCAATTAAACAAGGTAGATGCCCAAATCATTTCTCCCGTCTTCAAGGATGAGAAAAATGGAAAGTTTAAGATAATTAGTTTTTACGCGAAAAGAGCCCGTGGTCTTATGGCCAACTTTTTAATTTCCAATCAAATAGAAAAGCCTGAAGGCTTGAAAAGATTTGCGGCAAACGGGTATGTCTACTCCAAAGATGAATCCACTTTGGAATCTCCCGTTTTTACCAGATCAGAAAAGCAGCGGGCTGCTGCATAGATCAGTTTTTAGGTTTCTTTTCGTTTGTAGTGCTGCATTTTTTAATCGAGAAGCAACCGATTTCCTTTGCATGTCTCTGTAATAGGAAACATTGCCACGCCGCTTACTAAGCCCTTTACCAGACTTCCCTCCCCTACTTCCCATTTGGGCAGCTGCCTGGTTGAGTGGCTCTTTCCGTTGGTCTCCCATTCTTAGCGATCCATACGGTTGAAGATTTCCAACAGTCGGTTTAATCGATTGTTTGATTCTTCCATCATCGCAAGTATGCGGTTTGCCCGTTCCTGTTTGGTTTCATTTTCAATCACCGGAATAAACAAACCTCGTGTATCTCTAATTTCACGGTCGTTTCGATCGTTGATATCCATAATCCCTGCTTGATTTTGCCAATTTTCATTATCCACACCCATGCGTTCCATGTTTTGCACAAACGCTTGTGCAAAACAAGAGTAAAAAATAAAAAGTTATTCACGAAGATTTTTTTCTTTTTTTAAGAAAATTTAATCAGAAGACGATTTTTCAACTCATCCAATCCATCTTCTAAAATTGCGGAAATTGGCAAAATATCGATTTTAGGAAAATGTTTCTTAAAAAGGATTAAATTGTTTTGGGCTTCTTCCTCATCAATCTTATTTCCCACAACCAAAAATTTCTTTTCCAAGAGACGGGGATCATACTCACCAAGTTCTTTTTGCAAATGAGCAAAGTCATCAATGGGCGAGCGACCGTCCGTAGCCGCCAGGTCGAGAAGGAAAAGAATCAAATGACATCTTTCAACATGCCTTAAAAAACGGTGGCCAAGACCACGATTTTCGGCCGCACCTTCAATCAGACCAGGAACATCGGCCATGGTAATTGTTTTAAATTCCTCAGCGTAATCAATTACACCGACTGTTGGCACAAGGGTGGTAAATGGGTAAGCATCCACTTTGGGAGAGGCATTGGACATTATGTTGAGCAGGGTGGACTTACCTGCATTGGGAAAACCGACCAGACCGACATCGGCAATAGTTTTGAGAGTAAAAACAAACTCACCCTCCATACCCGGTTTACCCTCTGTAAACTGGCGCGGTGTTTGATTAATAGACGATTTAAAAGTCGCATTCCCCCGCCCTCCTTTTCCACCTTCGAGTAGAAGAATTTCCTGCTCATGGTTCATTAGTTCGCAAATTATCTCACCTGTTTCCAAATCTCGGACTTCGGTGCCCAGAGGAACTTTTAGAATGCAGGGTACACCTCCCCTACCGTTTTGATCACTCCCACGGCCAGGTTCTCCATTTTTTGCCTTCCATTGCTTTTTGAAATGAAAGGTTCTTAAATCTGAAACATTTTCATCCGCTTGCAAGACCACTTCTCCACCTTTGCCACCGTTCCCTCCGTTCGGGCCACCCTTAGGGATATATTTCTGCCTTAAGAAGGACATGCAACCATCCCCTCCATTACCGGCTTTTAGAATAACTTTGGTTTCGTCGAAGAACATATATTTATGGGTGAAGAAAAGAGGAAAGCTTTAACCTTTAACCCAAGCTTCCAAAATAGACAATCGTACAAAAACAAGAAAGCCCGCAAATAAATGCGGGCTTTCTAAATTTATAATCCCTATGTAGGGATTTCGTAGATTAAAAATTAATACCTGTAATGTTCAGGTTTGTAGGGACCTTCGACAGGAACACCAATGTAATCTGCCTGATCTTTGGATAGTTCGGTAAGTTTTGCACCAAGTTTATCTAAGTGCAAACGGGCGACTTCCTCATCAAGTTCCTTACTCAAGCGTGTTACTCCAATCTTGCGGTCAGGGTTGTTACGAATGTCAATCTGAGCGATTGTTTGGTTAGTAAAACTATTCGACATAACAAAACTTGGATGACCGGTAGCACAACCAAGGTTAATCAAGCGACCTTCAGCAAGTAGGTAGATGCTGCGACCATCAGGAAAAGTAAAGCGACTAACTGGGCCACCTGGGATATGATCTTCTTTAATAATTTCCTTCTTCACGCCGGGCATATTTTCCAATTCAGCAACTTGTATCTCATTGTCAAAGTGACCAATATTACAAACGATTGCTTGGTCTTTCATTTTGCTCATGTGCTCGGCAGTGATGATATCTTTGTTTCCGGTTGTAGTCACAAAAATATCAGCAGACTCGAGAGCATCCTCAATGGTGGTGACTTGGAATCCAGCCATGCATGCCTGAAGAGCACAAATTGGATCAACCTCCGAAACCATAACGCGGGCTTTCTCGTTAAAGAGAGAATCAGCAGAACCTTTGCCTACATCACCAAACCCACAAATCATGGCAACTTTACCAGAGATCATAACATCCATAGCACGCTTAATACCGTCTACTAAAGAATGTCGGCAACCGTAGTTGTTATCAAATTTTGACTTGGTTACAGAGTCATTAACATTGATTGCTTGAAAAAGAAGTTTTCCTTGCTCTTCCATTTCGATCAGACGATGTACACCGGTAGTGGTTTCTTCAGATACACCAACTACGCCTTGTGCAACTTGTGCCCAATGACCGGGTTTTTCGGCAAGAGTCTTAATGAGAAGCTTTTTGATAACTGCTTCCTCTTCACTGTCAGCTGGTGTGTTTACCCAATCCGAGCCATTTTCCAACTCGAGCCCTTTATGGATGAGCAAGGTGGCATCTCCACCATCGTCAACAATTTGGTCGGGACCAGAACCGTCAGGCCATGTAAGAGCATTCCATGTACAATCCCAATATTCGTCCAAGGTTTCCCCCTTCCATGCAAATACTGGAACTCCTGCTGCTGCAATAGCAGCGGCTGCATGATCTTGGGTAGAGAAAATGTTGCATGAACACCAACGCACATCAGCTCCCAATTCGATTAATGTTTCAATCAAAACAGCTGTTTGAATGGTCATGTGTAAAGAACCCATGATCTTTACACCGGCAAGAGGTTTTGACGGGCCATATTTAGCACGAGTGGCCATGAGACCAGGCATTTCGTGCTCGGCAATTGAGATTTCCTTACGACCAAATTCGGCCAAGGTCATATCGGCAACTTTATAGTCAAGCGATGCAGGGGCGAGGGTATCTGTAGTAGTTGTCATAAATTATAAATCGAATGAAGTTGTTGTTTGGATGACTTAAATTTGTTTTTTTAATTAGCTAATCGCATTCCGAAGCGAATCGGCCCGAGTTGTTTCTTCCCAAGGCAGATCAGTCTTACCAAAATGGCCGTAATGAGTGGTTTCACGGTAGATAGGTCGGAGAAGATTTAACTGAGATACAATTTCTGCAGGCTTGAAAGAAAATACTTCCCGAACAGCCTGTTCAATTTTTCCTTCTTCCACTTTCTCAGTACCAAAACAATCCAGGGTTATACTCGTGGGCTCAGGATGTCCAATTGCATAAGCTAGCTGGATTTCCACACGCTCGGCAAGACCCGCGGCAACTACATTCTTAGCCACCCATCGGCACATGTAAGCAGCTGAGCGATCCACTTTACTGGGATCTTTACCAGAAAAAGCTCCTCCTCCGTGCCGTCCCCATCCGCCATAAGTATCGACGATGATTTTTCGGCCAGTGAGTCCGGAATCTCCTTGTGGACCACCGATCACAAAACGACCGGTTGGGTTGATTAAAAACTCTGTATCTGATGAAAGTAATTCTTGTGGCAGGGAAGGTTTGATAACTTCTTCGCTTATAAAATCACGAATGGTTTCATTTGTTACATCAGCGGCGTGCTGGGTAGACACGACCACATTTTTGATGCCTACCATTTTTCCGCCTTCATACTGTAATGCCACTTGGGATTTACAATCTGGTCGCAACCAAGGTGCTTTCTCTCCCGCGTGCCGAAGGTCAGCCATGCGGCGTAAAATGCGATGAGCAAACATAACAGGGGCTGGCATGAGCTCATCCGTCTCGTTGCATGCATATCCAAACATGATGCCTTGATCTCCAGCTCCTTGTTCAGCAGTAGCCTTACCATCGGCCGCGGATGCATCAACGCCTTGCCCGATGTCGCGCGATTGTGCTGTGAGCTGGTTGGTGATGAAAACTTGATCAGCATGAAAGACATCGTCATCATTTATATAACCAATCTTACGAATCGCCTCGCGTACTACATCTTCATAATCGAATTTCGCATCGGTGGTGATTTCACCGGCAATAGTCACGCAATTGCTTTTGACTAAAGTCTCGCAAGCTACGCGGCTTTGCGGATCTTGCTCTAGGCAAGCATCGAGAATGCTGTCTGAAATAGAATCAGAAACTTTGTCAGGATGGCCTTCACCAACGGATTCGGAAGAGAAAATAAATGACTTTGACATGCTCTAATTTCAACAAAAACACACCATGCATGCAAGTTTATTCATCAACGCATCATGATGCGTTGATGCGTTTTTTATTTTTTACTCTTACGAAGATGCAGTTCAGTGAGGTATTTTCCGTAGGTTGAAGAACCGTGTTCCTTAGCTGTTTGCTCTAATTCTCCCAGGGTTAACCAACCCTTATACAGACCAATTTCCTCCAAGCAGGCAATTTTCAAGCCCTGCCTTCTTTCGATCACTTTTACAAAATCAGTTGCCGAAGCCAAACTATCGTGACTACCAGTGTCCAGCCATGCAGTTCCCCTGCCCATCACCTCGACAGAAAGCTCTCCGGCTTCCATATACACCCGGTTCAAATCGGTAATTTCCAACTCGCCACGGGGTGAAGGTTTTAACGCCTTGGCACGACCACTAGCTTGTTCGTCATAAAAATATAAACCAGGCACAGCATAGTTGGACTTTGGGGCTTTAGGTTTTTCTTCTAACGAAACCACCCGTCCCCCAGAGTCAAATTCCACTACACCATAACTCGTAGGATCAGACACATGATAGCCAAAAATAGTGGCACCCGACGGACGGCTATCTGCCTCTGCGAGAATTTGTTCCAGTTCGTTACTGTAAAAAATATTGTCTCCTAGAATTAAGGTCGATGGAGCACCATTCAAAAAGTCTTCCGCCAAGATTAAAGCTTGAGCAAGGCCATCCGGACTAGGTTGCTCAACATAACTCAAAGTTAAACCAAACCTCGAACCATCACCAAGTAATTCCTGGAACATAGGAAGATCACGGGGAGTGGAAATAATCAAGATTTCACGAATGCCAGCAAGCATAAGAATAGAAATCGGGTAATAGACCATTGGCTTGTCGTAAACAGGCATTAGTTGCTTACTTACTGCCATGGTTAGAGGGTACAGACGAGTCCCAGAACCTCCTGCGAGCACAATTCCTTTTCTTTGCTTCACGAGGCACCCAACCTTTCACGCTGATATTTGCCAGAAGTTACATTCTCGCACCATGCTAAGTTTGATAGGTACCAATCAACCGTTTTTGCCACCCCCTCTTCAAAACCATATTTTGCGGACCAGCCCAATTCCTTTTCAATCTTAGTACAATCAATTGCATAGCGGCGATCGTGACCAGGACGATCCTTCACAAAAGTTTTGAGGTTCTCGTGGGGAGCACCCTCAGGATGGGCTTTGTCCAATTGTCCACAAATGGCATCGATCACTTGCAAATTCGTACGCTCGGAACTTCCTCCAATGCAGTAAGTATCTCCTACCCTTCCCCGCTTAAGTACCTTCCAAAATTGCAGAGCAATGATCCTCAACATGCAACCAGTCACGAACATTTGAACCGTCACCATAGATAGGTAGGTTTTTGCCCTCCTTTGCATTGAGAATAACCAAAGGAATTAATTTCTCAGGAAATTGATACGGACCATAGTTGTTTGAACAATTCGTAGTCAGCACGGGCAATCCAAATGTATGGAAATATGCACGAACTAAATGATCAGCTCCCGCTTTTGAAGCAGAGTACGGACTATTGGGTGCATAGGGTGTAGTTTCTGAAAATGCGGGATCTTTAGAACCAAGGATCCATAAACTTCATCCGTCGAAACATGTAAAAAACGAATACTTTTTTTACGGTCTTCAGATTGGGCGGTGTAATAACGCTTAAAGGATTCAAGAAGCTTCAAAGTACCCACCACATTGGTTTGGACAAAAGGTTCTGGACCATCAATCGAGCGATCGACATGACTTTCCGCTGCAAAATTGACAAGTGCATCTGGTTGATACTTCTCCAAAAGATCAGAAACAAGCTTAGCATCACAAATATCTCCCAAAGAAAAAACATAACGAGGGTCCGATTCAAAGTCTGCGAGGTTCTCTGGGTTACCTGCGTAAGTTTCTTTATCTAAATTTACAATCTTCTCACAATCGGTTTGCTCCAACAGCAAACGAATGAAATTCGAGCCAATAAAGCCAAGCCCGCCGGTTATCAGTAAGGATTTCATACCCTAAGCTCTAGTCTCATCCTTTGTATCGAGTCAATCATCGCTTCCTCCACTGGACGCATCGCAATACCTGCTTTTTCGGCCTTAGTCGTATCAAGAACACAATTAGAACGCGGAGCAATCGCGGCCTTAGTCATAAATTCCTCTTCGGAATTAAAGAACTTAAATTTCTTATCGGTAAGTCCTTCCTTGATCATCCACTCGGTTACTTGACGGTGGTTATGACTTCCGGATTAGTCATATTGTAAACCCCGGGCTCCACATCTTTGGTGAAACATTCGATACACTTTTGACAAAACTCCTCGAGATGAGAAACCGAGTTCTCAGCTTCAAGAAGATTTTCATAATTCAAAAGTTTTTGCAGGTAGTTCCTTGGACTCGGCTCATGATTAAATGGAATACGTAACCTCCAAACAAAACAGTTCTCTGCCCCTTCCAAAACTTCCTCACCCAATGCCTTTGTTCCACTGTAAAAACTACAAGGAGGCGAACGAAAAGAAAAATTTGGCTCATCCTCTTCAGTCCACCCATTCCCATCGTCTCGCCTGCCAGAATAAATACACCCACTAGAAATATGCCCCCAAGGAATTTTTAAGTCCTCACACACCTCTCGAATGATTCCCGGCAACACAGCATTTCCCTGCAAACACTCATACTTAGCAGATTCACAAGCATCCACATTGGGTTTACCTGTAAATCCAGCGGCATTGATCGCAAAAGACGCTCGCATGTCTTTTAAAAATTTTGATAAAGTTTTTATGTCATAATAATCACAATCTTTTCGCGAAATCGGTATTACGCCCCGATTATAATCAAGCCTCCTAAAGACTTCCCCCACATATCCTCTACCTCCCAGAATTACTAACATTTTGCTACACTAATTTTATGCGAAGGAACTTCCAACTAAAACAATCTCATCTTATCAATAAATGGATACTGATATTCTAACAGTTTCAAATGTCACCAAAATATTTGAGAAGATTTCCGAAAATGAAAATTTTGGAAGAACCGGTTGGAAGGCTTTGTTACACTGCATCTTTTCTAAAAAATCAAACCAAACAAATTTAGAATCATTTACTGCTTTAGAAAATATAAGCTTTTCTGTTTGCAAGGGAAACTCTTTAGGGATTATGGGATTAAACGGATCTGGAAAGAGTACATTGCTGCAAATAATTGCCGGCACTATGCAACCCAGTCGAGGCATGGTGTCTCACAATGGAAAAGTCGCTGCCTTACTGGAGCTTGGCTCTGGATTTAACCCAGAATTTAATGGATTGGAAAACATCTACCTTACAGGAACTTTGTATGGTCTTGAAAGAAAGATAATAGATCAGAAACTGGAAAGCATTGTTAACTTTGCCAATATCGGAGAATTCATAAAACAACCAATCAAAACTTATTCCAGTGGAATGGGCCTAAGACTAGCATTTGCAGTAGTAGCACACTTGGATGCCGATATTTTGATTATAGACGAAGCTTTATCGGTTGGGGATGCTAGGTTTCAGATAAAATGCTTTAGCTTCCTTGAAGATTTTCAGAGGAAGGGTGGTTCATTAATTCTAGTTTCACACGATTTAAACAGCATAGCCAGGTTATGTGAAACTTCCATATTACTACATCAAGGAAAATTGCTTCGAAAAGATTTAACTATTAATGTGATTAATCACTACTCGAAGATTATTTCTGAAGGAAGTAAGGAATCTAATTTATATTCGGAAATAGTTGTCCAAGATCAAAATATAAAAAAAGTAGATGGACCTGAGCTGCTTTCATATGGGGGAGAATTGGGAGAATTAAATTCTGTTTGTATAAACGACAATCAAACAGCAATTCTTTGTGCTGGTGATGAATTCTGTATTTCTTTTAGGGCTGCTGCTTTTAGCAAAATAAATAATCCTATATTTGCTCTTCGAATTCGGGACTCCAAAGGGCAGGAAATTTATGGAACAAATACAAAATTTTTAAATATAAAAACGCCAAACCTCGAAAGCGGTGATTCCGTAACCGTTAAATTCGTTCAAAACGCCAATCTTGGCGTTGGAAAATATTTTATATCTGTAGGTTTTACCTACTACGAAGGTGACGTCCTAAAAGTAGTTCATAGACTTCGAGAATGTTTGGAATTTGAAGTATTTAACGAAGATGGATCCTTTGGTATTTCAAATTGTTTTAGCAATGTCTCAATCTCAAATAATCTGAAATGACATTAGAATACATACCAAAAATCTCCATAGATAAGGTGTACAATCTCTTGCCCATAGATTATCGAGAGCACACAAAACCTGCTGATATCAAAGAATTCGATGATACCTCAAAGAAGGAATTGGTAAAAAAAAGATTCTACAAATTAAAACTCGGAGAATCGGAAATAATTCACCTCACATTAGGAAAAGATCTTAAGAATGTTTTTAATAAAACAAAGTCATTTTATGAAGAATGCCCCGAATACGCATGTAAACCATTATTCATTAGACTGACCAAGTATTAGATCTTCTGGGGCAAGAGTTTTTCGAAGGAACACCTATTGATGAAAAATATGCTTCTAATAAAATCAGTGATGAAGATGTTTCAAAAATAATAAGTAAGATTCAGAAAACATTCAGCTCATTAGAAGTTGAATCCACTCATGAAGCATTTCTAGAAGAATTTAATGAATTTAAAGAAACTATCTCTCTAACAATAGCTTACACTTATTTGACAAAGATTTTCTCAATAATTGTGTTTTTCCATATTTGGAAGATTCACTACTTCCAAATCTTTCTCAATTCGTTGGTCACCTGGAGACTTAGCCGCCAGAAATATTTTAATCGATGATGACCTTAACATAAGAATCATTGATTGTGAATTCGCCCACCAAACTCATTTTCATGATGAAGATTGGATAAGGTTGGCAGCTTTCTCTTCGGGTAATTTTAAAGAAACCCAAGTGTTAAGCAAAGATTAGAACAAGTTGACCCATGGTATCATATCTATCTCTGGCTCAGGCAAACATGGCTAAATCGAACAATTTGGCAGAATGATGATTATAAGCATTTTGCAAGTGAGGATTTATATACTGTACTCAAATTAACTGAAAGTTTTGGTACTAATAATAAAAATGTTTCGCTTTTAATACATGGAGTTTTAGAAGCGGCTCAAATATCATTAAACGAAATATCAATAGAAAAAGATATTAGAATTCAAAAAGAAAATGAACTCGATGCTGAAAAGCAACTGAGATTATCCAAAGAAAACGAACTCGATGCTGAAAAGCAACTGAGATTATCCAAAGAAAACGAACTCGATGCTGAAAAGCAGCTGAGGTTATCCAAAGAAAGCGAACTCGATGCTGAAAAACAACTGAGATTATCCAAAGAAAGCGAACTCGATCAAGAAAAGCAGCTGAGATTATCGAAAGAAAGCGAACTCGCTGCAGAGAAGAAGCTGGGATTATCCAAAGAAAACGAACTCGATGCAGAAAAGGAGTTGAGATTGCAAAAAGAAAATGAATTACTATTAAGAGATGATAAGATTCTAAGAATGCAGAAATCCATTTCATGGAGGATCACATCACCTATTCGATTTTTAAGAAGAAAATTTTTAGAACCAAGTATAAACTCTGTTTGTACAAATCCAAAATATGAAAATGAGGGGAAAAGTTATCAGGATTGGATAAATAAATACGATACAATATCAGATGATCGAATCGCTTCATTCAAAAAAGATTATGAAGATCTTACAGAGAAGCCATTATTTTCAATTATAATGCCTGTTTATGATCCTCCGGAGCAATTTTTTGAGGATGCATTAAGATCGGTAGTTAGCCAAGTTTACACCAATTGGGAACTCTGTATTGCAGACGATCATTCCACCCAGGCATATGTTCATGAGATTATTAAAAAATACTCAAAGAAGTTTCCAAAAATCAAAGTACACATTAATGAGAAGCACTCACATATATCCGAGACTTCTAACAATGCTCTCAAGCTAGCTGAAGGAGAATTCATAGTGTTAATGGATCACGATGATTTGCTCCGACCACACAGTCTTCTAAGAATAGCACAAGCAATTTTTACAAATAGAAAATTGAAGTTCATATACTCTGATGAAGATAAGATTACTTATACAGGATTGAGAACGGAACCGTACTTCAAACCTGATTGGAACCCAGAGCTACTACTTTCTCAAAACTATTTATGCCACCTTACATGTATTAAAAAAAACCTTGTTAATAAAATTGGTGCCTTCAGGGTTGGATATGAGGGAAGTCAAGATTGGGATTTATTTCTTCGAGCGACTGAAGCATTAAGTGATAATGAAATATATCATATTACTGAAGTTCTTTATCATTGGAGAACTCATACTAACTCTACTGCATCTAGTTTAGTCCATAAAAAATATTGTTATGATTCCTCTGAAAAGGCCGTAAGTTCTCATTTTAAAAGAAGAGGTATTCAAGCAAGTCTTTCCCCCTTAAACCAATCAGTAAACTATTGGAGAATAAACTACAAAATCCCCAAGAATAAACCTTTAGTTTCAATTATCATACCAACAAAAAACTATCATAAAATCTTAAATAAATGCATTAGTTCTATTCTTTCAAAAACTGATTATAATAAATATGAAATTATTATAGTTGATAACGGAACAGATGAAGATAATTCAGTCGAGTACTTAAGATCACTTTCTAAGTACAATAATATTAAAGTCATTAAATGTGATGGGGATTTTAATTTTTCAAAACTTAATAATAACGCAGCGAAGAATGCAAAAGGAGAAATCTTAGTTCTTCTTAATAACGACATAGAAGTGATTAAAGGTGATTGGCTTTCAATACTGGTATCTCATGCTATTAGAAAGGAGGTCGGCTGTGTTGGTGCAAAATTAATTTACCCCAATAATACTATTCAACATGCAGGCGTAATTTTGGGACTTGGAGGCGTTGCAGGTCATCCATACAAAGGTTTTCCATCTGGTCATCTTGGATATTTTTCTCGTTTAATGATTACACAAAATGTTGAAGCTGTGACAGGGGCTTGTTTAGCGGTAAGAAAAACAATCTTCAATGAAGTTGGGGGATTGAATGAAAACGACCTGAAAGTAGCTTTTAACGATGTTGACTTTTGCCTGAAAGTTTCGCGTTCAGGATATCGAAATATAATGGATCCCAATGTGTTGCTATTCCACCACGAATCTTTGAGCAGAGGCCTAGACACAAAAGGTGAGAAAAAATTAAGATTTCAAAAAGAAGCAAACTATATGCTTAAAAAATGGGGGCAAAGACTTTTAAACGATAGTAACTACAATCCGAATCTAACCTTAAAACATGAAAATTTTGGACTTAGTTTCCCTCCGAGACTAAAAGTTTCCCGCTAATCAGAAAAAATTAGATATGAACAAAGAATACTTCTTAAAAAGTGGATTTCTTAAATTTCAGTTAGATGATGTACATAGCCTAATTGATGAAATTAATGCTGATCTCAATTGGCACTGGAATAATCTGAGAGCACCGAAAAATGTACCTAATAGCGAAATACAACAAACATGGTTAGACCAAGGCAACATGAGGATACAGGATGCTTGGAAATGCTTTGAAAGTATTCATAGCATTGCCAAGCTTGATCAGATTACTTCGATTTTGCTGGATTTGTATGGTTCCAAACCTCTTCCATTCCAGACCTTAAACTTCTTATTTGGAACAGAACAATCCGTACATTCTGATTCTGTACATTTCAATTCTGAACCATTTAGAAAAATGTGCGGAGTTTGGCTAGCCTTAGAGGACATTGAATATGACCAAGGTCCATTATTCTATTATCCTAAGAGTCATACGCTACCAGAATTAAATAATAAAATACTCGATTTTGAAATTAGCACGGAAAATTATCCCCTTATAGTAAACTACTGGAAAAATGTAGTGAATGAGAAAAAATATACTCAAGAAGTTGCGACACTAAAGAAGGGTGAAGGAATTATTTGGGATGGTAACCTACTACACGGAGGTATGAATCATAAAAATAAAAATAAAACAAGAAAATCAATGGTTACACATTTTTACTTTGAGGGCTCTAATCCATGGAGACCATTAACTTCATCGCCAAACCATAAAGATTACTTCGAACCAGAATGGATAAATTAAAAACAAACCTTAATTGCTTTTTCTTGCCCAAATTGCAGTAGTAGCGCCCAATTCAAAATTTTTATTTAGGGTAAGGTCTTTAACAAATCGCTCATTTAAATATTCAGTTGGCGGGCTAATTAGCTCTTTAACTTTCATTTCCATGAACTTATTTTTTACTTCTGGATCTTTTAGTCCCTCAACCCAACTGTTAAGAATCCATGTGAGTGCAAAAATCGGTAGACCGCTAGATATTACATCTTGTTTAACAATTTGTAGATTTCCTTGAAATAAATTCTTAAGTCCTGAACTTGTCATGTTATAGTAATGATCAGGATAATCATGGTAAGGACTCAGGAAAGGTACGACGCAATACAATTCTCCACCCTTTTTAAGAACCCTAGAAATTTCTCTTGCACATCTAAATGGATCTCTTACATGCTCTAACACATTCAAAGAAAAAACCGCATCGAATGATTCATCTTTAAATGGTAAATCCTCCGCCACGCCAAGCACATCAGTAGAATCGTAATTAACAACTTCAAAATTGACAACATTATGAATATAATCACTTCGTTTACCAGCACCACAGTCTAAGATAAGTCCATTTTGATACTTTTGAATTAATTTAAGTGCGTAATAATCATATTGGTGGGAAGACACATTTAAAGTATCCACAATGCCAAATTTTTCCTTAATCTCTGCAGGTAAAAAATTAAAACAATTTTCATCGCCTGAATAGTTCTTCTTTATTTTGAGAAGATCTTTTATCTTTTCAGATTTAAGTAATTTTTTTTCTAATAATTTAGCATCCATTAATACTCAAATAAAGAAAAGTAGGATGTAACTATTCCAAATGTATTAAATATTGATATTATCTAATCTAAATCAATTTCGTATGCCTCTACCAAGACAGTTCCGGTAACATCGCCAGTTCCATAGGTAATCGCAGTGTAAGCACCAGGTGGAAGATCTCGTAAAATAAGTGCAGCATCTTTAGGATCCGAAGGTGCTCTGCCTACATCGATCAAAGTAGATGCATCAGCACCATCTTGCCAGTTATCAATAGGCCCTGCAATAACACCACCTGTTGACATATCAACAATGTATAAAGATGGGTCTGACAATGGGTTAGCTACTTCATTCGAGGGTAACGAAGGTCCTTTTGCTCCGATATATAAATTCACAGTTGTATTTTGATCACCGTCTACAATGAATCCAACAATTCTTGGGTCAGTAGAAAGAGAACCGCAAAACCCACGCGTTGATAAACCGAGAAACTTGGAATCAACGCTAACATTATCCTCAAACTCATAAACCTCGACTAATGCAGTCCCAGTAATATTTTCACCATAACATATAGCACTATATGCCCCAGGTGATAAATCTCTTAAAATCACAGCAGAATCTAAGTTGGAAGAAGGAGCTCTACCACTTGATGTAATGGCGGCAGATTCTGCACTATCTTGCCAGTTATCGATAGGACCACCGACCACTCCACCGGTTGTCATATCTACCACATAAAGCTGTGGGTCAGCTAGCGGATTTGCCACTTCACTGCTTGGTAGAGAAGGTCCTTTGGCAGTTACAATAACCGATTTAGAATCATTACCTTCAATAATAAAACCAGCTATAAGAGGATCGGTAGCTAATGAACCACAAAAACCTCTACTAGATAACCCAACTTGTTTCGAAGCTAGTGGAATATCATCAACCGGCGGCGTTAAGTTCGATAAATTAGAATCGCTTGTGCTTGGTTCTGTCGTGGGAGGGTGTACCTGGATCGGTTGATGGTGCTGTACCTAACAGAGGAGTCCAATAAGTCGTAGAAGTGATTGTGGTTCCAGCAGGGACATTTTGAACGCTTATGTAGCTAACGCTGCTTGAGACAACAATTGCGGGGTGCGTGTAGGCTAAATTTTGGTCGTGTGCCTGAAAGGCAAATAGTGAAGGGACAGAGCAAGAACGTGAAATAGGGAATAACGAAAACAGTTTCATGGCTTTATTTTAATGTGCATCTTAAATTGTTATTTAGCAAGTTGTTATAGGACTAGTCCAAATATGACCCGCCGTTTGCTTCGTAATCATAGAAGCCGTTTGTTGGGTGGAAATAGAGCCAACGCCCAAGACTGAATGAGTAGAAGTGAGACTTCGTATCATCCCCTTCGATAAAGTAATCAGCACCTGTCCATAGCCAACCACGGGTGGTGTGGTTAAACCAATAATTTCCCGCTGCATCGGTTTTTACCCACATCCAGCCGAGCTTTTCTTCCACATGAAATACCCAGTCTGGATCATTTGATGAGGCATCAAAGAAGGAGCCCAACCAATCGGACTGATACCAATTATCATATCCAGTAAGGGATGATGTATTGGCATCTGCCACTAAGTCTGATTGAGCGGTTTGTCCGACCAGATGAATTCACCGTGAAGTGATCGGTGGTCATGGTAAGCTTTCCGCTTTGCTGGTCAAAAGTACTGGTCTTTGCTTTAGCCCATGCTTTCTTGGTCGGGGAATAATACATCCCTTCAAGAGTATCCAAATCTATGCCCTTCTTACGAAATGACTCCACATCCACAGGGATACGAATCACAACATCTTTCTTAAAGTTTCCTTCGATCTCTTTTCCTTTATCATCGAAAAGCTCCATCGAATAAGCATAGTCTGCCGGTTTATCCGTTCCGCTCTTATCCAAACCTTTGGCTGTTGGAGTGACCACCAGTCGAATGGTTTCGACATCAGATGAAACATTCGCAGCTCCGCCAGGGATAGTGATTTCTGTACCGTCGGGAAGAGTGGTCACAAAATCTTTACTTGGATCAAAGGTGATACTAATTCCATCTGGAACTTCAAACTCAGGACGGGTAAGAACAATCGAAATACCTGAAACAAATTCATTCTTTCTTAAATCTGCCTCTTCATCATTCTCTGGAAGGTAGAGAATTTCGTCATCATTAGCATCGAATTCGCTGTATTCTGCTCCGAGTTTCCATAAGGCACCGCTGGGCACAGTCATGTTGAAATCACCATTGCTGTCAGCATATACAGAACTCTCTCTACCATCATAGGTCCAAGCATAAACATAAGCACCTGCGAGTTCGTTTCCGGAACCATCAACAACCGTGCCACTCAAGTAATTTTCTTGTGCAGGTTGAGCTAAACGAAACTCCAACCCTGTTTTGGTGGAAGTAGACATTTTGAACTTTTGCATAGCAGGTTCAAGATAACCATCCTCGCGCAAATCATTAGAAAGAATCACACCCACTTCATATTTACCTCCCTGCAAAACAGAAATGGTAAAGGAACCATTATCATCTGTCTCCACTTCATCCCAATATTCGGGAAAAGATGAAGAACCTTCACGGTAGGCCCAAACATAGAGGGTGGATTCAGAAACGGTCGAACTATTCGAATCGTAGACTACGGAACCAGATATCGAAGCACCTGCAGCTGAAAGAACAAAGTTTTCTTCAACGGTTGCACCCTGCTGCACACTCACCTCCAAAGGTTGAGCAGATGCATTGGGATAATTACGGTTCTGATCATCGTACTCCAAGTAATACTCCACCACCCAATTACCTGGAGGTAAAAGCATGGAATAAGTACCGTTTGTTTCGATAGATGCATACTGCCAGCCATCTCCATCGGTACGCATTGCGTATACTTCCCCAACCAGACCGGAAATGGATTGGTTGGTATCCTTATCAATTAAGCTACCCGTAACATAGGAATCTACCTTTGCTAAGGTGAACTCGATCTTATCCATAGAAGTTCCGTTTTCGTCAGTCAAAACGCCTGCATCGGAAAGTGTGAGTGTTTGCTCATCTGGTTGTGCATAATCACTTCCTGGCGGTATCCATAGGCCAACTGTATAGGTTCCAGGCAACCCAGGGAAAGAAAAGGTTCCGCGGGGAGAGAGAGCCACTTCTGCAAGTACATTAAAGAACTCATCGCTGTTGTTACCATCAGCCGCCTCCCGAGCATAAGCCCATGCATTCAAGTCGGCCACAGGAGCACCACTTGGTCCATAGACAACACCTTCCACTTTTGATGCAGCTTTGCGTACAGTAAAGTTCAAGGTTTTGACACCGTCACCAACCTTAATCCTCTTGGGTGGTTCAAGTAAGTAAGGAGATTCGGATCCATCGGCTGGAATCGGAGGATTAAATCCAACCTCCCACCTTCCTGGAGCAACCTTCAATTCAAAGGCTCCAGTGGTGTCCGTGACATCACTTGTCCAACCACCTGTCTCGCTCCATGCCCAAACCTCAGCATTGCCCAAAGGAGAGCCACTGGATGTGGCAATTACTCCACTTATGGTTGAGTTAAACTCCGCAAGTACAATGGTTCCAACATCTACTTCGGTTTTTCCTACTCTAATAAATTGAGGCTCCGGACTGCCGTATCCATTAAACTTTTCTGGATCAAGCCAAACGGAGAACTCATACTGTCCAGGTTTAAGGGGAATTGAAAAAGAACCGTTTGATTCAGGGTTTGCCCAGTTTCCGATTCCATCAGGGGTGAAAACATCTATCCAGATGGAGGATGCCACATCAGTCATCCCATTAGGAATAGCGATTGTACCCACAACCTTCCCATCTCCCATGCGATTAACGGTAAAATTCAAGGTCTTGATGGTCTTATTAGCACTTTCTGCGAAATTTGCCATTTTAGGGGCTTTGTCGTAAGACCAGTTAACATTCTCGTCCCAAGGGCGATATACCGTGACTTCCCATTTGCCTGGTCCTACGCTGAGTTCGTAATCACCCAAATTGTCGGAAAAAGTGTTGGCCCAGCCTTCACCATTCATATTTACCGCAACCACCTCGGCTCCAGAAATACTCGCATTCAAATCGTCGCGAACTTTTCCTGTAATAGTTTTATTTGGCGGTACCAAGTAAATGAAGGGTTTTGATACCTTGTAGGCAGTGCTTGCTAGTGCCTGAGTTCCGGTGGCGGTAGTTGCTGTAACTTTGTATTCATAGGAAACGCCAGGGGTCGCAGTGGAATCTATGTAGGATTTTAGGCTTCCTGAAATATTATCATCCACACTCGTATAAACACTCTCAGTACTTGCCTTTCTCTCGAGTTTGTAAGTACTCGCACGAGCTTCAGACTTGGACCAATCAACACGGATAGCATTACCCAAACGCATCTCTTTACTTGGGTTTTTGAGTTCAAAATGTATCGGAGCCAAGGCAAGGTTGGCAAGGTTGCCTGGCACCTCAATTCTAATGGAATATTTTCCCGCTTCAGGAAGGGATAAGAGAGAAAAATCCATCTTCGTTGGTCTCACCGTAGGCTTCATTAAAAACAAACTCCTCCCCTTCCACATAATTATAATTGGGCTCGCCTGTTTGGTTTTCGTCCTGGAATGCCCAAAGAATGCATCCCTGAGTCCAGTGAGTTTAACCCGGCCATTTTCATCCTTTTTAGGGTACATAATACGCCCGGAAATGTTTGAACCTTGGAGAGTCAATTTTACTCCACTTGTGGAGTTCTCATCGACAGAAATCGGAGAGTCCCAATTAGGCAGTGATGAGCGGTAGCCTAAATACTCTTCAGATTCAAAGGGTGGCTCTGCAAAAACAATCCAATTACCAGCTGGCAGGTTGGTCAATTCATAGGAACCGTCCACTTTTGTTTCAAAGTGATCGAACCAGAAAAGGTAGTCGTCGGTATGAGCAATGATTCGTGCTTTTGGTACAGCATTTCCTTTATTGGTGACCACAGAACCAGACACTGAACCACCAACGAAATTATCCTCTTCGTCAAACCAATCAAAATCATATCTTTCATGATCATCTTGTGCAAAGGCTACTAATTCTGCGAGAGGCAATGAAGTTGTATTTCCATCAGTAAGATCGATAGTTGCAGCGGAAGCCCAGTCTGCAGAATCCCAATTCAGTAATTTCCATCTGGCATCAGGAAACAAGATACTTTGGCTCATACCCACCCGCCTCAACCATTACTTTGTAGGAACCACCCGGTAATTTAAGAGAATAATTGCCATCCACTTCATGAACATGAGGATAAACAACCGGACCGTACTCATCATCTGCATCAAAAAAGGCAAACCATGCAAATTCTACTGCAACGGAAGTATTAGAATCAACAATTCGTACATGCAACTTGAGCAGCATGGAGCACCATTGAGATGGAAATCGAATCCGTTTTGTCGGAATTCACATGACAACTGCTGCAGCTCCGAAAGTCGGTCGTGCCGACTCCATCTGCTGTGTAATATTCTGATTGATAAAGACCATCCCAACGCATCGCTTTGATTTTATATTGCCGGCTGATGGAATTTTGACCGAATAAGATCCTTCAACATATGAATTTGGATCTTCAATTTCTACAGGTTCCCACATTGGCCAGAATTCTCTCTCAGAGTCATTAATGATCCACAAAAACGACTTCTGCCCATATACCTGCGTTGGTATCTGCATCATAAATTACACCGCTTACGCTTAAGGGCTGGCTCTTGGATGCTTGCAGTAGGGGGAATGAATTAAGCTGGTTGGCTACAACTATCCCAAGAAGGTCACATCTCCATCTAAACGGATAGAATTATCGTAGGAAAATAAGACAACTTCATAACGACCCGCAGGAGCTTCTCCGCTTAATTGTCCATCTGGCTCGACCCACAACCACCGGATCAGGATAGTCAGTTTGTCTGCTCATTGGAATCATTCACTGGATATAGCTCAATTGATATGTCGAGTGGATCATCCTTCCTTGTGTCCTGTTACTGAAATAGAAGAAGAAATCTCTGCCATATTCATGGGATACCACAAAATCTGCTTCCAAATGAAAATTATAAGTTTCATGACTGGCTGCATCTACAATTGTAAACGCATCAGAGGAAACTTGGGGTATGTAAGGGTGTGCTGGAGTTAGGATCAAATCCCCATGCTTCCACATAGTAATCTCCTGCAGGAAGATACGCCTCGTAGGAACCATCGCTATGATTGATATCCAGCAAAAAGAAGGCAGGGTCCCATGGACCATCCATTCCCTCTGGCGCCTGGAAGAACCACAAGTCCAAAATCCGGTATAGACTTATTATTCTCATCCAAAACAGATCCGGAAATTGAACCCATATTATCCTTGTTTAGATCTTTGTAAGGATCTTCATAGGGATCACCAAATCCAACTTCACTGGAAATGCATCTGCATAGAAACGTACTTCCAAAAGTGAATCGCCAAATCCATCTGCATTAAAATCAAACCTTGATTTGACCACATCCATCTTCGACTAACTCGATCCTCATCGATAAAGCCCTCATCTGACTCGTGATCACCCAGCTTGTAATCATCATCGTACCACCCTCCTGGAGGATAAGTTTCAAAATCTGGTTCATGGCCTTTGTGCATAATTCGGGCAAATCCACCCCCTGTAAATTCGGCACCTTCTTCATCCGCACCACTGCCATTAATAAAAAGTCAGGGAACCATTTTCATCCATCAATCCAGCTTTTACACGGTGAGGTTCAGAAATTCCAAAATTCCATTCCAATAAGTCGCGGGTAAAAAGGCAGAGATATTGGCATCAGCTGTAGTTCATGAGCCAAGGAGAAAGCGGCCACCTGATCATAGGGTGAAATCGATTCCGAAGGCATCAAGTCTAAGAACAGGTACATTTGCCTGAAAGATGGCACCATTGTAAAAGCGCTCTCCTCCCATGACCACAACCATACCAAATGTGGAATGCCAAGATCTCCATCGCTGTGGAAACTGCATCCACAGTCTCTGCAAGTATGGTAAAGGACCCGGGGCGGTCCCACTCGGGCCATGTACGCTTAAATCCTCGAATATTTGCACCACTTACTAAGATGTAGCGGGGTTCGCCCATTTCATAGGTAAAAGTGAGCTTTAAGGGTGTGCCTGCCGGAAGACAGTAGATCCAAGTTCTAAATCGGACATCAGAAAGGTTGGCATCTTCACTAAGTCAGAATTTACGAGAGATATACGATAGACCATGTCGTCCCAGTTTCCTCCCCCGAAATGACTCATCTGCTTGTTGAGATTCTTCGGCTGAACCTAGATCTAATTTCTCGATATGAACATAGGCTGGATTGCTGCCCTCCAGTTGCACCTTCGGAAAAGTTGTAACAGTAAGATCGATCCCCCAGCGGAGCGACTATTCTTAAAGGCAAAGTTTTGCATCTTCTTCCCTATCCCATGGGTTGAACTCCCGATTGAAAGTACCATCCTCATCAAAGATTACTTCTCTGCCATCTTCTAAGTATGCACAAACTCCATGGCACTTCCCATCCGGAGTTGGGCGCTTGGTCCTACCCAGTAGGTAATGGGATATCCATCATCATACACATAGTTTTCCTGCCAGGTACGAACTGCGATTTCGGCAAGCTCAACAGGGCGCCAAGGGATGTAATCCTCAAAAGGCATGACTATAATAACCGCATCCCCATTACCATTGATAACCACTTCAAACATTTCGACTTTCGTTATTTTCAACGATAGCGAAGAAAACTTCATTGCTATGGTTAGGCAGCTCAAGCACCGAACGCTCGCTCTCAAAATCGATAATTTTTGATCCTGGTAATTCACTGGCTATTAGATCTTTGATCGACTGAGCGATTTCCGAGTTTGGTATAAACAAGCGCTCTTCGGAATAATCATTGGCTGCATGTAAATAGCTACCATTCTGATCAAAATAGAGATTGATCATGTTATTTAATCCGACCTCATATACAAAACGGTTTTCATCGATCACATCCAACATCTTATTTGCCCATACCGGGTCCGCATCTGCCAAATCAGTAGTGAAAGACTTTACAGCCTCAACAAATGAAACCACCTGCTCCACTGGTACAGGAACAATATCTTCGGTCCTGTTGTCATCTTCATGCTTGTACAAATAACCAACGGGTCTGATTGAATAATGATCTTCTATGTAGTAATCGTCAAAATTACTGTGAAAAGAAACATTTTCAATTTCTTCTACAAAATCTCCACTGCTGTCGCTAACAACTGGAACTAAATAATAGGAGTAAGGTGGAACATCTGGTTGGTTAGACTCACCCAAGAATTCTTCAACTAAAGCAAATTTACCGAAGTAGTTTTGGAATACCGCAAGGTTTGGAGCAATTGCTTCCAAATCTTCCCAACTTGAACCCGTAAGGCTCATCAATTTGTTGTCATCCAATTCGTATACTGGAAAACCATACTCACTTTCTTCGTGGAATAAACGAAGGAGGCCGTTCATAGAGCTGTGTATCTTACACAGATAGTAAAAGTTTATGTCATTTTCATTTAATGATTCAAGTGCCTCTTGAGGGTAAGAAAAATTAAAATAATCTCCTTCAATGCTCAGAGTATAATCATTCCCGAATTCTTGCTCTGTTGGAGGCGTAAGGAATTCAGCAAAATTGATATTCGCGTCTATTCCTAAGGGTGTAATATCTAAATCATCATATTTTATGATATTGTTGATACCACTATTACTTAATCCCAAAGTAAAGGGATGAGAGGAATTCAGATTTTTTGCAATAAATTGGTAATGCGTATTTGGATGGAATTCAAAGTTATCTAAATCTATCGCATTTCCTTCAGCGTCACTGAAGGTATAATGTGGGAAATCAAAAGAACCTCCTGAAACATAGATTTCCTCAAAATCATCCACGTCGCTATCGCTATGGCGAAGAACTCGCACATTATCTACAAAAGTTGAGAAGGAATGCCCTGCATCATTAAATGC
>CALSMY010000016.1 GCA_943787575.1 uncultured Opitutales bacterium | reverse complement strand
TTTAAGACTTCTGAGGTAATTATACCCATCGTTCGTATGCTCGATGGAATCGTCTACGACCAGGAAGGGGGAACGCCCATATCTATCTCGGAGAAAGGAGACAAATCGAAGTCCGGGTTTTCTGAGTTTGTCGAAAAGAAAAAGCAGGAATCACTCTATCGCTTACAAGAGAGGAAGAGGCACCATGAAACACTTATAAAAGTTTAGCTTTTAATAAAATATTAAGTTTAGCTGGTAGTGAATTAAGATTAACACATTAAGGTTCGCCCGAGCCATTAAGTCGGGCAACTTTCTTCTTGTCTCTAATAACTCTAACATCAGATAATTAAATAAAAAGTTTATGAGATTCTATATTCATCGCCGAGGGCAGAACTACGGCCCTTATTCCGAAGATTCGATCCATTCCTTTCTTGGGAATGGCTTGGTTTCCAAAAATGATTTGGTATGGACTAAAGGTCAAAATAGCTGGGTAATTCTGGAAGAATTATTGCCGTTGCTCGGTACCGAAAAAAGCCTCAATCAGGAAGTTCAGGAACAAGTTCCCAAAATTAAGAACCTTGTCGAGAAAGGTCAGGCAAATGTAGCATTGGATTTAGTCTTAGGATTACAATCACAGGATGTTATCGCTCAATTACTTGAAGGTTGTCGCATACACCCACAAAATGGAGAACTTGAGTTACCCGATTGGATGTATGGATCCACTAGCTTCTTTTTCGACCTGTTAATTCTTCTCCAACCAGAGCATCAGCCTAAGATTGATGAGAGCATCAGACCTTCAAATATTTCTAAACTTACGATTAGAAATGGTGGTGATTTTAAGTACCTCAATGTATTAAGTAAATTTACAAAACTTGAATCATTAACTTTGTATGATTCCCTTTATGAACTTACGGAGCTAAGTGACGCGGCGGCCCAGAGTTTGTCAAAACATAAGGGTGGCCTTAAACTTTATGGCCTGACAGAACTCAGTGACGCAGCCGCTGAGAGTTTATCGAAACATAAGGGTGACCTTGACCTTTATGGCCTGACAGAACTCAGTGACGCAGCAGCCGAGAGTTTGGCGAAACATCGGGGTCGCCTAAGCCTTTCTGGTCTGACAGAACTCAGTGATGCAGCAGCCGAGAGTTTGGCGAAATATAAGGGTGACCTTGACCTTTCTGGCCTAACGGAATTGAGTGATGCAGCCGCTGAGAGTTTGGCGAAACATCGGGGTCGCCTAAGCCTTTCTGGTCTGACAGAACTCAGTGATGCAGCCGCTGAGAGTTTGGCGAAATATAAGGGTGACCTTAACCTATCTGGCCTGACGGAACTCAGTGACGCAGCCGCTGAGAGTTTGGCGAAATATAAGGGTGACCTTGACCTTTCTGGCCTGACAGAACTCAGTGACGCAGCCGCTGAGAGTTTATCGAAACATAAGGGTGACCTTGACCTTTATGGCCTGACAGAACTCAGTGACGCAGCAGCCGAGAGTTTGGCGAAATATAAGGGTGACCTTAACCTATCTGGCCTGACGGAACTCAGTGACGCAGCCGCCGAGAGTTTGGCGAAATATAAGGGTGACCTATACCTTTCTGGCCTGACGGAATTAAGTGATGCAGCCGCTGAGAGTTTGGCGAAATATAAGGGTGACCTCAACCTTTCTGGCCTGGAAGAACTCAGTGACGCAGCCGCTGAGAGTTTATCGAAACATCAGGGTGACCTTAACCTTGATTGCCTGACAGAACTCAGTGATGCAGCCGCTGAGAGTTTATCGAAACATCAGGGTGACCTTAACCTTGATTGCCTGACAGAACTCAGTGATGCAGCCGCTGAGAGTTTTTCGAAATATAAGGGTGACCTTAACCTTGATGGCCTGACAGAACTCAGTGACGCAGCCGCTGAGAGTTTGGCGAAATATAAGGGTGACCTTGACCTTTCTGGCCTGACAGAACTCAGTGACGCAGCCGCCGAGAGTTTGGCGAAATATAAGGGTGACCTTAACCTATCTGGCCTGACGGAACTCAGTGACGCAGCCGCTGAGAGTTTGGCGAAATATAAGGGTGACCTTGACCTTTCTGGCCTGACGGAACTCAGTGATGCAGCCGCCGAGAGTTTTTCGAAACATCGGGGTCGCCTAAGCCTTTCTGGTCTGACAGAACTCAGTGATGCAGCAGCCGAGAGTTTGGCGAAATATAAGGGTGACCTTGACCTTTCTGGCCTAACGGAATTGAGTGATGCAGCCGCTGAGAGTTTTTCGAAACATCGGGGTCGCCTAAGCCTTTCTGGTCTGACAGAACTCAGTGACGCAGCCGCCGAGAGTTTGGCGAAATATAAGGGTGAGCTATACCTTTCTGGCCTGACGGAATTAAGTGATGCAGCCGCCGAGAGTTTATCGAAACATCAGGGTGACCTTCACCTATCTGGCCTGACAGAACTCAGTGACGCAGCCGCCGAGAGTTTTTCGAAACATCGGGGTCGCCTAAGCCTTTCTGGTCTGACAGAACTCAGTGACGCAGCCGCCGAGAGTTTGGCGAAATGTCAGGGTGACCTTAACCTTTATGGCCTGAGGAAACTCAGTGACGCAGCCGCCGAGAGTTTATCGAAATATAAGGGTGACCTATACCTTTCTGGCCTGACGGAATTAAGTGATGCAGCCGCCGAGAGTTTATCGAAATATAAGGGTGACCTCAACCTTCCTGGCCTGAGGAAACTCAGTGACGCAGCCGCTGAGAGTTTGGCGAAATATAAGGGTGACCTCAACCTTCCTGGCCTGAGGAAACTCAGTGACGCAGCCGCTGAGAGTTTGGCGAAATATAAGGGTGACCTCAACCTTCCTGGCCTGACGGAACTCAGTGACGCAGCCGCCGAGAGTTTGGCGAAATGTCAGGGTGACCTTAACCTTTATGGCCTGAGGAAACTCAGTGACGCAGCCGCCGAGAGTTTGGCGAAATATAAGGGTCGCCTATACCTTTCTGGCCTGACGGAATTAAGTGATGCAGCCGCCGAGAGTTTATCGAAATATAAGGGTGACCTCAACCTTCCTGGCCTGAGGAAACTCAGTGACGCAGCCGCTGAGAGTTTTTCGAAACATCAGGGTGACCTTAACCTTTCTGGCCTGACGGAACTCAGTGACGCAGCCGCCGAGAGTTTTTCGAAACATCGGGGTCGCCTTGACCTTTCTGGCCTGACAGAACTCAGTGACGCAGCCGCTGAGAGTTTGGCGAAATGTCAGGCTGACCTTAATCTTTCTGGCCTGACAGAGCTCAGTGACGCAGCCGCCGAGAGTTTGGCGAAATGTCAGGGTGACCTTAACCTTTCTGGCCTGACAGAACTCAGTGACGCAGCCGCTGAGAGTTTGGCGAAATGTCAGGGTGACCTTAACCTTTATGGCCTGACAGAACTCAGTGACGCAGCCGCCGAGAGTTTGGCGAAATGTCAGGGTGACCTTAACCTTTATGGCCTGACAGAACTCAGTGACGCAGCCGCCGAGAGTTTGGCGAAATGTCAGGGTGACCTTAACCTTTCTGGCCTGACAGAACTCAGTGACGCAGCCGCCGAGAGTTTATCGAAATATCAGGGTGACCTTGACCTTTCTGGCCTGAAGGAACTCAGTGATGCAGCCGCTGAGAGTTTGGCGAAATATAAGGGTGACCTATACCTTTATGACCTGACAGAACTCAGTGATGCAGCCGCTGAGAGTTTTTCGAAACATCAGGGTGACCTATACCTTGATGGCCTGACAGAACTCAGTGACGCAGCCGCTGAGAGTTTTTCGAAACATCAGGGTGACCTTAACCTTTATGGCCTGACAGAACTCAGTGACGCAGCCGCCGAGAGTTTATCGAAATGTCAGGGTGACCTTAACCTTTATGGCCTGACAGAACTCAGTGACGCAGCCGCCGAGAGTTTATCGAAATATCAGGGTGACCTTGACCTTTCTGGCCTGACAGAACTCAGTGACGCAGCCGCCGAGAGTTTGGCGAAATGTCAGGGTGACCTTAACCTTTCTGGCCTGACAGAACTCAGTGACGCAGCGGTCAAGCATCTTGAAAAGCATATAGATTTTTAGGTATTCAAAAGGCGTAAGTTCAGACTTAAAATGTACTTCATTAGATAGTAACAATTAGTTCCATGAAATTCTACTCCAGGGGCAAATTAACTTAAAAGAAATTGCTTCCCATGAGAGATCAATTAACTCGACCTAAACTGTGTCCAAATTGTGTCCATATTTGGTCAAAAACAGGCAATTCTTGTCAAACCTCTGTCCTGTTGATGCCATTATCCTAAGCGGAGCTTAAGCCCTAGAGTCACTGCTTTACGAATGCGTTGCTCTTGGAACCTATCAGCTAATCGAAAAAGGAATTTTATGCGTTCCACCTTCATTCCACAGATATTCCACACTTATTGCAAATAATCGTAAAAAATGATTGATACGATTAAGTGGACGGGCTAGAACCCGCTTAGAAAGTGGCGCAAGAGGTGGGATTCGAACCCACGACCCTCGGTTTAGAAGACCGATGCTCTATCCAGCTGAGCTACTCTCGCAAATGGCCAAGATTTAAGACCTTAATCAATTTAGCTCTTTAAGAAAACAACTAATTAGATCTACCTTCCCAGATTGATTGCAGGAACCGTTAATTAACTTCCTAATCCAACAGGAGTAAAGAGGGGCAGGCATCTTCAAATGCTTGTTGGATTTGCCCAGCTAAATCTTCAATGCCTTCTGTGGATAGTCCAAAGGATCTAAGAAATTTATCAGATGGATTTTTCGTTATCCCATGTCCGCTAAAGCCAATGCCAAGCTTGTGAACAATAAAATTTGAGAAATATACGATGTCAATGAGCAGGTGATGATCGGGTGAATCAACTTCCGCTCTTAAGGAACGATCCTCAACATGATGCCAAAGAACTGGTAAAATAAGAGACTCTGGCATATTCCAAGCCTGCATCATTTTAGCACCAGCAATATCATGCCTGATAAGGTTTCTCATGATTTCCAGATCATAAAGATCAATCTTTTTCCGGTAGGCAGAGGCTAGCTCCTTCGAGAAATCCTTCTTGTTGTACTTAAGTTTAATTACTTTACCAATATCATGCATCAACCCACAGGCATAGGCTTGATCAGGGTTATCATACCCAACAAGCTTACTGATTTCTGATGATGCAACGGCGACAGCTAAACTGTGCTGCCATAAATCTTCGCCAGAAAAATTAACCGTTGATTTGGTCAGTTTCATCAACTTCAAAACAGAAACATTGAGAGCAATTTTCTTGGCGTTTTCAAATCCTAACTTGTGCAACGCGTCGTGAATGGTGGTGATGCGCTCTTCACCTGGTTCTGTAAATTCAACTTTATTTGCAACTTGTAGTACCTGTGTGGTGATAGATTGATCGACCTCTACCAACTCTTCCACACTATCCAAATTCGAATTTGGATCCGAAAGTTTTTTGACAAGATCCTCTAAAATTTGAGGCAAACTTGGAAGTTTCTCTTCAAGGGATTTAATAATTTTTCGTAATCGATCGATTCTATCATATTTTTAATCAGTTTGATCATCATTAAAAAAAATTCAGCGAAATGATCAATTGAAATTTCCGAGGTATTTCTAAAGTTGAAATCTTAATTATTTTTTACCGAAGATACAAATTATCAGTAGTTCACCCGAGATACTTGAAAATTATTAGAATAGCATGTAAGAATAATTGTATGAACTTAAATCTCCGACTACTTACATTAATATCTTCTTTCTTGACCCTACAATATGCATGGTCCCACTGTCAGGTGCCGTGCGGGGTCTACGGGGATTCCGCACGATTCACCCAGATGCTCGAGGATCAAAGCACAATTGCCAAAGCGATTGGGCAAATCTCAGAGCTGGCCGACAAGAAGGATAGCTAAGTCTGCCAATCAATTAAGCCGTTGGGTGAGCACGAAGGAGGATCATGCAAATAAAATTCAGAAAATTATCGCCGAGTATTTTCTCACCCAACGAATCAAGTCATCTTCAAATAAATACGAAGCCCTACTTAAAGGAGCACACACTGTGATGGTGGCGGCGATGAAGTGTAAGCAAGGAGTAGATGCTAAGAGTGCCGATTTCCTTAGGTCTGCGATCGAAGGCTTTCAAATGATTTACGAAAAGTAATTAATGTTTGGATTTACGAATTTCCTGCATTTGCCCATATGCCTCATCCCATGAGGCTGAACATTTAGGCTGGTATCTTTTCAATTCAAAGGATTGAGCAATCAACTGTCGGGCATCCGCCAAGCAACTCAATTCGCCCGCAGCCATCATTTGCACAACCACATTGCCCACCCCGGTGGCCTCGATGGGTCCGGCGATTACCTCGCAACCAGTGGAGTCCGCGGTCATTTGGTTGAGCAATTCATTCTGGGTCCCTCCTCCCACAATGTGTAACTTGGTAAGGGACTTACCAGTTTTCTTTCGTAAATTTTCAAGAACTTCCCGGTATTTCAGGGCCAAGCCCTTCGAGGGCGGTACGGACGATTTCATTCTTGGACTGTGGAGCAGGCCTGACCGGAAGTAAGGCAGCGCTCGGCAATTTTTTCGGGCATTTTCCCAATAGTGGAAAAAACCGGATCATCCACATCGAGAATCGCGGAAAAAGGACGAGCTTCACGAGCCATACTGGTGAGCTGGGCATAATCGAAATCTTCTCCTCCCGATTGCCAGTGTCTACGGCATTCCTGTACGATCCATAATCCACTGATATTTTTAAGGTAGCGAACATCTCGACTGACTCCGAATTCATTGGTGAAACCGAGCTGATCACTCTCAGCATCGCAGAGCGGTTGATCAAGCTCCACCCCCATTAGCGACCAGGTACCCGAACTAAGGTAGGCAAAGTCAGACCCATCTAGAAGCGGGAACTCCAGCAACCGCCGATGCGGTGTCGTGCGATCCAACGGTGAATACGGGCAAATCTTGGCAGCGAATTTTATCCCGGGCGGCCCCCCTAACCGTTCCAACCAAATGCCCGGGTTCCCACAACTCCCCGAGCATGTGGGTGGGCAGGTTTAAACGATCGAGCAGTTCAAAGTCCCAGGCTCGCGTAGTTTGATTAAGCATCTGGCTAGTACTGGCCATGGTAATTTCATTTCCCTTTTCTCCAGTTAACCAAAAATTAATCAGATCCGGTGTAAACAACAGGTTTTGGGAGGCATCCAGGCATGATTGATCAGCCTCCTTTTCAGCCATCAATTGAAAAATCGTGTTTATAAGCAAAGGCTGAATACCAGTACGGGAATAACACTCTTCTCTTGGAACCATGGAAAAAAGTTTATCAAACATAGGATGGGTACGTTCATCCCGGTAATGATAGGGCAAGCCCAGTAAATTTCCTTGTTTGTCCAAGTGTCCGTAATCCAACCCCCAACTATCTACACCGATGGATTGTAGAGAGGTTCCATATCTCGCCTGGGCCATAGCAAGCCCATTGACAATTTGTTGATACAACCCAACCGTATTCCAGTGAGTCGAACCATTGAGCGCTACTGGACCATTGGGAAAAGAATGCACCACCTGAAGTTGCAGTTTACTTCCATCAAATTCACCTGCTAAGACTCTCCCGCTTTCTGCTCCCAAGTCTACTGCGAGGTAGGCTTTCTTAGAATTGGACTTAAAATCAATCATAGAATAAGCACTCTATCGCTACTTTCAGACGCTAGGACTGTCGAGAAAAAGATAGCATTATAAAACTTCTTGCAAATGGGCACTCTTGCTTGAAGAAACAAAATGATTTGATATTAAAGTAATAAGCAAATTCAAATACCTGATACGCTTTTATTAACAACTCCCACTAAATATGATTTTTGATCCAATTTATCTCCTCGTCATTGGTATCGGCATGGGACTCAGCTTTTATGCTTCCAGCATCACCAAAGGTCGTTTTCGCAAATACAGTAAATTCACCACCCGTTCACGGCTCACCGGTGCAGACATTGCCCGTAACATCTTACAGGACAACAATATAAACGATGTCAGCATTGAAAGGGTTCCCGGAGAACTGAGCGATCATTATGACCCCCGAACCAAAACGCTTCGGCTTAGCCAATCCGTGCACGATTCGAACAGCATGGCTGCCTTTGGCGTAGCAGCTCATGAAGTCGGCCATGCCATCCAGCATGCAAAATCCTACACATTGCTATCTTTTCGTTCGGCTTGGGTGCCTGTTGCCAATCTTGGGGGCGGACTTTCTATGATCGTGATCATGCTCGCCTTCTTCCTAGGAGGTGTGCAAACCGCAACCGGAGCCTCTTTGTCCTGGCTTGGAGTTCTTTTGTTTGGGTGTACAACCTTATTTACCCTAATTACATTGCCCGTAGAATTTGATGCAAGTAGCCGGGCAATAGCCTGCCTGCAAAAAGGCGGATATGTCACCGAGAAAGAATTGGACGGTGCCCGAAAAGTTCTCAATGCGGCAGCCATGACATATGTTGCTGCCTTTGTCACATCGCTCCTCACTCTCCTGTATTGGGCTTTTCGCCTGGGTTTACTTGGTGGGCGTCGCGACTAAGCTGTTGTTGCCCCTTCCCTCTTTGGGTACAGTCACCCCCCTACTGCTTACTTTTAAAGTAGTTCCAATTCTAGTATTCCGGGCTATTGCAAGTTGTCTTTCCTCTATTAATTGCATAAAGATTTATATCTTATCCGCCTTCTAAAAACTTGATTAAGTACATGTTTTCATCCGCTCGCAATTTAAACGGACGAGTTTTTTCGTCCTTTCTGTTAGGTATTTTTCTTCTCGTACACGCTTCGACTGGAAAGATTGCTCTACAAAAAGAACATCGAATTTCAATGATCGGTGCTGGCATGGGATCACGCATGGTTCATTACGGTCATTTTGAAACCGAGGTTCAATTGCGTTTCCCCCACCATCGATTGGTGATTCGTAATATGTGCGACGAAGGAAACACCCCGGGCTTTCGTCCACACCCTGGGCGTGGACAGGAGGAACAATATGCATTTCCCGGTGCCAAAGACCTTGTGCCAGCCAAGTTTCAGGCCATTACCAAGCCTTCAGGCTTTTTTGAAACTCCTGACCAATGGCTTACCCGATTAAGAACGGATATAATCCTGGCATTTTTCGGATTCAATTCTTCCTTTAATGGACCGAACGGACTGGAAGCCTTTAAAAGAGAACTAACCGCCTTCCTCAAGCATAGCCTTAGCCAGCGCTACAATGGGGAGTCCCAACCTCTTTTAGCGCTGATCTCCCCTACTGCAGTTGAGCCCACACCTGGAGTAACCACTGGTGCTTCACAAAATAAAAACCTCGCTCTCTATGTGAATGCGATGCAAAAAATTGCCAAGAAAATGCGCATTACCTTTGTGGATGCCTATAATCCTTCGCTGCAATGGTACAATGGGGAAGAAGTTCATACCGTAGATGGTGCCCTTCTCAATGATTTGGGAAACCGCAAGCTCGCTACCCTCCTGTGCGATCGAATTTTTGGTCAAGGTAATCCCAAGAAAAATAAACGGGAAGCCATCCATGATGCAGTGATGGATAAAAATTTTTATTGGCTAAACGATTTTAAAATTCCCAATGGTGTCCATGTCTACGGAAGAAGATATAATCCACACGGGCCCAAAAACTATCCTTTCGAATTGCAGAAGATTAGGCAGTTTACTGAAATTCGAGACCGGGCAATTTGGGCAGCCAGTATCGGGCAAGGGACCCGTTTATTTTTTGAGGACAAAGCGCCCGGCAATAGTCGCTTATCTGCTGGGTGGAATTTTGTAAGTGCCCCCGAGCCAGTCCTTTCCGGCAAAGCTTCTTTACTAAGAGAAGGAAGGAATAACAATCAGGTAGTGGTCGATCAATTCCGCCATCCTCATCATATAACAGACAGAGAAGAAGAATTTTTTGCCTGGGTTTATCTAGATCCTAAGAATCCACCCAAACAAATCATGTTGCAATTTCATAACGGAAATTGGGAACACCGGGCTTTCTGGGGTCAAAACCTTATACCCTACGGTATTGATGGAACAGCAGGTAGAAAAAGATTGGGTAATTTACCAAGTGTTGGGAAGTGGCACCGATTATCCATCAAAGCTCACCAAATAGGATTGAATGTGAATTCGAAAATCTACGGGATGGCCATTACCCAATGGGGTGGAAAATCTTACTGGGATCGTGCCGGTGTTCATTACGGATCCATTAACCTTGCTGAAGAGGACAGAAAAACCATCAAACTGCCAAAGGTGGAGACCAATTACCGATCGGATAATATAAAACATGGAAGATTGAGCTACACTCCGGGCGAACAAGTCGTGAGCAAACTGAAAACTGCACCTGGCTACAAAGTTCAACTTTTCGCGGATGAAAAAAGATTTCCTGACCTTGCAAATCCGGTGCAAATGTCATTCGACAACCAAGGCAGATTATGGGTGGCTACTATGGCAAGTTATCCGCATTACAAAATTGGTGATCCCAAACCTCAGGATAAATTGATCATTTTTGAGGATACGAACAAGGACGGTGTGGCCGACAAACAAACAAACTTTGCAGATGATTTACATATTCCCATCGGCTTTGAGATTTCTCATGACGGAGTTTATGTTTCGCAAGGAGCTAACCTTATATTACTCAAGGATACAGATGGTGATGACCGCTATGACCATAAAGAAGTCATCCTGAGTGGTTTTGATGACCACGACACTCACCATGCCATATCTGCTTTTTGTGCCGATCCTTCCGGTGCCATTCTTATGGGAGAGGGAGTCTTTTTGCACAGTAATGTGGAAACCGTTTTTGGGGCGATTCGCGGGACCAATGGCGGATTTTTCCGCTACTCTCCTCAAAATAAAAGCCTAACCAGGCATGCCCAACTAAACATTCCTAATCCGTGGGGAATTGCTGTGGATTCTTTTGGTCAGGAATTTTTTCTTTTCACTTCAGGATCTAAAGTTGGATGGATGCAACCTGGTTCAGTCAGGTCAAGGTATGGAGCAGCCCTAAATTCACCCGACCTACTCACCTCCAACAAAGTCCGCCCGACTTCTGGAATCGAAATTGTTTCCAGCCGGCATTTCCCCGAAGATGTTCAAGGAGATGTCCTTATTAATAACAACATTGGTTTCCTTGGAATTAAACAACATCAATTAATTGATCAGGACCCTGGTTTTACCTCTGAGTATCGACAAGACCTGCTCTATTCTACGGACACAAACTTTCGACCAGTCGACCTTGAGTTTGCCCCAGATGGTTCCCTCTATGTGGTGGATTGGCACAACGCACTAATTGGGCATATGCAACATAATGCCCGGGATCCCAACCGGGATCATGTGCATGGCCGAATTTACCGGATTACTTACCCCGGGCGCCCTCTTGTGAAACCTGCCAAAATTGTCGGTGCATCCATTCCCGAGCTCTTGGAAAACCTAAAACTTCCCGAACTGCGCACTCGCTACCGTACTCGCCGGGAATTGCGTGCCCGCCATCCCAATCATGTCGCACAAGCTGCAAAAAAATGGGCAAACGGACAAACTGATGATCGTCTAAAACTCGAAGCTTTATGGGTAAGTTGGGGAGTTGATCGATTGAACAAGGAACTTTTAATCGAATTACTCGATTCCAAAGATTACCGAGTGCGTGCAGCTGCGGTTCAAGTATTGCGAAATAATTTCTTTAACTTTGAAAATGAACAGGAGTTACTTATGAAGGCAGCTCAAGACAGGCACGGTCGGGTACGGACAGTTGCTGCAACATCTGCTTCTTACTTATCGCCTAAAGAAGGTCTCCCCATTGTGAACGAGGTAATTAAAACTGGTATTGGTGAGGATTACCAAGGCAGCCTAAATTTCGCCAAAAGTGCTTTGGAACAAAGCAACGAACCCTTTGTTGAAGAAAAACACCGGATCAAGGTACCGGAACATCTTTCCCTGGCGGAAGGCAGGCTTTACACCAAAGGTGCTGAGATCTACGAGAAGGAAGGTTATTGCGGTACTTGTCATCAGGAAAATGGACTTGGGTTGCCGGATTCTGGCTTCCCTCCCCTCGCTGATACAAATTGGGTAAATGGTGACCACAAACGCCTGATCAAACTTACCCTCAAAGGATTAATGGGACCCATTGAAGTAAAGGGCAGGAATTATCCGGGTTTGGTACCCATGACCCCTTTTGAAAGTTTACTAGACGACTATGATGCGGCTGCTGTGCTTACATTTATTCGAAATTCATTCGGAAATAAATCCGAGCCAGTTCTCCCCTGGCAGGTAAATCAAGTAAGGAACGAAATTAAGGAAAAGAGTGGATTTTACAGCCCTGCAGAACTTCTTACAACCCATCCAAACTAATTAAGTCGCCGGCTTAAACCTCTTATCGCAAGGCCTTTTTCCTTATCAGGTTTCTAAGGGGGATATTTCCTCAGCCAAGTCTTCCAAAGGATAAGTCCAAATTTCGGATAAAGTCGGATGATACCAATCTGCCTTTAACATATCATGGACTGTCGCCCCCAACCCAACGGCAACTGACAAAGAATGAATGAGTTCCCCCGCGTCCTTGGAAGCACATTCGGCTCCTAATATCCGTCCTGTATTCTTGTCCGCATGAACAGCCACATAACCCCGCTTTGCCTCCATAAGGATAGATTTCCCATGATCATCAAAAGGGAAAGATGCAGATGTATATGAAAAGCCCCTCTTTGTCATCTGTTCCTGACTAAGACCGACCCTGGCAATTTGTGGATCCGTAAAGACCACAGTAAGCAAGGAATCATATGTCATTGGATTTACCGACTGTCCAAATGCATGCTTGGCCACGGTCTCTCCCTGCCTGATGGCGACATGGACGATCTCATGTGGTCCAGCACAATCTCCAGCAGCGTAGATATGGGGAACATTGGTTTGTTGATACTCATTGGCGATTAAATGTCCGCTTGGCCGAAGTTCGAGGCCAACCTTATCAACTCCCAGGCTAGCCGTTGCAGGCTGGCGCCCGAGAGCATTGAACAAAAACTTGGTTTCCAAGGTTTTGGATTCTCCCTCGTGCTCAAAATTCACGCTCACTCTTTCTCCCGGAAGATCTTCGAAGGATTTAAGCGAAACATTAGTTATTAAATTAATCCCATTGTCTCGTAAAGCATCGGCGACGACTTCAGAAGAGGCTTGAGCAAATTCTTTTAAAACATGGGAACTTCTCTGCAACTGTACAACTCTACAACCGACACGGGCAAGAAATTGAGCAAGTTCACAGGCGACCACTCCACCTCCAAGAACAATGCATTCTTCAGGCAAATAGTTTAAGTCCAGCACATCATCGCTTGTTTTGTAAGAACAACCACGCAAGCCTGGTAAATCCGGGGTTTTGATGATTGATCCTGTAGAGATTAAAATCTTTTCTGCCCGCAAAACTTTCCCATCAGATAATTCCACGGAGTTTAGGTCCCGAAAATGTCCATAATCCTTAAAGAGCGAAAACCTACCATCCTCCAACTGCTCTTTTCGATATTCGGAAAATTCCCGGATCACTTCGCGTTTGCGCTGTTGTATTGCCTCCATGTCAGCCACCGGCTTGCCCCCCTTAAAGCCAAAAATATCTCCCTGCTGAGCAAGATGAAGAACTTCGGCGGAGTAGATTAAAGTTTTGGAAGGCATACATCCCCGAAGAATGCACAGCCCGCTAAGTTCGGCAGCTCCATCGACAACCGCAACTCGCTTACCAAGGTCATGGGCAGTTCGAGCAGCAGCATACCCAGCACTTCCCCCCCCTAGTACTAAAAAATCAAATTTTTCCGTTTCATTCGTCATAAAGAGCTTTTTAAAGCGGACCTATGAAACTGTCGATTCGCATTCTATTACCAATTATTACCCCCCTTTATTCCGGATCTATAATTGAATTGATTCGAGGGCTCTTTTTGCCAAGTATGCAAGATCTACATGATTAAACTTCAAGAATATAAAGAAGGAGAAGTTGTCTTACCCGAAGGACAGCTTGGCACAGGTTTTTGCATTTTGGAAAGTGGCACTCTAGAAGTGATTCGTGATAATAGAGTACTCAGTGAGATCGACATGAAGGGAGCCATTTTTGGCGAACTCAGTGAAATCCTTGGTATGAAAAGAGATGCGGCAATTCGGGCCAAAACTGTAGCCCAAGTGAGACATGTTGAGGAAAGTATTGGTGATATTGTAACCAAAAACCCTAAAGTTGCCCTCAAGTTAATCCGTACCCTTGGTCGCCGTCTGTATCGGATGAACAAAATTGCCCCGCGGGGAGATTCTGACTTTAATATCTTCAAAAAGGCTGATGGTTCTAAAGTACTTGATGTTACTGACAATACCATCCGTATCTTGGTTGTAGACGACAAGCCGAACATTATTAAACAGCTAACAGATATGTTCGCCCTAAGTGATTGGCAGGTAGAGGGTGCCAAAGACGAGCAATGTGCCTTAGATGCCTGTGAGCACAGTCACTACTCTGCAATCCTCATCAGTATGGCTTTACCAGGAGATTCTGCGATTGATTTAAGGCGTAAGTTGAAAACCAACCATCGTGTACTCAACACTCCTGTTGTAGGAATGATTGTAATGGGTGACCAAGCTGCCCAACGTAAAGCTCTTGATTCAGGGTTTGCAGATTGCATTACCAAACCCTTTGACCAAAACAAAACCGATGCGGTGATGTATAAAGTCATGAACCTAGATTCATCAGCTAGGTACTTTAAATTTGTTGAGGATTATTTGTTATTTGATCTACCCGCCGAACTTTCTCCTTTTGTCATTAATGACATCAAAGAAAATATGGATCAACGTATCCGGAACACCATTAACGAGGGAATTTTAAAACTGATTATTGATGTCTCATCTTTGGAAGAGGTCGAGGAAGAAGCGATTGAAGTCGTGGGCGAATTCTCTGAAAAGATTGAGGATATGAAACTTCCAATGCGTGGAGCTATTATTGCAACCGGTGAAGACGCAGAGATGTGGAATAATTTGGATGGCTGTGAAGAATGGGCAATCTGTGAAAACTTGGAAGAAGCAAAGACATCGTTTGATCGCGAAGTTGAGGAGGAAGACTAACCTTCGTTTTCCGAACCTTAAATCTATCGACCTCGTTTCTTTCGCTCTCCCTTTTGGGAACTGTTAATTATGCCCCCTCTTTCAGACGCTGAGAAAGCCCGTGCTGCCTTTATCGATTTACAGCACAATATTTGTGATCAATTGCTCGAGGTTGATTCGACATGTAAAATTAAAGAGGATGATTGGGAGCGCGAAGAAGGTGGTGGTGGTATTACTCGGGCTTTTGCCAAAGGAGATGCCCTGGAAAAAGGAGGGGTTAATTTTTCCGATGTCCAAGGCAAGCAACTTCCCCCTTCTGCCACCGCGAATCGGCCAGAACTTGAAGGACTGCCTTTTCGAGCTATGGGAGTATCCGTTGTATTTCATCCCTACAACCCTTACTCCCCAACCACTCATGCAAACATTCGATATTTTGAAACTGGTCCTGAAGATGCCCCGAAAGCCTGGTGGTTTGGGGGTGGGTTTGATTTAACCCCTTACTATCCATTTCATGAGGATGTTATCGAGTGGCACGAAGCTGCCCGTTCTGTGTGTGCTCCCTATGGGAAAGATTTGTATCCAAAGTTCAAAGCTTTATGCGACAAGTATTTTTTTCTGCCACATCGTAATGAAACTCGTGGAGTAGGCGGTTTATTCTTTGACGATCTTGACCTGGGTGGCTTCGACAAAACCCTTGAATTTGTACTCAAAGTTGGACAAATCTTTGCCCAAACTTATTTTCAAATTTTTGAAAGGCGACGCACAACTCCTTTTGGACAGCACCAAAGAAATTTCCAGAAATATCGACGAGGTCGATATGCCGAGTTTAATTTAGTTTATGACCGGGGCACTCTCTTTGGGCTCCAATCTGGTGGCAGAACAGAATCTATTCTAATGTCCATGCCTCCTGAAGTATCATGGACATATAACTGGAAACCAGAGAGTGGATCACCCGAAGAAGAACTTTACACCTCTTACCTACGCCCGAGAAACTGGCTAGAAGAAAACAATGATTGGACGCCCTCTTTTTCAAGCAACCCTGAAAGGGGAAAACCATAGTGGACGCCCTCCCCTTTGGGTCATGAGGCAGGCTGGTAGGTACCTGCCTGAATACCGGGCACTGAAAGAAAAATATTCTTTTGTGGAGATGGTTAAAACACCGGCACTGGCCACAGAAGTCACCCTTCAACCGCTTCGCAGGTTCGACCTTGATGCCGCCATCGTGTTTAGCGACATCTTAGTCATCCCAGAAGCGATGGGTCAGGGCTATGACTTTAGACCCGCTGGAGGCATTGAGATGACAAGTAAATTAGATGATGATTCCAGCATTGATAAACTAACATCCTGTGATATCGAAGAAAAACTTTCCTATGTCTCAGAAACCTTAAGAACCCTGCGGCAAGAGTTGGGTGATCAGCAAGCCTTGTTGGGTTTTTGCGGATCTCCATGGACCTTGGCTTGCTACATGATTGAAGGTGGTTCAGCAGACGGATTCCCCAAGGCCCTCGCATGGGCTGATAAACACCCAAAATCTTTTGATCGCTTACTGGAAAAAATAACCCAAGCCTTGGTTGATTATCTGACCATGCAAGCAAAGTGTGGAGTTGATGCCCTGCAAATCTTTGACAGTTGGCACAACCTTTGCCCCCCAGGACGTATTTGGGATTTATCCCTTAAGTGGATTGCACGCCTTATTGAGCAAGTTCCTCAAAACCTTCCATTGATCATTTATGCCAATGCACCGGTAGAAGGCTTGAAAGAAATTGTTCTGACAAAGCCACAGGCTCTCGGAATCCATCATCGTGCCAATATTGCACAAGCTCGAAACCTCTTCCCCGCTCCGCTGGTTTTACAAGGCAACTTGGATCCCGAGATTATGGAAACCGATCCAAACACGGTCATTAATAAAACCGTAAACATTCTAGATTCGATGAAAAACGACCCAGCTCACATTATGAATCTGGGTCACGGTATTCGACCGGGTGCCAAGATTGAGTGTATGCAAGCCTTGGTTTCCACGGTAAAGGCATATGGCAGCTAATTGGAAACTCCTGATGGATTGAATTTAGGCTTTAATTCGCAAATCGAACTTACTACTTCCTCGAAATCTTCATAACCTTCGACAATTTCAATTTCCATACGAAGGAAAAACAAGGGAAGAACCGGTTCGAAATCTTTGGGTATACGAACAGCATCTTTTTCCGTAGTAATCATCACCTCCGCTCCTGCGTTTTTGGCCTGCTGAAATAATCTGTTAAGTTCATCTTCCTCATACCGGTGATGATCTAAAAATCTTTTACGATAACGTAATTCCCCGGACATTCGATGTATCAATTGTTCAAAACCCCGTGGAGAAGCAATTCCGCAAAACACGCCAACTTCCCGTTCGTACAAAAAATTTAATTTTTCTTCTTTAGTATGATTGACCTGCCGAAAAACCTTGGGTTTGTGGGCACAACGAATGATCTCTGCCTGATGATTAAACTTCCTTATGGTTTCAAGTAATTCTAACTGGGGTTCGATTTCGGACTTAGTCACCATTACATACGAGGCTCGTGATAAATGACTAACTGGTTCACGAAGAATGCCCCGGGGTAAGAGTTTGTGGTTACCAAAAGGATTTAATTGATCGACCAGCAATAAATTCATATCTGCTTGAATTGGAAGGTATTGAAAACCATCATCCAAAATCAAAACTTCTGCCGAAAATTCGCGAATTGCATATTGTCCAGCACGCACCCGGTCTTTATCAGTTAATACAACTACGCCAGGCAGGTTATGAGCTAACATGAAAGGCTCGTCTCCTGCTTCCTCAGAATCGAGTAGTACCTGGTTTCCATCACTTACCACTTTGGTGCCAACATCTTTTACTTTCCTTCGCCATGGCAGTCTGGATGTATGTGCTAAATCGTCTTTGCTCTTGTATCCCCGACTGAGAACGGCAACTTTTTTTTGCTTCGATTGAAGTTCCCGGGCAAGGCGCTCAACCACGGGGGTTTTTCCAGTTCCTCCCATGGTCAGGTTTCCTACGACAATGACCAAGCCATCCAACCGGATTGAATGAAGGAAATAGCCTTTGGAGTATAGAAAGAGGCGAACCCTAACAATAACGTAAAAAATATAGGAGAAGGGGTGTAAAAAAAGACCAAATAAACGAGCAGAAATAGAGAGATCTCGATCGTACAAAACGCCTTCGACAAAGCTTTCGAAATCACTCCACTTTTGTTTTGTCCAAATAAGGGCGGTTTGTGCCATAATAATCGCTTAAAAATATACGATTAATAGGTTCTTTCAATCCGATTTACGAAGTTCATTCCTTTGATCCATTGACTTTTTTTACAATAACTATTTGATGATTTCCTTTTACCTAGTTCAAAAATGCAGGTAACTCTTCTCAAATCAAAGCTTCATAGAGCACAAGTAACCGGAGTTCACCCAGACTATTCTGGGAGTTTATCCATTGATCAAGACTTATTGGATGCCGCGGGTTTTTTGCACCACGAAAAAATTCTTGTCGGAAATATCAGTAATGGTGAACGCTTTGAAACTTACTGTATACCTGCACCAAGAGGATCTGGTGAGATTTCCTTAAATGGAGCAGCCGCACACAAAGGAAAAGTTGGTGACCTTCTTGTTATTCTTACCTTTGTAAATTTAAACCCAGACGAAGCCGCTGTTTGGGATCCTAAACTAATTCTTGTAGGTAAGAAGAACCTAAACCACAAAACCATTCCCTCTCCCGCACCTCTCAATCATGATTGATTATAAATTGCATATCCCTGGTCCTGTAGATGTATCTGCCGAGGCTTACCAAGCCATGTCAACCCGAGTAATGGGCCATAGAAGCCCTGACTTTGTAGATCTTTACAACTCTTGCCAACCCCAACTCCAAGAGCTTTTTCAAACGAAAGACCCTGTATTCCTGTCCACATCAAGTGCATGGGGAGTCATGGAGGGAGCCGTTCGCAACCTGTCCTCAAGGAAGGTTCTTTGCTGTATGTGTGGTGCTTTTTCAGATAAATGGCTAGATGTTTCCAAGCGGTGTGGAAATCAGGCCGATGGACTCGAGGTTGAATGGGGTTCGCACATTGACCCAGCTCTCCTGGACGAAAAACTTTCAAGCGGCGAGTACGATTTGGTAACTTTGGTGCACAACGAGACATCGTGTGGAATGATGAATCCCCTGGAAGACCTGATGAAGGTTTTGGCAAAATATCCTGAGGTTATTTCTGTAATCGACACGGTAAGTTCTTTTTCTGTGGTTCCCATTCCCAAAGACGATTGGGGAATAGATGTTATCCTTACTGGCTCACAAAAAGCATTGGCACTGCCTCCCGGACTTGCCTTGCTCACAGTTTCCGACCGGGCTTTTGCCCGGGCTGAAAGTATTGAGGGCAGGGGCTACTACTTTGACTTCCTCGAATTCTTAAAGAATCATGAAAAAGGAATGACCCCAAGTACGCCTGCAATTCCTCAAATTCACGGGCTTAAATACACCCTAGACCAGATTTTTGCTGAAGGTATCGAAAACCGCCATGCTCGCCATTCACGTTTAAACGAAATGGTACATTCCTGGGTTGATCAAAAAGGATTTGAACTTCTGCCCGAACAAAAATTTGCCTCTAAATCACTCACCTGCGTAAAAAATAATCTAGAAATGGATATCGCTGGGTTTGTTAAAGCATTGAAGGTTGAGAAAAAAATAGCGATCGACGGAGGATACGGAAAAATTAAAGGTAAAACATTTCGTATATCAAATATGGGGAATGAGACGGACGATACTATGGCTCACTTGCTCGGTTGTATGGATGAGTTGCTCCCCCGCTTTTTACCTTCCTAATAATTTGAACTCATTTTTGCCCAATATAACTCGCCTTAAAGGCTCATGAAAAAACTTATAATCGCAGAAAAGCCAAGCGTAGCCCGTGACCTTGCCAAGGCCCTTGGTAAAGTCCCCCAGAAGGAAGACTATTTTGAAAATGATGAATGGATAATCGATAGTGCGATAGGGCATTTAGTTGAACTATACATGCCTGACGATTTCGATAAGAAATTAAAAGCATGGAAAATAGCCAACCTTCCCATCATTCCCCCAAAATTTGAATTAAAACCGGTAACTACTGCTAAGAAAAAATTTCAAAGCCTTAAAAAACAGCTCAAAAGAAAAGATGTTGAGCATGTCATCAATGCTTGCGATGCCGGTCGTGAAGGAGAGTTAATTTTTAATTACATTCACGAGCTTTCTGGGTCTAAACTTGAAATCAAAAGACTTTGGCTGATGTCGATGACGGACAAGTCTATTCGCGAAGCTTTTACCAACTTGCGTGACTCCTCTCAAATGCAACCCCTTTTAGATGCAGCTAGATGTCGTTCTGAATCTGACTGGTTAATTGGAATAAACGGAACAAGAGCTGTTACCATCAAAAGAAACAAGGCGAGTAGTCGACAAGTTTCCACCGTTGGTCGTGTGCAGACCCCCACCCTATCCCTGGTAATTGAAAGAGAACATGAAATTCAAGGATTCGAGCCCCAGACCTTTCACAATATTCGGGCGAATTTCGAGATAGCAAATGGAGTATATCAAGGCATTTATCAAAAACCAGATTTTAAAAAAGACCCAGATAACGATCGTGACCGAGTCGACAGAATTTGGGATGAAGACTTGGCAAAATCTATTTTTGAAACAGTCGAAAAAGCGAGTTTCTGTCCAGTTTCCGAGACCAAAAAAAGGTCGAAACAAAGTTCTGCCCGGCTTTACGACCTGACCACCCTACAACGGGAAGCAAATCGTTTACACAGCCTCCCTGCCAGTCGGACTCTACAAATTGCCCAGGCTCTTTACGAAAGACATAAAGTCATCACTTATCCCCGTACCGACTCTAAAGCTCTTCCAGAAGATTATGTTCCTACCTGCACAGAGCTGTTAAAACGGGTTTCTGGAGACTTACAACCTTACGCCCACGAAGTTTTAGAGAAAAATTGGATCAACCCAAAAGATAAACGGGTATTTAATGATAAACAAATAAGCGATCACTTTGCGATTATCCCAACATCAAACAGCCCGCAAAAACTAGATGCAATGGAGTTAAAGATTTATAATCTTATACTTAAACGTTTTATTGCAGTTTTTTATCCCCCTGCCGAGTGGGATGTAACCACGCGAATAACTGAAGTTTCGGACCATTCCTTTAAAACAGAAGGCAAAGTTTTAGTGGATCCGTCCTGGTTGTCTATTTATGGAAAAGATCAAGGTGGTGAAGATACACTCCCTGCACTTTCTCCAGAACAAGATAAGGAAGCAAAACTACTTGATTCCGAATTAATTAGCGACGAAACGAAGCCTCCTCCTCGTTACAATGAAGCAACGCTTTTGTCTGCAATGGAAGGAGCGGGAAAGCATGTAGATGATGAAGAATTAGCAGAGGCTCTTAAAGAAAAAGGGTTAGGCACTCCAGCCACGCGGGCATCCACTATCGAACATTTAATCAAAGAAAAATATTTGAGGCGGGAAGGTACCGAACTGTTCCCTAGTCTTAAAGCCGAAGATCTTTTCCAGTTTTTACATGCTGCTGGAGTGGAGGTTCTTACCAGCCCAGCAATGACTGGGGAATGGGAGCAAAAGCTTCGTATGATTGAAGATGGTAAAATGTCCAGAGCTACTTTCATGGAAGGAATTTCCTCCATGACCAAAGATTTTGTTGAAAAAACCACAGGATTTGATGAGACGAAAGTATCCCTCAAGGAAACAAACCTACGTTCCCCTATTGATGAGCAACCCCTTTTCGAGGGACTAAACAATTACCAGAATGAATCTGGAGATTTTAAAATATCTAAGAATATAGCTGGTCGAAGACTTACCGTTGAAGAAGTGGGAATTTTACTTAAAGACAAACGGGTCGGTCCTTTAGATGATTTCATCGCAAAGACAGGAAAAAGATTCTCGGCGATGTTAAAAATGGAAGATGATTACAAAATCTCCTTTCTTTTTGATAACTCAAAAAATGAACAGGAAGAATCAATTGAAAAGGAGATGATTAAATCCGCTCCTGAAATTGTTGATTGTCCTTTATGCAAAGGATCTATTCGTCAAACAGACCTTTCTTTTATCTGCTCGAACAACAAAAGAGTTTCCGATGATGGTAGCTGTAATTTCAGAATTACCCGTAAACTTTTAGATAAGGAAATTCCGGTTGAAGAACTAAAGAAATTGGTAGTTGATAAAAAGACCGGTCTTATAAAGGGGTTTATTTCACGAAGAACCAAAAGACGTTTTGATGCCAATTTGTTATTAAAAGATAATGGTTCAATAGGTTTTGAATTTCCACCAAGGAAGAAAAAATCTGCTTGAGCACTTTGTCTGTTATGCCGATTTTTAAATACTTGGTATTAAATAAAGGTAATACCGAGGAGTATATTGAAGTGGAACAAGCATTAACAGATAAACCTCTTGTAAAACACCCAATTACCGGTGAACCGATAAAAAGGATAATTGATTCCCCTTCACTCACTCTTAGGCATTCTAGCCTTAGGGAAAACAAAACATTATCTGCGGATAATTTACAAAAGCATGGTTTTTCAGTTTTAGAAAAAAACGGCTCAACAGCGGAGTATGTTCAAACGATTGGAGATAAACTGGATTTGGAAGAAAATTCATGAGCTCTGCCAAAGAAAGAATTGCCAAGCCTAAATGGTTAAGAGCCAAGTTACCATCCGGTCCTGAATATGGTAAGGTAAGAACTCTTGTAGACGAAAACCAACTGCACACGGTTTGCCAGAGTGCTCAATGCCCAAATATGGGTGAATGCTGGTCTCGAGGAACTGCAACCTTGATGATTCTTGGTAACATCTGTACCCGAGCCTGCTCTTTCTGTGCCGTACAAACAGGAAAACCTACAGAACTTGATCTAGCAGAACCTCCCCGGGTTGCAGATGCCGTTGCTAAAATGGGTCTTAAACACTGCGTACTCACATCTGTGGCACGCGATGACCTTCCAGATGGAGGGGCAAAAGTATGGGCTGCCACAATTCGAGCAGTACGAAACCGCAACCCAAACACCGCAATTGAAGTTTTAGTTCCTGATTTTAAAGGAGATTTTAAAAGCCTTGATATCGTATTGGACGCAAATCCAAATATTTTTAATCATAATTTAGAAACTGTCGAACGCCTGCAACGACCCATAAGAAAATCTGCTCATTATCAAAGAAGCTTAGATGTACTAGCCCATGCAAAAAGCAGGGAATTCCCAATCAAGTCAGGTATTATGCTTGGACTTGGAGAAAAGGAAGCAGAAATAAGGAAGGCCCTTAAAGATTTAGCAAGCATTGGTCTTAATGTACTTACTCTTGGTCAATACCTTCAGCCCAGTAAAGAATACGCTCCGATTGACCGTTGGGTGACCCCTGAGGAATTCGATAATTGGAAAGAAGAAGCTCATAAACTTGGTATTGAAGTAGTTGAATCGGGCCCACTTGTTCGTTCATCTTATCATGCAGACGAACAATCTGATCGATATTCCAAACAAACAAATCTTTCTCAAGTATCTGGTTAAGAATTGTTCTTTAGGTTGCTAATCAAAGGACCAAGATAATTTTTGTTTCAAGGCAAAAAGAAAAGGCGTTCTCCGAAGAGAACGCCTTTTCAAAAGAAACCGTAAGTTAGAAACTTACATCATGCCATGATCGTGACCATGTCCAGCAGGAGCAGGTGCCTCCTTTTCAGGAATGTCGGTAATCATGCAATCGGTAGTTAATAGAAGACCAGATACAGAACCAGCATTTTGTAACGCAGTTCTTGTTACCTTGGTTGGATCTACAACACCAGCTTTGATCAAATCTTCGTAGGTGTCGGTTGCTACATTATAACCCATGCCAGATTTTGACTTGAGCACTTGTTGAACAACCAAGGATCCTTCAACCCCAGCGTTGTCGCAGAGTTTGCGCAAAGGAGCTTCAATTGCTCGAAGAACAATGCTTGCACCGATTTGCTCATCACCTTCAAGAGCAGAAGCAGCCTTATCAATCGCATTTCTGGCACGAAGTAAGGCAACACCACCACCAGGCAGAATACCTTCTTCAACTGCAGCACGGGTTGCATGCAAGGCATCTTCAACACGAGCTTTCTTTTCCTTCATTTCAGGCTCTGTGGCTGCACCAACACTAATTACAGCAACTCCACCAGCTAATTTAGCCAAGCGTTCCTGTAATTTTTCACGATCGTAGTCGGAAGTAGTCTCTTGAATCTGACGACGGATTTGCTTAACGCGGCCTTGGATATCAGAAGCTTTTCCTGCACCTTCAACAAGAACGGTGTTTTCTTTATCAACAGATACACGCTTTGCTTGGCCGAGGTCAGCAAGTTGAACATTTTCCAACTTAATACCAAGATCTTCGGTAAGGCAACGTCCGCCAGTTAAGATAGCTAAATCACGAAGCATTTCTTTACGACGATCTCCAAAACCAGGAGCCTTAACTGCACATGCATTAAGGGTACCGCGTAATTTGTTAACCACGAGAGCGGCAAGAGCTTCTCCCTCAACATCTTCAGCGATGATAAGAAGAGGTTTGCCTTGCTTAGAAACCAACTGGAGAAGAGGAAGTAAATCACTGAGAGCACTGATTTTCTTCTCGTGAATGAGAATGTAACAGTCATCTAATGCAGCTTCCATTGTGTCGTTGTTCGTGCAGAAGTACGGGCTTAAGTAACCCTTATCGAACTGCATACCTTCAACCACATCCAAGGTAGTCTCGATGCTTTTGGCTTCTTCTACGGTAATTGTTCCGTCTTTGCCCACTTTGTCCATTGCATCTGCAATGATAACACCGATTTCGTCATCCCAGTTGGCAGAAACGGTAGCTACTTGGCGAACTTCTTCGCGGTCAGAAACTTTTTTGCTGTCGCGTAAAAGCTTAGAAACTCCAGCTTCAACGGCCTTGTCGATTCCGCGTTTCATGTAAACAGGGTTTGCACCAGCAGCCACATTCTTCAATCCTTCGCGGTAAATGGAATGAGCCAATACAGTTGCAGTAGTGGTTCCGTCACCAGCAAGATCAGATGTTTTGGAAGCAACTTCACGAACCATTTGGGCACCCATATTTTCGTAGGGATCTTCAAGGTCGATTTCTTTAGCTACGGTCACACCATCCTTGGTGACTGTTGGGGAACCAAACTTTTTGTCGATTAGGACATTACGACCCTTAGGTCCTAGCGTTACGCTGACTGCATCAGCAAGTGTCGACACGCCTTTAAGAACTTTCTTGCGGGCGGCTTCGTCGAATAAGATTTGTTTAGCCATAATTACTTTTTAGTTTTTTAGAAATTTATGATTTGCGATTAGATTCAAGCTACGATTCCGAGGATATCTTCCTCGCGAAGGATCTTGTATTCAACATCATCGACCTTCACGTCGGTTCCGCCATACTTACTGATCAAAACTTTGTCTCCTTTTTTCACTTGAAAAGGAACATCGTTGCCGGCGTCATCCTTTTTGCCTGTTCCCAGGGCTACTACTTCCGCTTCCTGCGGCTTTTCCTTTGCTGAATCGGGGATAATGATCCCGCCTTTAATTTGCTCGTCTTCATCGACTTGCTTGACGAGTACACGATCTCCCAATGGAGTGATTTTTGGTTTGCTCATATTCCTTTTTTTTTAGGTTGGTTTAGATATTAATGATTAACAGTTGGAAAGGCAGTAAATCAGACTGTTTTCCGAAATTATGGTTCTGTACTAAGATTTTTCCTTTTCGTCGTTTTCATCGTCCACGACTTCAAAATCAGCATCAACAATGTCGTCTTCCTTAGATTTGTTGTCGCCACTTGATTGGGATTGGGCAGCTGCAGCTGCAGCAGCGGCAGCAGGATCGGTGGCACCACCACCGGCTTGGGCAGCTAGCTTAGCCAATTCCTCAAAGCCTTTCTCAAGTTTTTCTTTAGCTTCTTTTATAGCTGAAGTTGTTGATGATTGATCATCCAAAACCTTTTTGGCATCTGCCAACATATCATCTGTCATCTTCTTCAACTCGTCCGTTGCCTTGTCGCCAAGATCAGTAAGTTGCTTTTCACATTGATATACTAGAGAGTCCAAATCATTCCGAGTTTGAACGGCTTCTTTTTTCTCTTTGTCTTGATCGGCAAATTTTTCAGCCTCTTTCTTGAGCCTATCAACTTCTTCATCGTCCATGCTTGAAGAACCAGAAATAGTTATTTTTTGATCTTTGCCAGTATCCTTATCTTTTGCGGTTACATTAAGAATGCCGTTTGCATCGATATCAAAAGTCACTTCAACTTGAGGTGTCCCACGAGGTGCAGGCCGGATTCCGTCTAGTTTGAATGTACCCAAGGTTTTATTGTCTTGAGACATGGAACGCTCGCCTTGAAGCACCACGATATCCACAGCAGGTTGATTATCTGCAGCGGTCGAGAATACTTGAGACTTCTTTGTCGGTATGGTCGTATTACGCTCGATCATCGGAGTAGAAACAGCACCGGCAGTTTCAATCCCCAAGGTCAAAGGTGTTACATCCAGAAGCAAAACATCGTTAACATCGCCTTGTAATACTGCTCCTTGGATGGCAGCCCCGATGGCAACCACTTCGTCAGGGTTTACTCCTTGGTTAGGGTCTTTACCGCCCAATTCTTTAGCGATCTCGACAACACGAGGGCTACGAGTCATTCCACCGACTAAAACAAGGTTGCCTACCTCCCCAATACTTAGCCCTGAATCTTCCAAGCAGGATTTGAAAGGATTTTTAGTTCGCTCGTAAAGATCGTCACAAATTTGTTCCAATTTAGATCGGCTAAAAGTAACATTTAAGTGCTTTGGCCCGGAAGAATCCGCCGTAATAAATGGAAGGTTAATATCGGTGGATTGGGAAGATGATAAAGCCATTTTGGCTTTTTCAGCTTCTTCTTTAAGACGTTGCATAGCCATGGCATCGCCAGAGAGATCTATGCCCTGTTCTTTTTTAAAGTCTTCTACCAACCAGTTGATGATTTTATCGTCCCAATTATCACCACCAAGCTGAGTATCTCCATTGGTTGCTTTTACTTCAAAAACTCCGTCTGCGATTTCCAATACGCTTATATCAAATGTTCCACCGCCCAAATCATAAACAGCAATGGTTTCCTCACCCTTTTTATCCAAGCCGTAAGCAAGTGAAGCTGCGGTAGGCTCATTAATTATTCTCATGACCTCCAACCCTGCAATTGCACCCGCATCTTTGGTTGCCCGGCGTTGATCATCATTGAAGTAGGCAGGAACCGTTATCACTGCCTGAGTCACAGGTTCTCCCAAATACGCTTCGGCATCAGCTTTTAGCTTCCCTAAAACCATAGAAGCGATTTGTTCGGGCATGAAAGTTTCGGTTTTGCCGTCAATATCGCATTCGATAACAGCCGCACCATTCTTGCCTTCAATAACCTTGAAGGGAAGTGTGCTCACTTCGTCCTTAATTTCTTCGAATTTACGCCCGATCAACCTTTTGGCCGAATAAATGGTGTTATGGGGATTTGTAACTGCCTGTCTCTTGGCAGCCTGACCAACAATTCGCTCTCCGGTTTTGGAAAAGGCAACAATTGATGGAGTGGTGCGATTACCCTCGGAATTGGGAATTACCTTAGGCTCGCCTGCTTCCATTACGGCCATGCATGAATTACTTGTACCTAAATCTATACCTAATATTTTGCTCACGGTTAGAACTAGTGCACCTTCCGTGCCCACTTGAATTAAATCATTATATTATTGAATAACAAAGACTTATAACAGTTGAATCATTCAAGGCGCAGATTGCAAAGAATAAACTGTGACAGGGTGGCTCAAATCATGACACAGCAATGACACGCTGTGACACCAACAATGGAAAGCTATTTCCCGTCTTCAGTCTGATCATCAAGGGTATCCAAAATCTCCATTACCCGATTTCCGCGCTCGATCCCTAAGTCTCTAACAAATTGAAGTTTCGGTGAGTATTTCAAAACGACATATTTACTAACCACTCCCCGGATTTCACCAGCGTGCTTGCGAAAGAATTGTTGAGCTTCACGGGCACTCAAATCATCTCCCACAACCGAATAGGCAACGGTCGCGTTGCGTAAATCAGCGGCTACATCTACCGTGGTTATCGTCCACCTTACTGTTTCAGCACCATACCTGGTACTTAAGTAATTACCGATTTCTCTTTTGACCAATTCATTGACCCTAGCTAATCGCAGGCTCATCGGATACAAATTTTAAAAATTAAAGCGATGGACGGATCTTATCGATCTCAAAGGTCTCGATAACATCTCCTTCTTCATATTTATCAAAGGAATCTAAACGCATACCACATTCAAAACCTGCTTTTACTTCGGTCACATCATCTTTGAATCGTCGCAAAGTATCAATTTTACCCTCGGCAATAACTTCACCCGAGCGGACCAAGCGAGCACCTTTATTTCGGGTAATGACACCTTCCATAACCATACAACCAGCAACCGCCCTGCTTTTGCTAATACGAAATACCTGACGAACTTCAGCACGACCTGTCTTGTTTTCCACCAATTCTGGTTCAAGCAATTCAGACATGTTTTCCTTAACCAGGTCGATGAGCTGATAAATAATACTGTTATGGTAAAGTTGAACACCCAAATGTTTGGCTTCGCCCATAACTCCATTTTCCAATTTTACATTGAAAGCCAAAATATCAGCATTGGATGTATCGGCCATTTTGACATCGTTTTTAGTAACCTGCCCAACATCTGAATGAATAATTTCAAGTAGGACTTTATCGCTTTCGATTAAATTAAGCGAGTCCTTCAAAGCTTCGACAGAACCTCGTACATCACCCTTGATGATAACCCGATAAGCGGTTGATTTACTCTTACTTATGGCAGCAAAAAGAGCATCCACAGCGGCAGTGTTTTCGGAATCACCTGTCTCTCCTTCAGTCTCTTCGACCGTTTCCTCAACTGGAATAGCTAAAAGTTTCTTTTCCATGACAGCGTGTTCATCAGCTTCACGTCTGGCAACTCGCTCATTTTTCACTCCCTTACAGATTGCTCCACAATCTGGAACTTCCGACCAGCCTAAAACATTGACCGGAGTAGACGGAGGAGCCAATTTAAGCTTATTGCCCTGATCATCGATTAAGGCCTTAACCTTACAATATACAGAACCGCAATGGAATGAATCACCTACTTTGAGGGTTCCTTTTTGAACGATTACCGTTGCTGTCGGGCCTCTTCCCACTTCCATACGGGCTTCAATGACTATGGCTTCAGTAATTGCAGATGGATTGGCCTTGAGTTCCATTAACTCCGCCTGCAACAAGATCATATCAAGAAGTTCTTCGATATTTTCTCCCTTGAGAGCAGAAATGGGAACAGTAACAACATCACCCCCCCAGTCCTCTGCGGGAATGGAACGCTCCTGCATTTGCGTTTTAACCTTATCAATATCAGCACCTTTGGAATCTGTCTTATTGATCGCAACCATAAGAGATGACTGAGAACGCTGGGCGAACTTTAAAGCTTCTTCCGATTGAGGCATAAAGCCATCATCGGCGGCGATCACCAATATACTAACATCTGTAAGGTTAGCTCCCCTTTCACGAATCTTGGAGAAAGCGGCGTGACCAGGAGTGTCAAGAAATGTGATTTTTTGACCATTATGGTCAATTTGATAAGCACCAACATGCTGGGTAATTCCTCCAGCTTCACCATCAACCACATTAGCTTTGCGAATGGTATCAAGCAGGGTGGTTTTGCCATGATCTACATGACCAAGTATACAAACGATGGGTGGACGGGGTTCAAGGAACTTTTCATCATTTTCATCCACCACTTCCTTGATTTTCTTAGGCTTAGGCTCGGTTTTTTCTCCCCGATGACGAATTTCTAAATCAAAACCCTTGGTTTTTGCGACCTTGCTGGCGACATCTTCTTCGATCGCTTGGTTCATGGAGGCAAAAATGCCCATTTCCATGAGTTCAGAGATTAACTGAAAAGGTTTGAGTCCAATCAACCCAGCAAAATCCCTGACTACAATCGGAGGTTTAACAATAATCAAATTGCCTTCAACGATTCCGCCTGAATCATCTGGAATCGGAGTGCTTGGTGGAGGTGGTAAAGAAGGCTGAGCGGGGGATGGTGGAGAAGGAACTGCCGATGCTTGTTTAACTGGTGGCGGAGGCAAGCTTGGAGCCGCTCCGGCAGTTTCAGGCTCGGGAGGTAAGACTGGTTTGCCAGGGCTTGGTTCACTCGAAGTTTCCTGTTCGTCAGCAAGAGCAGCCTTGGCTTCAAGTTCCGCTCTTTCTTTATCTTCTTTTTCGCGATCTAAATCCTTCTTGGTTTTAACAAAAGGAACAGCCTTAGATTCTTCTGTAGATTCCTTTATTTCTTCAACTTGGGGCGAATCTACTTCCACCACTTCAGAAGCTTCCTTCTTGAACTCGTCAATCAGGGACTGGGCAGTGATATTGTCGATCGTAGAGGAAGCACTTTTAATCTCGTATCCACGTTCTGCCAATAATTCAATGACCTCCTTGCTGGTTTTATTGGTCTCTTTGGCTATCGCGTGAATTCTTACACTCATAGATTCTTACAGTCTTGCTCTTTGGTACTAAATTAGGATTCGGGTTGTTCGGCAGGTGTCGGAGTGGAAACTTTCTCTAAAATGTGTTGAGCAGTAGGCTCATCAAAACCCAACCCGATTAAATCAGTTTGAGTAACACCTTCAAAGGCCTCAGGACTTACTAAACCAAAGGCAACCAAGCGATCCGCAACCTCGAACTTAATCCCTACAGAGGTTAGGCCCTCAGCTGCTTTAGTTTTACGCTCATCAAAACCGACTTCTTTAACGACAACTTTTCCGATGTCTAATTTCCATCCCAGCAACCTGGATGTTAGGCGGGCATTAATACCTTTTCTGCCAATAGCTACGGAAAGATCGTCTTCTTTAACTTCGAAATACATACGACGCTTGTCCCTGTCCAGATTGACATTTTGAGGAACCGCGGGTTTGAGCGCCTCGACCAATTGTTCAACCGGGTCTTCAAACCAACGAACAATGTCAACTTTCTCTCCATTCATTTCACGAACAATGCTTTTGACACGACCACCCCGTGCACCTACACAAGCACCAACCGGATCGACTTTGGGATCGGTGCTTTTAACACAGACTTTAGTACGGTATCCAGGTTCTCTTGCCATTGCAGCTAAAGTGACTGTGCCATCAGCGATTTCAGAAACTTCCATTTCAAAAAGCTTGCGAACAAAGTTGAGGCTTGAACGACTAAGAATAAGTTCCGGACCTCGCCCTTGCTGTTCCAGTTTTATGAGTAGGCAACGAATGCGCTCGCCAGGAACCCAGTCTTCTCCGGGTGCCTGTTCACGCCATGGTAAAAGTGCTTCAGCTTTACCGACTTCCACAATCAGATCGCCTCTTTCTTTACGGCGGACAGTACCGGTAACAAGATTGCTTACCTGATCTCGGAACTCATCATAAATATGTTCTTTCTCGAATTGCCTAAGCCTTTGCTTGATTGCTTGCTCAGCCGTTTTTGCTGCAATTCGTCCAAGGTAGGCCGGATCCATTTCCCGTTCAACAATGTCTCCAACCTGAGGATTGTCAGCATACAGTCTCGCTTTATCAAGATGGATCTCGCGGGCTGTGTCAGATACAGATTCCACAACCTCAAGTAAAGTCCAAGCCTGAAGAGCTCCACTTTTAGGATTAATCTCCACCTTGACTTCACTGGGTTCGGAATTGGCACCACCGCGTTCAGCGGCGGCTTTTACCGCGTTTTCGATCGTGGCAATCATGTCGGAACGACTGATGCCCTTTTCTTTCTCCATGTATTCAAGGACTGCGAGAATTTCGCTGCTCATGGGCTGGATATGTAATTGGTTAAATGATATAAAAAAGGACGAGCAAAGTGCCCGCCCCCTATGGACTAGACTGTAATGAAGCTTTTTAAGATATCAGGAAGCTAATTTTTGTCAACGCATACATACTCATCGCAAGACACATACTTTTTCCTCTTTGCAGGAACCCTCACATCGATTAGAACTATCCGTTTTTTTGATGAATACCATACACTTCACTAATCTGCCCGGAGACGGTATCGGGACCGAAGTCATGTCTGTTGCCCTAAAGGTTTTGGAAAAAACCGGCAAGGCACACAATTTTTCTTGCGAGACCACTAGCCATGATGTTGGTGGGATCGGTATAGATAATCATGGGTCAGCCCTGCCTGAATCTACCTTAAAAGCCTGCCAAGCAGTAGATGCCATTCTTTTCGGCTCTGTGGGAGGTCCCAAGTGGGAAAGCCTACCTCCGAAGGAACAACCAGAACGGGCAGCCCTACTCCCCCTCAGAAAGGCATTTGAATTATTTGCCAATTTACGCCCCGGTAACCTCTTTCCCGAATTGGCTGACTTGTCTCCCTTACGAACTGATGTAGCCAGTGCAGGTATTGATGTCCTCTGCGTACGCGAACTCACAGGCGGTATTTATTTTGGGCAACCGAAGAGCACTCGTACTCTCGAAGATGGACAAAAAGAGGCCATCGACACTATGGTATACCGGACTGGAGAGATTGAACGTATTACCGAAGTGGCAGTAAGGGCAGCTGCTCTACGAGGAAAAAAAATATGCTCGGTCGATAAAGCAAACGTTCTAGAGACATCTGTTCTTTGGAGGCAGACGGTTGTTGATTGTGTGAAAAACCTGGATCCAACCATCGAGCTTTCTCACATGTATGTTGATAACGCCGCGATGCAATTGGTCAGAAACCCCAATCAATTCGATGTTTTACTTACAGAAAATATGTTTGGGGATATCCTTTCAGATGAACTCGCGGTAATTTGTGGATCATTGGGTATGCTTGCATCTGCCAGTTTAGGTACGGAGAAAAATTCGACGGGACATCCTTACGGTTTGTACGAACCGGCGGGAGGCACTGCTCCAGACATCGCTGGTCAAGGACTGGCCAATCCTTGCGCCCAAGTCTTAAGTGCAGCTCTCATGCTCCGTTACAGTTTCGGAATGGAGAACGCTGCCCAAGCAATTGAAAATGCAGTCAAGGAAACGATTCGCTCTGGATTGCGTACCGGAGATATTGCCCAGGGAGGACCAGCAGTCGGCACAGAGGAAATGGGAGATGCCATCCTTTCAAGAATCATTTAAAAAAAGCAGATTTACCAAGAATGAAAGCCATCGACATTAGGAAATCATTTCTTGATTTTTTTGCCTCCAAAAACCATAAAATTGTCTCCTCTGCGTCTTTGCTTCCAGAATCGCCTAATTTATTGTTTACCAATGCGGGAATGAACCAATTTGTTCCCTATTTCCTTGGGGATCAGCAGGCATCAAGTTCAAGGATATCGGACACCCAAAAATGTATCCGAGCAGGAGGAAAGCACAACGATCTGGAAGATGTTGGGTTGGACACCTATCACCATACTTTTTTCGAAATGTTGGGTAATTGGTCGTTTGGCGACTACTTTAAAAAAGAAGCCATCGAATGGGCGTGGGAACTTTTGGTAGATGTATGGAAATTCCCCCCGGAACGTCTCTATGCCACTGTTTATAAGCCAGGTGCAGGAGACCCGGCAGATTTTGACCAGGAGGCTCATGATTTGTGGTCGGAAATTTTCCAGAAGGCAGGACTTGATCCATCCATTCATGTGGTTACGGGCGGAAAAAAAGACAATTTTTGGATGATGGGGGAAACCGGCCCGTGTGGTCCCTGCTCTGAACTCCATCTCGATTTAACTCCCAATGGAGACAGCGGAGGAAAACTAGTCAATGCGGACTCCCACTTGTGTATCGAAATCTGGAATCTTGTATTTATTCAGTTCAATGCTGACAAGGGAGGAACTTTCTCACCGCTTGGATCCAAGCATGTGGATACTGGGATGGGCTTTGAACGGGTGGCCGCCGTAATTCAGGCCACCAAACAATTTACTGATTTTTCCAAGCCCGCATCGAATTACGATACCGATGTTTTTTCTCCACTTTTTCAAAAACTGGAAGAAATGTCAGGAATGAGTTACCAATCTACCCTGCCCAATAACGGCAAACCGACTAAGGGACAGGAAGAAACAGATGTCGCATTTCGGGTAATTGCTGACCATTTACGGGCCCTATCTTTTTCCATTGCCGATGGAATACTACCCGGAAATAGCGACCGGAATTATGTCCTTCGGCGAATTCTTCGAAGAGCAGTTCGCTACGGAAGAACCCTGGGGTTCACTGATCCATTTTTTTATAAATTAGTACCAGTATTAGTTGATCAAATGGGAGAGTTTTTCCCGGAACTTACTGAAAGAAAAGAACTGATCGAAAAGACTCTCCGATCGGAAGAAGAATCATTTAACAAAACCCTTGATCGAGGAATTGAACTATTTTCTCGTGAAACCAAGGGAATGGAAGCAGACCAAGCCTTATCCGGCAAATTTGCTTTCAAGTTGTATGATACTTTCGGGTTCCCCATTGACCTAACGGAATTAATGGCCAGGGAGCGCGGCTTAACCATCGATCATCAAGAATTCGAGGCCCAGATGGACGCTCAAAGAAAGCGGGCTCGCAAAGCTCACAAATCGGTCGATATTCTCGTCTCTGAGAGCTCAGATTGTAAAGATGCGACAATTTTTACTGGGTACGATCTTTCCTGCCTCAATGATTTTTCAGCCACCTGTATTGATTGGATCGAGCAAGAAGATAAAAAGTACCTTGTGCTCGACCAATCCCCTTTTTACGCAGAAATGGGCGGACAAATGTCAGACACGGGAACAGCTCATTTTGAGGGTACTTCCCTCAAGGTTAAACATGTGGCGAAAGACTCAAATGGTCGCTTCCTTCATCAAGTTGATGGCAACACAGGGGCAAGCGAGGTAATTGGAAAGGCTTTTTCGCTAACGGTCGACCTAGCCAAGAGACTTGCAATACAAAGACACCATACTGCCACCCATATTCTCCACTGGGCTCTGCGCGAAGTGCTTGGTGAGCATGTTCGACAAGCCGGTTCTCTCGTACAGCAAGATCGTTTACGTTTTGATTTCTCTCACTTCGAAGCGGTTTCAGAGGAAAAGTTGCAAACGATAGAACGAATTTCCAATGAAAAGCTTTTACTCAATGAGCAAGTTAAGACCTATGAAATCCCCTTTTCAGAAAAACCTGATGGTGTAATTGCTTTTTTTGGAGATAAATATGGTGAATTGGTCCGGGTAGTCGATCTCGGCGGATGGAGCCAGGAATTGTGCGGAGGCACTCATGTCCAAACCGGTGGAGAAATTGGATCAATCCGCGTGATTTCCGAATCTGCGATTTCTGCCGGAACCCGGCGTTTAGAAGCAGTCGCTGGGCTCTCAGCTTACCAATGGACAGATGAGCGCGTAAATGGCTACAACCAATTACTTAAACGCCTGGGCTGCCAACCCCATGAACTTGACGGCAGGATTGATCAGATGCAGGGCAAGGTAAAGAATTTGGAGAAACAACTGCGATCACTTGAGCAAAAAGGACAGTCAGGAATCGCCGATGAACTTATTAACTCTGCCAAAGAACGGGATGGAATAAAAATCATAACCGGAAAAGTTACCAACCTGGCTCCCAACGACCTTCGTGCCCTTACCGCACAAATTAATAAAAGATGTGCCCCTTCGGTGGTTCTTCTTGCTTCCGAAAAAGAAGGGAAGTGCTCAATGGTTTGTATCTGTTCTTCGCAAGCGGTTGAGTCCGGGCATAAAGCTGGAACTTACCTGGCCGAACTCTCCGATAAATTGGGTGGTAAAGGTGGGGGTAAACCCGATTTTGCCATGGGGGGTGCTCCTGCGAACAAGGGTTTGGACGAGGCCTTAGCATCGCACTCGCTAAACACCTGAATTCAGCCATCTTTTGAGGTTGCGAATATTGCTCCCCCCCACCCTAGCTGGGTGTGTTCAGCGAAACGCCATACCTGCCAAGATTGAACTGGAAAAGGAAACGGGCGACCGTTTACCTCCTGAAAAATGTGAGATGGAAGACTTGGCAGGATTGCCTGACGCCGAGCGCTCAGCCCTCTTTGCACTTTCCCAATGGTGCGGAGGAAAGCTTTCCTCTTTTTTTCAACTAGATCTGGGGCAAGCCCACGAACTGCTTAAACTTTTGGATCGGATCGAGTGTTTTTACCCGGCAAATTCTCCAGACTCCTCCATCCCTTGGATCGAATCTGGACTCGAAGGAGTAAGCGAATACCTGAACCCTCCTGAATCCAAGCAGCCGCGAAAAGTTCGTGATATCACCAGCGTGAATGATCCCATTCCCGAGGAAAGCCCTGTACCCGATTTGCCCGAATACAGGGGACCTCCTATCGAGGTGGAAGGTTCGACCGAATATTTACGGATTATCCTGCCAAGTTCCGAACACCCTAGTCATTCAGAAGTTTTGAGATTGCTCAGGGAGTGGAGTTTTATCCGTGATCGCTCGCACAGGCACTGGTGGTGGTTAAGAGATGCATCCAAGGTACTGGACTTTTTAGCATCGCACCAAGAAGAACTCGATCTTGATTACGACGCGGTCTTCACTGAGAATTTTCGAAAACTTACCTCTTCGATCAAACATGCGGTCCTGCGAATCAATGCCAAGGAAAGCGGTGAACTTATTGAGGTTGAGTCCAGAATTGAAGCAGGAGATGCTCCAATCGAAGAAATTGAACATGCTTTGGCAACAGGGCGAAATCATTTCAAACATGGCAACCTTACCTTTTTGTTAACTAAAGAACTGCGTGAAAAAACCGCACATGTGCAAAGGCAGGCATCCGGACAAGCTGACAGCCCTTTGCTTGCCCAATCATCTCACTGTGTTTCCCGTTTTCAATCAACAACACTGGAAACTTTTTTAGCGGAAGCCGACCCCCGCTTTCGCCCGCCTGCTCAATGGAAAAAACGCGGCCTAGCCCTGCGGGACCTATCTTCCCTAAACTCGCCTATCCCCAAAGACGGTTTGGAAAAAATTCTCAGGCCTTATCAAATTATTGGAACAGCTTGGATGCTTCATTTGTTTGACCACGGCCTTGGAGGTATCCTTGCGGATGAAATGGGCTTGGGTAAAACGCTGCAAACTCTTGCCTTTTTATCATGCCTTAGAAAACGAGGGGGCCCGGTTAAAACATCTCTCGTTATCTGCCCTGCCTCGTTGGTAGAAAATTGGAAGCGAGAAGCCATCCGTTTTTGTCCGTCCTTCGAGGTATACTCTCACCACGGCTCTAACCGAGCGACCACCCCATCTTTCCTGGGCAAGTTCGACCTCGTTATTACCTCCTATGGCACGCTTTCTCGAGACCTTGAAATGTTCAGGGATTTTCCCTTTCTCTGTGTGATTGGCGACGAAGCACAACACCTTAAAAACAGACGAACTCAAAACGCCAAGGCCACCGCATCCCTTACATCTGAGGGGCGTATGCTTCTCACAGGTACTCCAATCGAAAACAGTGTATCCGACCTTCTTTCCCTCTTGGAATTTCTTCTTCCCGGGGCTAATCCCCGACTTCCTGAGGGCACCAGAGGAGACGAAAGAGTTTGGCACGAACAAAGAATTCTTAAACAGGCAGCCCCCTACCTACTACGCCGATCCAAACGGGAAGTTGCTCCAGAACTTCCAGAGAAAATCGAACAGGTACTCTACCTGGATCTCACTCAGGACCAAAAAGATTGCTATGAACAAATTAGAAGGTCAGCGGAAAGCGAACTAGATAAGATGGCAGATTCAGGGGCCACTGAAGGAGCAATGCGTATGAAAACGCTGACTCAACTCCTTCGCCTTCGCCAAACCTGTTGCGACCCCCGATTGGTTAATCCGGATTTGGAAACTTATCGATCCTGCAAAATGAACGCCTTTCGTGAACTGCTTTACAACTGCCTTGAAGGAGGCCACCGCATGTTGGTCTTCTCTCAATTCGTTCAAGTGCTTAAATTACTCAAGGCTGAACTTCAATCCGCTGACTTGCCCTTTTGTTATCTTGATGGTTCAACTACCGATCGCATGGCTCAAGTCGATCGTTTTCAAGAAGACGAATCCATCCCGGTATTCCTGATTTCCCTCAAGGCTGGAGGCACTGGTTTAAACCTTACGGCGGCAGATGTGGTGGTTCATTTTGATCCATGGTGGAATCCGGCCGCTGAAGCTCAAGCCACAGACAGGGCGCACCGGATTGGCCAAGATAAACAAGTTAATGTCTACAAACTTATAACTTCAGGAACCGTGGAAGAAAAAGTACTAGACCTGCAAAAAGAAAAAAGAAAGTTACTCGAACAAGTATTTGATGAATCAGAAGCCGCTAATTTAAAACTTTCTGTTCAAGATTTAAGGGAGTTGATCTAAATTATAAAGTTTTCTTTTTTTATCCTAAAACCGAATAAACGGGAATTTATTTTCGGCTACCAAATAAGGCCGAACCGACCCGAATCATCGTGCTGCCGGCAGCAATAGCATGAAACAAATCATCAGACATACCCATGGATAGTTCATCCAAGCTTACACCATGGCTTTGCTGTAACGATTGGCGTAATTCAGCCAATTGATCAAAACATTTCCGGGCTACCGATGGATCATCAGGGGAATAAGGTGCAATCGTCATTAATCCTTCAATTACAAGGTGGGAAGATTTTAAGATTTCATCGAGAGCAAAGGCTGATTCTTCAATTTTAAATCCGTATTTGGCCGGATCGTTCCCAGCATTTACCTGAAGAAGTATGGCCATAGGATGATTAATTTTCTCAGCAGCAGCCTGCACCTTACGAATTAATTTTAAAGAATCCAAAGTTTGTATGCGGGCAAATCGCCCTACCACCTGATTGACCTTATTACTTTGCAAATGTCCGATTAATTCCCAATCCACTCCTTCGATTTGTTCCTGTTTAATGGCAGCTTCCTGGACTCGGTTCTCACCAACCCGATTAATGCCCGACGAAACACAGTGCTCAACCGCATCGACCGGCCAGTTTTTGGTTACTGGCAGTAAGGCGACTTCCTCAGGGTTTCGACCGCACGCAGCACATGCTTCCGAGATCCTTTCCTTAACCACAATTAAATTATTCAAAAAAACTTCCTGGCTTATCATAAGTATGGCTTGTGTAATTCTATTTTATAAATTAGTTCAGATTATAAGCAAATGCACATTCAGAATTTCAAAACCTTCTGCGATTTGGTCGAAAGTAAAAGTTTTTCCAAAGCAGCCAAGTTAAACGAAGTCACTCAATCCGCAGTGAGCCAGCAACTCAAGGCGATGGAATCCCACTATCAAATGCTAATCATTGATAGGAATCAAAAGAAATTTCGCTTAACGCCACAAGGAACCGCCCTTTACTCGACCTTTAAGGAAATTCTTAATCTCTATGATCGTTTAAGTTGCGAAATTCAAGAGATGCGTAATGTGGTCAGCGGAACAGTTCAAATTTCCACAGTAAACAGTATCGGCCTGCATGTCTTACCCCCCTACCTTAAAACCTTTCTCAAGGAATTCCCCTCCGTCAATGCTCGGGTGGAATACCGACGAGCAAACTTGGTCTACGATGATGTCCTCCATGGCAATGCAGATCTTGGTTTAATTGCCTTTCCTGTTCCGCAAAAGGATCTCGAAATTATCCCGTTCACCAATGATGAATTAATCGTTGCAATGAGCCCAGAGCATCCACTCTGCGAAAAACGCATGGTTGCAATCAAGGATTTACAGGGTTTGGAGTTCATTGCTTTTGAAAAAGATATCCCCACCCGCAAAGCTACCGATGAGATTTTGGATAAAGCCGGAGTTGATGTATCAATTGTCATGGAGTTTGATAATGTCGAAACCGTCAAGCGAGCGATTGAAATCAATGCGGGGTTGGCCATTTTGCCAGCAAGCACTGTGGTAAATGAAGTAGAAAGAAAGCAATTAGTAAGCTTCAAACTTGAAGGCGGTATCCACAACCGCCCTTTGGCAATTATTCATAAACAAACAAGAATGCTTACTCCTGCCTTACGTTCCTTTATCGAACTACTCAAAGAAGGTCCAGGAAGCGATTAAAGCTACCTCTTTCAGGTCAGAAAATTATTTAAGTAAGAGTGGAGGATTTGCAGAAGTTAGAGTAGCGGTAAAACTACCCACAATTACTTTACTGCTTACACGCACCGGCACTCTTCTTTCATCATCGCTGTACCAAACCCGAAGCATTCCCTTCGGGCTTTTATTAAAAACTCCACCTAAGTTTTCCATTGCAGGTGTGGTTCCGATCGCAACCACTTTACCCATGGGTAATTTTATTTTTTCTCTCTGGCCCGCCCGTACAATCACTTCGCGAAATCGTTTACCGTCACAAGTGGGCAAACGAGTTTCTCCACCTGGTTGCAAAGGATGCAAACGAAAGAAGTAAGCGATGGAGAGGGGATCAAAGACTGGACCTGGGATAGAGGTAACCACCGGACTTGAGTCGTTTTGCACATAGCGTGCCTCTCCCCGATCATAATCGTAATCCACTACAATTTCACGCCTGGTACTTCCCTCGCTTTGAGATTTTTCATACCGGAGTGCCCGCGTAAATAAAGGATCTATGGTACTACTTATTTGGGTACGAACTTTGTAAAAAGTATCGGCAAAGGAATTAGTCCGTACTGAAAAACGGATTATTTTGGGCCCATCCGTATCTTGAGAGTCTTCCGGGAGTACCTCCATTACAGCCGATCCTACCGGAAAGAAGCCCCACTTCAGGTTGTACTCGAGCCTTTCACCAACCTGAAAAGGTAAAGAAACTGGTTGATCTAGTTCTCCACCACAAAGACCCCCCACTCGCACTACTAATAAGTGCAGCGATAAACCAGAGGTAACGACTCAAGGTACCTGAACGGGGTCTAATTTCCACACATCCCGGGCATATTCTCCAATGGTTCGATCAGAAGAAAACTTCCCGGAACCGGCAACATTACGAATTGCCATAGCGGACCACTTTTCCTGATCTAAGTAGGTCTTACCCGCTGTATCCTGAGCGTCAATGTAAGCACGGTAATCTGCAAGTACAAGATAAGGATCTCCCCAGTCTAACAATCCCTTACTCAAATCAGCGATCAAGCCACCCTTACCTGGGCAGAAAAAATCGGAGGACAACCAATCCAGAACGGCTTTTAATTCGCTATCGCTTTCGTAATAGGAAAATGGATCATATCCCTCCTGGCGCAATTTCTCGACCCCTTCGACTGATTGGCCAAAAATGAAAATATTTTCCTCCCCCACTTCTTCGAGGATTTCGACATTCGCACCATCCAGGGTCCCAACAGTAAGGGCACCATTGAGGGCAAATTTCATATTTCCAGTTCCTGAAGCTTCTTTACCGGCAGTAGAAATTTGTTCGGATAAATCACTGGCAGGTATGATGCATTCAGCCGCGGAAACTCCATAATTTGGCCAAAAGAAGACCTTGAGCATGTCTTTTATCCTGGGATCGGTATTAATTTTTTGGGCAACCAGGTTGATTGCATGGATAATTACCTTGGCCATATGATATCCTGGTGCCGCTTTGGCGCCAAAAATGAAAACGCGTGGGGGAATTTCCAAATCCGGATTTTGTAAAAGCCTACGGTAAAGAGTAAGGATGTGCAAAAGATTGAGATGCTGACGTTTGTATTCGTGCAATCTTTTGATTTGAACATCAAAGAGGGCATCCGGGTTAATCTCCAAGCCAAACCTTTGCCCGACGATATGAGCGAGCGTTTGTTTGTTCCGATTTTTAATCGCTCGAAAATCCTCACGGAAAGAGGCAACCTCAGCATGTTTCTCTAAGCCTCGAAGTAAAGAGGCATCAGTTATCCATTCCGAACCAATGGTAGAGTTGACAAGATCAGCAAGTTCTGGATTGCACCCGATCAACCAGCGCCGGGGAGTAATCCCGTTTGTCTTGTTATTGAAACGATCGGGATACAACTCGGCAAATTCGCGAAGCAATCTCTCCTTTAATAATTTAGTATGCAAGGCAGCAACTCCGTTGACTGAATGGCTGCCCACTACGGATAAATGAGCCATGCGTATCTGTCCGTCGGCCACGATGGCCATACGGTGCCTGCGACCGGCGTCTCCCGGTGCAATTTTTTCAATTTCCTGATCCAGGAAGCGTCGGTTTACCTCCAAGACTAAATCGTAATGCCTTGGCAAAACTTTGGCAAACAAGCCCTCACTCCAAGTTTCCAAAGCCTCTGGGAGCAAGGTATGATTGGTGTAAGCAAAGGTTCGCCGAACGATATCCCAAGCCTGCTCCCATTGCATTTCTTCCTCGTCCACTAAAATCCGTAGAAGTTCAAGAATAGCAACCGCGGGGTGGGTGTCGTTGAGTTGTACAACTACCTTTTCAGTAAATGACTCCCAGCCCTTATGACTCCTCTGATACCTTGCAATCATATCCCGCAATGAGCAGGAGACGAAAAAATATTGCTGAACCAAGCGAAGCTCTTTACCACTCTCGGTTTCGTCATTCGGGTAAAGGACTTTGGATATTGTTTCGACCGTGGCTTTTTCACGCACAGCCTCGACATATCCCCCCTGATTAAAGATATCCAAGTCAAATTCCTCAGATGCCTTAGATTCCCAAAGCCTTAAAAAATTTACTGTTTTTGCCCCGTATCCCACGATGGCAACATCAAATGGCAAGCCATCGACTACCCGTGCACCAACCCAACGGGGTCGATAATTTCCACGGTCATCATAATCGTGCTCCACATGCCCGTAGAGCTTTACTTTTTGAATAAACTGGGGACGGGCAATTTCCCAGGGATTTCCAAAACGACGCCAATCATCTGGTTTTTCTATTTGCCGACCGTTTTCAAACTCTTGTTTAAACAATCCATACTGGTAATGAATACCATATCCAATGGCAGGAAGATCCATCGTCGCCATGGAATCAAGAAAACAAGCGGCTAAACGACCCAAGCCTCCATTTCCCAACCCCATATCATGTTCCTCCTCGCAAAGTTCAGGCAATTCAAAACCCAATTCATTTAAAGCCTGATCGAGGGATTCTCTAATGCCTAAATTGCAAAGGTTCGCATTCAACAAACGCCCCATCAAGTATTCCAAGCTCAGGTAGTGAATACGCCGGGAATCTGCATCCAAGTGAGCTTTTTGGGTTTGAATATATTGTTCCATTATCCTCTCCCTTACAGCGAGGCACACTGCTGTCCATACTTCCTGAGAAGATGCTGCATCCTTGCTGCGGGCAAGGTTGAGTTTGAGTTGTTGAAGAATGGAACTTTTTAATTCCTCAACCAATGAGTGCTCAGAGGTTGAAGAGGTCGATTCGGAAGAAGCTTCTTTTAATTTAGTCATGAATGAAAAAGGGACATAAAGAGATTGGCACGAAGTGTGCCAAAGTAACCTTTTTCAAATAAAAATACGATTCTTTTTCCCTGTAATCGGGAAAAACTAGCTTTATTCGGTCGAGAATTCGTAAACGGATAGATGACGGTAAGTTTCGCCTGGACGAAGTACACAGGATTTCCAACCCGATTCACCCTGATGATTCGGGCTATCTGGATAAAACTGGGGCTCTAGACACAACCCCGAGCGCAAGGGATAAGGCTGCCCCCCAGAACCAGTCAAAGTTCCGTCCAGGTAGTTACCGCTGTAAAACTGGACTCCTGGTTGATCGGTATACAATTTGAGCACTCTCCCGCTTGCGGGATCTTTCAGAGTTGCCGCATGAGCCAAGTTCTCTTTGGCTGGAGGAATCACCCAAGTGTGGTCGTATCCTTTTCCAACAATTAGTTGAGTATGGTCTCCCTCGATTCGTGCACCGATCAATGTGGGGTACCTAAAATCAAAAGGGGTGCCACCAACATGTTGAAAAGAAGTGGGGATATTCGTGGAATCCGTGGCTACAATGGAACTACCCGGCAAGGTCAAAAGGTGATCTAGAATGGTTGGGTCGCCCTCCCCCGCAAGGTTGAAGTATGTATGATTGGTCAGGTTTATCACGGTGGCTTTATCAGTAACCGCCTCGATCTCTACACTTAATTTATCATCCTCTGATAAAGAATAAATCACAGTAGTGGCAAGTGATCCCGGGTATCCCTCTTCTCCATCTGGACTGCGATAAGAAAGGCTTACACCAAGACCACTCTCAAGAGGCTTGCCCACCCATACACGTTTATCAAAACCCTTATCTCCCCCGTGAAGATGGTTAGGCCCATTATTGGTGGCTAACTGGTAAACTTCACCATCCAAAGTGAATTTCCCCTCAGCGATTCGATTAGCATAGCGACCAGCAATGCATCCGAAATATGGGCTTTTCTCAAGGTAATCCTCAAGGTTTGGAAAACCCAGGGAAACATTCGCTTTTTTTCCGTCCCTGTCCTTTACAATAAGATCGCGAATGGCAGCTCCATATTCAAGAACACTCACTTCCATCCCATTCTCGTTTATCATGCGAAATTCATGGACCTTGGTACCATCGGGCAATATTCCAAATACTCTTTTGGATACTGTCATGGGCTTGGAGGATTTGGGTGGTTCTATTTCCTTAAGACCAAGGGCTTGCTTGCTCGATTGATAAGCTTGCCTGCTTTTCTCCGAAATATAATTGGTACCACTTTTTAATTTCTCGGATGCATTCCGACCAATTTCGCTCTGCGAACAAGAAAAACTCGAAAAAAGAAAGAGAAGGAAAAGAGAAGAATGAAGGATGGAGTTTATTTTCATATGATTTGCACATGGTTTGAAGAATGAATGGATAAGATTTAAAGTTTTCGTTTAAAACGATTCTCAAAATCCCGGGTAGGAATTTCAAAGTAAATCGGACGTCCCTTTGGACATACATATGGGTTTCTACAACTCAAAAGACGGTTCGCCAAATCCATTATTTCATCGTCCGAAAAATCATCCCTTGTCTCATCTCTATAATTTGCCTGACGCTCAAGGGCTTGCCTAACAAAGGATTCGACTTGAAGAACACCCCCGTTTTCTCGGGCAATTTCAAGAAAGTCATGGAGGTACCGAACCGCATATTCCGGATCGATCCAATGCGGACAACCTTCGAGTCGGTAGAAATTACGGCCGAACTCCTCGAGTACAAATCCTAATTCACGCAACCTCACGAGACTAACCTCCAAGCTGGCGCGGTCAATGCCATCAAACTCAAGCGGTTCAGGTAACAAAAGAGATTGCGATGCCACACTTGAATGATCACGAAGACTGTCCTCCAATTGTTCGAAACGTACACGCTCATAGGCCGCTCGTGCGTGCAGGGCAACCACCCCCTGAGGAGTTGAAAATACCGCCAAATCTCCATGCGGACGATCCAAAAACCTCCATTCTGCACCAGGGTCTCTTCGATGACCCACCATGGTTCGGGGAATAATTTCTGCGGACGAAGTTGATGGAAGAATTTCCTTATTGTCCGCATCACTTAAATCAGGCTGACCACCTTTTATCTTTTCTTCTTTAGGCTAATGGTTTCCTGTAGGCTATTAGGTTTTGGCTGGCTTAGCTCGGTTGTTTTGCTCTGACCAAATAGCTCTAAGGCCTGAGAATCGATCTTAGGGACTTGCCGGCCATTTTCTTCCTCGTATTCAACAACAGGCAATGTGGGTTTAAAACCTGAGGACGGAGATGTCATAGCTCGGTTATGAGCCAGTACACTGTTGAGAATAAAAGATCTCACTTTGGGATCGTCTCGAAAACGGATTTCTCGCTTGGAGGGATGGACATTTACATCGACTACTGCTGGATCAATCTCCAAAAAAAGGATGGCTGGAGGAAACCTGCCCTTGGGTACAAAAGTATGAAAAGCTTCAATCACAGCATAAGAGAGAGTTCGGCTGTCCACAGGCCTTCGATTTACAAAGAATATCATTTCCTTGCGGGTGGAACGGCTTTGTCCAGGTTTACCCAAAAGGCCGGACAACCGTAGATCATTCTCTTGAGCATCCATCGGAGTTAAGGACTCCGCCAATCCACGACCAAAAATTTCGCGAACACGATCTGCAGGACTATCACAAGCGGGCGAACGAAAAACAGTACGCCCGCCTTCAATAAGGGTAAAGGTAACAGAAGGGTGAGCCAAAGCATAGAGCTTTGCCATATGAATGAGGTGGGTTGCTTCTGTAACTTCGGTTTTTAAAAACTTTCTCCGACCGGGAACTGAGTTAAACAAGTGAGAAACTTCGACCCGCGTACCAGGGGGCATTCCACAATCCTTGCAATGTATCATTTTTCCACCGTTAATAAAAATTTCCGTGCCCTCATTAGAAGAGATTGGACGTGTACGTAAAACAAATCGACTAACACTGGCAATCGATGGCAAGGCTTCACCACGGAAACCAAAGGTTCCCACTTTGTTCAAATCACTCGCCTTTCGAATTTTACTGGTGGCATGCCGTTCCAAGGCGAGAAGTGCTTGATCGGGGTTCATGCCCATCCCGTCATCCTCAACCCGCAAATAAGACTTCCCACCATTGCGAAACTCGACTTCTATCTTCTGGGCACCTGCATCCAAACTATTCTCAACCAGTTCTTTGAGCACAGCAACCGGACGCTCGACAACTTCACCCGCCGCTATTTGGTTGGCTACTTGGTCAGATAGAATACGAATTTCAGGCACCCTTCTTACGTAAGCTTGAACCTCCCAATCGACAATGGGAAAAAACTTCCAAGTATTGATGCTTGGGAAGCTTTGATTTCTTTGTCATAAGAGATTGTTCCTTTTTTTTGCTGATGCCCAACTCCCTTAACAATCAATCGAGCCCGTACCTACAGGAATTGTCAGAACAACCCGTTGACTGGCACCCATGGGGAAAAGCTGCCTTTCAACTAGCCAAGCAAATCGACAAACCGGTTATTGTTTCCATAGGTTATTCTTCCTGTCATTGGTGCCGTCAAATGTCCCGGGAGAATTATGAAGACTCCTATGTTGCATCGATCATGAATCGACATTTTGTATGCATAAAAGTTGATCGGGAAGAACGACCTGACTTGGATCTTTTTTATATGGAAGCTGCTCGGATGTTCAATCAGTCAGCCGGTTGGCCCTTGCACGCATTTTGCCTGCCAGACGGATCTCCATTTTGGTGTGGGACTTACTTCCCCAAGGAAGATAATGGGCAGGGAATTGCCCCATGGCCTCAAGTGCTCATGCGAATTGCCGAACATTTCCGTAAGGGTCGTCATGAATTAGAGGAAAATGGAAAAAACGCATTGGAGAATCTCCTCCACACCAACAATTCTTCTCTGTCAGACCCTCGGGAATGGAAACCTGATATTCTGATTCAGGCAGGAGAAAATCTCTGCCAATCACATGACGACGAATGGGGAGGATTTACTCCCGCCCCCAAGTTCCCTTCACCCATGAAGATTGATTTTCTTTTTTCTTTGGGAGAAGCTCAAACAGTCCGTCAGAATACCGGATTTTCCATGAAATTAGATTCGTGCATCAAACACACTCTGGGAGCTATGGCTAACGGAGGATTATTTGATCATGTAAACGGAGGTTTCTTTCGCTATTGCTTAGATCGGGAGTGGAAATCACCACATTTTGAAAAAATGTTATCGGACAATGCCTTACTTGTTTCGACCTATTCCCGTTCATTAAGAAAGTATCAGAACCCTAGAGATAAAAAAATAATTTTAAAAACCCTGGAATGGATCGAAGAGGAAATGGGGTCGCCGGATAAAGGGTACGCCAGTTCTCTTTCTGCAGAAACCAATGAAATGGAAGGAGCTCACTACCTTTGGACTGAAAGTGAACTTTACGAAGCCTTGGGTAAGGCACAAGGAAAGCAACTTGAAGAGCTTTGGGGAACCTTTGCCAAATCTCCAGATCCCCTGTTTCTTCCCAGGTTAGTTGATGAAGACCTGTTGTCTGTTGAAAGACAGGAGGAGATTTTTAAAGAGTTATGCAAGAATCGGAAAAAGCTAACCAGTCCTAAACGTGATGAAAAACGTTCCTGCTTCCAACACGCTCTACTTGCTCGGGCCTACTTGGATGCCGGTATTGCTTTGGGTGATCAAATCTGGATAAGGAAGGCGAAAAATTTACTCATCTGGATGGAAACTTCCTTTTCTCAACCAGACGGTTCCGTTTGTGCGTTGTTGTATCCCGATAAGCAAAAAAGTTCCTGGGCCTTCTTAGAGGATTATACCCTCTGGGCTGAAGCCGTTCTGAACTTTGCTTCTGTTTGTGAAGGACTGGGACTGGGTGGTAACGAGATATGGATCGAAAAAGCTGAAACCTTAATAAGCCAGGCGGTCGAACAATTTAAAGATCCTACCCTTGCCGGATTTTACACTAGTTCAAATCAGATGCAAGATAGTGGTCCGGTTTCGAAAAAACCTTGGTATGACCATGCCACGCCCTCTGGCAACTCATCTATCATGCGTTGCTTTCACCTTCTCGGGGTACTGGGTAAGAATTGTAAAAAGTGGAAACAAGAGTACAGCGAAGCCTTAGGTGCTTATCCCAAACTTGCCCAACAAACACCTGACGGCATTGGCCATGCTCTGTGTGCTATTACTGAAGCAACTGTGGGTACACTAAGAATTACTGCCCCAGAATTGATCATCCAAGAAGTTACCTCATCGATGAAAAATAAGCCTTACCGACCCATTTTCCTTAAAAAGAGTGAGGAAATAAAATTATTAAATAACCAAAGTACGATCCAAACCTCGGCTGCATCCGCCCAAGCTATAATTGAGAAGATATGGTTCTAGAAACTGAAGAACCTAAGGCTTTTTCTTGGCAATTAATTTACTGAGGGACCGTCCATCTTCACGAACCACTTTTTCTGCAATTTCATTCACATCGTAAGATTTGCCATGCAGTACCCTGGAAGCCACATTGATAGCCGCTCGTATTAGTTTAGAGTCTGTCTTTACGCGTTGCCCAGTCTTGGAAAGCACTCTCTCGATCTCGTCAAGCATGTTGAGATCATCTTCGGTTAAAGTAATGGTGCGTACCACGCGCTTAGGAAGGTTGGGTTCATTAGTTTCGCTCATAAATCCTTTCTTATGGTTAAATGGGGTCATGGCAAAGCATAAAATACCTATCTGTACTGATTAAACACTTCATCAATAAACAAAAAAGCCCCTCACCAACGGAGGGGCTTTATTTTTTAATTCAATAAAGATAAATTAATTACGGTTAATACAATTGAGGTCGTCAAAAGAACGCTTAAGGCGTTCGACAAAAGTAGCTTCCCCGGCACGCAACCAAGCCCGCGGATCGTAAAATTTCTTGTTAGGTTTTTCATCTCCCTCAGGGTTACCCAATTGAGCCTGTAGATAATCCTTATTTTTATTGTAGTATTCATGAACTCCATCCCAGAATGCCCACTGCATATCTGTATCCAAATTCATTTTTACGACTCCATAACCAATTGCTTCACGAATTTGTTCCCGTGAGGACCCGGAACCACCATGAAAAACAAAATCGATTGGTTTACCCGACAAGCCGTGTTTTTCCTTCACGAATTCTTGAGAATTCTTTAAAATAACTGGAGTCAATTCAACATTTCCTGGCTTGTACACACCGTGCACATTTCCAAAAGCCGCAGCCACAGTGAATCGATTACTAACAGCGGAAAGAATTTCATAGGCTTGGTTAACTTCTTCAGGCTGTGTGTAAAGACGAGCACTATCAATCTCAGTGTTATCCACTCCATCCTCCTCTCCCCCGGTCACTCCCAGCTCAATCTCAATGGTCATGTCCATTTGGTTCATCCGTTCGAAATACTCCTTGCAGGTTCCAAGGTTATCATCAATCGGTTCTTCAGAGAGATCGAGCATGTGAGAACTGTACAAGGACTTTCCTTCTTTTTGATGAAATTTTTCACTGGCATCGAGCAAACCATCAATCCATGGAAGTAATTTTCTGGCCGCATGATCCGTATGCAGAATGACTGGTACATCGTAGGCTTCAGCCATTGCGTGTACATGCATAGCTCCAGAGACAGAACCTAGGACGGCTGCTCGTTGTCCCTCATTGTCGAGGCTTTTACCGGCAAAGAATTGCCCGCCACCATTGGAGAACTGAACCATGACCGGGGAATTTACCGCGGCCGCAGTTTCCAAAACGGCATTTACCGTATGACTGTTGACCACATTGACTGCGGGCAAGGCGTATTCATTTTCTTTGGCATCATCAAAGATCGCTTGTACAGCGTCTCCGGTAGCCACTCCTCCTGGGAATTTTTTACTCATAGATTAAATGTTAGTTAAAGAGAGTGTTTTTTTCTGCCACAAGTGCAGGTTGCTAGCAAAGAAAAATTGTAAAGCTGATGAGGAAAGAAAATACTCAATTCAACAAATCTTCAATATTTGAAGAACCCAGAGCCTTTTCCACTTCGTCCAATTTGATAAAAGTCGTCCGCGTGTGGGGAAGTTTGTATTTCTTGAAGACTTTTTTATCGAGTAGGTAATAAAGTTTTCTTCTGGAAATTCGTAAAACTTTAGCAGCCTCCGTGATTTTAAGGATCTTGGGTGCAGGCGGCTTACGGATTTCCCGCATTGATTCCTGTTGATCGATAAGAGATTCCTCCATCTTTGAAATTCTTTCATCTAATCCTAGTAATTTATCTTTTATTTCCGATAGAACCATAAAGATTACTTCATTCTCAATGGCCTCTCGGTCTTTTACTCCGAGTTCCAATTCTTTTTGATTCCTGAAGCTAAACGCATCAATACGGGTACGGAAGTATTTACGGTGTCTTTTCTTTCGATAAGTCCAAGAAATGCAATGAGGTGAGGCTCGGTCTTTCGCTACAGAGTAAGAGATTTTCATAAATTGAGTTTGCTTGGGAAGTGAATTTAAGCTTATGGAAAGGGTTATTATTTAACTTAAATCGATTAGATGAGCGACAAAAACTTTCCAGATGTAATTCGTGAGATTCATGACCAAGATAACCGATTTGGAAAAGGGGCTTATTATTTTATCCGGGAAGCACTTGATCACACCCTTAAGTCCATGGAGAAAAACAGCCAAGGAAAAGGAGGTCACGTTTCGGGAAATGAACTACTTGAAGGCATTCGCGAGTATGCTCTCGACCGGTTTGGACCAATGACTTTGACCTTAATGGATCATTGGAACGTCCGAAAATGCCGAGATTTTGGTGAAATCGTTTTTAATCTTGTTGAACACGGTATTTTGGGTCGTACCGAGAACGATTCCCTTGAAGATTTTGAAGGTGGGTATAATTTCGAACAAGCTTTTGCTGATCCCTTCCTCCCTAAGTCTAAAAAACAATCACCGCCTGAAAATAATTAAGCTAACTGATCTCTTTTCTTAGCTCAGGCTTTAATTCCCAAAGATAAGGTACAGGAAATAAACGAGGGCAAGTAGCCCAATTGCCTGATAGTATAAAGAGACTCGCCCTGCCTTTCTTCCAGTACCAAAAAGTCCCCCCGCTTGGTATTCCGGTCCTTTATCTTCACTTATCTTCGTCGCACAAACAGGACACTGGGCTCCATCCTTTCTGTGCCATTCAAAATCACAAATACGACAATTTAAAAAGTCTTTACTCACCACTATCGAAAGTAGATCAAGTTATTTGACCTTGCGCAATTCTTCATAATCTTAAAAAAGGAGGATAACTATGCCCAAAAAAGGTCAAAATACAGACCGAGTTTTTTCTCTTCCCATCAATTTTCAATTTGTTTTCGTTTTTGGGGGTATCTTTTTTGCCTGCTTTTCTTCGGGATCAGTCCTTAAAAAAGACCTTTCTTTTGTACAATCCAAAGCGTTGGAAGGTGATAAATATTACCAAGGTACACTTGCCTTGTATTATAAATACGGTGAAAAAGGGCTACCTGTTGATTTAGGGGAATCTGAGCGATGGGCTAAACTTGCCGCTAATCAGGACGGTGGAATTGCCATGGCTGTACTCGCATCCATCGAATTGGAAAGAAACAAAGTAGAACGTGGGCAATTTTTGTATGACGAAGCCTACCTCCATTCTAACCTCAGAGATTTAGCAAAAGCCAAAGACCCGATTGCTTTATTTTGCGTAGGTTTAATGGAAATCGACAACCCACCGAGGAATATTGAAAAAGGAATGCGCAACTTGGAAAGAGCTGCTGACCAAGGATTGGCTACCGCTCAAGCAACATTAGGAATGATATACTTTACTGGAATTGGGGTTCCTCGAGACCCTAAAGAAGCAATTTCTTGGTGTTCATTGGCCTCCCGTCAAAGGTTGCCACTTGGCATGTTTTATTTGGGGATGGCCTATTCAACGGGAGATGGAATTTCAAGAAATAATGATTTTGCCAACCGTTGGATCCGTGCAGCTGCTGACCAAGGGCTAGTCATGGCACAACTTACCTTGGGAATGAAACTTTCACTCGGCGACGGTATCGAAAGAAACCTCGATCACGGGGTTCAATGGCTAAGACAAGCCGCAAACGCAGGTTCCTCAGAAGCCGCCTTACAGTTAAGACGCTTTGAAAACCTCTTAGTAAAAACACCCCCTCGGAGTTCATCCATTCCTAAAGGTGAAAAAAGAGCGTTTAGCAATCTTGCTCAGGAATCGATCGTGCCACCAAACGAGGACAAAAAAGCAAAAAAAAATCGCAGTCCTCGTATTCCCATGCCCAGAAAAGTAAATCCTGGTCCTTCCTCCGATCCTGTGCAAATGGCTCTAGAGATGCTGACTATTCATAATAATGAAAAAGTCGCCCAGAAGATGCTGAAAGAAATTGCCGGCCAAGGAAGGGCGGATGCACTTCGCGAATTAGGATTACTCCATTACAAAAGACAGGAATTTGACAAAGCCCGTGAGAACTTTCTCAAGGCCTCCCTCGATAAAGACGCACAAGCCATACGATATGTTGGTATTATGCACTTCCTCGGCCAGGGAACCACACAAGATTACAGCAAAGCAGAGGAATGGCTTTCCCAATCCTTACTTTTAGGAGACAACGAATCCAACCGCTATCTACGAATAGCCAAACAATTTAACAAATAACTTCTACCGATTGATCTGGTTTTACCAGTAGAAATATTCGGGCAAAAGTTTTTTAAATTTGTAAACTTTCTTTGATCGAAGAGACTGCTTTTTCAACATTTTCGCGGTGTCCAAATGCACTGAGACGAAAGAAACCCTCCCCTGCCGGCCCGAATCCTGAACCTGGCGTGCCCACAACATGGCACTCGCCAAGAAGTTTGTCGAAAAAGTCCCAGGAAGAAAGACCACCCGGTGTCTTTAACCAGACATAGGGAGCATTACCCCCGCCATAGGTGATAATGCCCAGAGATTTTAACCCTTCGTTAATGATGCGAGCGTTTTCCAGGTAAAATGAAACCTGTGCATCAGTTTGTTCCCTACCCTCTTTGGATAAGGCGGCCAACCCACCTGCCTGAACAACATTGGAAGCACCATTAAAGAAGGTGTTTTGACGA
>CALSMY010000015.1 GCA_943787575.1 uncultured Opitutales bacterium | reverse complement strand
GAACAGGCTTAGCAGAAATATCAGTCGGCGTAGATTATGCCATCGCCAACAGTTTGAAAAAGAGTAGGGTAAGCCGATGTCTTTTGAAACACTTGGGCTCGGCCCTAATTTATTACGGGCGATTAAAGAGTCCGGGTATGAAAATCCCACGCCCATTCAGGCATCTGCTATTCCTTTGATATTAGAGGGGCGAGACCTTACGGGAATTGCTCAAACCGGTACAGGGAAGACTGCTGCTTTTACCTTGCCGATGCTGGAAAAATTGGACGATCGTGCTAAACAATCTGGACGAACAGGTACCCGTGCTCTTGTACTTTCTCCCACCCGTGAATTGGTAGTCCAAATAGGAGAGAATGTATCCACTTATTCGAAATATGTAAAATTGCGAGTGGCTCAGGTCTATGGTGGTGTGGGAGAGGGGCCACAAAAGCAGGCCTTGCGGAGAGGTGATGAATTGGTCATTGCCACTCCAGGTAGGTTAATGGATTTGATGGATCAGGGATGTGTCGACTTTTCGGGCCTTGAATATTTGGTATTGGACGAGGCAGACCGTATGCTCGATATGGGCTTCCTTCCCAATATCCGGAAAATTGTTCAGGCAATACCGAAGGAACGACAGACCCTCCTTTTTTCTGCAACATTGTCTAAAGAAATTGAGAAACTCACCCATCAATTCCAAAAAAATCCCAAGGTTGTAGAGATTGGTAGACGAACCAATCCAGCAGATACAGTTAAGCAATACGCCTACCAAGTGGAGAAGCCCCAAAAAATGCACCTTATTCAGCATATCATAAAGGATGCTGAACTTAGTATGGTCTTGGTTTTTTCCCGCACCAAGCACGGAGCAGACCGGATTGCCCGTCAATTATCCCGCAAGGGGATTACCACAGGTGCTATTCATTCTAATCGTTCACAAGGGCAACGGGCCCGAGCCCTGGGTGATTTTAAAAGTGGTAAGATTCGTGTACTTGTGGCTACAGATATTGCAGCTCGTGGAATTGATGTGGAAGGAATTTCTCATGTTATCAATTACGATTTCCCTCCCCAGGCCGAGGATTATGTTCATCGGATAGGACGGACAGGACGGGCACAATCGACTGGAGTGGCGATTAACTTTATAACCTCGGAAGATCGGTCGGCACTGGCAGCGGTTGAACGATTGTCCAAGAAAGAAATGGAAAGATTATCCACAGAAGGGATTTCACTGCCTGATGTTCCGGTGCAAACGAATAACCCAAGTAAGCAAAACTCCGGTGGTTTTAACCGCAGGAAAGGGGGAGGGTTCCAGGGTAACTCCGGCCATTCAAACCGGTCACGCAGAAACCATAACCCGGGACACCGTTCAGGTGGGGCTAGGGGTAGGTAATTTAAATGCCTGACTCCAGTCAGGCTTAGTTACCAGGGCCTCTTCCTTTAAAGGTAAGCTCGGCAACTCCAGATTTATCAAGTTCTCCAAGTCCGGCCTCGACCATTTTCTGGTACTGGGAAAGTGTGGCTTTTGCCAAGGGGACATTGATTCCGGCTGCTTCAGCGACAGAAATGGCAATTCCTGAATCCTTGGCGGCATGATCGGCGGAAAAGTAGCACTCGTGATCCCGCCCGATCATATCCTCAGAATCGGTCTCAAGTACACGCGAGTTAGCCCCGGTCTGGGAAAAGATTTCACAGATCATATTGAGGTCGAGTCCGAGAGCATCAGCAATGCCCAGCCCTTCTGCGAGTGCCGCGGTGTTGATATTCATAACCATATTGACCAAGGCTTTGACCTGAGCTGCCTTACCGGCTTCTCCAACGAAGCGCAAATTGATGCTCAAATCGTCAAGCAAGTCTTTGACGGAATTAAAAACATCTTCCTGTCCACCGATCATTAAATACAGGGTGCCTTCGCGTGCCTGAGTGATGCTTGAGGCCATACAGCCTTCAAGGGTTTGAGCCCCTATCTCTGCCGCGGCACCTTCCAGGCGGACATGAAGCCCAGGAGAGAGGGTGGCACAATTGATAAACAATTTCCCGGAGGAATTGGAAAATAAGTTGTCTGCATCGTTAAAGAAAATCGATTCCATGGCGGCATCGTTGGTGACCACAGTGAGGATGATATCCGAATGAGCAGTTACCTCAGTCAAGGATGAGGCAGCCTGTGAACCGAGTTCATCAGCAAGGGAGGATGCCACACTTTCGTTGATGTCATAGACCGTGCTAATTTGATAGCCTTTGTCCTTTAAATTACGGGCCATATTGGCTCCCATACGACCGAGGCCGACAAATCCGATTCTTTTTTCTTTGGTGCTCATATCTATTTATGTTGGATGAAATTATTAAATAACCTTTACCTTTGATGGGAAAGGCGCAGAAATTGTCCACCCAATTCTTGAGAAATATTGTTCCTTACTTTGGGAGCACTGCTTCCTCAAGTTTTACAGCAAACCTAAAAATATAAAAAATATGTCTAATATTGTTCCCCTGATTAGTTCCGGTACTGCCGGCCCACTTGGCGTTCTTCATCTCCCACGTCTTTGGCAAAAAGTTTCCTTGGAAGCTGCCGGAAAAATTGCCGACGGTTACCCTGGGATTGGTGCTGGTTATGATTCCATGGTTATTGATGCCTTGGGTTTGAATGCTGATTCCGTTCGCTCCTTCATTACTGACTCCAAGCCCACCTACCCACAGTTTGAAGCATGGGTACAATCCCAACCTGGAGTAAAGCTTGATGGCGATACAGTTTCTTCCCTCAATGCATCCATTACTGGATACAACCATGACGATGCTACCCGCCAGGGCATTCTTTCGGCTAATGGATTGGCTGATGGAGATCCCAAGGATGCGATTAACTTAAACAACTTGGATGACTGGTTGGAATTTCACGCTTCCGAAATTGCTTAATTAAGGAATTTTAGAATTCATCAATTTAAGGGCTGGTTTCGCCAAGTGCGGGACCGGCCCTTTTTTTTAGTTTTATCAGTTGGATGCTTGCCAGTATGGGCAAGGTATGGTTATCCCATGAGGTTATGGAAGAAACGATCAAGAACCAAGATGGAGAAATCCTCGAATATACTTTTCACGCCGGGCAGGAAAATGCCCGCAATTTATTGATTATCGGGCATGGAGTGACGGGAAATAAGGATCGCCCTTTCGTGGTGGCACTTGCCGAAGCAGTAGCTGCGGAGGGCCTGCCAGTTTTGCGTTTTTCTTTTTCTGGCAATGGAGGCTCAGGCGGAGATTTTAGGCAATCGACCATTTCTAAGGAAGTGAATGATTTAAAAGCAGTTCTTTCTGCCGCTGATGCCTCAGGATATCGAGTCATTTATGCCGGGCATAGTATGGGCGGTGCGGTCGGAGTATTGGCGGCGGCTTCTGATGAACGGATCAAGTTTTTGATCTCCCTTGCCGGAATGGTAAACACCCAAGCATTTTACGAGCGTGAGTTCGGAGAGGAGACACCAGACTCTGGATGTATGTGGGAAGAACCAAGCTGTCCACTTTCTTCCACTTTTAAGAACGATCTTGAAAACATTGGAAGTACGGCATCCAAGGCTGGAGAAATAAAAGTTCCCTGGTTGTTAGTTCATGGAAGTACCGACGATGTCGTACCAATCGAAGATTCCCAGGAAATATTCGCCCTCGCCAATGAGCCGAAAAAACTGGTGGAGATACCCGGTGCAAATCATGTATTTTCTGAAGATGGGGAAAAACCAATGATTGATGCAGTGATCGACTGGATCGGGGAGTCTCTGGGTTAATTTTAGTCTTGGTCCCGAGGTTGCTTTTGCATTGAGCCAAGACGGGAATTTGGATTGAGTACAGCATGGATTATGTCGCCCAGCTTCATCTTAGTATTTTTAGGGAGGTTTACCGTATTTTAGGATTGGATGCAGAGAAGACTACGGTTGAGCTGATTACCGCAGTCATCTCCTTGCTCCTCGTTCTTTTGATCGCCTGGTTGGCGAATTTCATGGTCAAGGGGTTTGTACTTGGAGTGGTTCGTTCCCTGGCCAAAAAATCCAAGACCCGCATTGGAGAGCATTTCCTCAAGGAGAAATTCTTTCACCGTCTTTCCCATCTTGCTCCCGCTTTCATTATCAGTGCACTTTCTCCGATTCTGCTTGAGCCCTTTGAGGTGCTGCTCGGCATCATCGATATTTCAGTCAACCTCTACCTTGTGGTCATTGCCCTGTGGAGCATTGATGCCCTGATTAATGCCCTGCATGACAGTTATGAAAAGTCCTCGCTTTCCGCGAAGTTGCCACTCAAGGGAATCTGTCAGGCGGTCAAGTTGGTAATCAATGCGACGGGGCTGATCTTTATTCTCTCCATTTTGCTGGGCAAGACCCCGCTGTACTTCCTCTCCGGCTTGGGTGCTCTGACCGCTGTCCTTCTGCTGGTCTTTAAAGATGTCATTCTTGGGCTGGTTGCCGGTATACAATTAACAGCCAACAATATGGTCCGCAAGGGAGACTGGGTGGAAATGCCCAAGTATGGTGCCGATGGCGATGTGATTGATGTTTCCCTGACTACCGTGAAGGTACAGAATTGGGATAAGACCATCACCACCATTCCAGCCTATGCCATGGTCAGCGATGCCTTCAAGAACTGGCGGGGCATGAGCGAGTCGGGTGGGCGGAGGATCAAGCGGAGTATCAGCCTGGATATTTCCAGTGTTCGCTTTCTCAAACGATCGGAAGTGGAGGACTTGGAAAGGATTGAATGCCTCCAACCATATTTGAATTCCAAGAAGTCGGAAATCGGTAGCAAAGGGATGAACCTGGATGAACTGGGAGTCGTTTCACCGCTGTTGAACGGTAGAAACCTCACCAATATCGGAACCTTTCGTGCCTATTGTAAGGAATACTTACGATCCCACACCAGTATACATAAAGAAGGTATGACCTTTCTCGTGCGTCAGTTAGCCCCCAGCGAAAAGGGAGTACCTATCGAGATCTATGTATTTGTGAACGATGTTAGATGGATCGAATATGAAGCAATTCAGTCAGATATATTTGATCATCTACTGGCAACCCTGCCTATTTTTAGTTTACGTGCCTTTCAATTGCCCAGTGATTCCAGTCTTGTTCATTTAGGGCATAAGGCTTCGTGAAGCTACTTGTTGCATTTTTTTGGGCAGGTCTTTTATTTTTAAGTTCCATCTCCTGTAAGGATTCACTTTCTGAATTAACTGATTTTACCAGTGATGGATGCAGTTTGTTCCTGGATGGCACTTTTGAAAATCCTGAGTTATGGAAAGAATGTTGCCATAAGCATGACTTGGCCTACTGGCGAGGTGGCACTGAGAAAGAACGGGAACAAGCAGACCTTGAGTTTAAAAATTGTGTGGAGAAAAAGACGGGCAATCCACAACTCGCTCAATTAATGTATGAAGCTGTACGCATAGGCGGTGCCCCGCATTTTCCCACCTGGTATCGCTGGGGCTACGGATGGCCAGTTGGGCGGGGGTACAAGGAATTAAGCCAGGAAGAACTCGTAATGGTAGAGGCCAAGCTCTCCAAGTACCGAGCCACATTTCGTAAGTAAGGCTATGGGGGAAGGTGTGAAATCTCGAGGGTTTAGTTCCTTAGCAGCTAGGAACTGTGCTGGATTTCTTTAGTTTTTACTGCTGTGATTGACCAAGTATAAACTTGGTTTCATCGATTATTTTTTTGAGTTCATTACTCGGTGAATGAGCGGATGCAATATCCATGGCTTCTGAAAGATATTTTCTGGATTCCTTCATTTTACCATCAATCGCTTCGATCAATGCCCGGTGTAATTTGTATGCCCTTAACTGTTTTCTTTTTCTTAAATTAAATTGATCTTCCGGTTCGTCCAGTCGGGAATACTTGGTTGCTTTGCGAATTAATTTCTTGTTTTCCGATCTTGCGGTAGAGGTGTCCCCTGCTCGGAGGGTCGCCAAGGAATAAACATTTTGATTCTCCCAGTTTAGTGGTTCGACCCCAATTTTGATGAAGTGAAGGAAGTCTTCAAATTTTGTGCCGCCTCCTGGTTTGGTTAATTTGGCAAAGAATGCCGCTTTCTTCTTATCAATGCCTGGGTTGACCAGGTGCGGGTAAAGTTTTTGGGCGAGGAATCGATGTTGAGTTGTCCATGATTCAGTCAGGGAATTTTTACAGTTATCTGGATGCTGTTGATTGAGTTCCTTTTTAATTTCCTCAAATCTCCTGTTGGTGGAAGGAAGAGATACAAAAGTATGGACTAAGCATGTTAGGTACTGGTCGTAAGTTTTTTTCTTATTTTGAAAAAGTTCTAACCAGCCTGATTCGCTTCTCCTTTTTTGTTGATTTTGTTGCCTGACGTTACGGGGGAGGTCGGCGTCTTTCTTGGCCGCATCCTTCCTCGCCTTTTCATTTTCATTAAGAAAATTACTCGCCTTGGTGTAATTGAATCTTAGGGAATCAAGTGTTGTAAGGAGTTGCTCTGAGGTTTGATTTTTCTCGGCAAGCGAAGATATAGCTAGGCTGAATATGCAAAGGAAAAAAATTACACACAAACGCATTCATTTAATTGACAGTTGTTTTTCTAAAAAATCAAGTCCTGAAATTAAGTCATCAAATGTTCCATCCAACTGAGCTTCAAAGCATTTTTTTAAAATAGGACCAAAGTCAGCACCTGGCTTCATCCCTTTTTGAATTAAGTGCCGCCCGAGAATGATTGGTTTGGGTACAGAGTCCTTCACTTTTAATTCCTCTGCTCGTTTGAGTAACCAGGGCCCTTCGGGAAACTCATCATTTCGAGGTGGACGACCGGCAATATCAGCAGCGGCGACTCTAACTAATCGGTCGATTCTTTTTACCTTACTGGCAAGACGCCGAATGGCACCATCACTTGCTTGGTCCTTGTAAAAAGTACGCGGAGTCAAGTGGCGTCGAACAAGGGGCACTACCTGTTCGTGGAGTTCTACCTGATTGGATAGCCTGGATAAAAAGGTGCGGGTAGGTTGTTCTCCTCTCGGTTCGTGAAGGGGGGATCGTATGCGACCATCCTCTCCAATTACTGTGGTCATAGGTTTTCCAAGATCGTGACAAAGCACGGCAAATCCAACCACAAGGTCTTCCCACTCATTTCCTGTGCGTTCGCGGGCAAAAGCATCCATACAATGAAGAGTGTGTACCCAGACATCTCCTTCCGGGTGCCACTCTGGTTCCTGCTCGCATCCAACCAGGGCATGAAGTTCAGGAAAATATTTAAGCCAATTGCAATCCTTTAAGAAGTTGAGACCAGCAGAGAGATTATTGCCCTTGATGAGTAATTTTTTCCATTCTTCAAAAAGGCGTTCGGAAGGAAGGTTCTCCATGGAGATACCTTTGCACAGGCTGAGGGTTTGTGGATGAGGCTTTAAGTTGAAGCGGGCAATGAATTGCATGGCCCTGAGAACGCGCAAGGGGTCTTCTGAGAAAGCCGGGCCAATGTGGCGGAGTAAACATTTTTCAATGTCTGCAATGCCACCAGTTGGATCGAATAGTTCATTGGTTAGTGGGTCTAAGCCTATTGCATTGATGGTAAAGTCCCGCCTCTGTACAGAGCGGGAAAAAGGGAGGTCGGGGTCGATATCCACAGAAAATCCTTTGTGTCCGGATCCCGTTTTTATCTCGGTGCGGGGAAGGGATAGTTCGGCGGGCAGGCTCCGTAATTTGAGCACACCAAAAGCTTTGCCCACCTCATGGCAGGTATAGTTTTTTGAAAGCGTAGATTTTAACTGATCGATCGATAATCCTTGGACCTCACAATCGATCTCTGAAGAAGATGATCCTAGATAAAGATCACGAACAGAGCCCCCCACCAATAATAAGCGCCCCCCGGCAATTTTGATTTCTTTTGCTAATGCAACTGCCAGCGAAGAGAGTTCGCGGGGTAGGGAGTCTAAGGGATTCGAGAGGGTTTCTGGCATCTAAGCCGGGTCGGGGAATAAACGATTTTCCACCACGGTGCAGAGGGCATGATAGATAGGGAGGTGAAGTTCCTGAATATCTGGGGTTTTATGAGCAGGGGCCAGAATCACGAGATCACAAAGGGGGGCAAGTTTGCCACCGGAATTACCGGTGAGTGCGAGTGTTTTTACTCCCATCGCTTTGGCTGTGTTTACCGCATGGAGTAGGTTTTGCGAGTTTCCAGAGGTGCTTATGGCTAAGAGGAGATCTCCGCTTTTTCCAAAGGCGAGCACTTGCTGGGCAAAAGCATAGCTAGGGTTGTCATCATTGGCAAAGGCGGTATGAAATCCCACCATCGAAGGAAGAGAAAGAGCTGGCAGTCCGCCGTGCAGGTTTCGGGCAAGTTCTGGGCCCAGTCGACCTGACAATTCAGGGGTGAGTAGACGGGGGCAGTTAAAGCGTTTGATCAATTCGCCTGAGATATGTTCGCAGTCGGCAGCACTTCCACCATTACCACAAAGCAAAAGTTTGTTACCCGAACGAAATGTGTCCACCAACAACTGGGAAGATTCATGTATTGAATCCGCACAAGGTTTTAAAGCCGGGTAGCGGTGGCAAAGTTGTTCAATTTCGTCCATGATTTTCAAAATAAGGAACTCGGATGATTGAGCCAATCCTATTTCCCTGAGTCATAATTGATGCCCACTCTTTACTCGTTGGCAAAATTTTGTCATGGTGAACCTTTGCATTACATGACAAATGAACAAATAGATTTGGCAAATACCAATGAAACCCTTGGAGCAATGGATGCTCATGGGCGCATCCGTTGGGCATGGGAGAATTTTGGCACTGGGTTGATAACCTCTACAAGTTTTGGTCTGCAAAGTGCCGTGATGATTCATTTGGTTAGGGAAGTAAGTGAGGAAATTCCCATCGTTTTTATAGATACTGGATATTTGTTTCCCGGAACCTATGAATACGCCCTGAAATTACAGGAGAAGTTAGGTTTTATGGCATTGGTCTATTCGGCCCGTCTATCCCCTGCTTTTCAGGAAGCTTCCTTTGGGAAATTATGGGAGCAGGGAAAGGATGGAATGTCCAAATATAATTGGATGAATAAAAAAGAACCTATGGACCGTGCATTGCAGGAGTTAGAAGCCAAAGTGTGGATGGCAGGCTTGCGCAGAACTCAGGCCACAGGCCGTAAGAACTTAAACTTTATAGAACGGCAAAACGGAGTTCTTAAACTCTATCCTATTTTGGACTGGGAAGATCGGGAGACTTATCAATATTTACCCAAGAATGATCTCCCTTATCATCCATTGGAGGGTATGGATTATGATTCAGTTGGTGATTGGCACAGCACCCGGAAACTTAGTGAAGTCGAGAAAACTGAGGATGCACGCCATGGTGGCCATGGCCGGGAATGTGGACTCCATATAGATGTCCCTGAGGGAACCGATTTTACCGTTTAAAAATATTTTATATGATTACCCCGGAAGAAAAAGCTGAACTGCAAACTTTGCTCAAGAGAACCAATCATTTATGGTCTTTTCTTGAATGCGATGCGAAAAAAACAAGCATCGTTGAAATGGAGGAGCAGATGTCGAGTCCGACCTTCTGGGACGATCAAAATGAAGCCAAGCGGGTAAGTTCGGAATGCAACCGTCTGAAACAAATTGTAGAAAAGATTGAAAGCTTCAAAAATCAGGTGGGTGACATTGAAGCAATGGCTGAACTTTGTGACGAGGATGAGTCTGATACTGCATTGTCCAATGAATTCTCGAAGGAATTAAATGGCTTGGTCGCAAAAATTGAAGACCTGGAAGTTGAAAGTTTCCTTAGTGAACCCATGGATGTTCGACCTGCTTTACTGAGTATACATGCAGGGGCAGGGGGAACCGAGTCTTGCGACTGGGCGGATATGCTCATGCGTATGTATGTGCGCTGGGCGGAACGTCGTGGTTTTGATGTTGATATCCAGGATCTTCAACCTGGTGAGGAAGCGGGAATTAGTCGTTGCACGTTGCGTATTGATGGGATGAATGCCTACGGATATTCCAAGGCAGAACGGGGTGTGCATCGTCTTGTGCGCATTAGTCCATTCGACTCGAATAAACGTCGCCACACTTCTTTTTGCTCGGTCGATGTGATTGCGGAAATGGAAGACGATGATGTTGATATGGATATCCCGGATGACGATTTACGCATCGATACCTACCGTTCGAGTGGCAAGGGTGGGCAGCATGTAAACAAGACCGACTCGGCAGTGCGGATCACCCATCTGCCCACCAATATTGTGGTGCAATGCCAGAACGAACGCTCGCAGTTAAAAAATAAACAGACGGCAATGCGGGCTTTAAAATCCAGGATCTATGAGAAGCAACAAGATGAGAAGCGGGCAGAGATGGAAAAGTTTTATGGCGATAAGGGCGAAATGGGTTGGGGGAATCAAATTCGAAGCTATGTCTTTCAACCCTATCAAATGGTCAAGGATTTGCGCACCGGGGTAGAAACTTCTGGTGTTCAAGGGGTAATGGATGGCGATCTCGACCGTTTTGTGAATGGTTGGTTGCGGGCGGGTTGTCCGCGGCAACGAAATAAGGATATTCAAATTGACGACTGATCCGGCATTTCCTCCAAGTAAACTAACCTGGGAGGAAATTGAAAAGTTTTCACAAGACTCCCTTTTTGCGGGGAAATCATGGAAGTGGTCGAACCAAGCCTGGGCATTGCCCAAGAATGTGGGTGAATTTATTAAGGAGCTTGGCGATGCTGGGCTTTCCTTTTTTCAGGCACTTGAAAGATTGTATTTAAAATCAGCTGCGGACGAAAAAATTCTTCGAAATGAGGAACTTCGTGTTCCCTGGGTTGCTCAATACTTAGATGCGGGCAAGCCCGACTGGTTGGTCCACCATTCCCGCAGTACAAGTGTCCGGGGGGTACTTCCTCCTGTACTTCGGCCCGATCTATTACCTTCGCGCGATGGGTTTGCCCTGGCGGAATGGGATTCTGTACCCGGCGGGATCGGACTGACTGACCATCTTGGCCGTATCTATTTGAAGGATCGTTCGCCCAAGATGGCTGGAGCTTTTGGTGACGCCCTCGTTTCCCAAGCAGGCAAGTTGGGCAGGTCTGCTCGCTTTGCCATACTGGTCAGCGAAGAGTCAGCGACTTATCGCCCGGAAATGGATTGCTTGGGTGAGGAGTTAAGAAAGCAAGGATTGCAAGTTGAAGTCGCTCGACCGGACGAGGTTTCCTTGGTCGGGGATGAGGCCTTATTGAATGGCCAGAAAATCGATGTGATTTACCGGTTTTGGGAATTGTTTGATCCGGATGTTCCTCAAATGAAAGATTTTGCAAAGTCTGTGGAAGCAGGAAATTTAGTTGTTACTCCGGCAATGCGCCCATTTCTCGAAGAAAAACTTTCTCTTGGATTACTTCATCATCCCAAGACTTCAGAGCTACTGGGCAGAAAACTTGAGTAAATCGGCCAGGAAACTTCTCCTTAAAACGGTTCCGACCACCTGGATTATGGATCCTTCCCCAGTCCCTCCCGGAGCATACCTTGATGGTCCATCCATTGGCGGCCAGTCGATAAGTGACTGGAATGCACTGGGGAAAGCTTCCAAGAAAGAAAGGTCCTTGGTTTTAAAAGCCAGTGGTTTTCATGAAAGTTCATGGGGGCAAGGAGTGTTGTGGTCGGGGAGGATGTATCAACCGAGGATTGGACCACCAGCGTCAAACAAGCCTTGGATAATTACCCATCTCCCATTTTTATTATCCAGGAATTTAAAAAGCCTTCCATTATGGAGCATCCAGTTTTCGATGATGGGAATTTATCAAATATGAAAGGCAGGCTGAGGCTATCTCCCTATTATTTTGTAGAGAATGGAAAAGTAAATTGGCAGGGAGCACTGGCCACCTTTTGTCCGGCCGATAAAAAGATTATCCATGGTATGCGCGACGGAGCTCTTATGCCCTGTGAGATGCCCGCTTGAAAAACAGGCGATCGATCAATTCTTACCCGTCGTGGTAGCCGGAGGAAACAACCAAGCCACCGGACTCAACATTAATGAACCACGCAGTTGTCCCGTCGGGTAGGGGCCAGTCTGCAAGCCAGGTATCTGCTTTCTTCTGTAATCTGATGGGCGTCCTTATCCAGTTTCTTTTCCCGGTAAATCCAAGATCTGTAGTGTGGATGAGTTCCGCCTTTTCGAGAACTTCATCCGATTGGAAACGGGCGTAAGCCTGGCCGTCCAGTAGTGCTGAGTCTAAACGTCGGCACCAAATTTTTCCGGAGTTGAGAACTCTTTTGGCAAATGCATAACTTTCTGGCCGACTCCATGCCGGGCCGTGCCCATGGCCCATTTGAGGGACGAGGCTGACCATACTTGGCCCTGCAGTTGCCTGATAGGACTTCCTGAGTATCTCCATTGGGAAATGTTTATCTCCTGGCCACGAGAACCACAGAACCGGCATCCTTGCACGGTTAAAACGGTGGCCTGCTTCCCAGGCGTTAAGATAACCAGAATTATTGGCGAGGGCAGGTGTGTAATGATTGCCTGCTTCGTTAAGGAATCCACAACCATAAACAGGAATGACAAAGGCAAACCGTTGATCAATACCCATTACGATGGAACTGATAATTCCTCCCCATGAAGTTCCCATTAATCCAACCTTTGATTTATCAACCTGAGGAAGGGAACGAAGTAATGAATTAGCGAGGATCGTTTGGGAAACGGCATGATACATCCACTGGTCTTGCAAAGGCTTATGGGTGTCGGCAAATATTCCGGTTCGGTGAGGGCCTGCCCATTGATGTTTCTCCCAAACCATCTTTTTACTTTCCTCGTTTTTTACTTTTTTGTCGATTTGGCCCTCTACTGCAATACTGATGGCGGCAAAACCCCGGTTGTTCCATTCTTTAACCCAGTTTTCAAATGCGGTTCCACCCCCGCCATGCACCAGTACAACTCCGGGAACTTTTTCGTTTTTATTTACTTTGGGCAGGCCAAGCCAGGCATAGGCCCGGGTTTCCTTACCTTCCCAGGGTAGGGCTTCCATAAGGATTGCTCTGGGGTTTTCGTTCTTGGTTGTTTGTGAAAATGGATAAAATGATGGAGCAGTTGTTAATTCTCCGAGCTTGAGAATTTCCTTTTTTAATTCCGGAGACCCCAGGATGGGTAGGTTGAGGAATAGAAAAACGGAAAGCTTTTGAGCGAATGATTTCATTTTCATCTATTTACCCATAGTGGTAAGGGGGAAATCATCCGTACGGAAAGGTGTCACAGGGAGGGTGACCGAACCGTCCCGACGGTATAAATTACATACAGGATTATCAGCCCATGCATAGCGAACCGCAATGGGTGTACTTACCGAATCTGCCCATACCTCCACGCTTTCTTTTCCGATCAGTTTTGCACTGGCCCATACAAACTTTTGATCTTCTCCACAGATGGTAAAACCAGTTGGTGTTTTTGAATCAAAACAATAAAGTCCGGCACCGGCGTGGTTAAAATTAATCATGATTTTACTCCCCTTGATTTTCATGGAATCGTATCTTGGACTTTCATGGGGTATTTTTTGTCCATAATCCTTGGCGAGTGCATGCCTGAGCAAACGGTTGGCAACGATTTGTTTATTTCGGGGGTGAATGTCCCTACCTTCCCCGGCATCTATAATTACAGCTTCCCCAGAATGATTAAGTTTTTTTAGGCTAATGGTTTGGGATTCCCTGAGTTCTGCCCATCCAGAATCATTTGGACTCGTTGATTCGGAGTGGAAATCGGCTAATTGAGTCCAGTAAAACGAAAAGTCGCCCTGTCCCCATGCCTGCCTCCATGACTGAACCATTAAGGGGAAGATCTCCCGGTAAGCATGGGCCCGTCCAGCATTTGATTCTCCTTGGTACCAAATTGCACCCTTGATCCCATATCCAATAATAGGATGCAGTACGCCATTGAACAGATTGCCAGGTCTGTGCTGCCCAGTCATTATATTTCGTGGAGCTCGAGGAGGTCTTGAGGTTGATCCTTTTGTTTTTTCAGCCTTCCACTTGGTTAACTTCTCCAAATGAATTTTTGTTAAGGCATCAAAATCATAGTTTCTTTCTTTTTCTCTCCATTCCATCATGTAGGGTTGAGCAATGGGATGGACCATTAGACGGTCCTTGGGGATCCATGCCTCACAAGCAGATCCCCCCCATGAATTGTCTATTAAACCGACTGGAACCTGGAGGATCTGATGAAGCCTGCGACCGAAGTAATAACCAACAGCAGAAAAGGATGCACTGGATTGCTGGTTTACCGCTTCCCACGATCCCTCAAAATCCTTTTGAGGAATTTGGGTGCCTACCTGAGGGACTGAAATCAGTCGGATATTAGGATAGTTTGCAGAAAGTGTCTCCAAATCACTATCGTCGGATGAACTTACACCCCATTGCATATTGGATTGTCCGGAGCATAACCAAACTTCACCAACCAAGATATTTTCGTAAACCAATGAACCAGGCTGATTTTTTAATTGAGTAGAGAAATTCTTACGAACCCGGCTAAATCCGTTGGTGGTCCCTCAGCAATGATCATGGTTCGTTGATTGAAGGATGCCTCAAGTGGATCAAGCTTGATCTTCCAATCCCCTTGTTGATTAGCCTTGGTTCGGTAGGTTTTACCAGCAAAGGTAAGGTTGATCGATGCATTGGGGGTGGCCCATCCCCAAATGGGACAGGATTGTCCTCTTTGCAGAACCATATTGGGGCCAATGATGGATGGCGTGGATAATTTTGCATGTAGAAACGAGAAAGTTCCCATCCATAACGCAAGGAGAATGAAGGTTTTTTTCATAGGTTGTAATCAATAACAAATACATCATCAAGCAGTGGCTTGAGGATTTCAACAAAGGCTTGATGGGCGGGGTGAGGTAAATAGGTACTGCGTGCGAGTTCGTTAGCAAAGGTAACTATGAAGCAGTGAGTAAATCCTTTGTTTAATCCTTCTGGGCTATTATTTAATCCCCATTCAATGGAAATAATTCCAGGAACAGACTGTTTAAGTGCAGGGAATTTTTTTTCGATCTCCAGTATACTCTCAGAGATAGTTTCGGGTTTGAATTTTAAGCAGACAATATGGCGAATGTGAGCCGAATTACTCTCTTCTTCTTGGCCTTGGGGTACAGAAATCATCTGTTAATGATGCAGAACTCGGAGCATACGGCGAGTGCAAGTTGAGGGTACTTTCATTGATACTGAATGACTGATTCAATGATCAATCTAGCTGAACTAAAGAATTTTGATTAAGAAATGAAAAAAAGTTTATTTGGACTTCCTCCTCCTTGACTTAGTTAGAGCAATCAACATCATGAAGACCATGAGTAGTGAATTCGACTGGTTTATGGTAACCATGCCCATTTTTGCCATTGTGGTATATTTGATCGTTATGCTTGGATCATTGGAAAAGCAGCCCAAGTTTCTTGAGACGGAAGGGGTCAAAAAGTTGACCAGCTTTATGTTTATTGGGTTGTTTGGAGGCGGAGTCCTTATTTCCTTCTACTACATGATTGTTCGATTTATTGAATTGTTGGGAAATTATTAATTCCCTCCTTTTTATACATGCCGATCTACGAGTTTACATGCTTGGATTGTTCTGAAGATTCAGAAATCCTTGTGCGTTCGAGTGATTGGAAAAAAGAGGCAAGTTGCCCAACTTGTGGTTCTCCAAAGCTCGACAAAAAACTATCGGTCTTTTCTTCTGCCGTATCGACGGGCGAATCTGCGGAGTCTCTTCCCTGTTCTGGTATGCCGAGTAACTGCGGGCGTTGCTCGATGGATAATTAGGGTGCACTGCTTTCTGTTCCCTTCCTCAAACTGATGGAAGCCTGGCAAACTTTAGAACATCTTATCATCCGTTGTGGATTGGCGGTTATTTTACTTTCTGTTTGGACCTGGCGGGCTAATAGACCCACTCGCTTTAGAGGCAAAAGAGCGCGAAATATTGCTGAGGAGTTTAAAGTTTATGGATTGTCTAAGCGAACGATGTATGGAGTTGGATGCATGAAAGTAATGATTTCTCTGTGCTTTCTTTGTGGACATTGGGCACCTTTCCTCATTCGTCCGGCGGCAATCCTACTTTCTTTACTTATGTGCTCGGCGGTTGTTTTTCATTTAAAAGTTGAGCGTGATAATCTTTTAAAAACTGCTCCCGCCTACATTGTACTCTTTTTTGCCTGCTACTTGTCACTTAAGTAGATTCCCTAAGTTCTTTAAACTTGCGTATCAAGTCTGTTTGCCGGGTTAGGGTTTTATCGTTACGGATAGCCATTGCATAAGCGGCTGGGTCTCCAACGAAGACGACTTTTTTCTTGGCCCTGGTTAGCCCAGTATAGACAAGGTTTCTTTGCAACATCATGAAGTGTTGCTTCAGAATAGGGAAAATAACCACAGGATACTCACTTCCCTGGCTTTTATGCACTGATATGGCATAGGCAGGTTGGAGGTCGGTAACTTCCATTCGTTCGTATTTAATCAGGCGACCCTCAAAATCAATTTCAAGCACCCCATTAATTGAATCAACCTTTTGAATGATTCCAAGATCCCCATTAAAAACATCCTTATCATAATTGTTACGACTTTGGATTACCTTATCCCCTTCCCGGAAAAGCATGCTTCCCATAACATGGGTTGCCCCATTTGGATTAACAGAATTCCTGATTTGATCATTGAGGTTGCCAATCCCTCCAACTCCACGATGTAAAGGGGCGAGCACTTGCAGATCAGTTTGAGGGTTAATGGAAAATGATTTAGGTAATATACTAGTACAAAGATCGCACACCACCTGGACACATTCTTCCGGAGATTCAGCCCGTATAAAATGTACATCGTGTTGCCGGGGTAGGGCAGAAGAAGGTTCGGCGGGTGGAGGCGGACTTGTCTTTCCTGATAGAATGGCATGAGCTAAGCCCACAATCCCACTGTCCTCAGCTTGTCGAAATGTAACTTCCAGCCTGGTTACCGGTAGGTCGTTACAATCAATCAAATCTTTAAGCACATTGCCCGAACCCACGGAGGGTAATTGATCCGCATCGCCAACTAATAAAAGATGTGCATTTGCAGGTAGGGCACGAACTAGGGCAGCGGCTAGTCGGACATCGAGCATACTGGACTCGTCCATAATCAGATAATCACAAATTAATGGATTTTGTTCATTCATACAGAACCCACCCTGGGAAGGATCAAACTTAAGTAACCGGTGAACGGTCTGTGCGAAATGGGAAGTACTTTCCGACATTCTTTTAGCTGCTCGCCCAGTTGGAGCAGCCAGAAAAATCTTAGTCTTTTTTGCCCGAAGAATTGATACGAGTGCTTTTAAAATGGTAGTTTTACCGGTCCCTGGACCGCCAGTGAGAATTGAAACCTTGGAAGCAAGGGCCTGGCGGACACCATCCTCCTGTCCTTGGGCAAAGCCAAAGCCTGCTTTTGCTTGGGCCCATTCGATTGCTTTGTCGATTAGAATTGGTGGGAGACTGGACTTGCCCCGCAGTAATAAGCTGAGTGATTGTGCCAGGGTATATTCAGCCCTGGCCGTTGTTGGTTGTTGAATCCAATCCTGACTGGAATGAACGATGTCTCCTTGACTGATAAGGGTAGTAATTCGATTCTCAACCTCTTGTGAGTTTGCTTCCAAAAGTTCGGTGGCAAGCAGTGCAATTTCACGTCGTTCAAAATGGGTATGACCTTGGTCTTCGCATTCCTGCATTACATGAAGAATCCCTGCATCAATTCGGGGTGGTCCATTGCTAGCTAGTCCAAGGTTTAGGGCAATACGGTCGGCAGTTTTGAAACCAATCCCTTTAACCTCCCTGATAATACGATAGGGGTCTGTTTCTAGCAGGTTTTTGGCTTCGTTTCCGTATTTTCTAACCAATCTCAGGCAGAGAGCGTCGGTCACTCCATAAGTTTGTAAAAACATCATTACTTCACGGACTGCTTTTTGCTCTTCCCATGCTTGCTTGATGCTTTTTGCCCTCATATTGCCAATTCCTTCGATTTCTCGAAGTCGTGCAGATTCCTCAGAGATTATGCGCAAAGTATCAGCCCCGAAATGATCGACGATTTTCTTGGCATAAGTCTTACCAATTCCATGAATTAATCCACTGGCCAGGTATTTTCTGATTCCATAGGCGGATGCAGGTAATTTACTTTCAAATTTATCAAAGGAAAATTGTTTGCCATGCTTAGGGTGCATTGACCAAGAGCCTGAAAGTACCAAGGTTTCTCCGCATTGTACCTTGGGTGCCTTACCAACAACGGCAATTTCATCCTTTCCCTCGCTCCCCTTTAATTTCCCAATGAGGAATCCGTTTTCCTCATTATAAAAAGTAATGCGTTCGAGAACGCCCTCAACCGAGCTCTTCACACTTTGATTACTTTTTTTATTCATACCTATGCCCAAATCAAGATGTACCGATGAATTGGGATCGAATGAAGTTAATAAATTACAAAAAAACTAGTAACTCAGTAGGGTCAAAAGCCAATGCCAGTCTCGATTCCAATTTGATGAAAACTTTGGTAGTCGATGCGGTCAGCAGCAGATCTACCGTCCAGTTCGTAATAAACTGAGGATTGCCAGAATTCATTCCATCTAAATTCAAGCCCGATGAGGAAAGAATAGTGGAAAGCGAGATCGGACTGAGAATAATTTTCCGACTCGATTTCATAATGAGTGATCGAGGTGCCTATACTTGCCTGTGTCTTGAGAGCTAAAAGCTCGGAAAAACTCCAGTCTTGTCCCAATGTAAATCCAAGGTTCACCAGTCGATTATCGCCCTTCTCGCTATACCTGCCAAGGATTCAGTATCGAAGAATTTCCCCTCAATGAATGCACCAATGTATGATTCGTCTTCAAACATCCTGTTATATTCAACTCCGAGTTCAAAACCGTTCCCAAATTCCAAGTTGTGATTACCGGATTCTGAGAAAGTGCTGTCATTAGGGATGGATAAACCGAAGTAGAAATTAAATCTATTTTTGGGGAGCGGTGGGGCGTTGAAATCCTGAGGGCTTGATTCTTCGGGGAGCGAATAAGTCCTTGAATAGACGGATGGATCAGTTTCGAGGTCGACAATTGGGAGTTCTATAACGCTTTGTTCGGGCTGGGGAGTAGGGGAGGTTTGGTAGGCAGGAGCCGTGTTTGGCTTAATCTCAAGTCTTTTGAGTAACTCATCAATTCGCCCTTCCAATCGATTGAATGTTTTTGAAGTCTCAGTTTCTTCTGATGATCGATTCGTTACGGGGGGCGGTAAGGGGGGCAAGATCAATAGAGGGAAGTTCTTCCTTAATGATTGGAGTGACCGGAGGTGAAGGGGGCACAGTTTGAGAGTTCTCTACCTTATTTAACCTTTCCAGCATTTGATCAATTCGACTTTCCAAATCATTCAAATCAGTGGCATGGGAGGAGAGTGCAAAGAAAAAAAGCAGGAGAAGTAGGTAAGCATTAAACAGTTTCATGATCTTGTTCACCTTCGCCAAATTTAATGGTGTACGCGGTTATAAGCACTCACCAGGGCGAGTAAGCCACTTTTTTCAATGCTTGCATGAATACCGCAACCGTAAGCCACTCGACCTGCTTTGGTTTGTAATTGAATAAAGGCTGCTGATTCAGTTGCGGAACCACCACCAATTGAATGCTGGCGGTAGTCGGTAAGTTTAAAATCTTTCAAGCCAGCTTCATCAAGTGCATGAACAAAAGCATTAATCGGACCGTTGCCCCTTCCAGAAATATTTTGAGTTTCATTGTTTATTTTTACTGTGGCAGCACAGGTGATTTCATCTGCTGAAACTTTAATGGTTTCATAGGAAACCAGGCACAAGGGATCTTGTTTTTCCAAAAACTCGCTTTTAAAAGTTTCATAGATTTCTTCTGCAGCTAATTCTCGTGATTCGGAATCCGCTTTTTCGCTCATAACGAGGCCAACTTCCGGGTGCATGGGCTTGGGGAGCTCGAGGCCGAATTCCCGTGACAATACATAGGCAACACCACCCTTTCCACTCTGGCTGTTTATGCGAATAATGGCTTCGTATGAACGACCGATGTCACCTGGGTCAATAGTCAGGTAGGGAACTCGCCAATGGGATTGTTCTGCATCTTTGGCTTTGCCACGTGCATCCATGCCTTTCTTGATTGCATCCTGATGGGATCCTGAAAAGGCGGTAAATACAAGGTCTCCCCCATAAGGGTGGCGGTCATGTACATTCATGCCCGTGGTTTGTTCGTAAACCTCGCGGATCTGCTCGATGTCATCGAAGCAAAGGTTGGGATGTAGTCCCTGGCTGTACATATTTAATGCAACTGTAACGATATCTAAGTTCCCTGTACGTTCACCATTTCCAAATAGTGTGCCCTCAACACGATCTGCCCCGGCGAGTAAACCAAGCTCGGTTGCCGCTGTCCCTGTTCCTCGATCATTATGGGTATGCAAGCTGATGATTGCCTTGTCGCGTTCACGAAGATTTCGGCAAAACCATTCAATCTGATCTGCATGTACATTTGGAGTAAATAATTCGACTGTGGCTGGTAAGTTTAAAATGATTGGATTCTTAACAGTTGGTTCCCAGGCTTCCATTACAGCTTCGCAGACTTCGAGGGCATAATCTTCTTCGGTGTCAGAGAAACTTTCCGGTGAGTATTCCAATTGAACTTCAGTATCTGGGAGTTCGGGAAGCAGTTTTTTAATTAAACAGACACCCTCAACTGCGATTTGTTTAATTTGTTCTTTGGACATCCCGAAGGTGACTTCCCGTTGCAAGGGAGATGTGGAGTTGTAAACATGGATGATTGCTTTCTCGGCACCCCTTAGGCTATCAAAGCTTTTCCGAATCAGGTGCTCTCTAGCTTGAGTTAAGACCTGGAGGGCAACCCCGTTGGGTACGAGTTTTTCGTCAATTAATTTGCGGGCAAAATCGAACTCCGTTTGTGCGGCCGATGGAAATCCAATTTCGATCTGCTCAAATCCGACTTGGCAAAGGAGTTTAAAAAGTTCGAGTTTTTCCTTAACGCCCATGGGTATGGGGAGGGCTTGATTTCCGTCCCTCAAATCTACGCTACACCACTGTGGTGCACGTTCAATTATACGATTTGGCCATTGCCGATCTGGTAGATCGATGACTCCCCAGGGCTTGTATTTGGTAATCGGGCTTTTTTGCATAGTGAAGCTAATACCTTTATTGATTTTGATGTCTCTTGGAAAGTGTTAATCCATAGTTATAGATCGTGGTTGTATGAAATCGACATTACTTTAGGTTGAGTTGTTAGTTATGGAGGAGGATTTTACAGGTGTTAATAGTTTATCCGGAAAAGTAATTGTGCTGGGTGTATCCGGATCGATTGCGGCTTACAAGGCTGCAGATTTAACCAGTGAATTACGCAAGGCTGGAGCTGAAATTTTCATTGCAATGACTGAGTCGGCCACTCGTTTTATCACGCCCTTGACTCTTGGTACTCTTTCACGAAATCCGGTTGCTTCTTCGTTGTGGAATGAAGAATCAAGCTGGCAGCCTGGGCATATTGAGCTTGCGGACCAGGCAGATCTTTTTTTGGTCGCCCCTGCAACCGCAAACCAATTAGCCAATTATGCTCACGGTCAGTGTCCGGATTTGCTTGCCTCCATTTACTTAGCCACCAGGGCACCGGTGTTAATTGCCCCAGCCATGAATGGAAAAATGTACGAGCATTCTGCGACAATTGAAAACCGCAGCGTGTTATCTGATCGTGGTGTGACTTTTATTGAACCAGTTACAGGTGAATTGGCTTGTGGGTATGAGGGAGTTGGGAAACTTGCCCCGATTTCAGCTATTCTTTCTGCGGTATCTAGAGTACTAAGCTAAGGCTGGGCACAAAAAAGCCCTCCCGGTAAAGGAGGGCTATATAAAGATTGCAGGCCGCCGCTTATGCAGCGTTGGGTAATTCCTGCAGGCAAGATTGTTTTCGTTTTACTTTTTTTAACCTCGATCGTCGCCGTAAGCCACGATCCAACTTTTCGACAAGATCATCGATTGACTTGAAGATATTGTCTGAGGCCGAAGAAATGGTGATAGTTGTTCCTTTGAGTTCCAGATGTCCTTTGGCTACAAACTCATTTTCATGAGATGAAGATTTGGAGGATCTTTCCAATTCGATACGCGCCCTGATAATTTTCTCTTCGTGTTTGAAGATTTTGTCCATTTTAGCAGAAACCACTTCTTTGTGGGCGTCAGTAAGGGAGAGATGAAGTCCGGATAGGATCAGATTGTTCTTCATATATGCGTTTATATTTTTTGGTTATAATCTTGCGCAGAATTGCACAGGTCTAAACTCTACAAAACCACAGGATATTCAATTTCTCCAATTTTATTTCATTTTTTTTCCTTTGCTTACTTTTCTATTTCATGAACGAGACCATTTCCCAAGATGCTCCCATGGCCTGTATCGATGATTTTTCCTCATGGATCTTGCATGAAGACGAAAATATTCTCGTTTTGGATAAACCGGGATGGCTTGTTTGTCACCCCTCGAAGAATGGACCCTGGTCAAGCCTGGTGGGAGCAGCTAAAGAATACCTGCAACTTGATACAGTTCACCTTGCCAGCCGACTCGATCGCGAGACAAGCGGTGTTGTATTATTGGCAAAGCACAAAAAGGCGGCCAGTTATTGGCAGAAAGGAGTTGAATTAAAACAAGTCCGAAGGAATTACTTGGCAATTTTAGAGGGGGAATTACCTGCAAGAAAGGTGGTATCCACTTTTTTGGGCAAAGATCCCGAAAGTGAGATCTATGTGAAGCAACGCGTGACAGGGAATAGCCGGAAGGCAAAGTCTGCGGAGACAATCTTTTCTCCCATACTGAGTAAAAATGGATATACCTTCTGCTCGGTAGCTACACTAACTGGTCGAAAACACCAAATCCGAATCCATGCACAATGGATTGATCATTGTTTGGTCGGGGAGAAATTATATGGAAGGGATGAACAAATCTATCTGAAATTTTGTGAAAGTGGTTGGCAGAAAGAGTGGGCAAATATTTTGGGTATGTCCCGGCAGGCTCTCCATGGGAGGCATTTGAAGGATATGGAAACGGGTGTTTGTTTTTCAGCACCCTTGCCTGAAGACTTTCTCCATTTTTTGAAAGTAGAAATGAAACTTTCAATTCAGGAGATTAAAGAATGTGTATCCGTCTCTGATCAATTAAACTTTAAAGATAGTGGGTAGATTTAAGTTGTCCTTATTTGTACAGATTTGCAAAATTAACCACTTATGCCTGAAACTCCCACCCCTGCATCCCCTCTAGAAGCTTTAAAGGCCGGATTTCGTCGTGCATGTGTTCGTCGTTTAGTCGGTGATGAGGATGGGGCTATCGAAGTACTCAGGGATGATATTCCCGGTCTGGTGGTAAACTGGGCAAAGAGCACTTCCTTGGATCCATCTGAAAAGAAGGCCAAATTAAAGGAGATGTTTGATGACGAATCCGGGCGGGCTGATGAATTGGCGGTTGCTTTTGATCTATTCGCTGGTCGTTTCGAGTCCAGGGTTGCTGGCTTGGTCAGAAATGAGGTGGGTTCATTGAGGGATCAACTTACAGGAGCAGTTCAAAAACTCAGTGATGCCCTTGCTCGGGTCGAGCAACTTTCAAGCAACTTAAGTAATGCAAGTCGCCTGGATCCCGCGAGTTCCCTTGGTCCCGATGAGGCAAAGCCCCTTGTCGAGAACCCAGTAACCATTCTGGATGATGAATCTGATTCAGCCGAAGAATTACCTGGAGAAAAGAGTGGTAGTGACATTGAGAGTAATGTCATTCCCGAGGAAATAAGCCACGAAGAAGTTGCCCAAGCTAGCCCAATTACAGGTGGGCAACCTCCGTCTTCTAATGATGTATTTGTTGAGGATGAATCTCCAAAGACCTTGGATCCTCCTTCTGGTACTGGTTTGAGGTTTGACGAAATCGAAGAAATGATTGATGAGATTCTCTCGTATGAATCAAAATAATCTTTGAAAATTTTCTTTTGCGAATGAGTGATTCTGAAACAGTGGAGAGTAAATCAGGGGAAGCACCTGATAATGACAAAGCGGCTAAGGGTAGAAAGAGATTACCGCTCGGGTTAGATCTTGGTACCTTGGAGTCTTGTATTCTGAGTAAACTTAGCAAGCCTGGCTCTGAGAAGCATCACGGTATATTCGTACCCACAGTAGTGGGTTATCCCGAAGAAGGCATTTTAGCCGGAATATTGCCCGGGAACTCGACCATGCTTCATGGCAACGATGCTTTGTCCAACCAACTTCACTTGCGCTTGGTTCATCCCCTCAGCGATGGGGTTATTCAAGACCTCGAAGCAAGCAAGTCATTTCTTGGGTATTTACGTGATCAGGTCGATCCGGAGCGTGCATCTGAGGCACTTTGCGTTATCGGAATTCCTGCAGTTGCTGATGAAGAGGCAAAAAGTAATTTGGAGGCAGCTGCGAAATCTGCTTTTGATGGCTCATTGCTCATTCCCGAGCCATTCCTTGCAGCATTAGGGATGCGTGATGAAGCGCGCCTTCAGGATTCGGATTACAAGGATCCTGTAAGTAACTCCCTGTTTATTGATATTGGGGCAGGTACAACTGACTTTTGTATTATTCAGGGATATTTCCCCAAGCCTCAAGATTTGTTAAGCATTCCATTTGGCGGAAACGAAGTGGATGTAATTCTGGATCAATTAGTTCGCGAAGCTTACCCCGAGGTCAACCTGCCGATTTCCATGATTCGTGGATTCAAGGAAGAATTTTCTTACTCCGGAGAACCCGAGTCAGGTGCCAGAGTAAAAGTTCCGGTCGAGGGGAAACCTAGGAAAATTGAAATTGGAAAACAAGTGGGTGAAGCTTGCAACCGTTTGGTTAATGAAATTGCGGAGTCCTTAAAGCAGGTAATCTCATCGGCTTCTCCTCAATCTGTTTTTTCCCTTCTGCAAAACATTATCCTCACTGGTGGAGGTAGCCGGATCAGAAATATCGACCAGGAACTCCAGCAACGATTAGTGGACGATGGTTATGAAAATCCGGAGGTTCGTCTGTCTGATAAGGATTATTCCCCCTTGGTTTCAATTGGTGCACTAAAAGTGGCTAAAGCCGCAAGAGAGGATCAGTGGATTCGCTGATCAGGTTATCAAGGAACTACTTAAAAGATACCGTTAAGGCTTTGGTTTAATCGTTCTGAAGCTTCGTTTATTGATGCGATCAGTTCATCTGGGTCTTCATGGTCTTCTGTTAACATTTCCCAGCCTTCGAGTTCTTGGTATGATCCGCTTTCTGGCTTTTTACATTTATTTAGTCCAGTGAAACCAAGTTCGGAAACAATTGCTTGAGATACCTGGATGGCTGCTGCCAACTTCGGACTTTCCTTCGATTGCTTAGGTTGATCGTGCCAATGAATAGCATCCACAATTTCATCTGAAATATGATGGTTCCATAAATAATACGCACCAATCTTTGCGTGCCCCCATCCAATCTTGGCGTTTTCTTCATCAATTAATTCCCCTGTAGAGTCATATTTTTTTAGGTAAATTTTCTTAAATAAATCAGGGAAAGTGATCGCCAATATGAGTATTCCTAAATTATGGAGCAAGCCTGCCACATAATCGGCTTCCTCTTCATAGCTTATATTAAGTACGGACAGAAGTTCGCGAGTTAGGATGGCTGTACCAATGCTATGTTTCCAAAATTCTTCCCATGGGAAGGAGGGTGCGTTTTTACCAAGTTCCAAAATTTCCTCAATAACTGGAGTGGCGAATAGCAATTCACGAATACGATTGAGGCCAAGAAAAATAGAAGCCTCTTCGACCCCACTAATTCTCTTGTTATCTTTACTGCCAAAAAAAATCGAGTTCACCAAGTCCAACACTCTTGTGGTAAGGGAAGGATCCAGTCGAATGACTTCAGCAATTTGGGCAAGAAAACTATCTTCTGACTCAAGTAAGGATCGAAGCGTGTCGTTAATGCTCCTTAGTGATGCAAGTTTGGGGCATTGATTGATCCTCTCAATCAGCAGGAAGTCAGATGGAGGATGCATTGAGATATGATTTCCGGGCTAAAGGGATGCCCTGTTGAAATTAGCCAATGAGCATGACCGAGTTTTCACGGTCAGGATTGAGGTTTTGACCTGAGGAAATTGAGTTATCTAGAAATTGGTTAGCGTTTGCACAAGTCGAGGATTCGGGTCGCAGAGTCATGAAATCGCCTGTGGAGGAAAGTACTCTGACTGAACCATCGGAAAGTTTATCCAATGAAATTTTATTACCTGAATTTCGGGACAAGAAATCCTGGAGTTCGGGAGAATCCTTTATTTCGGCTCGAAGAGTTTCTAAACTTTTGGCAGAAAGCGAACTACCTTGGATGTCCTTGAGGTTGGACTCAAAAGATGATGATTTTGAGTCTTCTACACTTGGGGTATTGGGAGGCAGTATTTTCTGTAAAATATTACTACCAATGTTAACTAAGCCGGTTGCTATTACTGGATCCATGCAGGGGATGTAGCAAATCCCTTGCCAAGTTTAGCTAGATGATTTTCCTCAGGCAGTTCCGTTGAATCATTTCTTCTGCGATCTGGATGGCATTTAGGGCTGCACCTTTCCATAGTTGGTCACCTGTAACCCATAACGCTAATCCATTATCAGATGCATGGTCAACCCGCAGTCGGCCGACATGACAGTTTTCCTTTTCGGAGGAATAGATGGGCATCGGGTAGAGCATTTCTTCAGGATTATCAACAAACTCAAGGCCCTCGAAGTTACTGAGAGCCTGCTTGGCATCCGGGAGGTTTACACTGTCACTGAATTCTGCATTTATTGATATCGAGTGGGCACGATATACAGGTACTCGAACACAAGTGCAGGAAACTCTAAGGCTTGGCAGGGAAAGAATCTTTCTCGATTCATTTCGCATTTTAAGCTCCTCCTTGGTGTAGCCATCTTCCCTAAACTGATCAACATGTGGGATTAAATTAAATGCTATGGGGTGCGGGAAGCTAGAAGGTTGCGCGTTGGGTGGAGGGGCTCCCGTAACCATTTCTGTGACCTCCTGATCCAAAGAGATTGGACCCATCGCACCTGCTCCTGAAACTGCTTGATAAGTGGATGCATAGAACTTCTTGAGGCCAAATCTTTTGTGTAAAGGATAGATTGCCATCAGGGTAATGGCACTTGAACAATTGGGGTTAGCTACAATGCCTTGGTGCCCATCCAGGTCCTGGGGGTTAATTTCGGGCACAACCAACGGGACAGATGGATCCATTCGAAAAGCCGAGCTATTATCAATCGCCACGCAATCCCGCTTAACTGCTTCGTGTGCAAATTTTACTGAATTTTCTGAACCGGCACTAAAGATCGCAATGTCTAAATCCTTAAATGATTCCGGGGTAGTCTCTTGAATTTTGTGGGTCTGCCCAAGTGCCTCTAATTCAATCCCCGCAGAGCGGGAGGAAGCAAGCAATCTCAATTCGCTTGCAGGAAACTCTCTTTTTTCAAGAAGCTTGATAATTTCTTGGCCAACCGCTCCGGTTGCACCTACGATACCAATACGATATTTTTTCAATGAATGTAATTTTAAAGGATGAGTACTTGAAGGTTGTTGAACAACTGAAGATTAAGGAAACGCAAGACTTGCTAATCGTTTCTATCAAACAGCAAAGGTTGTATCATCAAAAAGAAGGTAAGTCTGTCAAAACATATGTGGCTTCAACTTCTTTAAAACCTCCAAGTTGCATAGAGGATTCTCTCGGGACACCATGGGGTTTGCATAAGGTATGTGAAGTGATTGGGGTAGGGCAGTCACTTGGTATGGTCTTCCAGGGCCGAAAGCCAATAGGAATACAATATTGGGATTGTGAAGAAGCTATGCAGCAAAAAAACTTGATTACTTCTCGTATTTTGAGGCTTACCGGATTGCAGGAAGGGCTTAATCTTGGCGGAAAGCAGGACACATTTAAAAGATTTGTTTATCTGCATGGAACCAATCATGAAAACCGTTTGGGAAAACCTGCCAGTTCCGGTTGCATTCAACTGGGCAATCAAGAAATCATTGATTTGGCTAACCAAATTACCTTGGGTAGCCATCTTTATATATCCCTAAATTGAAGCCTTTAGGTAGCTGATAGTCTTATCAGTTTGATTTTATTTTGGTTATAGCGGCTTTGAGGAAATTTTCTGGTTCAGTTTCAATTTGTTGCAAAACTTTTAATTGTATAAGTTCTTTTGTAAATTGATACTCAGGGGTACTCGCCAGTCTGGCGCCCCTATCATTTAATTTTTCTTTAACAATCATCCGTGTCGAGTATTCAACCGTCGAGTCAATGGCTATAGATTCTTGAATTCGGGTAATTGCCTTGTGGATTAAATCGATTAAAAGATTTTCATTTCCATTATCATGTACGATCACCTCGAAAGGTCTGCTGGAACGAGCGGACAGAAGGTCCTCGAGGTGAGTGGATGAACACTCCGCACGATTTCCTTGAGCAACTAAAACACAAGCTGTCCTGTGATGACCTTGCCTCAGGAAGTCGTGAAATGATCTGCACCTAACGACTGGATTATCGTATATGGTATCAATGCTTGGTAAAAACTTTGGATCCACAGATAATAATATAATCGATATTTCTGTTTTCGGATTCGAGCTTGAGGCATGGTCTAACAAATCGGTTAGATCAAGCTCACTAACTCTTTGCGATAGGGTAGGGAACTCCTTTGTAGAAGCATTCATGATAGTAGGGGTTAGGGTTATTTATCTCTTACCCCAGTAAGTAAACCTGGTCAATCATCCCTTTTTCGTAATTACTACCATCATTTATCCTCAGTAGTAAAAGATGACCAACGAGAGACTCAAAGTCTGGATGGACCGACTCTGGTCGAAGGATGGATAATTCATCCAAGGAATGAGTACCTGTAGCGACTAGATGGCAGGCGAGGCCGCCATTTCGGGCAGTGTTAAAGTCGTAAGGAGAATCTCCGACATAAATGGTTTCTTGGGGAGCAGCACCAATTCTGTCCAATGCCAAGCGAGTAAGTGCAGGATTAGGTTTTTTCCACTTGTATCATTTGCTCCAATAGTAAATTTCAGGAATGGGGAAATTCCAAGGTGATCGCACACAGCACGGGCATGTGGGCCATATTTATTGGTTAAAACAGCGGATTGAAAGCCGGATTGGCTTAGGAGTTTCAAGCCTTCTTTAACATAGGGTAGTAAAACGAGTCCTTCGAACATTTCCTTTTCAAAGATTGGCCGCAATATGGAAACGGCTTCATCTGCACGCTCCGAGCCGATTAATTTTGCCATAGTTGTGTCAGATGAGCCTCCAACGGCTCTTTTTACTTCATCGAAAGTGGGAGGAGGAAACCCCATCTTTACCAAGGTTTTTGAGAAGGCTTTATGAATGGCCAAGAATTGGTCAATTAAAGTACCATCCAAGTCAAAGAGGATTGCCCGCATCTTCATTTTAGCTAGCGTTGTGTGTATGCATTGTAGGTTAGCATTAGATTCTTATGATTTTCTGTGGTTCAAAATTGCAATTAAATGAGCCTGAGACCAAAAGACATACGCATTACTGATGAAGGTAATTATGTCCACTGCAATCTATTGGGGGATTGGTTGTTAGTTATTGGATCAGAGAAAGCCCATTTTAGTTGGGGGAACTTCTGGGAGCTTCAAACACAATCTATTTCCACATGTAAGTTTACCCTGTCACCTTCCTCAAGTTGGGATTCATCCTTATTATTGTTTTTATTTAGAGCAAAAACTGAATTGCAAAAGAAAGGCATCGTAGCAGATTTTTCAGCTTTGCCTGAAAAAGTAAAAAAGTTACTTAGTTTCGCAGAAGATCGGATGGCCATCTCATCCTCGCTTTCCCACGAGGTTATTAATGGCTCTAATTTATGGGCAGATCAAATCGTTCATTCTTTTACTCAAGTATCAACTTTTTGGGGGAAATGGTTGCTTGCCGTTGGTAAATTATTTTTGGGAAAATCTTTTATGAGGTTTGGTGATTTAATCCATACCTGCAGAGATTGCGGAGCCTCGGCTCTTCCCATTGTCACCTTGATCGCTTTCTTAACCGGATTAACCATGGCTTTCGTCGGCAGCGTGCAATTAGAGAAATTCAATGCCACCATATATGTTGCTGACCTTGTTTCCTTGGCCATGGTGCGGGAGATGGGTGCGTTAATGGTTGCGATCGTTATGGCCGGGAGAACAGGAGCCGCTTTTGCCGCAGAACTTGGCTCCATGAAAATAAGGGAAGAAATTGACTCACTGCGAACTTTCGGGATCCCTGCGATTGAATTTTTAGTTCTGCCGAGAACACTCGCCCTTTTACTGATGACTCCACTGCTTACCTTGTATGCTGACATTGTTGGTATCCTGGGAGGTCTTACAGTTGGTTCGCAGGTGATGGATTTTTCTGCCCTTCATTACTTCGAGCAGACCCAATCCGCCTTAACCAACATGTGGGAAATTTACTCAGGTTTATTTAAAAGCCTGGCTTTTGGTTTAATCATTGGATTGGTAGGATGTTACAAGGGAATGTTTACCGGAAGTAATTCGGCATCTCTTGGCAAATCAGTCACCTCATCAGTTGTGGTATCAATTACATTAATTGTGGTTTGCGATGCTATATTCGAGATTTGTTTTAGTTTACTTGGATACCGATGAAGCCAGATTCCATTAAAAAATCCGTGATTGAGGTAAGCGACTTAGGTCTTAGCTATGGAAACCGCACTGTCTTGCAAGAAGTGTCTTTTGATGTCATGAAAGGTAGTTGCTTAGCAGTTATGGGAGCTAGCGGTTGCGGGAAGAGCACTTTGCTCAAAGGGATGACTGGGTTACTGAAACCATTCAATGGAAAGGTGAAGTTCGAGGGGGATTCAATGTGGGGTGATGGACAACTTCCCCATGATGAGGTCCTGAGTAAATTTGGAGTTTTATTTCAGGGTGGTGCTTTATGGAGCTCAATGAATCTCCTCGAAAATATATCCTTACCATTGGAGACTTTTTCACGCCTAAATAGGCAAGAGATTGAAGATATGGCTGCTTATAAACTTAGCCTAGTTGGTCTCTCAGGGTGCGAGTTCTTATACCCTTCGGAATTAAGTGGTGGTATGCAAAAAAGAGCAGGTTTGGCTCGTGCATTAGCTATGGATCCAGAAATACTCTTTCTTGATGAACCCTCCGCAGGTTTGGATCCGATCAACTCCAATCAGTTGGACGAATTAATTCTTGAGCTCAAGGATTCTCTGGGGATTACCTTTGTTGTAGTTACCCATGAATTGGACAGTATATTTTCGATTTCAGATCACTCTATTTTTTTGAGTAATCAATCAAAAACTATAATCGACCAGGGTAAGCCTATTGATTTACTTAAAGGAAGCAGGCTTGAGGAAGTTCGTGATTTCTTAGGTCGAAGTTCAAGAAGTAATAGTAAGTAAAGTGATTGAATCTTGGATTGCGGTTTAATGAGTTTTAAAGATAGAATGTTATAGTTTTATGAAAATTGCCGCTAACAGCACCCTGGTAGGCGCCTTTACTCTTGGTGCTTTAATGATTTTTGCAGGCTTCCTTTTTTTTACTGGAGGTTTATCAAGTTGGAGAGGTGATAATGAGCGTTTTGTTGTCGTTTTTAACGAAAATGTTTTTGGGTTAAACGAGGGCGGGAAAGTTACCTTCAATGGCGTAAAGATAGGCAGAGTTGAAAGGTTTTTCATTGGGGATGCCTTAAAAGATGGGCCAGTCCCGGTAATGATTGAGATTAATCGCAAACTTGTAGACCGTCACAGGGTAAGTGTAGGGAATGAGGTTTTTAACGAAGATGGTTCTTTCAAAACAGATATCTTGCCCCAGTTGGTTGGCCAGTTGGTACAGGAAAGTTTTGTTACCGGTATATTATACATAAACTTAACCACAGATCTTCAGCATGTTGATACTAATGGCAGCTTAAGTACGCTGTATGGCCACCCCTTGATTCGTAGCAAGGGTTCGATTTTTGCTGAACTTAGTGAAAGCATAAACCTTGAAAAACTGAGTAAGCAGGTAAGCGAATTTTTAGAGGCAGGGACCGCTCAATTGCAAAATTTAAAAGCAGAGGAATTGAGGACATCTTTTCTGTCTCTCGTAGAGAATTCCAATCTTTTTCTTAATAATTTCTCAAAGAATGTACTCCCACTTGCTAAAAATTTTGGAGACACCTCGGAACAAGTTAGGGAAAGCTTTAAGAAATTAGACATCGTGAATCAACGAATCCAAGAAGTCATGGCACCTGATTCTGACTTGCGCTTTGGAGCAGTGAATGCCCTTCATGATCTATCAGAAATGTCTAAGTCATTAAAGAGCTTAGCAGATTTGCTCGAGCGTAACCCACAAGCCCTCATTCGTGGCAAGGTTGTTACAGAGGATTAACATGAAGAAAACTTATCTAGTACTAACGCTGACTGTCTTTGCTTTAGCAAGTTGCATCATTCCGGAATCGAACCATGTGGAGCCGGACTTCTATCTTTTATCCAATACAGTCCAGGACCAAAACCAGTCGAAGTTTAATGAAGATCATTCTTTTTATCTCAGAGAAATAGAATTGCCTGAATATTTGAAAGATTCTCGTTTGGTGCTACGTCCGACACCTCACACAATTAAATTTAGGGAACTTGATAGATGGGGCGAACCCTTGGAGGATGGGATTGCCCGAGTCTTAGCGATGAATTTGCAGGATCAATTTAATAACTCAAGGTACTCAATTTTCCCCAACCGCAGGAAGGAGGGCTTACGATGGGATTTAGCTGTCTCGTTTTCATCCTTTGAGAGAATTGTAAACGATCGTGTTTCCATATCAGCCAAATGGTCGGCTAGGGCGGGTGATGGTACGACCAAATCAGATTCCTTTTCCTTTGAATATGTTCTTCCGTTGCCGGGAGACGAGTCTGAAGAACTAAAAGCCTACAATTTAGCATTGTACAGTTTATCCAAAAATATCCTTGAAGAACTTTCGACAAATTGAGTCACTTTTCTTATGTGGTCTCTTCTCTTTACAGTTATTACCGTTATCCTCTCATTCATACTGTTAAGTAGAGTTAAAGCTTTCGTTAAATTAAAACGCATGCAACGACTGGACCGTGAGATTGAAAATGATTTATTGCAGGAGTTCCCCGAAGCTTTTGATCTCAATAAAGAAGAGTCTGGCGAATTCGTCGATTGGCTTGAAGAATTGCAATCCGAAGACAATACCACCAAAACAAAAAAGGTATGAATAAGTTTAGTTTTCAATTAATGTACCTCTAATTCAAAAATTATGATTCTTAGAAAAGTGTTTTTAACTTTAATTTACTGCTTTTTCTTGATATCGCTTTCATTTGCAAATTGGCCAAATTGGAGAGGGCCAAACTTTGACGGCTCTGCGACTGGGAATTTTAAGTACCCCACGGTTTTCTCACCTGAGTTAGCTGTTCGCTGGTCTCATGAGTTAGAGGGCCCCTCTGCATCGACACCAGTAGTAATGAATGACCGGGTATTTCTGTCAGGTACCCGCCTTGCAATAGAAGGTGAGAGTGAACCTGATTTACTTGCCATGTGTATTGATCGTAAATCCGGTGATACATTGTGGATAAAATCAGCTGGGAGTGGATACCAACCTGGGGATAAAGATGGGAATATCTTGCAACTTGATTCACGCTCCAATTATTCGAGCCCATCTCCAGTTGCTTCATCAACTGAGGTTGTTTTTTTCTATGGCAACGGTGATCTTGTTTGCTTTAGCCATGATGGCGACCTCAAGTGGCGCCGCAATTTACAGGCTGACCTTGGAGATTTTTGTTTTCAATGGACATTTTCTGCCAGTCCCACTCTTTATGATGGTCGCCTTTATCTCCCGGTCCTTCAGCGTGATGAACAAGTCCACGGGCGTGGCAACAAAGATGCGGAATCATTTCTCCTATGCCTAAACCTAAAGTCTGGCAAAACAATCTGGCGGCATGTTCGAACAACTCCGGCAAAGAAAGAATCACGGGAGGCTTTTTCTACAATCATACCTTATAATGATAGCCTCTTGGTAGCTGGTGGAGATTTCCTAACATCTCATAACCCCAAAAACGGAAGTGAGCTTTGGCGCTGGGGAACCTGGAATAATGGACACAAGCAAGAATGGTGGCGCTTAGTACCATCCCCGGTTGCAGGTGACGGCAAGGTTTTGGTATGTGCCCCCAAAAAAGCTCCAGTATTTGCTGTAAGTCTATCTGGCAAAAAGAGTGGAGCAAAATTAGCGTGGGACTCCACCAAGAGTAAGGAAGTTACCTCTGATGTTCCTACTCCTCTATTTTACAGGGGTTTCTTTTATGTGTTAAGTGATTTGCGTCAAAATATTTCAAAATTAGATCCTGAAAATGGGGTAGTTGTATGGACCCTCAAGTTGCCAGGTAAATACAAGTGGCGTGCATCTCCAACGGGTGCCGATGGAAAGATTTACTTAATGAATCATAATGCAGAGGCACTTGTCGTTTCATCAGAAAGTGGTGAGATCTTACATGCCGTAAAAATGGGCGACGAATACGATGATCAAACCCGGTCATCGATCGCACTTTCGCAAGGGCAATTGTTCATTCGAACCAATAAAAAATTGTATTGCATCGAATAATGATAGTCTGCAATGTTAATAACTCTATTTCCCATCCACCACACCCGCGCCGGGCGGTTCCCGCCAATCTACCGCCCGGCGCTTTTTTTATCTTGATGGGAGCTGTTTATAAACAAACTCTTTTAATTTCGGCTTTTTTTTGGGGTGCCTTCATCTTTGCAGATGAATCTGCCCCACTTTCTCTTTCGGAAAAAATTGCCCAACTCCGTTTAAAATCGAATGCACATGGCAAGTATGTAAATGAACTGCTTGCTGAACCGATTACCTTGCAGTCATTTGATACGATTAATGAACCATCGCTTATTAACATTGAGCCCGTAGTCGGGACGGAAGAGTCCTCCGCCCTTCCGGAGGATCACTTGCCGCTAATTGACCTACCCGAGCCCATTTCGGAGGTGGAACCCTCAGTCAATGTTGTCGAGGAGAATGCTTCACCTTTACCTGTTGCTGAAGTCGTTGAAGAAGAGCTAAACCTGGATAAAGAAGTGCCAGTGAATCCGGATTTTGACTCTGGGAGGAACAGGGATGTTAATCCTGACGCCCCCCCCACTTACGATGAATTGTATTCCCCTAAAGTTGTTCAACGCCGATTGGGGTATTACTTCGGACCATTTCTCTCAGCCGTTTTTGCAGATGATAGTGCTGTTAAAAATACAGCCAAGATACCTTACTATTCTAAAGGGGGTGTAGCAACTGGACTTCGAGTTGGTAATGACTTTGGTAATACCCGTATCGAGGGAGAATATGCTTATTTGACTCACAAAATAAGTGGTTTGAGTGGAGCTTCTGGTAGAACTAATTTACACAATTTTCAAAGCAGATTAATTCTTGAAAAAAGCTTGGGTGATCGTGCCGATCTGCGACTCGGCATTGGGTTGGGCATTGCTTTCGTAAGCAAAGAACTCGCAGGACATAAATATGATGGAGTTGGTTTTTCCTATGATTTTTTACTTGGTTGGTCATACCGAGTTATGGAAAATTGGTCATTGGGTCTCGATTATAAGCATTACCTGACCTCGGCCCATGAAAACTATGACCGATTGCAGGGTCATATGATTGAACTCTCCGTGGGTTTTGACTTGTAGTTAATAGCCTCAACTATCAACTAGGCTTATTTTTCAGTAAAGCAATCTTGCGAATGCCCTAGGCATTGCAGCCTCTGCCTCCCATTGTATGCATTCTCCATTTGCGGTGAGAGAAAATGAGATTTTTGATGCATGTAAGCAAATTCGTTGCACCTTGGAAGCTTTAGCAATTTTACGATTCAATTCAAAATTCCCGTAAGTTCTGTCACCAATGATTGGTAGTCTTCGATTAGCACATTGAACGCGCAACTGGTGAGTTCGTCCAGTTTTTGGTTTAAGCTCAAGGAGTGCAAGGTTCCCAAACCTGGTAGATGTCTTTCTTTGCATAGAAACTGAAGTTATTGCGGAGTCACCAGTTTTACCTGAAGTTACTCTAATTTTACCTTTGGTAGGGTTTTTTTGAAGAAAATCCTTCCAGATTGATCTAATAGGTCTTCCATTATAGGCGACGATGGCAAAATAAGTTTTCTTAACATCTCGGTTTAGAAACGCCGCCTTTAATTTTTCGGCTAAAACGATGTTAGACACCCCAAGAATTACTCCAGAAGTGGCAGAGTCCAAACGGTGAACAAGATAAAATTCTCTCTCCTTTCCTGTTGAATCAACCCAATGGTATTTCTCTTGTTCAAAATCGTAAGAACTATGCAACAAAACCCTCTTATTCTCACTATTGCGATTGGGGTGAGACAAGATACCGCTTGCCTTTTCAATTGCCCAAATACCGCTGGGATGAAAATCGATAACATTGCACTCCCTGTCTAAAGGAATCTCGAAGGGGATATCATTTTCAGCTATCTTCATTTGTAGTTAAAAGTAATTGAAATTTCATCTGAATATCCAAACTCCTCAATCATTTTTTCTGTCCATACGCCAAAGGGGGATCTGGAAGCAATTGCTTGCCTGCAGAGTTCTGTCGACAATTGCTCAGTGAGATTAAATCCTATTTGATTGAGGTCCTTAATTTGTCCGTTGCTCAGAAGGGTAAATCGAAACATGGCTTTTTCAGGAAACTGTTCACGTTGTAAATACCTGTACGAATTAAGGATCAGTTCACCCCATTGCCTTTCTATTGATTTGAGCATTGCCTGCATGTATACACCATAAGGATTTAAGCGGCACTCAACTGCCAACTTTCCAACCCTCGGAGCACTTGTGGTTTTTTGCAGTAATGGGCCATTAAGCACATCCAAAGATAGCCTTGGCCTAGTTTTTTGAACCACAGGAGGATTGTTTTCTTGTAAAGTAGTTTTGTTGGTTTTTTCCAAAGGAACTTGATTCGAAAGGTTAATGATCTTTCTATTTTTTCCTTTCTTGCGTGGCTCTATTGACCATCCGTCCTTGAACTTTTTAGGTATATCTAATGAGTTTTTTTGGGGTAAAATAGAGGAGGGTGGAGTTTGGGGCGCTGTTAGTGTAGGTTCTTTCCGCTCGGGCAGATCCGTTGAAGGTTTAATCTTTAATCTAGGTACGACCTTTAGGTTTTGCGAAGTGCCTCTACTTTGAGGCAGGGTTTCATTTATGTTCAGTTTTTCAACTGGTGATGGTTGGGCGGCTTGTTGATTTTGAGTGGATATCAAATTTGTTTCGTCAGGATGGTTATCCATTACCGTAGGGTTGGCTTCAGTATATATTTTTAATGAAGAAGGAGCGGAGTCAGGCTTGTAACTCTTTTGCCAGGAAAGCTTCATGTCATAAATGTAAGCTTTCTTATGATTGATAAAGGCCAATGGGTTGAGCCATAATATAGACTTTATTAGAAGTAAGGTTAAGCAGGCTGCACCCATGGCCTCCTTGAATTTTCCAGCAACTGGAGTGACTCTATTCATCGAGGTTTTAGGCAGTCCTTATGCTATTACTTTTCATTCATTAATGAAATTAACTATCTCCTCGACTGCCTGAGTAGCACCATTAATTCTTGGGGAATGTTTTATGGTAGTAACAGGCAGATTATTGATCAGCTCGACCCATGAACCGTCAATGAAAGCTGGATAGCTCATTTCATTAAATGTTAAAGCTTTTTGGCAAAATTCCCTTAAGACTTTAGATTCCGGGAAATGTTCCCGGAACACACCAGTAAAGGGAATATTCATACCCCAGCATTCGGAAACTGTACTGTACCCACCTTTGCCAATAACATGACTGGATGACCTGACTAGGTCAATAAAAGCTAGATCGAAGTTCATGGGAATATATATGACTTTATCTTGCCGATAAATGGAATTGTAGTCGCCAGGGATAATAACATGAAATTCATGAGTATTTTCTAGAATTTTGTGCTTCATTGGAATACCCCCAGTTGTCAAAATTACATATTTGTCACTTGAGCTCAAACCTAGTCTTGAAAGTACGGTATTCCTGTCGGCTTCAGGGAATCGAAAGATAGGGTTCACAGAGGTGCTGTTTTTAATCTCCTCGCAAAAAGGTCGGCATTGGATACGCAGGTCTGCTTTATTATATATTCTTTTGAGTATCTCGACCAAATGCTCGAACCTGGGGTAATTTTCGATGTAACTTTTATAAATCCAATCCCAAGTGAAGTTTTCTAGCAAAATTGTGGGGATCTGCAATCGATTGCCCAGTTCTATACCAAGAGGGGAAATATCACTTAAAATTAGGTGTGGGCCTAAAGAACGAAGTAAGGTGGTACTTCGTTTGATCCGTGAATCACTAAATGATAAAAATTCCTCGACTTGAACATAACTGTCTTCAAGGGAATGATGAAAAGGATCTTTCTGCACCAGCCCAACATCTGTTTTTTCGTTAACTACTTTTATCCTACAATTCCGAGGTAAGTTAGCCGGCCAAAACCACGAAGGTACTTGGCTGAAAATAATGACTTCAGCTCGATTATCCTTTCGGTAGATTTGGGTAATGATTGCTGCGATTCGAGACGCATGGCCAAAGCCGTGAGAGGACACAAAGCAGGCGACCCGAAGGGGGGGAGGAGTCATTTTATTCAAGAAAAATCAACTCGAGGTATGCTTCAAGTTGATCCGATGGGCGCAATTTCCCTTTTTCCCTCTTGATAAGTTTTCTGCAGAAGTCGGAATCGACTTGCTCGTTATAACTTAAGACCTGAATTTTTTCTGCAACATTCAAGCCTGACGCTTCAAGACGAAGTGGGACACCAAATGGCCCAAATGAACAAATCCATGACTTGATTGAAGGATTCTTAATATTACCGGTGGTAAGCGAGGGGTTTTGACGAGCAAAGAAGGGTAGGTGAGGTGCATTAACCCTAATTTTCGTAACTACTGGCAGGCTATTCAAGTATTCCGTGGGTGAAGAAAATTTCATTTTTTGAAAACTTGAATAAAAGTGAATTGGGTCGAACCCGACTAAGTTGTAACCGTTGAAGTTACCGTGTTTATTTTTGGTCTTAAAGCTTTGCCGAGCATACCATTTGTTGAACTGATTACTTAAACGTAACCCCACTTCAAAATGTAAATGGGAACGGCTTAAAGGTATGTGGAACGATGCAGAATTCCCCATTTTACCAAGAACTTGGGCGATTTTTACCTGGGATCCAACTTTTAATCCATCAGAAATTTTAGCGAGGTGCGCATAAAGGGAATAGAGTACGGGGTTAAACCCTTTATGTTCTAGGACAATATATTTCCCGTAAGCACTCGCGGTAGCTGAATAACTTACATGGGATACGGTTCCATCCATCACTGCAAATATACTATCCTCTGCGTGGCCTTGCTTGCTACTTCTTACCGGGAAAAGGTCCAGTCCTTCGTGGAATTTATAGCCATTGTTTCTGACACAACCAAATGCACCTGATGAAAACTCTTTCCCTGGGCCAGTTTTTTGAAGAAATGCATGGTACCCAAGCCCTTTGGCAAAAGATGGGTTTGGTGTTGGCCACGCGAGGGTAAAAAAATTGGCAGATAAGTTATGGCATAATAAAAACGCTGTTATGATAACACCCGTTCGGATGCTCCTATTACCAACTCCAACCACTATTAATTCCTCTGGTTTTGCAACTCAAGGTTGATGTGCCTGACGGAAAGTTCGAGTTTGCTGTAAAAGGCATAAATCTCTTCTTCAGTTTTACGGTGGGCAAACATGAATGGGATAAATCCATTTGTTATGGTGGATTCGATTGGGTGTATGCCAACTACAGTCCCGTTTACGACAAGGCTTAAGATTTCCTCCAATCCGGTTGGCGGTTTCCTTCTGTAGTGTCATAGCAGCTCTGCGGTCTAACCCTATCCAGATCCCATAAATACGACCTTCTTTGTTTGGACTGAATATATCAGAAAAGCTTCCAAGCTTTGTTCCTGAAATATCATACTCATCGATAATTGGAATAGGCGCACCACCTTCTACGAAAATTCGGGGCCGATGAGTTATTTTAGTTGAGTCGTAACCATTCCTTGAGCATCCGAGCTGAGTAAACAGGATCAATAGGATGCAAATAAGTGAATATTTGTAAGGAGATCGTAAAAGATGTTTTATCATACGCATGCTTATTCTTGAGAGTAAGGGAAATTCAGGGTAATGATAAACCTTAAAAGATGGCGTTAAGTAAAAAACCTAAGATGCAAGAAGGATCCAGTGTAATTGTATTTATGGATATGCAATCACGCTTACTCAATTCCATTGAACATGCAGACGAATTAATTGAATCTTGTTCGATTCTTGCTGCCTGTTCAAAATTGCTCCAAATGCCTTCTGTTCTTACAGAGCAAGTTCCAGAGAAACTGGGGTAGTTCAGATAAGCAAATAGTTTCCCGACTGGATAATCCATACAAGGTAAGTAAGGATACTTTTTCAGCATTTGGGTCGTCGGAATTTTGCGATTTGCTTACTCCATCATGCACCAAGAGAATTGTTCTGGTCGGAATAGAAACTCCCATCTGTATCTTACTTACTGCGCTTGATGCCTTGAAGGCAGGTTTTTCTGTCACATTGCTTTCAGATTGCGTTAGTTGCCGAGTCCTCCAAGGATGGCGAGCGCTGCCTTTCCCAACTCCTTCAGTTAGGAGTGGAAGTTATCCCATTGGAAAGTTTTATTTTTCGCGAACTTCAATGTTCTGCTCATCCTAATTTTCGTGAGATCTCAAATCTGATTAAAAGTAGGGGGCGAAGTATTTGAAATATGCTTTCCTTTACAAATTCTGCTACTTTACTTGGGGTGTCAGCTTTGCCCGTAGCAGTTGAGGCAAATAGTGGAGAACGTGGTGACCCTCGGGTTGTATTAGTTGGTCTTCCTGATGCAACCGTCAAGGAGTCACTCGACCGTGTGCATTCCAGTCTCTCAAATGGAGGGTTCTCGCTTCCTCGTACTCGTATTACAGTCAATTTAGCTCCTGCGGATTTACGCAAGGAGGGTAGTGCATTTGATTTACCTGTGGCCTTGTGTTTACTGGCTTCAACTAAGCAGCTAGACCCAAACCTCCTTAAGGAGTTTCTTATTGCGGGTGAACTTGGCCTGTCCGGTGAATTACGCTATGTAAAGGGAGGGCTATCGATGGCGGTTTTAGCAAAGCAGCAAAAAAGGCGTGGTGTCGTCCTGCCAATTGCATCCGCTAAAGAAGCCTCTCTGGTTGATGGTATTGAAGTCTATGGCGTTGATAATCTCGCTCAGGTTGTAGATTTCCTTAATCAGAAAGTTGCCTTAGATCCGATTCGCCCATCAATTAATTCAATAGCAACTGACAAGGATCTTTTGTGCGATTTTAATGAGGTGAAGGGGCAGTCTAAGCTGCGCAGGGCTGTTGAAGTTGCAGTCTGTGGTGGACACAATGTGTTAATTGTAGGACCGCCAGGATCAGGGAAGTCGATGGTGTCAAAGAGAATACCCACAATTTTACCCTCTCCTTCGATGGATGAATATATTGAAATTGTAAAAATATACTCTTCAACTGGGGATTCCTCTTACCTGGCAAGTGGCTTTAATGCCCGTCCGTTTCGTGCGCCTCATCACACTATTAGTGATGTGGGTCTGATCGGAGGTGGTGCAATACCTGGGGCTGGGGAAATATCGCTCGCGCACAATGGAGTTTTATTCCTCGATGAATTGCCCGAGTTTAAAAGGTCTGTCTTGGAAGTTCTTAGGCAACCCCTTGAAGATGGAGAAGTGACTATATCGAGAAGTGCCGGTAAAGTTACCTTGCCAAGTAGATTTATGTTTGTGGCTTCAATGAATCCTTGTCCCTGTGGTTACTTGGGAGACCCTAAGAATTCGTGCAGGTGCTCAATTCCGCAAATTCAAAAATACAGATCTAAAATTAGCGGGCCTTTATTAGACCGTATCGACTTACATATTGAGGCCCCAGCTCTTGCTGTTACAGAATTGCAAAATTTAAAAAAATCCGAAAGTTCTGAAACAATTAGAAATCGCGTTGAAGTTTGTAGAGAAATTCAACGGGAAAGATTTTCTAAATTAAAAATAAAAACTAATGCATACATGCCGGATTCTTGGATTGAAAAAGCATGTCTTTTGAGTGAGGAAAATAAACAGGTTTTAGTCCATGCAATGAACCAGCTTTCTCTATCTGCACGTGCATATACTCGCATATTAAAAGTTTCAAGAACCATAGCCGATATGTGTAACAGTGTTAATATTGAACGAAACCATTTACTTGAAGCTATTCAGTATCGAAATTTAGATAGAAAAATTATATAAATATTCTTTACATAACTAACAAATTTAAAATATATGGAAGAATAACAAATATAAATTATGAACTTGGACCAAATAGAAGACATTAAAGAACTTAAAGCTTTGAAGGCAAAGATTGAGAAAAAGATTAAATCTCAAAACTCCAAACCAGCTAAGCCCAAACTCTCTGTGCATTATCCAATCATCAAGGATGACCATAAACGCCATGTAAGAGGTGATGGACGTAAAGTCTTTCGCTCTGTGGTCGATTACCTTGAGTGTTATGTAAAGGGTATGCCCCCAATTTCCCGAGCAGAATTTTACAAACGATTCGGTATTGAATCACGCAGGGGTAAGGTAACACCCGAAATTGTTTCGCAGGTTAAAAGTTTACTTTCTTCTGGCAAAACATTATCCGAAGCTTCCAGTGATGTTGGTATTTCGATTGCTTCTTGCCAAAAAATTAAATCCGGCAAGTACGACCAATAATTAAACTCTCCCCTTTTCATTTAAAACCGTGTTTATCACGGTTTTTTTTTATAAAATGGCCAAGAAGATATCGGGTATTTTTTACTTGGATCGTAATGAAGCGGTTGAGTATGTGCTTAAAGCATATGACATAAAGTGGTGCATTACTAGATGGCAAAGTGGTAAAGTAAATGTAAGTTTTGAAACAAAGTCTTCATGTCGTGCAAATAGCAACCTTGTTCCTTATAAAATAAAGAATCACAAAACGATAATGCTTTCTAAAACTGAGATAGATTTAGCGATGCTTAAAACTACTCAATCGTGATTTTTTTTAACCGTCTTCTTCTGGGATATCCAGCCTGTGCATCGTTGTTTCTTCACCCTTTGAGTCTGTGGTTATAACCTTCATGATCTTGCAGTCTTTTCCCTTGGCCTGGAAGCGCTTCGGATCACCGTCAGGTCCTATGATTTGAAGGAGTCCAGGCTTCTTCTCAATTTCCACACATTCGATCAGGTCTTTCCCGTTGTAACCTTCTTCATGAGAGGTTGAATACAGACCATCCGGGTGAACAAAGCATACAATTCTGCCATACCTGAAACTCCCTCCACGCTTATTTTGGACCACATCGCCCTTTTCAAATGTTTTCTTTGAGAATAACTGTTTTCGGGGAGTGTAGGGTTTTAATTTTGACCTCTTAGCTTTAAACATTTGAACACCGTCAGAACCTTTCTCCAGGGGAGTTAGGTCATCTGGGTTTACCTCAAGAAGTTCGCAGGTTGGGTCCCCTGGGTCATCTGCTAATATCATTAGAACTTCCCCGCATCGTTTCTTGTTTCCCTTAGAACTGACAATTTCTTTTACATGAACCCCAATCTCGATGGTTTTCTTCTTTTTCTTTTTTTGCATAATTCTTTAGGGTTATGGTTCTATTCCGAATCCAGTTTTAAGGTTGCCTGTCTTAGCAAGTCGTTTTTCTCGACACTCTTTGCATATACAAAACCTACCGTGGCCAAAATCTAATGGATCTGGAATGACATCTTGCTCGGTTTTGCTTGGTGCAGCCTTTTTCACAGGCGTGATGGCGTCTGATTTCTTAGCAAGTGCATTTTTAGCCAACTCTAATCTTTTCTTTTTATTAAGCTCAAAACGATATGCCAGTAGTTGCTTAAAGTCGGTTTGATCAATATCAATCTCCCCGCGAAGTTTTGAGTTTTGCAAATGTGCCACAACTAAAGTTGATCCTCTAATGCCAAGTACTTGGGTTTCTGAACCAGCAGGAATCTGTGAGTTGGCAATCACCTGACCAGTTGAGGTTTTAGCTAAAAGACTAACTGGTAAATTACAGGTTACTGGTTTTGCGGGAAACACACTTTTAGGAATGCGGGCCCAATTCTTAACTGCGTTAAGTAAATCTTGGGAAAAGGGTGGTTGTTCTGGTTTTATCGCCTCAGGAATCTTTACGATAGGTTTTTGCTTGAGGGGTAATTTATAAACCTGTTCTACTTCGGGTTGGTCTAATTGTGGTGTTTCTTTGTGTTCAGCCTTTGGTTGGTCAGGTAAAGTATTTTGAGGGTGGTGGGCGGTTTGATTTTTATCCTCGGAAGGAATTTGAATACCTTCGGGCAAAGTAATGTTCTCACAGGATGAAAACATAGCGACTAATAAGAGAAAGCATAAATAGTTTTTAATAAATCTCACATATTACAATTAGGCATTGTCCCGAATTAATTCAATTGTTTTTCATGTGATTGCTATTTTCGGCTCGATGAATTTTAAATGATTCATGCCTTCTTTTAATAAAACCTTTCTATCCTTAGCTAATATTTTAGTTTTTCTGGGAATATCTGTAGCTTCATTAATGGAATATTCCTTAGGGGTTGTGGGTGGATGTTTAATTGGTGCAGTTTTGAATGTTTTCGCTTTGGCGAGGTCAAGGTGCACTGCCTCCAATGACTTAGACCATTCGTCGTCGGGCGTAGAGGGTACGATATCTTCAGAGAAAAATAAAGTACTGGAAGACCTAGACCGTGAGGTTGCTCGTAGGAGAGAGGCTGAGCAATTCAATCGTAACTAAAGTATTGTGTACCGCAAAACTCCATTGGAACTTAAAGGTATGCCCCCAGGTATTCCCTTTATTGTCGGGAATGAGCTGGCAGAGCGGTTTTCCTTCTATGGGATGCGCTCAATTCTTTTGGTTTACATGACTACCTACCTTTGCCAATCAGATGGTACATTAGATGTATTTGGCAACAAGGAGGCAGAGGCTTGGGTTCATTTATTTGTAGGGTCTGCTTACTTATTTCCCATTCTTGGAGGTATTGTAGCAGATGCACTTTGGGGGAAGTACAAAACGATTCTCTTGCTTTCTTTAGTCTACTGCTTAGGCCATGCCTGCTTGGCTTGCATGGGATGGGTTGGGGACACCCGGGTTTTCCTCCTTGTCGGACTTGGATTAATTGCGGTGGGTTCTGGTGGCATCAAGCCTTGTGTTTCTGCACATGTGGGAGATCAGTTTGGTAGATCCAATGCAGGATTGCTCCCAAAAGTATTTGGTTGGTTTTATTTATCAATCAATATGGGTGCATTTTTATCAGGTCTTTTAACGCCTTTCCTGCTCGAAGCCAAAAGAATACCCGGAACTTTAGGTGAATCCATTTATCCGTTTTTTGCATGGATTGTTGGAGAAAAGCAACCAGGCGAAACAATTTTTGGTCATCACTATGCTTTCGGCCTGCCGGGTATATTAATGGCAGTTGCAACCTTACTTTTCTGGATGGGGCGCAAGGAGTTCACTCACGTGCAACCTGTCGGTAAGGCTTATTTTAGCCAGTTGGTAAATCAAGACAATCTTCGCAGCCTTGCTAAACTATGGCTTATCTTTTCGTTCATTATCTTGTTTTGGGCTTTATTTGATCAGATAGGTACGCTGTGGCAGGTACAATGCCGCCAATTGGACTGCGTTCTCCCAGCCTGGATACCTATGTTTGGCGGGTACGAATTATTGCCAGCTCAAGTCTCGGCAGTATTTAACCCGCTTTTTATTCTTTTATTAGTACCTTTATTCAGCCGCTTTATTTACCCCCTGACAGAGCATTTCTACAAACTTACCTCACTTCGCAAGATGGGAATTGGACTTTGGTTGATGGTCCTTGCTTTCGTTTTAGTCTCCGTGATTCAGGAGTTCGTAGAAATGGGCCGGGTTTTGCATGTAGGGTGGCAAGTTTTTGCCTGTCTTATTTTGACTGCATCCGAAGTCATGGTCTCCATCACCTGCCTAGAGTTCGCTTACACCCAAGCTCCTAAGGCGATGAAGTCTTTGGTTATGGCGTTGTTTTTGCTTACCGTATCCCTTGGTAATTACCTGACATCTGGAGTGAAGTTTCTACTAGCCGATGAACAAGGTGCCTCAAGGTTAGAGGTGTCGAATGAATTTTGGTTTTGGACCTTATTAATGACCGCGGGTGCTACTTTATACATTTTTATCTCCCGTAAATATACAGTCAATGAGTTCCTTCAGGATAGGAGCGCAACTTGTACCGAAGACGATTAGAGGATTCGCAACTGAGTAACCCTTTGGCATTTTTTTAATTTATTAATCTTTTTTAATACTTCAGGCTTCTTAAAGCTTAATTCCTGCTTGATTGTACTACTGGAGGCACGAATTTGTAAAGTCTTGCCATCTTTTGATAGGTTAACAGGAGCACATTTAGCTGATAGGTATTTCCCGACTATTTTCTGCCAATTCCCTGAAATAATTCCTTCGGCGGTCTCATCTTCTCCAATCCCCCAATCTTCCCATACCTTCTCCACTAAAGATTCCATGGATATGGGATGTCGGGGTTTTCGCTCTGCTAACTCTGCGGGTAAGTTCATAAAAGATGAAACTAGATCCTGTTCCTTGGATTTGTTCCGTTTGTATTTTTTGGATCGTTGGGATTTCAAGTGATTGAGCTTTCTTCGGTTTAATTATCTTGCTAGTAACATGAAGCATACAATCTTATTACTCAAAGAATTTAATTGCTTATTTGCTATGATTATCAAACCAAGAATCAAGGGTTTCGTCTGTATCACATCGCATCCAACAGGTTGCTTAGAAAATGTCCAGTCTCAGGCGGAGTTAGCTTCTCAGGTTAAATTAGCTAAGGGCAAGGGGCCACGCCGGGTCCTGGTCATAGGTGCGTCAACAGGGTACGGACTTGCCAGTCGAATCTCTGCGGCCTTTGCTAATAATGCTGATACCCTCGGTGTCTCATTTGAAAGAGAACCTAAAGAGGGCAAGCCTGGCAGTCCGGGGCATTATAATATTTCTGCCTTTCGTAAATTAGCTGCGGAAAATAATCTTATTGCCGAGGATATTAATGGAGATGCCTTTTCTGATGCCTGTAAAGATGAAGTGATTAAAAAAGCAAAGGAGATGGGAGGGGATTTTGACCTCGTGATATACAGCCTCGCCTCACCACGTCGAACCGATCCGACTAGCGGTGAAAATTATCGTGCATGCCTCAAGCCAGTAGGCATGATTTATAAGAATAAAACCTTAAATACTGACCGTAAAGAGGTCAAAGATGTGTCTATTGATCCAGCAAATGATGATGAACTCTTTCAAACCGAAAGAGTCATGGGTGGAGACGACTGGAAACTTTGGACTGACCGACTTTTAGAAGAGGGTCTTTTGGCAAAGGGTTGTGTTAATTTAGCTTATTCCTATGTCGGTCCGGAGGTAACTTGGCCAATCTATCGCAATGGAACTATTGGTCGGGCAAAAGCCCATCTAGAGGAAACAGCTCTTTCCTTAAACCAACAAATGCTTAGTTCTTGCGGGGGTAGTGCCTATGTATCAGTTAATAAAGCAGTAGTGACTCAAGCCAGCTCTGCTATCCCGGTCGTGCCTTTATATGTGTCTATTCTGTTTAAGGTTATGCGAGAGCAAGGCACCCATGAGGGCTGTATTGAGCAAACTAATCGATTGTTTCGTGATCGCCTGTACGGAGAGAATGCTTCCCTTGACCTCGACGAAGCTCAACGAATCAGGCTGGATGACTGGGAGATGGCAGAGGAGATTCAAATTAAAATTAAAGAACTTTGGCCACTTGTTAATACTGATACACTTTTGGAGCTGACCAATTTTGAAGAATACCAACAAGAATTCCTTCGCTTGTTTGGCTTTGGTGTTGATGGTGTGGATTATGATTTAGATGTAGATCCGGTTAACCCTTATTAACTCTTTCTAATTACTATTAAAACTGGGGAAGTCGGGTTATTACTACCCTCAAATTTTTCAAAACTCCATTTTTGTACACTGCATAATTTTTCCACCTCATCTAATTCTTTAGCACCACCAGCATGTCCGCGGTAGCATAAAACCGAAATCAGTCCGCTGGGTTTCATTAGTTCATAGGTTGTTAGCAAGGAATTGGTCGTAGTTTCATAAGTAGTCTTAATTGAGTGATTGCCTCCAGGTAGGTAGCCTAGGTTGTACATGGCAATGGCAATCTCGCCATGGTACTGGATAGGGACTTTTTCCTCAATATTAGTATGGCAGTCATGAATGATGGATACGAATTCCCCGAGCCCCGCAGCATCTAATTTACTACCTGCCTCGTGAATGGCAGATTCCTGAATATCAAAAGAGAACACTCTACCCGGTGGGCTTATTTGTTGAGCCAAAAAAAGGCTATCATGTCCATTCCCCAATGTGGCATCTATGCAACAATCTCCGACCTTGATAATTTCTTTAATTTTTGAATGAGCTAGTTCAAATAATCTCATTTTGATTCTCCTTAAAGGAACCTTGAAAGATTCTTGTGTTGGGGTAGGGGGATTCCTTGGGTAATGAAATTTGTGAATTCGTGGGCAGCCAATGGAATCGTACTACATCCTCTTGAACCAAAGCCGTTAAACAGATAGTAGCTTTTAATTTTGGGATGCCTGCCAATAATAGGATTACGATCCTTTGTTCCGCTTCGTACTCCACTTAAATGTGAATTTATCGATGCATTTTGAAGAGATGGAATAAATTGCAGTCTTTTAAAAATCTCATCCCTTGCTCGTTGGCTTGGCCCAGATTCCAGATTTTCATGCCTCCAGGTTGAACCTACCCTGGCTAACCCCTTATTTCCATCCGGCATATGCCAAGTTCCGTTGCTTGCATGTAAGCCTTTAGATGACTCAATTGATAATACATCACCTTGAGCGGGAGCGAAAGGCAGCATGTTAAACCATTGATTTTTTATCACACGATATCCTTCGCAAAATATAACCAAATGATCAGTCCATCTCATTGGGTCAAAGTTCGCTTCTTGAAAACGACCTTGCGAGGAAAGGCTTTTTTGGGAGAAATTAATGAAGCCTTGGGAGTCAAATTTCCATGCTTTGGTAACGCCAGCACCATAGGTTGCAAGGAGTCCTGAGTCGCTGCATTGCGAAGGGCTGATTGTTTTTTTCTTGTAAGGACTAGCAAGCGCATTCCACCGATCCTTTTGGGTAACTGCTAGAAAGATACGAAATAAATCAATAGACTGAAGGAATTTTTTTTCAGCATGTTTTTCAATTATTTGATAAAAATGCAGGTTTGCATCCATACAGTTATCAAAATCTGTTGGTATATTGAGCTTGGGTCCAATGAATGGATTGATCAAACCGGCAGATACTTGAGTTGCTGAATGTGGACTGCATGAGTCTATTACTCTAACATTTTGTCCACGCTCAAGTAGGCTGTGGGCCAGAATGGCACCTGCCAGCCCATGACCTACAATTAGAATATCCTGACTCATTGGGTAAATTTCATCATTCAATGAGTTTGCGGACAACTCTGTTTGCGTCAAACTAAGTGAAAATGTTGCTTATCCGTAAAGTATTTCCGTTGGCACTCCTGGTAAGTGCAATCGTAGCTTTCTGGTTGGCTAAAAATTACTCTTTTCAAGGTAATCAATTAAAGCACCAAAGCTTGGGAAATAAGCGACCCAGTCATTTACCCTTACCAATCTTTAATTCCAAAGGCGAAGTCTTTCCTTTTGAGCATTCATTATTGGAGGAAATTAATCAATCTTCCATAAGGGAATTCGATGATTTGCTTAAGCAAGTAAACCCAGAAAATGATTGGGTCCTTAGTTTAAGTAATGAAAGTATGGAAAACCTCAGGAAAAATGCTTCTACTTATGGAATTAAGTTGGTTGAAAGCCTCGCAGAACTTGGCGTTGTTCGGGTAAAAATTTTGGACACATCAAAAGCTCTCCCCCTCTTAAATGAGTACATTTCTAACGGCCAACTATCCCCTAACTATTCAATGCGCCAACCCCTTCCTCCGCGAAAAGAAATGATCTTGGATAAGGCAAGTTTTTCTGACTCCTACATAAAATGGCTTGGGGGCGGGGAGGATCGTGACAATTTAGGTGCCGGTGTGAAAGTAGCTCTATTGGATTCAGGGGTTGATCTCTCTCATCCCATGCTTGCGGGGGTATCTATTAAACAAACAAACTTGCTAGGAAATGACGGGGAAGAAGGGAAGGGGCATGGCACTGCATTGGCATCTGTTATGGCGGGCACCACTTCAGGCGTTCAAGGGATTGCTCCTCGGGTTGAAATTCTGTCTTACCGTGTAATTGATAAAACCGGAAAAACTGACTCATACACAGTTGCCTCCGGTATCGTAAAAGCAGTTCAGGATGGTGCAAGGGTAATCAACCTAAGCCTTGGTGGAGAATATGGGAGCAATGTACTAAAACAGGCAGTGGAGTATGCTCGAGAAAGTGGTGTCAGCATTATTGCCGCAGTTGGTAATGAGGGCGAGGGTTTAGTTAATTTTCCCGCTGCCTACGATGGCGTTATTGGAGTTTCTTCTGTGGGAAAAAGTGGTCAAGTCTCCTCGTTTTCGAATTATGGAGAAGGTGTTGATATTGCAGCACCCGGAGTAGGCGTACTTACCGCGTGGGAGCTTCAGGAAATGGTTTCGTTTAGTGGAACCTCAGTATCTAGTGCAATTGTCTCTGCTTCAATTGCCGCGGAGCTCTCCAAGGATCCAACCCTGACCAGTCATGATGTTGAGGATTTACTCCTGCGGTACGCAAATGAAGCGGGCAAGCCGGGTTATGATTTAATTGCAGGCCATGGGGTTTTGAGTCTAGGTAGGCTAGAAAATAAGGATAATAAGAATTACTCAGACCCGGCCTTAGTTGGGTATTACTTCGGTGAATCCGGCTTGGTTTCTGGCACAATGCCTTTTGAGGTAATTATTCAAAACCAAGGAAATACCTGGCTTGATAATCTTAGCCTTGTAGTAGGTTACCTAGGGTCTGAGAAGAAATTTAGGATCAACAATTTAGCCCCTGCAGAAATTAGAACAGAAAAACTATACCTCCAAGGTTCCGAAGTTGATGAATTTCTTCAAATAGATTCAAGGCTCATAATATCTTCAGGTGCAAAAGATGATAGGCCCGAAAATAATGTGAGGAAAAGCACGATTAGGTTTTGATTTCGTGGCATAACCACACTTTACTTTTCCGCATCCAGTAAAAGCCTTAAGCTGCGTCTCTTTTCTTTTCGGGGAGAGGAACAATTTTCGCTTTGGATTTTCCCTTAATTACACCTGCATTGATAACCACTTCAACTGGTTCTTCAATCGCTGGCAATTCGTACATCACATCAAGCATAACTGCTTCCATAATAGAACGTAATGCCCGGGCACCAGTCTTCATGGTGAGGGCCTGCTTGGCGATGGCGGTAATGGCTTCACGGGTAAAGCGAAGCTCTGCACCCTCCAGCATGAACATCTTGCGGTATTGCTTGAGGATAGAATTTTTGGTTTGTTCCAGGACGCAAACAAGTTGTGACTGTGTAAGTTCATGAAGAATTGAGAGAACGGGCAATCGACCGATGAACTCAGGAATCAAGCCAAATTTTACCAAGTCTTCGGGCATAACCTCGGAAAGAATCTCTTCGGTCTTTTGTGGTTTGCCAGTGTTGTACCCTACGCTCCGCTTTCCTTTTCTTTGGCCGATGATATCGTCTAGGCCAACAAATGCACCACCACATATGAATAAGATGTTGGATGTATCAAGTTGTACATACTCTTGATTGGGGTGTTTTCGGCCACCCTGCGGGGGGATATTGCAAACAGTACCCTCAAGTATTTTCAATAACGCTTGCTGGACTCCTTCTCCAGATACATCTCGGGTGATGGATACATTATCGGTCTTTCTGCCTATTTTATCTATCTCATCGACATATACGATGCCACATTGGGCACGATCGATATCATGATCGGCTGACTGTAATAGTCGGACGACGATATTTTCGACATCATCACCAACATACCCGGCTTCTGTAAGGGTCGTGGCATCCGCGATGGCAAAGGGAACATCAAGTAGTTTCGCTAGGGTTCTTGCTAGAAAAGTTTTACCACTCCCAGTGGGGCCAATGAGTAATACATTGCTTTTTTCTATCTCTACTTCTTCTAGATCTTGAGGCAGAAAGGGAGAATCCTTTTGCGACTCAGTCGACCCCAATTCTGCAGATAATCTTTTATAATGATTGTGGACGGCAACTGATAAGACTTTCTTTGCATGATCTTGCCCAATTACATGCTCGTCCAGGTGTGCTTTGATCAAGCTGGGTTTAACCAAATTAAAAACCGGCTTACTGCCAGAGCTTTTCTTGGGAGGTTCTTTCTCCCCCAGTTCACGATCGATGATGGTTTTGCAAACCCGAACACAGGAATCACAGATAAATACGCTGGCAGGTCCTGCGATCATTTTTCGGACTTCTCCCTGCGGTTTCCCGCAAAAAGAGCAAAAATTGATTTTGGTAGGCTTAGCCATCGATAAAATTTTTAATCGGTTGGCTTTTTGGAAATTACTTCGTCCACGAGGCCATAATCCTTAGCTTCTTCAGCTGACATATAGTAGTCTCGGTCTGAATCTTTTTCAATTTGCTCGACCGATTTACCGCTATGTTCGGAGAGAACTTGATTAATTGTACTTCTCCAACGCAAAATTTCTTTTGCAGCAATGGAAATATCAGAAGTTTGTCCACCAGCACCACCGCTAGGTTGATGGATCATTACACGACTGTTGGGAAGGGCATACCTTTTACCAGGAGTACCAGCTGCTAGAAGAACGGTGGACATACTAGCCGCCATACCGATGCAATAAGTGATCACATCACATTGCATGAACTTCAGGGTGTCATAAATCGCCATTCCATCAGAAACGCTACCACCAGGGGAATTGATGTATAGATGAACCGCCTTTTTAGGATCCTCCATCTGTAGGAAGAGTAGCTGGGCAATTATGGAATTGGCAACATAGTCATCAATAGGAGTACCGACAAAGACAATCCGATCCCTAAGTAATCGACTGTAAATATCCCAAGCCCGCTCCTGGCGACCTTCGCGTTCGTATACATATGGAAGTGGTAAATAAGCGCCCATGATCAATTAGTGTGTATGCTCACCCTCGATGTCGCAAATCTGTTCTTTGGACAACTCGGCAATTTTGATTAAAGTTTTATCGTAAACGATATCCTCACGCAATCGGTTAAGCCTGGCTCGATCCTGGGAGAGTTCTTTAATGAATTTTGTAGGATCTTCTCTTCTCATCATTGCTTCACGGGTAGCGGCTTGAGCGAGGTCTTCCTTTTCGACTGTAATTTTCTCTTCTTCGGCTATTTTGGATAAAACCAAGGTAAGTTTCAATCGTGCTTGCCCTTGAGTCTGGCACTCCTTCCACCATTCATCTCGGTTCTTTTCGATTTCATCCTGCTTGGTGCCCTGACTTGAAGCCTGTTGGATACGGTTCTGAAAGATGGCCTTAGACTCTTCTTCAGCAGCTTGCTGGGGTAAGGGGAAATCATCCATGTCCAGGATTTTCTGGGTGATTTGTTTACGCTTCAGGTTTTCGTTTTCCTGTTGTTTGCGCGTTTTAATTTGTTCAACTACTTTTTCCTTCAGTTCTTTTACACTTTCGATCTTTAATGACTTAAGGAACTCTTCGTCTTCTAATTTAGGAGCTTTCTTTTCACGGACTTCATGGATTTCCAATTGATAAATTACCGTCTTGCCTGCCAGGGGAGTAACCTCAAAATCCTTGGGGAAATCGGCATTAATCTCCTTTTTGTCGCCTGTTTTCATGCCGACCACGCCTTCGGCAATTGCATCCACTCCCATTCCCGTTGCATTTCCTGCTTCCTCCCAAGTGTTCGCTTGTTTGCCGTACATGGGTTTTTCCGGGACTAACTCGGCAACAGCCTGGCCATCAAGCGTGCCCTCATAAGAGCACTTCACATAGTCTCCCTTTTCTGCAGGTCGATCAACCTCTTCAAAACTTGCGCGTTGTTCCCTGATTGCATCGAGTTCTTTATCTACCTCCTCATCCTTCACTTCGGTTGGTTCAACGGTGAGTTCGTACTCTTTATAAGCAGGTAAATCAAATTCAGGCTCGATATCAATGGTAACTTCAACTGCAGCAGCTTGTGTGGGCTCAAGCTCGCCGGCGTCAACTTTCAATACAGAGTATACCTTAATATCTTTTCTCTCAAGTACAGCCTCATAAGCGGAGGTCGATACTTTTCTGTTTAATTCCTCATGGAGTTCCTTGGCGTATTTCTTGCGAATCACCTGGGCCGGGGCTTTTCCTTTACGAAAGCCTGGAATGCTTACCATTCTGCCTAGATCTTGACAGACTTTTGATTCGAACTTGCTTACCTCTTCAGGTTCGAAGCTTACGGTTGCGATTTTACGAGCAGCGCCCGCATCCTTAATATCTACGTTCACGATGGTTTCAGTACTTGGTTTTCGGATTTATGAATAAGAACGAAGTGTGTTTAACTAACTTCGTAAAATAAGGGATCAATAGTAGGCAAGATTCGGCAAGGGTCAACGAGATAGACAGTAGATTAACGCGAAGATACCCATGGGGGAAGTCGGGTGCTGGCTACCAGGTTAGTCGCCGTTAGGAAACGGATAGCTTTTTCTAAATCGGTGGGCGAAAAGTTTCTCGACTGTACAATAAGTTCATCGGTTGAATGATTTCGACCAATTATATGAAAAACATCCTCATCTAATAACTTTTTAAATGAATCCAATGTGTTGTCGTTTTTTAACCGAGTGTAAATCTCCGCTGCACGAAAAAGCTGAATATTGCTGGCACTTTCCAATTCTTGCTCGGCCAAAATAAACAACCTTTCTGATCTGAACGAACCAGTAGTTTCAATGACCCATGAATTGACTTTATTTAGATGGGAACCAGAGAGGGAAGATCGATTTCCTTCATAATGGATAACGATGCCACTCGGGACAGCAGTAGAAACTGTTTCAGGGAGAGGGGGGAAGGGAATATTTCCCACCGCTGTATGTAATGACTTATAATTACCCGGTCTAAGCGCGGTCTTTTCACTTTTAATATCAAGTGCGTGCCGCACAAGCATGGATGATGCGGTAACCCCAATTATGAGGCCAATGGCAATGGTTATTCTTCTTTCTTTTTTTCCTAGTGACATGGGATGCTTAAATGAGGCTTGGCGAGTTGGGGGAGTTTAGCAAAGTTGGATTCATGATATCAGCAATTACTGAAGTTAGGGTACGATACCAGGAAACGGATCAAATGGGAGTGGTTTACCATGGCAATTACTTTACTTGGTTTGAGTCCGCAAGAATTGAGTTACTCGACCAACTGGAATGCCCCTATCAAGAATTGGAGAAAAGTGGATTCCTACTGCCTGTGCTAACCTGCGAAGCCCGGTTTATCAAACCGGCTAAATTTGACGATCGCCTGCAAGTGACTGCTCTTATTAATACTTCACCACTCGCCCGCATTGAAATATTTTACGAGGTTAGAAGGAATGAGGAATTACTCGCCAAGGGGGCAACTTCGCACGCCTTTGTGAATGAGGAGGGTAAATTAATCAAGCCCCCCAGAGATTTTCTCGATAAAGCAAACAAGCACTTTATTGATTCCCCGGAAGATTGAAGAACATCAGCCAAGTTGAATTACAGTTTGGAAATGATTAACTCAACTACTTCGGCGGGCGAAAGATCGTCTGTCTCTATAATTATGTCCGCTTCTTTGTATCTCTCTTCCCGTTGGTTTAATAATTCCTGAAGTGCGGTTAGAGGGCTTGTGTTTTGCAATAAGGGGCGAGTTTTGTCAGAACTTGTTCGCTCAACAAGTGTGGCAATTGATGCCCAAAGACAAACCACCTTTCCCCTTTCTTTGATTGCTTCCATCATGCCTTGCGGAATGCAAAGGCCACCCCCGCAAGCAACCAGGCAATTTTCTTGCGGGTGCCCATGACTTATAAAATCTTTTTCTAAACTTCGGAAATGTGCTTCACCTTTTTTGGAAAAAATCTGAGATACATTCATTTGGGCGACTTTTTCAATTTCTTGGTCGGAGTCCAGGAAACTCATGCCTAAATTTTGTGCCAACATCTTTCCAAGTGTACTCTTTCCCGTGCCCATCAAGCCCACCAAGTATAGGTTGGATCTTGGGGTGGGAGAGGGGTCGATTGTTTTCATATTGTAAGATTGTAAAAAGATAAGTTCTTGCGAAGCAAAGGAACGAAAGCGATAATGACAAGATGAATCAGGATACATCTATCGTAACTGTCAAGGGCGTCATGCCCACTTCTAATGGTTGTGCCATCTTCCTTGGTAACGATGAAACAACTTTCGTCATCTATGTAGACCCTGCAATAGGGAACGCAATAAATATGACGATCAACAAGGTAAAAAAGGAGCGCCCCCTGACTCATGACTTAATCGGTTTAATCCTGAAGGGACTGGAGACCAAAATCGAGCGTGTATTAATTAATGATGTTGATGAGGGTACTTTTTTTGCCCGAATTATTTTACAAATGGAAAACGAGCTTGGGAAAAAAATCATTGAATTAGACGCCCGCCCGAGTGATTCTATTGTCCTTGCATTGCAGATGGACCAGCCTATCCATGTTTCTCGAAAGGTTATGGATAATGTTGAGGACATGACAGAGATCCTTGAGCGAATTCTGCGAAAGCAGGAATAATTTGCCCAAAATGCTGGCAACATTAACTCCCGGTGTTTCGCCGGACTCGTTAGGAAGGTTATTTCCTGAAGTCGGTTTCCCTACTGCACTTGCACCTATGCAGGATGTTACCGGGCTTCCGTTCATGAACTTAATTGCAGGCTTTGGTCCACCTGACTTGTTTTTTACCGAGTATTTTCGTGTCCATGCCAGTGCCAGGATTGATCCTGGTATACTCTCCTCAATTACTGAGAATAAATCAGGCAAGCCCGTGTTTGCCCAACTAATCGGTGAGGACCTTGAGCATGTCGCCCGATTCGCCAGGGAGTTGCAAGAGTATTGCATTGCTGGAATAGACTTAAACCTGGGTTGCCCAGCTCCAAGGGTATACCGAAAAAATGTAGGTGGTGGATTATTGCGCGATCCCGACCGTATCGATCGTGTATTGAATGTGTTGCGAGATACTTGCAGTTGTCCTCTTACCGTGAAAACGAGAATTGGATTTGAGGACCATCAGAATTTTGGTCGCCTATTGAAAGTTTTTGCTCAAAACGAGGTCGAACTGGTCAGCCTTCATGCCCGAACCGTAAAGGGTGGATATCGAGAGACACCTCAGTACGATTATGTCAAGCAAGCGGTTACAGAGATGGATTGCCCCGTCTTACTTAATGGAGATGTTCATACAGCAAGATCTGCGATGAAACTGGTAAATGAAACAGGTGCGAAAGGAGTAATGATCGGACGAAGCGCAATTCGAAATCCGTGGATTTTTAAACAAATTAGACAACTTCAGAATGGGGAGGAGATGGATCGGCCAACCCTTGGAGATGTACATTTATACATTAATCAACTTTGCGATGTACTATCAAAAGATACAATGACTGACGAAAAGCAGGTTGCCCGAATGAAGAAATTCTTAAATTACATTGGACTTTCTGTGGATTTAAAAGGCGAATTTCTTTTCCAAATGAGGAGAACCCGAACGCGATCTGAACTTGATAGGGTTTGCCAGTATTTCCTGCTTGATAATGGCAGGTCCGAACAACCTATGCACCTTGAACCTTTATCTGATATAATTTCGAGGCCAAGGGAAACAGGTTCTCCATGTTAGGGACTAGATTATGTTTTACTCTCAGCGACTGAGCATTGCTGCCTGGTTTCGCGAGTGGGGTTGGGCTTGCCTGGCCAGTGCCGTCCCCATGGGGATGCTCTGGGTGGCTCATGCCCCGCGGGAAACACCTGAGGCGGCTTATATATTTCTGCTTCCTTTTTTAATATGGATTCACTTTCGGCCCAGTTTTAGGAAAGTTTTAATTTGCATGCTTATATCCGGGTGGATCTATCACATTGCTATGGTAGGATGGATGAGGCATGTGAGCTTTGGCGGTATGTGTACCGCTACCTTTTTACTCTCCTGCTACCAGTCAATTTGGTTTTTATTTGCCCGTGCCTGGTACCCCCGTTTCTCAAAGGGGAATTTTAATTCGCGATTGCTCATTATTGTTGGCTTGTCTGCCTTGTGGGTAAGCATTGAATGGCTAAGAACCCTATTCACTCTTGGCTTTCCCTGGTGTCCACTCGCGGCTACGCAATGGGAGAGGCCAATTCTCTTACAAGCTGCCTTCTTTGCGGGAAGTTGGGCAGTGTCATTCTTCCTAATCTTTTTCAATTTATGTATTGGGTCGTACCTGCATCATTTGTTTGTCAGAAGGCGCCAGGCTGTAGGTTTTTTCAACCGTTCGATCTGTCCTGAGCTGTACCTAGGTATTCTACTTCTGTTCCTTATGATATACCCTTTTTTTATCGATCGAGGATCAGGTTTAGCTCGAGCCAATAAAACTCTCAAAGTAGGTATTTGTCAGCCTTACCTCTTGAATAAATGGATAGAGGGAAGAGCAACCGAGCACAAAGATACCTTGCGCAAACAAACCGAGTTTTTATCCCTAGCGGCCCCTGATATCATTCTCTGGCCAGAGGCATCTACCCCTTATCCATTGAACCTCGATCGAGTATGGGTTGAGGAATTGGCAAGAAAGACGGGCATTCCTATCCTTGCGGGTTCAGTGATTCGAGAGGAGGGGGCATCCTACAATGCAATGGTCTACATCGACCCAGAGAAGGGGATGCAACCTGAGTGGTACGCTAAACAGGTACTTGTGCCTTTTGGTGAGTATGTTCCGCAGCCCTTTGGTGTGATACCCGGACTGGAAAAGTTGGTCGGTCCAGTTGGTAACTTCTCTCCGGGGAATCAAGTTTATCTTTTCGACCTACCTATCAGAGATGGAAACACTTCGGGTTTGGTCAGGACCGGAATTTTAATTTGCTATGAGGATATTTTCCCAAGTCTGTCCAGGAGTGCAGTGGAACAAGGTGCTGAGTTATTAATTGTATCCACTAATGATGCTTGGTTCGCTGAAGAAGGTTGTGCCGAACAACATGCGAGCCATTCAGTCTTGAGGGCGGCAGAAAATGGAGTTCCGGTCGTGCGTTGTGCTAATGCGGGATGGTCTGGCTGGATTGATCAAAGGGGGATCGTTCGCGATGTCTTACTAGATGATCAGGATCGAGTTTATTTTGAAGGAGCCGCGGTGATCGAGGTAAACATTCCTCAACCGAATATGCCAAGTTTAGGATCAATGGGTGATCAATTTGCTTACATCTGCAGCCTACTTTCGATCGCTTTGGTCATTTATTTTAAAGTAAGCTCAGAAAATAGGGTTAAAGTTTAGTTTCCAAATCTTCATATAGTCCCATCTTAATTTGAGGTCTCGAAAGTTGAACTAAACTTATCCTTGCCATTTTCCGGTCAAATCCCATGTGTATTTCTTCGCAATCAATTTTTCTCACTCAACAAAATCATACAAATGTCTACTAAAATTGGAATTAATGGATTCGGCCGCATTGGTCGTTTGGTCTTTCGCGCTCTTGTCGATCAGGGATTACTCGGTAAGGACTTTGAAGTCGTTGCAATCAACGACTTAGTTCCCGCCGACAACCTTGCCTATCTTTTAAAATACGACTCAACCCAAGGCCGTTTTAATGGCACCGTTGAGGCACCCACAGATGATACTCTTGTGGTCAATGGACACACCATTAAATGCTTGGCTGTGCGTGAGGGTCCCGCTGCACTCCCATGGGGTGATCTTGGGGTCGATGTGGTTATTGAGTCCACCGGTTTGTTTGTCGATCGTGATAAAGCAGCTGGCCACTTACAAGCGGGAGCCAAAAAAGTAATCATATCTGCTCCTGCTAAAGGAGATGTAAAAACCATTGTACTTGGGGTTAATGACAACGAGCTTACTGCAGACGATCATATCCTTTCCAATGCATCCTGCACGACTAACTGCCTTGCCCCTATCACAAAAGTGGTGCTTGAAAACTTTGGAATCGCAGAAGGCCTAATGACAACGGTTCATAGCTACACTGCTACTCAGAAACCAGTAGATGGACCCTCCATTAAAGATTGGAAGGGTGGTCGTGGGGCTGCTATTAATATTATCCCTTCAACCACTGGTGCAGCCAAAGCAGTAGGCTTGGTGCTACCTGAGGTTCAGGGCAAACTTACTGGTATGGCATTTCGTGTGCCTACACCGACGGTTTCCGTTGTGGACCTCACCGTTAAGACAGAAAAGTCAACCTCTTACGAAGAAATTTGTGCCAAGATGAAAGAAGCTGCCGAGGGTCCACTTAAAGGAATCCTTGAGTATACTGACGATGAAGTGGTATCTGCTGATTTCATTCATTGCCCAGCGTCTTCTATTTTTGATGCAGGTTCCGGAATCGCACTAAGTGATACATTCTTTAAGTTGATTTCTTGGTACGACAACGAATGGGGTTACAGCAACCGTTGTGTAGACTTACTCAAGCGTGTTGCTGCACTTGTTTAATACCATTTTTTACTTAAATATACTGGCGCGGGCTAATATGGCTCTCGTACTACTTCCTACCATCTTCTCATTATGATCAAATCTATCGACGATTTGGATTTACAGGATAAGCGTGTCTTTCTTCGCGTAGACTTTAATGTGCCACTCGATTCCGATGGTACCATTACAGATGACACTCGGATTTGCGCTGCCTTGCCCACCATTCGAAAACTTTCTGAGTCTGGAGCCAAGGTTGTTCTGGCAAGTCACCTTGGGCGACCGAAGGGAGAAAAAGTTCCGTCTATGAGCCTGGCTCCAGTTGCTCCCGCCCTGGCTAAGCTTATTGGTTTACCTGTGCTATTTCTGGACGATTGTACGGGCGAAAAGGTTGAGGATGCAGTTAACTCAATGAGTTCTGGTCAAATCGCTCTTCTCGAGAACATGCGCTACCACAAGGGGGAGACTGATAATGACCCAGCCTTTGCTAAATCCTTAGCTAAGCTTGCTGATGTTTATGTGAACGATGCATTTGGTACAGCTCATCGTGCACACGCATCAACCCATGGTGTGGCAGAACTAATCGAAGACCGAGCAGCTGGTTACCTGATTCAGAAAGAACTCGAATTTCTTGGCAATAAAACTGAATCGCCTGAGCGTCCATTCATTGTTATTTTAGGCGGAGCCAAGGTAAGCGATAAGATTACCGTGATTGATCGTCTTCTTGATAAGGCAGATACCATTATCATTGGAGGTGGAATGGCTTACACCTTTGCTTTGGCGATGGGTCAGACTGTTGGTGATAGTCTTTGCGAAGTTGATAAAGTAGAACTTGCTCGAAATGCACTAAAGAAGGCCGAGGAAAAGGGCGTTAAGTTTATGCTTCCCGTCGATTATCTTGTCACTGACTCACTTGATTTTGGTAACAAGACTCTTGGGCAAACCAAAGTGGTTGAAGGTAACATCCCAGATGGTTGGGAGGGTGTCGATGCAGGCCCCAAAACGATTGCTTTATTTGCAGAGGAAGTCGCGAAGGCAAAAACTGTTCTTTGGAATGGCCCCATGGGTGTCTTCGAAATCGAGGGTTCTAGCAAAGGAACTTTCGCTGTAGCCAAAGCAGTGGCTGAAGGAAATGCCACCTCAATTATTGGTGGTGGGGATAGTGTTAAGGCTATTAAGCGAAGTGGCTATTCCGACCAAGTCACCTTTATGAGTACCGGTGGCGGTGCCTCACTTGAATTCCTTGAAGGTAAGGAGTTGCCAGGCGTTTCCATACTGGACCAATAATTTAATGCTTCCCCTTTGCCCTTTTTTATTATGAGTCGAAAATTTCTTATCGCTGGAAACTGGAAGATGAACCTCACGCCGGATGAATCTGCCTCCTTGGTAGATGAAATTAACTCGCTGACTGGAAGTCAGACCAGTGTCCAGGTTTGTGTGTGCCCGCCCTTTACCTCTCTCCCTGTTGTTTCCTCCAAAGTCGAGCAGTCGGAAGTTCATTTGGGTGCGCAAAATATGCATGCCGAGCCATCTGGTGCATTTACTGGTGAGGTTTCTGCGGAGATGCTTCGCTCACTCTATGTTTCACATGTAATCCTCGGTCATAGTGAAAGGCGGCAATATTTTGGAGAGACCAATGCCTCCATTAACTCAAAGGTTATCGCTGCGATAAACGCAAACCTACGACCCATTTTCTGCATTGGTGAAACACTCGAGGAGCGTGAAGCAGGTAAAACTATGGAAGTTGTGGGATCTCAAGTTCGCGAGGGATTAGTCAATTATCCATCATCTGCACTTGACCTGTTGGTCGTTGCCTATGAGCCGGTTTGGGCAATCGGTACTGGAAAAACTGCAACCGACGAGATGGCTCAAGAAGTACACCAAGAAGTAAGGAAAGTCTTGTCCGAAATTTTTGGTGAATCAGCGGCATCATCCATTCGAATTCTTTATGGCGGCTCAATGAAGCCTGAAAATGCAGCAGGTCTTCTTGCTCAGCCTGATGTTGATGGCGGTTTAATCGGTGGAGCTTCGCTGTCGGCCAAATCCTTCTGCGATATTATACAGGCGGCTCTTTCCGCCTAAGCAAGGATACTTGGGTCGTTTTCGTCCTGGTTTGAAATGTCGTTCAATACCTGCCTTGCATGCTCGGCAGGTTTTACTCTGTGGTAGGCCTTTTCAATTTTACCACTTTTGCCTAAAAGAAAACTCATTCGGTGAATACCATTAAAGGTTTTACCCATAAATTTTTTCTCACCCCACACTCCAAAGGCCTCAGACATTTTATGATCTTCATCAATCAAAAGAGGGAAGGGCAGATCATACTTGCCAATAAATTTGCGATGAGACTTTTCTCCGTCTGTGGAGACCCCCAAAATTAAGATATTTAACTTTTTGTATTCGATATATAAATCCTTGAGCCCACAGGCTTCTGTTGTGCAACCAGGAGTCATGTCGCGGGGATAAAAGTAAATTAGGCAGCGTTTCCCGCGGAGAGACTGATTGTCCCACTTCTTGCCTGCCTGGTCTAGGGTGCAAAACTTTGGACAAGTCACCCCAGCCTCCAATGGACTTGGTTTACTCAGGAGGCTGATAGAAAGCTACGGTTTTCCCTACTTTTGCGATGCACTGGGCAGAAACTTCGCTTGAGAATTGTTCAATGATTTTCTTTTGCACTTCCTTGTCAGCAGGCAGACCTAGTTTGATCATCGATTCTTTATTTAAAACTTTTTCACATTCCCGGATGAATTCATGAGTTAATCCCCGCTTGCCCACCCTCAAATCAATGGGTCTTGTTTTTAGAATCCCTCGAATGTTCCGTTTTTCTTTCCCTTTAATTTCTACCATGGAATTTCTCCTCCATCTTCGCCAAAAAATCCCCCATTTTTATCTCTGGCCAATTGGTCGGTTACAGTAATCAATTTCGCAACCGAATCGGCGACTTCGTACTTTGCATCTTCTCCACCCATTTCTGTTTTGACCCAACCAGGGCTCAAAGAAACTACATTAATTCCAAAATCAGCAAGATCGATTGCCGCCTGCTTGGTCAACATATTCAATCCAGCCTTGGAACATTGGTAAGCGATAGCCCCACCTAGTTGGGTGTTTCCACGAAGCTCAATCGATCCTAGGCGGGATGACATATTGTATATCCACGCGTTATGTGATCTTTTCATGCAGCATACGCTATGGCGCAGCACCAGAAATGCACCCCTTAAATTGGTTTGTAGAATATTGGAGAATGAATCGGCACTTACTTCACTTAAATCCTTCCAGTCGATAATGCCAGCATTGTTGTAAAGTCGATCAATTGTTTCACCTCGCTCGTTCAAACGATCAAAGCATTTTCTTACTGATTCCTCTTCATCCACGTTGAGTTGTACGATCTCAAGTTTGCCATGAATATTTTGGAGGGCGGTTAACCCGATTGCTTCATCCGGGTTTCGACATCCAGCAATGACATTTTCATTTCTGCCAAGTAATTGCTTGCATAATTCCAGTCCAATTCCCCGACTTGCTCCTGATATGAATGTTTTTTTCATAAAAACAGATCATCAAATCGAATGGAGAGGTTTCATGCAAGCGGATGTGGTTTAATTCTCTTTTAATTAAAGTCTTTCCTTCTGTACGAGGGATGGTGAGAGTGCTAAGGTGAACGAATCATTGCTCTGGCAGTAGTTCTTTATAACTTCTGCACGTCATGATTTATAATCACTTTTACCTTATTTTTACAGTAGATGCCCGAGAAAGAAAACCAACCTCCCGCTAATTCTCCGAGTAATTCGAACCCTGAGAGTACAAAGCCTAAGCGTCGTGGACCGCCACGCAGTAAAAAACCGGCTGCTGGAAAAAGTAAAAAGGTAGAGGACTCCTCTGTTAAACAGAAAAAGCCTGATGCGGTTACTACCGATAGGTCAGTCCCCCAAAAACAGGATAATGCTCAGCCCCAAAAACGAACACAAAAGCAGCCCCAAAGGGCTCCCGAAAGGAAGAAACCTCATCACGACCAAGCTGGGAGTGTGCGCGACCTTGCAAAACTTAAGGGAGTAAGGCCGATCGTAGCATTAACTGCATATGACTCAGTAATGAGTCGGTTGGTTTGCGATGCAGGTGTTGACTTCATTCTGGTTGGTGACTCGGTTGGCACGACCCTTCTTGGGCATAAGACAACCATACCGGTGGATATGACAGACATGTTGCGCCATACTGCTGCAGTCCGCAGGGCTGAACCTAATTGTCTTCTTGTGGCAGATTTACCTTTTGGAGAAGCGAGTTTTTCCTTTGATCACCTGCTTGATTCTGCTCGCAGGTTAATGCAGCAAGGTGGTGCTGATGCCATAAAAATTGAGGGCGGGCGTGATGTAGCAGACGATATCGAAAAACTTGTAGCCACCGGAATACCCGTCTTAGGTCACATCGGCTTACTCCCTCAAACAGTCAAGGCGATTGGGGGGTATCGGAAGTTTGGGGCGGACCGACAGGAGGCAGAAGATTTATACACCGATGCAATCGCCCTTGAGGAAGCGGGTTGCTTTGCCGTGGTTGGTGAGATGATCGAAGAATCTGTAGCCCGCGAACTTGCTAAGCAAATCCTCCCACCTTTGATTGGTATTGGGAGTGGTGCGGGTTGTGACGGACAGATTCTCGTAAGTACAGATGTTCTGGGCTACCATGTAAATAAACCACCTTCTTTTGTGAAAACTTATGCCAATTTAAACCAAGTGATCTCTAAAGCTCTTTCTCAGTATGTCACTGAGGTTAAGTCTAAGAAATTCCCCGCCTGAATTTATGAATTTTTCGGTATTAGGAGCTGGGGCATGGGGTACGGCAATGGCTGTATACCTAGCTAAGCTCGGTCACGTAGTCACTCTTTGCCCTCGGCGGATGGATCATGCTCTCCAACTCTCATCTGACCGAAAAAACCTTGATTATTTACCTGCAGTTGAATTCCCCAGTGACTTACAGATTGGCAGGGAAGTGGCTCCGGCAATTATGGAGGCCGATTATATCTTTCTTGCCTGTCCTTCTCATGCATTGCGTGAAACCAGCATGGGGGCGGCTACGCATATTGTAACCAGCCCTCAACTAAAAGGGGCCCTTGCCCTATGCAAAGGCCTTGAGCCAAAGACCAATAAGTATTCTCATGAGGTAATGGGCGAGGTGTTTGGCCCTTCCATAAGTTGTGGGTATTTAACTGGACCTTCCCATGCCCTGGAATTGGCAGAGGGTAAGCCTGCTGCAATGTGCCTGGCATTGAACCGGATGGAAGCAGATACCCTTAGCCTGCAGGAGGCCATTAGTTCTTCATCCTTACGCATTTACCGTTCCGATGATCGGGTGGGGGCAGCCATCGGGGGGTGCCTGAAAAATGTTTATGCCATAGCGGTGGGCCTATCCGATGGATTAGGGTTAGGAGATAATGCCCGTGCCGCATTAATCACTCGTTGCCTTAATGAAATGATCGAACTTGGTTCCCACCTCGGTGCAAGGAAAGATACTTTTGTGGGGTTGAGTGGAGTGGGTGACCTTATTGCTACATGTACGGGCGAATGGAGCAGAAATCGAACCTTTGGCCAATCTATTGCTCGCGGGAAATCTGCAAAAGCCTTAATCGATGGGCAAAAAACCGTCGTCGAGGGTTACTGGGCTACAGAATGTTTTTATAGAAAAAGTAAAGAAGCTGGTGCAGTCGCCCCCGTTTTGGAACAAGTATACCGCACTCTTTACGAGGGGAGTGATCCTAGGAGTTCAGTCATTGAATTAATGTCACGCGGTTTAAAAGCAGAAGGATCTTGATAACCCAATAAATTCCCACTCATGAATTCAGCGGAACGTCCCAAGCTAGAAGCTCCAGGTGGTGCAAGCGAGGTATTACTTCATTCGTGTTGTGCTCCCTGTGAAGGGGAGGTTCTGGAAACAATGCTTGAGTCTGGAATCAAGCCGACAGTTTTTTTTTACAACCCAAATATTCACCCCAAAAAAGAGTACGAATTACGGAAAGAAGAGGATAAAAGATTTTGTGAGAAACTCGGACTCGTCCATCACGACGGTGATTATGATGTCAGGAATTGGTTTGAGCGGGTAAGGGGCATGGAGTGGGAACCTGAGCGAGGAATTCGATGTACAAGTTGTTTTGATATGCGCTTTGAACGCACTGCTCTTTTTGCGAAAGAACATGGGTTTAGAGTCTTTACGAGTTGCCTGGGGATTTCTCGCTGGAAAAATATGGCTCAAATCAATGGGTGTGGAGAGCGGGCTGCGGCCCGTTACGACGAGATGACTTATTGGACTTACAATTGGAGGAAATGTGGAGGCTCACAAAGAATGCTGGAGGTTTCCAAAAGGGAAAATTTTTATCAGCAGGAGTATTGTGGATGTGTTTATTCCTTACGAGATACAAACGAATGGAGGATGTCCAAGGGACGAAAAGAGATAGAAATTGGTAAAAATTTTTATGGTACTGAAACCAAACAAGAATCAAACTCGTAATATTTCAGCTTATTCAATAATATGCTGAGATGAATAATTCTTCGGTTTGGCAATCCCTTCGTGACGAAGCTACTGCAGTAGCCTCACGGGAGCGCATACTTGCCAAGGTGCTTACAGAATATGTATTGGAGCGATCGTCTTTAGAAGACGCACTAAGTTGGCGCTTATCTTCCCGTTTAGCTAAAGGGGCAGTTCCTGAAAGTGATTTAAGAGAACTCCTCCTTCATGCCTACAATTCTGTACCTACTATGATCAAGTCAATCGAGCGAGACCTCGAAGCAGTTAAGGAAAGGGATCCGGCATGCGATGATTTCCTTAGCCCCTTTTTGTACTTTAAGGGATTCCAAGCTTTGTCTGCTTACCGCGTTTCCCATTGGCTTTGGCAGGAAGGTCGAAAAGACCTTGCCCTTTATCTGCAAAGCCTAATATCGGTGGTCTATGGAGTTGATATCCACCCAGCTGCTTTAATTGGCAAAGGCATATTGCTTGATCACGCTACTGGTTTTGTAGCTGGAGAAACTACCGTGATTGAGGACGATGTTTCTATTTTACATGAAGTTACTCTTGGTGGAACAGGAAAGGATCGAGGTGATCGCCACCCAAAAATCCGTTCTGGTGTTCTCATCGGAGCAGGTGCAAAAATACTTGGTAACGTCGAAATCGGCGAAGGAGCCCGCGTAGGTGCGAGTAGTGTGGTGCTGGCAGATGTCCCGCCTCATGTATCCGTAGCCGGCGTGCCATCGAAGATACTTGGTTCTTTTGAAGATGAATCGATCCCATCCCTGGGCATGGATCATACCCTTATTAATATGAAGGCCTACGAAGCAGGGGGAGGTATCTGAACCAATCTTGATTCATGATAGCCCCTATGATTGACGAAAACAAATCTAGTATTTAGAAAAAATAAACATGTCAGAAATCTCTAATCCCGATATCGTATCCTTTAAAAATGATAAACAAACTGGTGGAGGTTCAGGTAAACCAGTTGAAGATATCGAGGTAAAAGACGCCCAGATGATTTTCGATTCAGTTTGGCATGAACTGGAGAAGGAAGTAGGTGCGGAAAACCTTAAGTTTCCAGCTGAAATTTTCTGGCTTAATGGTGCTCCCGGTGCAGGAAAGGGTACACAAACCGCCTTCATTATGGAGTTTCGTGACCTCACCGAGAAACCGATTGTGGTGAGTGAACTTTTACAGTCCCCGGAAGCCAAGAAAAAGATAGATGCCGGCTTACTTGCTGGTGATAGGGAGGTTACGAAACTAGTACTTCGAGAATTGCTTGACCCAAAGTACGAAAGTGGTGCAGTGGTTGACGGCTATCCCCGTACTAAAACACAGGTGGAGTGCTTGAAGCGTTTCCATAGGCGATTGAGCGATTTGCGAAGCAAGTATCTAGGGACATTTCAGGAGTCTCAGTTTCCCAAACCCCGCTTTCATATCATTATGCTCTTTATTGATGAGGATGAGAGTGTGCGCCGACAGCTCTTACGTGGGGAAAGGACAATTGCTCACAATAAAGAGGTTGATGCCTCTGGAGTAGGTACAAAATGGGAGACGCGCAAGACAGACCTAGATGATGCATCTGCTCACAAGCGCTACAAAACCTTTAAGGAATCCACGTACGATTCCTTAACCACCCTTCGCGAAGTTTTTCACTATCATTTCATTAATGCCCATGGGACTATTATTGAAGTTCAGCAACGTATTATTAGTGAGTTAAAGTACCAGAGTTCCCTCGAGCTTGATCAACCCACTTACGATCGAATCTCCTCCATCCCGCTCGCCGAGCAACTATCCTTGCACGCCAGGCAGATCTTGGTCAATCGATTGGATTCTTATGAGAAATTCCATTGCGAATTATTTGAACAGGTGGTCGGCTTGATTAAGTCTAAGTTTATTCCGATTGTTGAGAAGCATTCGATTTCCGGGCTCGCATACATTAATTCAGAGGACGCTGTACTTGATGATCCTTTAGCCATTGCAATGCTAATTGATGTCTTTACCGAGCGTGGCTTCACTGCAGTCGTGGATATTCGCAAGATGGAAGTCCCTGCAAGGATTGATCCAAAGTCTTTCGAGATTATCAATAGGGTGAAAAATGTATATCGTGTGAGAATTAATTTCTCTGGCTCGAAAATCCGACGCGGTTAATCGCACTTAGCTTATTTAATTCTTATTTATATATGGACCCCAGGTATCATAAACTGGCCAGTAATTTGGTCTCTCACTCAGTTAATTTATCTGCAGGCGAAAAGGTCCTCATTCATGCGTTTGATGTTCCTGAAGAAATTACCCTCGCCCTGGTGCGGGCAGTAAGGCAACGCCAGGCGCATCCTTTTGTCCAACTTCAATCCGGGAGGATTGAGCGGGAGTGTTTACTTGGTGGAAAGATTGAGCAATTTGAAGCATCTTTAAAGTGGGAACTAGAAAGAATGAAGGAAATGGATGCTTATATCGCTCTACGCGGTTCATCTAATGTTTTTGAAACTTCAGACCTTCCCTCTGATGATCTACAGCGAGCCATGAAAACCCTTAAACCAGTGCTCGACTGGCGGGTAAATCAAACAAAATGGTGTGTTTTGCGCTGGCCAACCCCGTCAATGGCACAGCAGGCAAAGATGAGCACGGAAAAGTTTGAAGATTTTTACTTTAATGCCTGCTGTATGGATTATGCCAAGATGAGTTTGGCGATGAACGGTCTAGTTGAGCGGATGCGTAAGGCCGACCAGGTTTCTATTTCCGGCCCAGGTACCGATCTGAGTTTTTCAGTTAAAGGAATTGATGCAGTCGGTTGTTCAGGAACTCACAATATTCCTGATGGAGAAGTGTTTTCATGTCCAGTAAAAGACAGTGTAGAGGGATATATTACCTACAATGCAGACACTATTTACCAGGGTACTTCTTTTTCCAATATTAGATTATCTTTCAAAGATGGGCGAATTGTCGAGGCGACGGCATCTTCAAATGAAAATAAATTAAATGAAATTTTAGATTCTGATGATGGTTCTCGTTATATCGGAGAATTTGCCATTGGGTTTAACCCGATGATCAAAGAACCAATGCTGGATATTTTGTTTGATGAAAAGATATCTGGTTCCTTTCACTTTACCCCTGGCCAAGCTTATGAAGAGGCAAATAATGGAAATAAGTCACAGGTACACTGGGATATGGTCTGCATCCAACGCCCTGAATGGGGTGGTGGGGAAATTCATTTTGATGGGGAGTTAATTAGAAAAGACGGGCTGTTCATTCCCGACAACTTACAGACACTCAATCCGGAAAACCTGCTGTCCAACGGTTAATCATTTTAAGATGGATCGCTTTATCGAGTCTCTACCCAAAACGGAGACTCATCTCCATATTGAGGGAGCCATTCCTTGGGAACTCTTTGAACTTCGTTTCCCTGGAGAATTTCCCAAAGTTCCAGAGTTCAGGATGCCCGATTTTCGATATGACGACTTCCAACAGTTTGAGAAGATCCTAATTAGTCATGCATTGCGTGTAATTAAGTGCCCTGACGATTATGCAGAGGTTGCGAAGATGCTATTTGCAAAGCAACTTTCCCAAAATATTTCTTATGTCGAACTAAGTTTCCATGCGGGTATGATTGAGTTTCTTAAAATCCGTGGGGAAGATATTATTCAAGCAATACGCTCAGTAGTACCCGATGGCTTGGATGTTCGAATTTTTATGGGTATGAGCCGGGATTCTTATACTTCATTCCTTGGACCGCTATTAGAAGAAGCAGTCGAGAACTGGGAGGGTCTTTATGGCATCGATCTTCATGGACCTGAAGATTTACCGACGAAAGATTGGATGCCTCGATTATGGTCTATTGCCCACGCAAACGGAAGAATACTAAAGGCTCATGCTGGTGAATTTGGCTCCGCGCAAAATGTCAAATGGGCAGTAGAGAAACTTGGGGTAAAAAGAATCCAGCATGGCATACATGCATCAAGTGATGAAACTGTATTGGATTTACTTGCAGAGAAGGGTGTCGTTTTAGACCTTTGTCCAATTAGTAATTATAAATTACGGGTTTTTGATAATTGGGATGATTATCCTATTCGTAAGTTTTTAAAAAAAGGAATTCGCTTCACAATTAGTACGGATGATCCTTTCTCGTTTGGAAACTGTTTGAATGATGAGTATAAGTACCTGGTTCGATACATGGACTTCTCCGCCTCCGAAATCGCGGAAATTGCCAAAACTGGTTTCGATACAGCTGACCTTCAGGATTATCAAAAGAAAGAATCGATGAATCAAATTGATCATTTATTATCCCTTGAAGAGGGCAATAGATTGTAAATGAAAGACATCTTCACTTGCCCCGATAACCAAAGTGGTCGAGCAGACAAAATTCTTGCTGACAAGTATACAAATTTTAGCCGGGAATTTATCAAGCAATCCATTGAGGCAGGTAAGATCTCTCATATTGATGGTTCCCTTATCGCACCGAAGACAAAGATCAATTCGGGAGATCAATTATTAGTCGATTTATCTCGTCCGAAAATTAACACACTTGAGCCATACAAATATGACCTATCCATCATCCATGAGGATGATCATATAATCGTAATCGATAAACCCGCAGGTATGGTAGTACACCCGGGGGACGGTACCGATAATACAACCTTGGTTCATGCTCTTTTAAATCATTGCCCAGATGCCTTGTCTCCTATTGGAACACCCCTTCGTCCAGGTATTGTTCATCGGTTAGATAAAGAAACAAGCGGCGTCATTGTAGTAGCTAAATCTGAAGTAGCACACCTTTCACTCACTGAACAATTTGCAGGTCGTAAAACTGGGAAGCTTTATCAGGCAATTGTCTGCGGGAGGGTTGGGAAATGTGGAGAGTTTAATCAATCGATTGGACGCCACCCAAAGGTGCGTGTAAAAATGGCAGTCTCCGAGAAAGGCAAGTCCGCCTGCACGAAATGGGAAAGAATAAGTTCTTTTGGTGATGCATTCAGTCATGTGAAATGTGAGATCCTGTCTGGCCGAACCCATCAAATAAGGGTTCATTTTTCTGCGGCCATGCACCCGTTAGCAGGGGATATAACATACGGATATAAACCGCTAAAGGCAGCACCCATCGTCTTCCCTCGGGTTATGCTTCATGCATGGAAATTAAGTATTTTTCATCCAGGGCACGAAAAACAAGTAAGCTTTATATCTCCACCTCCTGATGATTTCGACCAATGCCTCGTCAAGTTAAAGGCAATGGTCGGCGAATAAATAGTTAGTCCTTATTTGCAAGGGTAGTGGTGATTCGGGAAAACGCATCATCCACATCGTCGACAATTTGAAAGAGTTCGACATCACCTGGTGAAATTACTCCCCATTTGATAAAATGATCAAAATTGATCAACCCGTCCCAAAACTCTTTGCCGTAAAGAAATACTGGTAGTTTCTTGTGCAGTTTGTTTGTTTGAGCGAGGGTAAGGGTCTCAAACAATTCATCCATCGTCCCAAATCCACCTGGGTAAACGACAATGGCTTTCGCATGGTAAAGGAAGTAAAATTTCCGCAGGAAAAAGTAATGAAACTCAAAAGAGAGCTCAGGATCAGCGTAAGAATTAACACCTTGTTCAAAAGGGAGGCTTATTCCTAGTGCAACGGATTTCCCCCCTGCGTCCTTGGCTCCTTTATTTGCAGCTTCCATCATACCCGGACCACCACCTGAGCAGATAAAATACTTTTCATCAACTGGGTTGCTATCTGACCATTGAGTAAGCATACGGGATAAATCAACGGCATCGTCGTAGTATTTGGAAAGGCGAGCAATAGATTCTAGCTTACTCAGTTTTTCAATCTCGTCATTGGATCGTTTTTCGCTACTTGGTAACTGAGAAATAAAATCTTTGAGTTCAGCCTTAGCAATATTAAGAGGCTTCGGGCGGGCAGAACCGAAAAAAACAATTGTATTATCAACTCCCTGCTCGGAAAGCCTGTTCTCGGGCTCCAATAGTTCGCACAACACGCGGATAGACCGAGCATCGTGACTGTTAAGGAATTCTTTGTTATCGTAAGCTTTTGAGGGATTGTTTGTCATGCCTTAGATCATGATAGGTGAAAATAAATTTAAAAGGTAAAAGAAAAATATGGATTTGTGGTTAAAGTTATCATTTATAGCTCCGACTATGCATAGTAGCCACAGGGACGTGGCCTCCGAAACTTGATTCGATCCACAGGAGGTTGATTAGAATCAGCAAGTATTCCGCCTTAGGAATTAAATTTTATTGCTGTGATTTATTTTAACGAGTGTTCCAAAACTAAGTTAGCTGACCAGTTACCAAAACTTGGTACTGAATCGGAGAACCTTATTGTATTCCCTTCTCAAGATTCAGATTTATAAATGAAGAAGTAGGAAAGTGGGTGGATAAACTAATGAAAAATGAATTCGGGGAATGGAACTCCAACTCAGTATCCACCTGACCCCCTTTACGACGACATAGAAGTGAGCCAAAAACTTGCAGATCAACTAGTAAAGAAAGGAATAGTTTAATCCAGTGTCAAAGTTTGGATTATATGCTTGGGCAGTGATGTGGGTGTTTTTGGCTTCCTGTTCACCATCAATGGTCGACGAACGACCTGAGCAAAACTCGACGAGTTATCCGACAAGCCCTAATTATACCCAGCGTGAAATAGCTACGACAGCAAACTTGTTTCAGAGCAAGGCGGCAACCGAATCAAAAAAAAAGGAACTCCTTGAAGATTTCGTCAAGCCCCTACAATCTTATCCGCTTGTAGAAAGCTCGATGACGAAATATGAAAAGGACGGTTTACTTTATCGAGAGGGCATTTCAACCCCTTTTAGCGGAAGGTTAGTCGAGCGAAACTCCCTCGGTATTTCAACTCTTGAAGCTTCTTTTTTGGATGGTTATCCGCACGGTCAACAAATAAGGAGATACGAAGACGGTGCAATTTCTATGGAAGCTGTTTTCGATCGTGGCGTACTTACTGGGATAAAAACAAGATGGTGGGAAGAATGGGCAAATAAGGGAGGAAGAATATTGGGATGGCGGGAATTACAGAGGCAGGAAAAGCTGGGATGATAATGGTAGAGTCATCAAGGAAGAGAGAGTCAGGTAGATTCTTTATCTTCCTTCATGTATTCAGATATCTTATCGAGGTAACTGCCAAAGTCTCCGACTCGCAAAACAGACAGGTTTGGCACCACATTAGACCTTTCAATGTCCCGCCATGAATGAAAGATTAAATCCGTTAATTCGTCCGGGCAAACTACAGCCAAATACTTAGTCTTTTTCGAAGAATTAGTATTTTTTAATAAATTTACTAACTCATTTGTACAGTTACTTGAGAGAACCTCGCGTACCTCGATGCCCAGGTTTAGTCCAGGCACCCAAAGATCGACTTCATTTGCATTGAAATTTGATACAATTTTTAATTTCCTTCGCTTGAGTTTTTCTTGGCAAATATGAATAAGGTCAGAAATTGTAGCAGATTCACCCTGGAGGGATGCCTTCTCTCTTGATACCAATGAATTGAGGTAAGAGAGTAGGTTTCCTTTGTGAAGCAATTGAACTCTCTCCAGTACAAAACCACGAATCTCTGGGTCGGGAAATAGCTTTTCTAATGCAGGCAAATTTTCATCATTAGCATCAAGCTTTGAAAGTACTTGGTTACGTTCATCGATGATTCCCGAAATGCCAGGAGGGATTTTGATCGTGTGTACCCTTAAATCATAACTGGCTTGTGTCGATGCAAGCTTAGCCAGTTGTTCCCGAATCCACATGCATAATACGGCAGCTTTTTCATTGGACTGGTATCCCTCGCTTCAATTTCCGTGGTTAGCCTTTTAAATTCTTTTACAAGAGAAGCTTTATTTTTTTTGGCTTCTTTACTTTCGCTAAGGCTTTTAACGATTTCTTCTATTAGGTATTGATCATCCCTCCAATCCCTTCGCCTTCTATGGTAAATTGGAGTGGCTAAGGATGTCGAGCTAGGCGTTTTTTTAAAACTGTTTTTTTTGGAAAAACTCACAAGAACTTAAAAGAAATTTCAATTTACAGTATTCTATGTGATGATGTGGGATATATGCAATTATTCAATCTTCAGATGGGCAATCTAGGTTCCAGCAATTATTTTCTTTGGTTTATATTAATTCTCGTAGGGGCGTTACCAGCTTTCGGGGAAACAGTAGTGCAGGTTGAAAGTAACTCATCTCAGGAAACAAAAGGCATTATTCGAGTTATTAAGCCGGGTATATTTGATTACCAATCAAATGAATACTTGATTCGCATGCGGGCTTGGGGTGTCGGTTTTCCCGGTCGGGATCAACCAGGGTTTAACGAAGCACTCAGTTTTACGGAAGCAAAACTCTTAAATACTTCAGTCAGCATAAAAGTAAAAAGTACTTTCGATGCTCAGAACCTAAAAGTGGTAGATGTCTTAATGGGTGATGATCAAATCAGTTTTTCACAGGAAGCAATAACGCAAGGAATTGGCTGGCACTTAGAAAAAGAGAGTAACCGCCACGGAGTTTTTATCATTTCACAAATTAAGGCTAAAAGAAAAAACTTAGGTGTATGGAAGCACGAAAATACTTACAAACAACAAGATCTAAAACCAAGTATACCAGCCCCTATGCTACGATCAATGATCGGTCAAAACCCATTTTCTGCTAGCATACAATATTGGGTTACGTCATTTGGGAAGATTCACCGCCCCGAATGTACTTTCTACCAGCGTGGAAGAGGTGAACTAAGCAGAAGACCTACGGGTAAAGATTGTAGGATATGCGGGGGAGTAAAAAATTCGAAATAACTAACTAGGAATTGGCGATTTCAGCCAATTCTTCTTTGGTTTTTAAGCCAACCAAGGTCTGGGACAAAGAACCGTCCTTGTAGACTAAAATAGTAGGAATTGATTGTACGCCATGTTCCTGGGCAAGGTCAGTATTCTCATCAACATTAACTTTGTAAATGGCCACTTTATCGGACATTTCGGCGTTAAGTTCTTCAAGGATTGGACCAAGGGCTTTACAGGGACCACACCAAGGAGCCCAGAAGTCAATAAAAGTCGTTTTGTCACTAGCACTAGTGATTTTATTGAAGCTATCTTTGTTTAGGTTAATTAATTCACTCATAATAAAGTTAGGATTTAAGAAATATTAAAATGGTTAGGGTGACCGCTCCACCAAAAACCAAAAGGTCAAAAAGAAGGAGGGTAATACTTGGCCTTGATGGGGATGACTTATTATCTGTTTTCTGGTTTGAAGATTTGGTTTTCTTCTTACTCTTCTTAGGAGAGTTCGATTCAGCTACAGTACCTGGATCCTCGATGGGTGCAGGTACTCCCGGTGGCGCGGGTATTCCCGCAGGGGGTGCGACAGCTGCAGGAGGTGCGGCTGCTGGTAATGGTGCTGGGGGAACTGGTTGACCAACCGGGGTGGGGCTCGGTATTGGTGCGGGAGGAGAAAGAGCAGGGGCAGGGGGAGGAGCACCAAGGGCCGGAACAGGCAAAGGTGGTGCTGGTTGTGAAGGCGTTGGAACTGCAGGTGCAGGTTTGGGTGCAGCAACCTTGAGTTTTGGTGGAGCACTTGAACCACCTGGGATACTAAGCTTTAAGCTGGGACCAGGTGGTGGTGTCGGGGTTGTTGCCATATTAAAGAAATCAATCTACGGGTGTATTCTTGGCAATTATGTCAGATAACTCCTCAGGGTCAGTTTCATTAAGATCTTTTCCCTTAATTGATAAATCCTCCATTGTTTTAAGGAGTGTTTCTGTCATGCGCCCATGAGTTTCATCAGAACCGCCAAGTATTGAAAATTTGTCCGCTTGAGTGATACGTTTGTGTCCATCAGTACAATCCAGTCCAAGACCTAACAAGTGAGCCATAACCTTGGGGTCTTTATATGGTATTGATGAGTTGAATGGTCTAGGATTCATATACTCTATTTATTTGCATAACTTAGCATTAGTCAATCTCACATGGAATACAAGGAATTCAAACCATCAGGTTCAGTCAGTTGATTCAATTTAAAACCGCTGAGGCTCAAGCCAATAGTCCACTCAGTAATATTTTCTTTACGCGTTCCTTTCCTTTGGGTCATTGAAGTGTCCCAGATCCAGCTACTACCAGTTCGATATTCCAAACTACTACGCCAGTATGATAAACTCTTTTGTTTTAAATCATAAAGTGCACTGGTTGAACAAAATAATTTTTCATTCAATCTCTTCCATGCACTAGAAGATAGGTAGTTATTGAAAGTTTAAATAACTCATGTAGCTAAGGCTGGCACCCTGAAATCTACCATCCCTCAGATTAATTCCATATGATTTCCGATAATTTTTTCCGTTTTTCAGATCAACTTTTTGCCTAAGATTTATACTAAACCAAGAGCTTGGATGAATTGAAATATCCCCGTATAGGAATCTACCCCCATCAACTCCTTCGGGGTAGGAGCTCCATAAGTCGTAAAATGCCCTCATCGAGAGCAGTTTCCGGTTTGCATCGTTCCATTTCCCCCAAAAACTATTTTCCCAGCCAAGTCGTACCAAGTTTTTCTCGATTATCGATTCGTTTTTGGGGTCGTCAAGCAGGTCCAGAGGGGAAAGGTTTAAATCTTCTACAAATGGGTAGATGTTTGGAATCTTGAAATTCGGACTTCCTGATAGAAAATTTGTACTTCGAAAGCCTAGGGAAAACTTGGTGAGATGAAGAACTTTTTCAATTTCCCAAACAGTGTTTTCGAAAGGAATCAACTGATGAAGATTTGCATGTAGGTCGATGCCGTACTCACCAAAGGTTCTGTCCATCGTATTCGAATCAAAGTCATAAACCTGGTGAACTGTAGCCAAGGAAGGAGTGAGATGGATGCCCTGGTATAGTCGAAAGGGTTTCTCAATTTTATAACCAACACTCATCCTGTCGATTGGAGAAGCACCCCTGCCTTGGTTATCTCTTCTTATTAATCTGGCATAATTAAGAGAGCCTGAATGGTAGGCAGTCCACTTTGGTAAAGGACCAAACTCCAGGCTAATCAAGGGTAGTTGCTCAACTTTTGACTCATGATCATGAGCTTGCCACTTGGAGAGTATGGAGGCGGAGTAACCATTGCCTTCGTAGGTTAATTCGGAATGACTTTGATTCCATTGATTCCTGTAGAAATAATTTCTTTGAAAATCCCGTATTATATCTGAATCTCTTTCCCATTCTATTAATGTCGCCGACCTCCATCTGTCATTAAAGCGGGCAAGGTTTCGAAGTTGTGCATAACTCCGACTTCGTCCAATAGGGGCACCCCTTAAGTCATTCCCAATGCTTGTACCTTGGTCATTAATCCAGCCTCCGCTTAACCGGGTACGAACTAAAGTATTGGTTGTTTTTTTATCATAGCTGATTGTGGGCTTAATGAATAAGCCACGATTTTGATAGTAGGTAAGCTTTGTTTGCGAACTTACCGCTTCCCATGAATAATTAATTCCCAACTCCCCGTACCATCCAAGTAAACTATCCTCACCAATCTTAAATAATGAACTAGGGCCAAATCCTGCATTTTTTTTGCTACTAAAGCCAGGCAGGACTCCAATGAGCACATCGCCAATTCGAACCTGAGAATAATTAATTGAAAATGTAGAATTATTTTGATCTACAGAGTATCGACTGGTTCGAAGGTTGGGTTCAAACATGCTGGGTTCTGACATGTAAAATCGGGCATTTGAGAAGGTTTCAATGGATGAATTTCTTTCCATTGTTTCTGCAATAAATACTTTTGGTGGACTACCGCCAGTAACATTCCATGCGATATAATTTCCATTTTGTGTAAGTAAGTGAACTTTATCAGCCAGTATACGGGTGTCACCTTTAGTTAAGCAAACATCACCAGTTGCCGTAGCCTCACCTTTTGAGCGATCCCAGGTTATTTCTTCTGCAAGTAAAAGAAAGTTATCACCCCGAAGAGAGGCTCCATCTTTTGCAGTTACCGTTTTATTCTCATCTTCAAAGACAATTGGTCCATCACATTCCAGCATTAAATCAGAAGTATAGCCACCAATAGCTAACAAACTGGAAGCCAAAAAAAAGGCAGAGCAAGTTACAAAACTACAGAGTCTTCGATAAAGCACTGTTTGAAAGATGTATTTTTGTCAGAAAGCGACAAGGAATAAATGATCTACTTTCAATCAATCTTGCTATTTATTACTACTCACACTCTAAGTGAAACACTCAGTGATTATATCCAAGAACGAATTGAACAATATTATGGATGGGGTTTGTCATGACCCCCATCATTTACTTGGTATGCATACCTTGGGAGACAGAAGGGGCTTGGTTGTGCGTACATGGGACCCGGGTGCTAAAGAAGTTTCACTTCTTTGTACAGATAGTGGGGATTCTTTTAATATGGTATGTATCCATAAAAAAGGCTTTTTTGAGCTTGTTCTTCCTTGCCGAATGTCACCTTTCTCTTACCGCTTGCATTCAAAATACGATGGCGGAGAGAGGGAATGGATTGACCCCTATGTTTTTTTACCAAGCATAAATAACACTGAGCTGGTTGCATTTAATGAGGGCTGGGAAAGACGCCCATTTGATAAGATTGGGGCAATCCCCATGTTGCACCAGGGAATTCAAGGTGTCTCTTTTGTTGTCTGGGCACCATCTGCAAAATCCGTGCATCTCGTTGGCGACTTCAATCATTGGAACCATTACGCTTTACCGATGCGTTCACTTGGCAGTTCAGGATGTCGTGAATTATTTGTGCCCCATGCCAAAATTGGAGATAAATATAAGTTCAGGATTCTTGGAGCAGATGATGTGCTTCGCGAAAAAGCGGATCCTTTTGGATGGAAATTCGAACCGCCACCAGGGAATTCTTCCATTATTGAAGATCGATCCTTAAAAAGAAGTTCAAATCTTCTTACCAAATCTAAAAATCCTAGAACTTCGCCTATTTCCATCTACGAAATGCACCTTGGTTCCTGGCGTTTTCACCCAACAGAAAACCGACCTCTTTCTTTTCTTGAGCTAGCTCGTGAGTTACCTGATTACTTGGTTAAATTGGGTTTTACTCATGTTGAGTTTTTGCCGCTTAATGAGTATCCCTTTGACCCAAGTTGGGGGTATCAGGTAACCGGATATTACGCACCTACTCACAGGTTTGGTCCCCCTGAAGACTTCTTTCAACTTCTTGAAGCATTACAAGTTGCAGGTATTGGCGTGATTATCGACTGGGTCCCTGCACACTTCCCTTCAGATGAATTTGCACTCTCCCGATTTGATGGCACCTGCCTTTTTGAACATGAGGACCCCCGCAAGGGGATGCATGCAGAATGGGGTACTCTTTGCTTTAATTACGACCGTCCTGAGGTGAGAAGCTTTTTAATTGGTAGTGCCATTGCCTGGATGGATAGGTTCGGCATTGATGGCTTCCGGGTCGATGCAGTGGCTTCTATGCTCTATCTTGATTATGCCCGAAAGGATGGTGAATGGTGCCCGAATCATTTTGGTGGAAACGAAAACTTTGAGGCTATAGATTTCCTCAAGCAATTTAATCATGCCATTCACGAAGAGTATCCGGAGGTTATAAGTATCGCCGAGGAGTCGACTTCTTTTCCTCAAATAACCAAGCCCCCCTTCATGGGTGGACTAGGGTTTGACCTCAAATGGAACATGGGCTGGATGCATGATATTCTGGGTTATTTCTCATCTGGCCCAAATCATAGAACAAGCAAACACGACAACTTGACCTTCGGGGCAATCTATCAATTCTCAGAAAACTTCGTCCAAGCCTTTTCCCATGACGAAGTAGTTCATGGGAAAGGTTCGTTGGTTAATAAAATGAACTTGGCTTACGAAGAGGATAGGATTGCTAACCTGAGGGCGTTACTTGCCTTGCAATGGACCTGGCCTGGAAAAAAGACCTTATTTATGGGCTGTGAGTTTGGTCAGTGGAAGGAGTGGGACTATCAGTCTGCCTTAGATTGGCCATTGCTTGGCTTCCCTAATCACCAAGGCATAAGCAACCTAATTTCTGACCTCAATGCACTTTATCAAAAGCATCCAACTTGGGCTGAATCTGATCATGACGGTACGAAATTCAAATGGATTGATTGCAACGATGCTGGTGGTCAAACTTTGAGCTTCCTAAGGTTTGGAACCTATCCCAATGATACACTTTTGGTGGCATGTAATTTTTCGGATACTTTAAAGCACAGGGACTGGGGGTGCCCACATCCAGGTAAGTGGGAGGTTATTTTAGATACAGACTCCCCCAGTTATTCGGGCCACGGTGCTGCCGGATCAACCCGATTTGAAAGCTTTGCTGAACCTAGGAATAATCAAGCAAACGGACTGTCTTTTTCAGTCAACCGCTGGAGTGTAAGGATTCTTTCCCTTGCTTCAGACCAGACTCAGAAGGATTAGATTAAACCGCTATCAGCAAAGCTATAATATCCTATTCCTGCAGGACAGTTATTGGGCTCACCTATAATTACATGATCATGAAAATCGATATCCAAATGCCTTGCGGCTTCGGATATTTTTTGAGTCACCTTTAAATCACTCGAACTTGGCGTGGGGTCTCCACTTGGATGATTGTGAGCAAGAATAATTGCCGTGGCTCCCCAGCGTATCGCTGGCTTGAAAACTTCCCGGGGGTGAACAAGGCTACCTGTGGCAGTACCTGTAGTGATATTTTCAAACCGCAATAATTTATTTTTTCGATCAAGGCACAATACCCAAACTTTCTCCACTGACTCGACAAGGGACTCGGGGTAAAGGAGAGTCCATACCTTTTTCGGTTCATCAAAGAAGATGGTTTCCAGTCTGTTACCCTGAGAAATTCTTTTGGCTACTTCCATTTGGGCAGTTAATTGCAGAGCCTTCACTTTTCCAACACCCGGAATCTTTTGAAACTCTAGCGCATCCCAGCGCACAAGCCCTGCAAGCGAACCTGCCTGACTGATGAGGATATCAGCCAAGGCCAGAACATCATATCGGGCAGTTCCGGAACGCAAAATCATGGCGAGCAATTCACGGTCTGAAAGAGCCTGAGAACCAAGGCGTTCTAATCTTTCCTGCGGGCGCTCACTAGGTGGTAAATCCCGCAGGGATACATGCTTCCCCTCGGGATCTTCACTCATGATAGGTTGGAGCAAATCAATCGGGCAAATTCACCTCAACATATGCATCTCTTTTTTGGCGAGACAACCATCTTCGCTGATCATTAAGTTCAGATTTTCTTGCCAGAATGCCTTCAATCTCAGAGCGAACTTCATTGATAGGTAAATTTTTGGCAGGTTCAATCTTATCAGCTTTTAAAATATACCATGCAATGTTCCCGGAGGAGGCAACTGATCCGTCTGGTTTTCTTTCAAGTAAGTTTACAGCAAAAGGCTTGGAACTCACTCCTTCATTAAGTTTAAATGCAATATCCCGAATTTGATCATTTCGAATTTCGTCCTGAGAGACAAAAAAACCCCAGCTCCCACTATTTTTAATAAAAGGGCTTTGCCCATTCTTGGATGCCAGTTCCTCAAAATCAGAACCTCCTTGAATAAGGGCATAAACTTTTTGGGCGGCAGAATTCAGAGCACCTGATTCGTTCTTGTCACCAGAAAAAACTATCTCGCTCAATTTCACTCTTTTCCCAACCCGAAAATCACTTTTATTCTGTTGGTAATAATCTTCCACGCTCTGCGGGCTAATCTCATCTCCACTTCTTTTCCTCTGAGCGAGCATGTGCATGTGAATAATATCTTCCTTTAATTGTTCTTTATACTCTAGTGTGGATTGTCCATTGCTTTGTAAAACTTCGCGAAATAACCTGCGATCCCCGTTAAAGTCAGACATCAATTTATTTGAGTATTCCTGTTCAACATAAGTTTCAGGAAGCTCCATACCCTTTTCCTTGAATGCGATCTGGGAAAGCAGTCTGTCAATTTTGCCATCCACAAATTCACGAGCTCGTTGTAGCTTTTCTTTTTCAGAAAAGTTTAACTTCTCCATCGCGAGTTCAATTTCTCCCCAGGTTATGACTCTGTCATTAATCCGGGCAACTATTCGATTTACCTCAATTAAATCATCCTCAGCAATCAGGTAGCCAAAGCCTGACCCAACGATAATGAAAAACAACCTAGCTAACATGTTTAATCCCATGAAGATGAATCTTGAGAAATCGAATGATTTCCTTCAACTTTAAAAGTGGAAGTTTTTCATTAAGTAGTGGAAGTTTACCCATCTTTTTCAAATATCTCACGCCATCTCTTGAACTTTTTTTTACTTCCCTGCAGTATAATTCTCTTTGTTTGCTTGAGATTGAATCAAATCCAGCTTCCTGACCAAGGCATTTAATCTCCGTCTCATAGAATAATGCCCGAGTCTGATCAGGGATCGGCCCAAATCGATCGCTTAGCTCTTCCTCAAAAGCAATAATTTCTTCAATTTTCACGATTGAAGCTAATTTCCTGTAGCATTCGATACGCAACCTCGGTTCACTTATATAGGCTGCCGGGAAGCAAGATGCCATGATTGTATCCTGCTTATCATGCAATATTGAGTCGTCCGTATGCAGGAAATCCATTCTAACGACTGCAGTGGGACGAAGGGCATTCTCGTCTCCCTTTAACCTCGAGACACTTTCTCGAAGCAACTTGCAATACATCTCAAAGCCGACTCCAGCAATATGTCCACTTTGCTCGCTGCCCAATAAATTTCCGGCACCACGCAATTCAAGATCCCTCAGTGCGATTTTAAAGCCAGCACCCAAGCTACTTGTTGAACGCAGGGCGGATAAACGCTTGCGTGCCATATCCTTAACGGGCAGCAGGGGATTAATTAGGAGATAAGCATAAGCCTGCCTTGAAAACCTTCCGACACGTCCTCGAAGTTGGTACAATTGAGAAAGGCCAAATTTGTCTGCTTCTTCAATAATGATGGTATTGCAATTGGGGATGTCCAAACCTGACTCGATTATGGTCGTACAAATCAATAAATCGTACTTCCCCTCAACAAACTGGAACATGACCTCTTCGAGCTCACTCTCCCCCATCTGCCCATGCCCAACCGCAATTCGCAATTTGGGAAACAAACTTTGCAACCTGCGAGCAACTGAGTGAATCGTTTTTACCCGATTATGTAGATAAAAGACCTGGCCACCTCTCCTTAATTCTAAGGAAATCGCTTTTTTCAGAATGTCATCCGACCCTTTAACAATTTCAGTCCTTATAGGTCTGCGGTTGGTTGGGGCGGTTTCTATAGTACTAAAGGAGCGCACGCCAACCATTGCAAAATAGAGGGTACGCGGAATTGGGGTTGCACTCAGGGTTAGAACATCAACATTTGCCTTCAGTTTCTTCAACTGTTCCTTGTGCTCAACCCCAAACCTTTGTTCCTCATCCACAATCAATAATCCCAGGTCCCGAAATTTGAGGTCGGCTGAAAACATACGGTGTGTACCAATCACCATATCTAAGGAACCAAGTTTTAGGGAATCGATAATTTTACGCTGCTGTGCGGCGGTGCGAAAGCGTGATAACATTTCTATTGTCACGGGAAAATCACTCATTCGGGACATGAATGTTTGCAGGTGTTGTTGACAGAGTATGGTAGTAGGAGCAAGGAGTGCGACTTGCTTGCCATCCATCATACCTTTAAAGGCTGCTCTCATCGCGATTTCTGTTTTCCCATAACCAACATCACCACAAACCAAACGGTCCATTGGTTTTTCCGACTCCATATCTTGCTTTACTTCAAAAATGGAACGAAGTTGGTCGGGCGTCTCGGTGTAAGGGAATGCATCCTCGAATTCCTTTTGCCATTGGTCGTCAGGCGAAAAAGCGTACCCTTTGTCTGAATCCCGTGCAGCCTGCAAGCGAAGGAGGTCGGCAGCCAAGTCAATAGCTGCAAGCTCTGCAGCTTCCTTTGTTTTTGTCCAAGCTCTCCCCCCGAGCTTGGCCAGCTTTGGCTTTGCTTTTTTTAGCCCAACATAACGGGAAAGGAGATGGGATTCCTGTAAGGGAACATGAAGAAGAATGCCATCTGCAAATTCAACGGTAATGGCCTCTTCAGATTTCCCCTCCTGTTCGATTTTTCCCATAGTGGAAAAGCGACAAATGCCATGCTGGAGATGGACTAATAGATCGCCATCAACCAGATCTGTGAAGTCCAATGCTTGATCGACTTCTTTTCTTTGCACTTGGGCTTTCCTGGATCTTATCGGTCGACGGCTTCTTTCCCTCCCTAAAATCTCTCTGGATGTAGCCAGCAATAAACCGTCTTGATCATCTTCCAAAAAAGTGGAAAGAATCTCACTGTTCTCCTGTCTTTCGTAGAGAAAACCATCATGTAACGCCACGGAGAAGAAAGAAACCTGCATTTCTTCAACCCCATGATCTGCTAAAATGTTTAGTATTCGTTTCTTTTCGGTTTCTACACCAACAGCAATGACCAACTTGTAGCCCTTAGTCCAATAATCCTCTAACCGCCTGAGTATTTTCTTGGTGTTTTTTTTATCTCCCGATCCCAATAAGTTATTAATCGAATTACGATTGAATTGGTCTAATTCCTTAAGCAGGGGAGATATTTTGAGTAAAAGGTCGCTTGAACGATTGAAAATACCCGAACCTGCATTAATTTCGCTGGTAGACAGAAAGAAGTCATTTAAATCCTTCCCTCTGTTCCAAGCATCAGAAAAGTTAGCCTTTTTTAATGCCTTATTTTCCGACTGATGAAAAGCGTAGGGGCTTAACCTTAAAAGGTTTTCTGGTTCCTCAAAAAACCACAAAACAGAATCAGGGAGGTACCTAAAAAACTCACCCTCACGTTCACTGACCTGTTCGTTTTCCATCGAAGAAATTCTTATTTCAGTCAAACGATCTTCAGACCGTTGGGAAGTCGGATCAAAGGAACGGATTTCCTCGACATGATCTCCAAAGAAATCAATACGCACAGGGAAATTGGCATTTACTGGGTATATATCAACGAGTCCACCTCTGACGGCAAATTGACCCGGTTCTTCACAAACGACTTCGCAGCAATAATCAAATTTAGTAGCAATATCCTCGCAAAACTTGTCAAAAGACAAGCCTGAGTCAGGTCGCACGACGATTTCGGACTTTTGGGCCTCCTCAATTATTGGGCAAGATCCAAGTATGGCATCAAAGGTAGTGGCTACGATAATCTTAGAGTCATTTTCTTTTAGCTCATCGATCTTTCTTAGTGCAGAAAGCAGCGATAATCGCTCACAGGTTCGATCAAAGGAGTCAGGGTGGTCGGGGCTCGGGGGCTTATCAAAGCAATGAAAATCAATTTTTCTATTTGGGTGAATTGCTTCATATAAGGCTGCGATATCTTCACACTTGGTCTCCGCTTCACTTAAAGTTTCTCCTACAATTACCGCAACCATCTGGCCACATCTTTCCCAAATATCTGTCAGTAGAAAGGTTGAGCCCTGGCTTGGGCAATTAGGAACAAACAGGGATGCTGTTGAGCTGGGGAGCTCGATTCTTTTCACTTCTTTGTTTGTTGAAGCAAGAGTAACGCTGACTGGGCGGCAACTTCCTCTGCTTTTTTCTTGCTGTTCCCTTTGCCAGTGGAGATTTTTTTAGAAGCAACCAATACCTCGACCTCAAACTTTTTTCGGTGATCTGGACCATGCTGCTTGATCATTCGGTAAGATATTGGCGGGTTATCCGGTAATGATTGAAGGAACTCCTGTAGTTGGCCCTTGGGATTGAAACCCATGCTTTGATTCTCAATCGTTTTACAAAAAGTTTCTTCCCACTGAAGGACAATTCGTTCAGCCGATTGATAGTCACTATCTAGATAGATGGCACCGATTAATGCTTCAAATGCATCCTCTAACACAGATGGGCGAAAATTACCTGAGCTCATTTCTTCAGATTTCCCAACCATCAAGTATTGGTGTAATGAAATATGTTTTCCGAGTTCCGCCAAATGTTTCCCATGTGCAAGGAGAGACTTTTTTCGACTCAAATCTCCCTCAGTTACATCTGGGTACTTAATAAATAACCACTTTGCAATGATACAACCTAATACCGAATCCCCGAGGAATTCTAATCTTTGATTATGTCTCTCATTGGAAATCCGGTGATCCAAGGAAGGGTGGGTGAGAGCTTCCCTGAGTAGGGCTTTATTTTTAAATTTATAGCCAATTTCTCCCTCCAGGCCTTTAGGTATTGGAGCGTCTTTAGGACCGCCCTTACCAATAAAGTTTTTTTTAAAAATAGCGAAAAAACTCATTAATTTTGATCATGGGAAAGGAACCTCCCAGCAAACTCTCTTGCAAATGCACGGTAAGCCAAACTACCGGATGAGTCAGGGGCATATTCAAAGACTGTCTGTCCAAAGCTGGGGGCCTCACTCAATCGGGCATTTCGCGGAATGGCAGTACGGAAAGCTTTATCAGCGTAATAACGATTTACCTCCTGCCAGACTTCGTAAGATAGGCGCGTACGAGAATCATACATGGTCATGACAATACCTCCAAGATTAAGCCTCGGGTTAATGTCAGCTTGCTTTAGTTTCTCTATTACACCCGTAATTTGACCCAGCCCTTCCATGGCCAAGTATTCGGACTGCAAGGTAACGATCAAGAAATCCGCCGCACAAAGTGCGTTCATTGAAAGTAAACCTAGGGTAGGGGGGCAATCGATTAAAATAACCTGTAAGCCGTAGTTCTCCTTGAGTGAAAGCAAAGAAGATCTTAGCTTGATTAAATATTCACTTTGGCTGCTAAGTTCTAATTCAGCGGCTGCAAGATCCAACTCGGATGGTATGACCCAAAGATTCTTCCGTCGGCTTGAAATTACACGATCGGCTAGGTTTGTGCCATTAAGTAAAGGTTCGTAAACCCCAAAGCCAGATTTCTTCTCTAACCCAAGGCAACTTGTAGCATTCGCCTGTGGGTCCATATCCACAATGAGCGTAGGTACACCCATGAGTGCAAGTGCGTGCCCCAAGCTTACGGTGGTGGTGGTTTTTCCAACACCCCCCTTTTGGTTCGCTATGGCAAAGGTAATTGCAGGCATAATTTGTGCTAAAACAAGTGAGTTAAGGCAATAGAGGCAAACCTTTTCAAGGGCCGAAAGAAACCTTATCACCTTCCTTCTTTAAATATAAACCACTTGTAAAAACTGGTGATTGGTTAACTTGATCAAACTGGTTATCCTCTTCCATTAGGTGCCATTTTATCGAATGCAAGCCCGCACGAAATGCAAGTGGGCTTGCCCCACCGAGCCTAGGGTTAATCTCAATGAGGTTCAGCCCACCGTTGGCATCAACAAGAACTTGAGCTAAGCAATGCCCGCGTGCACCACTCTGATGCTCAAAAACTTTTTTTAGTTTGGCCTCCCATATCGAGTTTCTAAAAACGGTTGTATGGTGAGATTCTCCATCGACCACCTTATCCCTCCATCTAAGTAATACTCCGTGACACTGATTGCGATGATTTACCCAGGTCTCGGCAGAAAACTCTTTCCCGGGGATAAAGGGTTGGAAAATTGGATCAATTAGATCTTTGGCCATCTGTATGGCTCTTTCGGCACTAAGGTTAAGTCCAATTTTTCGAGACGCTGAACCTTTTCTTTCTTTAACCACCCAGCTATTAGACATTGAGGGGATTAATTTATCGAAGGTCGGTATAGCCGGAATTGCTGAGTCCTTCCATTTTTGAAAGAAATCCATCTTGTTCTCACATGACTTTAAAAAGCTGCCACCTGAGACCCAAGGAGTGACCCCAATATTTGCAAGCAGATCCCTCTTTGTTGCCCAGAAATTAAGCTCTCCGTCACGAGTAGGTAATACATGGGTGATTTTATTTTCGATACAAAAATGTAAAAGATCCTTATCTGACAATTTATCCAGCCTCGGCATGTTTATAAAGTATTCTACCTCAGAGGCTCCCGGGCAGTCTGGGTTACAATCTGCACCCATGACAATTGAATCAGGATTGTGTGATTGAACATCACGAACAACCTCTTCAAAAAGTGCCGTTTTTCCTGATAGGGAAGAAAAAAGAACTCGACTCGCACGCACCTTATTTTAAAGGAGTTTTCGGGGGTTTAAGTATTCTGACCGCAGGCAAGATGAGACCACAGCATCAATCCAGGCTCCATTGATTTTAGTTTGTTGGCGCAAGATACCTTCACGCGTAAACCCAGCCAACTCAATGGCTTCCACATGATACTGTCGGTGTGCGTAAGCTTCACAGGTCAATTTGTTAAGCTTTAAAGCCTCGAACGCCACCACCTTTATTAGTTCAAAAAAAGTAAAAAGCTCATCTTTATATTTTGCATGGTGCACAGTTCGTGAGGTCTCGAGCAAAAAAGAGACTTCACCCCGCAGGTTATGCCAGTCAATGTGAACGATTCCTCCGTACCCAATTAAATAATCCTTGTATAAAAAACGGACCAGGATCTTTTCGGGTTGGCTCATCGGGAAGTCCAGCCTGATTAGTTCACCAAAATAAGCAGACTGCTCTTCCTCGGTTAGCGGCTTGCCTTGCCTGAGTACCGAAATCTGCTCATTCCTCCATTTTCGTATCTCTTCTGCATCAGACCTTTGAACTGATTCTATATGGTAATCTCCACGATGAAAAGAATCCGGACCAATAGCACGATAAAACGGGCGATCCGAAGTCATGAATTTAGGCAGAAGTGTTTAAGCGAATTGATTACATGATCCTGATCTTTTTCGCTCAAATTAGGAAACATAGGTATGCTCAAGCATGATTGGTAGAACTTTTCAGCACCTGGCAGTCGAATCTTCCCGTACATATTTTCGTAATAAGGGTGGCGATAAAGAGGCACATAATGCACTTGGGTCAAAATCCCTTCACTTTTGAGATACTTGTGAGCTTTATCACGCATTGTCGGTTCTTTAAAGCGTATGATGTAAAGGTGCCAGGAATGCCCCTCTTCTAAAGGCGGCGCCATCAAAGATTCATTGAAAGGATATTCCCTTAAGGCCTTCTCGTACCTTTCGGCTATTTTTCTGCGCAGCTTTAATTGATCAGCCAATCTCTCGAGCTGCGAACGACCCAATGCTGATTGAATATCGGTCAATCGATAGTTCCAACCAAGTTCATTTTGTTGATAGTACCATGGCGTTTCGTGGTTATCATCATTTGGTCTTTCAATGCCATGTGACCTGAGATGCCGAGCAATTGTGGCAAGCTTCTGGTTGTTGGTTAGGACGACACCGCCTTCTCCACAGCAAATGTGCTTAACCGGATGAAAGCTGACACAAGCTGCCTCAGTGTGAATACTCGAACAACTCCTCTCCAGGGGTGCCCCGGAGCTTGAAAATGCACCGGGTGAATGGGATGCATCCTCTATCGTTTTAAACCCGATCGAGTCAGCTAGTTTTTGAACAGAGCTCAACGGGGCAATTGAACCGGCAAATGAAACTGGTGTAATGATTCCAGGACAAGGTGCATCTGCCACGGGCAACTCGCCTAAGATGGACTCCAAGGATTCCAGGCAGATGAGTCCGGTCTGGGGATTAATATCACAGAAACGAACCTGAGCCCCAAGGTATCGAAAAGCATTAGCGGTGGCAGAAAAGGTAATAGCAGGCACAACACCAATAGATTGGGAATCAACCCCAAGGGCGGCATACGAAAGATGTAAGGCTGCTGTTCCACTAGAACAAGCTACCGCATGACCAACTGAGAACTCAGCTTTTAATGCATCCTCAAATAACTGAACCTCTGGACCTTGAGTGATCAGGTCTGATTTTAACACACGGGTAACCTCCGAAATATCACGATCTGTTAGATCTTGCTTAGAATAAGGGATCATTAAACTAAAAGGATGATCAAACCTTAGTCCCGCTATCTTGACAATCCAATCTTGCAATACTGATCTGCCTTGCTCCCATTGATAAGAATTAACTAGGTTGAATTATGAAGATTATAGGTTCAGTGATCGCCCGATCAGGTAGCAAGAGATTACCTTACAAAAATTTACTACCTTACAAAGGTACCCCTCTCGTAAGGCACGCCCTCACCAAACTAATAGAGTCAGCACTATTTAGTAAGGTTGTTTTATCAACAGACTGCGAACTTATTGCCCGAACCTGTATGGATTTGACCGATGTAGAAATTCTTAAAAGACCGGATTCCTTGGCAATGGATGACACCGCCTCTATACCTGTATTTCAACATATCTCGAAAAACTTCCCCTGCGACATACACCTCAACTACAATTGTAACTTTCCTGAGTGCCCAATTGATGTGTTCCGCGAAGCGATTTCTGTGGCCACCAGTAAAGGTGAGGCATTATCAAGTCCATATGCAGTTTGGGCTCAATCAATAGAGTGCCTCCAGAATTACGGGGATCCGTTTAATATAACAGCTGATATCTTTAAAGTACCAAAGCTTTACCCCATAGATATACACAGCCAGTCCGACCTTTTACAAACTCATCGTGACCATCAAAATAACTTGCCATGGTAATTTTTTGCAAAATCGGCTAAAGCCATTGAAAATGCATCCGATCATTTAAACTGTGAAAGATATCGTTCTAAAATTCCGTACTAACATCATCTTCGGCATTTCATGCCTTGTTGTGTTGTGTTTGTCTGCCACCCAATCCATGGCTTTCTTTAGTTCATTGCCTGAAGATCAGCCAGCAAGGAAGGGCTACCTCACGTTCCACTCTCCGCCCAAACTGCTTTATCATGAGATTACCCCAACTGCCGACCGCAGAAAACTTCTTTATCTAGCCGAAAAAAGCCCTCCACCTGCCGAAATAAAACCGGTCGCAGTATCTCCTGCTGATGAAGCATTTCCATTAGTTAACTACAATGAAGATAGGAATAACTCCATTCCCTCATACAATATTCCATTAAAAAAGGAAGAGACTTTACAGATTACAAGCGAGAATGCACTCCCGCCAATCGATCCATTCTTACCTGTAGACACCACAGGGCCTAACCTAAACAACACCGATGAGTTGATCCAAATACTTGAGGCCAACGCGGAGTCTCCTTCTCGCAGTTTAAATTCCCGGGTAGAGTTTGTACCGCCTTACACCATTGACGGGGGAAACATGATCATGGAATCAAAATCAAAGTATGAAAGGAGGGTGAGGAATTGAAACAAATAAAACTTATTATAGTTAGCTCGTTTTTTTCCCTTCAATTTATTTTTGCCCAAGATGCAGAGTTAAAGTCTATCGAGGAGGTTATTAGTGGAATCGACTCACTACTTGAAGAAATTGACAACTCCTCCAAATCCGAAAGTCAGGATACTGAACTCAAAAACGATGCTTTGCAAAACGACTCTCTTAATAATTCTAGGTCCTACAGGTTAGAAAATGAATTACTCCCTAAAGAATTGCGCAACCCGGTAAACGAAATCCCAGTTGAAGAAGTGGGCAAGCCCTCCTTTGTTCAACCAAGCCCAGGGTTAATTACTCCCACCCCAACCCAAACTATTCCCCAACCTGCAACTCTCCCTCGAAATGTTGATTACTCCAAGCTTAGCTTGGATGATTTACTAAGAGAGGTGGATATGTTACGAAAACCTGCTTTCCTCATCTGGTGGCACGAGGATTGAACCTCTTCCCAATGCACCCAAAATTTCCCCTCAGAGGAGTCACCCAAGTTGCTCCTACCTACAAAGAATATACGCAGGTCGGAGCGGCTGATTTGCAACCTGCAATTATTCCATCATCTACTCAATCTGTACCTGAGGACGAACCTGAAATTTTCGTGGAAGACTACATTGTCCTGGGTGATGAAATCGACCAGGAGATGAAAGAGAAAATCCGGGAAGCCATCATGGCAACGCGCATGGCATCAGGCGGAACAGGCAATCCTTTTGTTACCCGAACAGTTTACAAAGCTACCTCTTATTGCAACCGCGTGCTGGGTCGATTAAACGGGCCTTATCACAAGCGATACCGCCGGGATATCTTACTTGCGATGATCAATATGCACGAAAAGAACCAGGCATGGGTAGATGCAGCCAAGTCTTACGAAAGATTCCTCGAGGAATTTGCTTCGGATGACGACTATCCTTTTCAGCAACACGAAGACGCTCCTGGTATTCCAGACCTTCATGCAAAGGTAGGCAGTATTGAGGATTTCATTCAAGGACTTAAGCGTGGAGCTCCTACGATTCCCGAAACGCATATACGAGCCGGGAAAATTTATCGGGAACTGGGTGCTGATCGTATGGCATTGAATAAATTTTACGACGCCATCAATGCGACCCTAACCTTGCCTTACAATGTTGCATTTACTGATGCTGAGAAACGAAAAGGAAAATCTTTCGAACAAAGAAAAGATGCAGAATCTAATCAGGCCATGTTTGAAATTGCCGAAACATTTCTTGCCTCTGAAGATTATGACAATGCCATAAAGTTTTACGACCGGCTAAATAGACTTGAGCAACTCAATGAGTCTGACCGTTCTGTTGTCGCCTACAAAAGAGGACTGGCCCATTTCCGAAGGGCAACAGACACACTTCGCAAAGAAGATCGTGAAAAGAGGCTAAACCCTGACAGCGATATATTAAGTAACCAAAGTTACGAAAAAACTCCTCGAGCTGATTTCGCAAGAGTGAAGGAGATCCTCAGGGGCTACGGTACCTTGTATCCGACCAGTCCGTATGTTCCAGAAACCCACTACCTGCTTGCCCTTGCTTTTGAGCAACTCAATCAAAGTGAGGAGTCGATTGGGCAGCTTCTTTCATTATTAAAAGAAGCAACTTTTAATCCTAAAGCGATAATGGCTGAAGAAGATGTGAAAAACTTAAGAGATCGTGACCTTAACCGGATCAGTAAAATGAAAACGATTTGGAATTTCTGGAAAAAGAAAACGGGGAATTACTTGGCTAACAAATTTTTTGAAACCGGTGAGTTTTTTAATGCATATCGTATATATTCCGCCTTACTGCCAGTTGATGAGACCCCGACTTGGCGAGTGCCCTTGCTGTACCAAGTTGCTCTATGCGAAGAAAAGCTAGGCAATTTTGTACAAGCCACAGAGACCTACATATCAATCGAGGATTTATTCGATAATAATGAGGGTGCCAGAACTGAACTTGCACAGAGTAAGTATTTAAAGTTTGTTTATGGAATGTCGAAATGGAGAAGAGAACAACTTGAGGATACTCGTGAAATCAGGCAGGCGGTCAACCGCTACGGCATCTACTCACCTCCATCCGGTGAAGCCAATATTGATAACTCATTCTAATTACGAAAGTATTTCGTGGAACCCACACAAATTTTAAAAGACCACCTCTCCCTTTGTAATGAGGTGCACGCTTTATTGCTCGAGGAAAATACTTGGTTAAAGGTTCAGAAAAAAATTCCCGAAATGCCTTTCCTTGAAAAGAAAAAAGTAATCGTACAAAAGCTTGAATCTTCTTTGGTAAATTTAAAAAAGTTAAAACCTGAATTTTTTTCCCCGTTTGATAACTCCAAAAAACTAGTTGGAGAATCGCATGCCAAACTCCTGCAAATATTTTACCTCGATCGAGAAAACGAGGAACATATGGTTAAACTCAATCAACCATTAGACCGCCAATCTTTTAATCGTTTTTCAGTTGGCCCTGATGAAATTGATCAGATCCACCACCGTGCTTAACCCAATTCATTAAGTCTTTTAATTGTTATTTATCTCTTTCCGGTAAATCACCAAAAGCACGGAATAAAACAGCATCCTTGGGTGGCTTTATTTTACTTGGAAGGTAGTTTTTTTCATACCTTAGAATGACTCCACGTCCTTTTACTACTTTAGAGTAAGGACAAGGACTACCATCGGGATACCATCCCTGGGCCTCCATCAAACGACCAGACTTGAAAAATGCTTCTAATTTGATTTTTCCTGTGTCGTACCAAAGTAGATAATCGCCATCTAGCTTGTTTTTTAAATAATTCTTCTGAGAGGTTATGATTGATTGTTCATTCCATTCCATAAATTCTCCATTTTTCTGATTTTCTACATATTCCCCCTGGAAACGGCGCGTGCCGTTGTCATCCCATAAATAAGTGAAACCATTTTTTTTCCCGTCCACAAAAGAACAAAGCATGCGAGGTTCATCAGTCTCATCAAACTGGGCATACCACCCGGTAAAGGCCTCTTCGCTCCTTCTTTATGTAACCTTCCACCACTTAGCCTAAATTCATCAAATGGCATAGTCTTATTAGACATGGGGAACCATTTACCTCGATAAGCTTCAAGAAGCATGGACTGCAAAAGTTGAGCCTCAATATTGCGCGACCAAAGTACTTCCTTACTTTCCAGAACAGAAAAGCCCGTAGAAAAAAATCCACATATAAATAAGAAAACCTTTTGGCATCACTCCAATCCTTTTGACCTCGGGTAAGGTTTGGCAAGAGAAATACAGATTGCTTACCAAACAAGAAATGGCGGAAGGAGAGGGATTCGAACCCCCGGAACCGTTTCCGGTTCAGCGGTTTTCAAGACCGCCGCATTCGACCACTCTGCCATCCTTCCAGTCAAATATGTGTGTATATTATAGATATGTTATTTAGTGTGACGATAGAAAAGATTCTCTTGCACGCTAAAAGGTTTAAAGCTAAGCTTCAATAAAAGTCACTTCTTTCGAAAATCTAACATGTAACGAGTTACCGCATCGAGGTTTACCGACGCATCAAAAGTAAAGGTGATCAGTTTGGCATCGTCTTTACCTAAATTCAGGATCTGTTTAGATCTCCCGATTTCTTGGCCTTTCACATTAAGTGCTTTAGCGAGTAATTCACCCTCAACTGATTGAGTGGTTATTAAATATACTTCGACCTTGGATTTATCCGCTTTTGAACTCGTCATACTCAAACCCTTGTCGAGTACCGATGTGCCCAGCGTGACTGATTTTTCTTCCTCCATACAAGAAGCCATGCAAAAGAGGGCAGAAATGATAGAGATTTTAAAAAGGAACAAGGACGAATGTTTCATAATCGCAAAGTTTGTAGTACGAGCGAGGAAATTTCAACATCCTAGATGTCCACACATTAATCAATCAAAACAAAAGATGTTTTTCCCCAGTTTTGGCTATTTCCCGCTCCTCCTAACTGAAAACTTTTAACTTTTTCATGTTTTTTAAGAACCGCATGAGAAAGTTCGCGCAAATTCCCCACGCCTTTCCCATGAATGATTTCGGCCTCGAGAATGCCAGCTTGCTGGCAACTCCATATAAATTCATCAATTAAAACCTTAACCTCTTTGGGTTTAAAGTGGTGAAGGTCCAGCGAGTTGCTTGGCGGGATCTCAAAAACCTCGTCATTCATTTCCAAAAACAGAAAAGTTTATGTCTTGATAAGGTTCCTGGGGCTTTGCCAATCACCCAGGGTCTGTCAGCTAAATCATGATAGGTTTTATTTATATCTTGCCGGAATGCCTTTTTTGTAGGGAATTCCCTCCCGGTCATTTTACTAAACTTCACCTGTCGACTCAATAGATTTGCCTGTGGGTTCTGGATCCACCTCGTATTGGCAGCCGAACAGGGTAACGATTATAACAGAGGTCAACAGATAGGACATATTCTTAGGAAGTTGATAAAACTTATCTTGAATGAGAAGGTAAATTGCATCAATCAAATCTATAGCATTTAAAACCCAAATAACTCATGCCCTTACTACAAATTCATTTAACCACCCCCAGTGTAGCTCAAGATGTACTCAACCAGATACATGTTCAATCTGCTGATCTTCTTGCCGAGCAAATTGGAAAGTCTGTCGAATATGTCATGGTTCTTGTGCGTACCGGTGAATCAATAAGTTTTGCCAAGGACAATGATACTCCATGTGCATACATGGAGGTGAAAAATGTGGGTGAACTTTCTTCAGACTTAACCGAGAGACTTACCAATAAACTCTCCAACTTGTTAAATGAAATACTGGGGGTAACAGTCGATCGGATTTATGTAGAATACCAGGAATCAGCACGCCATCTTTGGGGGTGGAACGGAAAGACTTTTGCTTAGAGTATAAAGTTGAAAATAATAATCAGATCACAATCCAGTGCATCAAGGAAATCATAATGTAACACCTGTTGCACAGTGCGAAAAAAACCAGATTAGAATTACAATGGATAAGTAGTGGATCATCTCTTCACAATACCACTAATCGTGGAGAAACGGAAGGACGCTGGCTATAGCCCCCCTCTCTCTAATTCCGATCGAATATTAGACTAACTAGTGCCTTCGGTCTCAGCCTCTAAGTAGGGCGGGGGAGTATCTCCTAACTTTACCAACTTTTTTTCGACTGCATCCAAATTGCCCTTCATTACCTGCACGCGGTTGCACAAGCTTCCAATACGGTGATTAAGTGAACGGTGCTGAGTCTCAATTGCCAAGTTGGAACGGGGCCCAGCTGCGGTTACCGCCTCCCGTTTTAATTCCACATTTGGCCAAAAGAAACCAAACAGGGTAAGGGCAAGTCCGCACGCAGCATGGTATGATCCAATGCTATCAGACAGCAAGCTTGCACCCACCGTTCCAATACCGATAACAATCAAGGCACGGGATGTTGTAAATGAATAGATTTTCTCTGCCTCTTTTCCTGCCAGGGTTACGAAAATCATCCGCCAAGCTTTCTTTTAAATCTTTTAAACTGGCAACCTGGTTAAGCGTGTCTTCGATCTCAGAAGTTACATTGTTTTTCTCAACTTCCATTTGTGCCCTCTTGGTTTTGTGTTGTTCTTGATCTTTTAACCAAAGGCTCCGCACACGATCATCAAACCCGGCAAGGCAACTCTTTTCACTAAGTTCCATATACCTGCGGGTAACTATTTTCGCCTCCTCAGAAAGTGATAACCGGGATTCTTTTTCGACCAAAAGATCCTTATAGTCTTCAATAAATCGAAGAACTGAATCGATATCACCAGCATCAAATAAGCTTCGAATGATTCGCGAGTCGAAAGAATTCAAAGCTTGCAGGTTAATCGCAACCCAATGAAAGGAGTCCAGAGGGAAAAGCCCATGAAAAGCATCAAGTACAGAAGCAAGGGTGGCCCATTGCTCAGCCTTCTCTGGAGATGCGGAGGCATGCAAGGTTCTGGCTGCCTGGCGCACATCGTCATCTAAAAGTAAGTCCTTGCTCGAATGTGTGCGTGTAATGACTTTGCACGACTTAACCAATTATAAGTTAGTGCTGCTTGCCGGGCAGATTCAAAGTGTTCAAGGGTGTAACGACTTATTCGGGTAGGGTAGGAAGAAAGAAATAAATACTCCTTTTCAATCTCTGAAAAAGAAGAGAGTAGTTTTTCCGCATCCTTAATATCCATATCGGTCGTAAAAGTTGATACCTTTTTTAAGCTAGGGGATAAATCATTCTTTTTCAAGGATTTCGGTAAAGGAAGATTTGTGGAAGGATCTTTGGGTGCTTTCGGGGTAGATAGTATATCTTTGGTTTCAACCTCTTCCTTGGATGCAACCTTGCTTGGCGATTTGACCGGTTCCACCTCGACAAGGTTAACCTTTTCAAAGCCAAAAGAATTAAAGAAAGATTTTTCCCGATCAGAAATTTGCTGGGTGCTAAAGACAAAACGACAACCTTTAAAAAATTTTGATTCCCTGAATACCTGGTTTAGAGAATCTGATAACCAAGCGAGCATTTCATCGGAATAGTCCGAGAAGTTTTTGATCGCTAAGACGAGGTGGGGTGCGGAAGAACCATTGGGACCAGCCTGGGTGAGAGTTTCAAAGTTTTTAACAAGTTCACCCGCTATCGCGGTGCCTGCACTTGGTTCAGGGGGATCTACATTCTCGACCTGCTTGAATGGGCTTAGTGACTTACCCGTAGTCAGTGCAAATTTTGCAAGGCTTGCAAGTGGGACACCGTCATTGGTGCGTAAGTTTCTCGCAAATTGAGAACACCAATCATAAGGTGTAGCAGTCTTTGCTGAGTCTAAATAAATCCAAAAAGCGGATGGGTTTGCCTGCAGAGACAGAATTACCAAGATCAGTGATAACTTCACCGACCTTCCCTTTTTTTGTCCCAGTAATACCGCAGTCCTTACCTTGCCCTTTTGGGTAAGACCGGAGCGAATATCCACAAGCTCTGTATTTTTTATATCCTCATCTTTCATAGTAATTATTTGGCTTAATTATTCTTAGACCAGCCGCCTTATCCGCCCCCGCAAAAAATTTTACGGAGACGGAAAAGCAGCAAGATTTATTGCGATAATCTCTTGTTATTTTCGATTAATTGAACCCAGCAATAAGTCGAGCACGGCACCCATGGCCACATTTGCCTGAGCAACTGCAGCTGCTGCCGCTTCATACTGCATGCTATATTTTGCGAAGTTTGAACTCTCTTCGGCTAGATCCACATCCATAATCCGCCCGTGGGCCGACTGCATATTGACCGACATATTCGTCAGGTAATCGGAAGCAAAACCTAGTGTGCTTAAGTCCCCACCTGCCTCAGCACGAAGGGAAGCAATCTGTTCCGTAATGGTGGTTAGATCACTACTGGAAACATCACTAATGCTAACAGCAGTTCCAGCTGATGGTGCTGGGGTTGTACCATCCTGTATGACAGAGCCTGCAGTTGTTGCATCACCTAAATTCCTAAAGGCAGTTCCTGTAGACAGAGAAACGGCCGACATGAAGTCCAGGTTATCAAGGTAACCGAAGCACCACTGAACCATTTGTGCTCGTATAGACCGTCATCGAGGTCGATGAATCTGAACTGAACAAACTCACACCATTAATCTTTTCCGACTTTAGGCTACCGAGCTGCACCTGTAGTTCACGAAACTGAGAGGCATAAGTTTGGGCGGCAGATGAGGATTTATCTCCCTCCGCCATCGTAATTTGCCTTAACCGAACTCATTTCGATTAAGATGTCTCCAGCGGTGGAAAGAGCCGTATCCTGCATTTCCACAAAGGACTTGGAGTTCTCCACCCGACCCTGGGCAGCCTTGGTTGTATTGATTTGGTTTTGCAACTTCATGGCCACAGATAATCCGCCTGAATCATCCGCAGCCGTAAGGATGCGTTTACCGCTCGAAATCCTGAGTAAGCTTTTATCCATCTTGGACTTGGCATCACTCAAATAGCGGATATTTTTAAATGAGGAATTATTTCCTCCTAAGGTTAAACCCATATTGGTAACCTTCCTTTCTATAATAAATTAGAATGCTTTCCCGAAAATAATTTTACCTGCCACCGCGGGGGTACAATTGTTGTACCCCCCGGCGGGAGTCGCAGAACCGGTTAGTCCTACGCGGCAATTAATGCTTACGCATTTATCATCCTTGATATTGCCTGCTTGCCAGAATCCATTGGCTCGCACTCAAGGCTTGCAAGAATCCAACACAAACATGTTGGGCAAGTAACAATACTGCATCTTCATCCTGCTAATTTTATTCGGGAGGTGAATTAGCGGAGCAACATTAACGCTACATCATTCTGAGAATTGGCCTGTGCTACCATAGCTGCAGATGCTTGCATCAAGATTGAGTACTTCGATAAGTTTGCTGCTTCTGCTGCTATGTCCACATCTTCAATACGTCCAAGCGCTGCTCGCATGTTGGTCTCTTGCGTAGCGATGGACTCTCACGGGCGAAAGTTCAGCCTAGACAGACCACCTCCAGTTTGTGCACGCAAGAAAACCACATTCTCTAAAGCACGCTCGAAAACGCCGGCCGAAACATCTGCCAAGTCCAATACTCCTTGGCTTCCATCTGGATCGACAGCAATGTAAGAGAATGTTGTTTCTGAGGGGCTGACCGGCATTAATATGCATTCATGACCATCTTTATCGCAGCTTGTGCATTATAAGTCTAGCTTCGGTTTGCTTAAGTGTGAGAGCAGATAGAAGTAGACTTATGAATACTTACTTTGGACCCGAACTACCTTTCGTACTAGTGATAAATATCAATGTATGATCCAAGGGTGTCATGTGATTTGCATCCTCAAACTGACAGTTTCAGTCGTTAGTACCGACCGCCCATTGGTGGAGTGGTTGCAAACAAACTCATTCCATTGAAGTCCAGTTGGGAAATCTGATAGAGCTGGAATTGCAAGTCTTTAAACTCATTGTTATAACTTGCAATATCCTGTTCTCCTTTGAGTGGATCCTGACTTGCATAACCCTTAAGTTCAGACATTCGCATGACGAATCTTACCTGCTGTGTCAAGCAAACCATCTTGAACTTCAAGGAATCCCTGTGCGTTCCGAATGTTATTTTGTGCCCCAGACAACCGGTTGATTGCTGCATTGACCTTCATTGAAACAGCGAGTGTTCCAGGGTCCTGTGCTCCGCCTACAATCTTCTTGCCGGAAGCAAGACGTTTGATGGAGGTTTGTAATGCATCCTGATTTTTTCCGAGGTAGTAGCTAGCCGCTGCAACGGCTCCGTTATTTGATACTGTTAGTGCCATGATATTATCCTTTATTTTGGTACTTTGTTATTATTTACAGGTCTCTGCATCCGTGCTGAGACCAGTTTCTTCACGTGAGTTTCCACGCGAAAGAAATTGCTTAAAAATTGTTTTCTACCCAAAGGCATCAATGCCTCTGGAATCGCCCCCAAGGGTGGGCATGAGAAAGGACGATCCTTCCTGTTAGAGTGAATAGAATTGAATGATTGCGGGGGATCAGGTGGATCCACAATGCTTGCATGCGCTTATCTCCTGGAGGTGGCTTTACACGCCTAGATGGAGAATGAGAGTACATGCACTGCGCACCACATGATCGATGCAACATAGTCTTCGATTCGTACCCACCAGTAGTTGGTGAACTTCCATCAGGAATTAGGGTTGCAATACCAGGTGGGTACAGCATCCGAACACGAGGTAATGTACCCTGAAGAGGAGGCATATAAAATGGATTCATATGCCCACGCTCACGACTCCTATATTCATATAAAATAGGTACTTTATGATGTATATACATGCATTTGTGACTAGTTAGGGAACGAACTGGTGTATGAGTACACCTAGACCGCTCAGGCGGGGAGGAGTGTTGCGGGATCATCCGCAACCTCCTTCCCGTATCGAAATCGATACATCTGCCTGAGTGCTTGGTCTCATCGCTTTGCGTGAATCAAAATTAAGTTAGGTGGTTAGTATCCTGGTTTACCGCAGAAGCATGAGGGCCACATCCGAGCTCGCATTGGCTTGAGCCAACATCGAGGCAGCTGCCTGATTGAGGATCGAGTACTTCGCCAGGTTGGTTGACTCCTCGGCAATATCCACATCGACAATCCGCCCAAGGGCAGCTCGCATGTTGGTCTTTTGCTGGGTAAGTGACTCAAGGTTAAACGCCAGTCGGGATTGAGACCCTCCACTTTGTGCCCGAAGGTAAGAAATATTCTCCAGTGCCTGCGTAATCACGCCCACAGAGATCATATCCAAATCAAGGGTATCTGCGATATCAGCAGCTGCAAAAGTCACCCATTGATTACCATCTGGTGT
>CALSMY010000014.1 GCA_943787575.1 uncultured Opitutales bacterium | reverse complement strand
GGCGAGACTTGAACTCGCATGTCTTTTCAGACACTAGAACCTGAATCTAGCGCGTCTACCAATTCCGCCACCCCGGCAAATATACCACCACAATATCTTTTGCGATTTCTTGGGTCGAGAATATTTATTCAGGCTTTAATAATTGATTAGCACTTTGCAAATATTAGAGGTATAGAATGTTTACGATGCCCTGATGGAAGGCGGACCAGGTAGCGGTCCATCTCCGGCTGGTCTTCAGTATCTAATAATTCTGGAGAATCGAAAATATGGGTGATTCGTCGTGGAAAGGATTCCAAAATTCTTGCCCATGGATTGTTTTTCTTTCCAAGTACAATCGATTCCATGGGGTATCGCAGGGTTGAATACCTATCCTGATATGATTTAATGAATCCAGCATTTTCATTATTTCTTCCAATAAAAAGCATGGCGTCAGCAAAATGAGCACATGCATCAACCCATTGCTGGAAATCAGTGGGAGGGGATAAAAGAATTGGGGAATTGATAAAAAAAAGAACTTTACCGATTGAAAAATCGCTATTTTTTTCCAGCAGAAGACTGATTTCCTCAAACTGGTCTGCCAAATCAAGATTGTTCGATATAAAAAGGAAGCATTCGTTTAGGTTTTCCGATTCAATAGAGGGAAAAATTACCTTCGGTCTATCTGGTGACCATTTCCAGGTTAAATTATTTTCAGGTTCTATAGTTGATTCAGGGGGGAATATGAATTTCGGCGTGGGGGAATCTTCCAGGGTTGCATCTTTTAGAATTTGAAAGGAATTTGCACCCGGAGTTTCTATAACTAGGTGAATTGTTGTGCTCACTAAGTTATGAAAAGTCGAAAGATTGGCACTGGGCAGTGTGTAGCATCCGGTGGTCGATTAAAACCAGGGAGGTCATTGCCTCGACAATAGGTACAGCACGGGGAAGAACGCAGGGGTCATGACGACCGCGCCCCATCAATTCGGTTTCATTCCCTTGAGAATCGACGGTTTTTTGTTTTTGTAAAACTGTAGCAGTTGGTTTGAAGGCAATACGAAAATATAACTCTTCTCCATTGCTTATTCCTCCTTGTACTCCTCCCGATCGATTTGAGGAGGTACTAACTTTACCATCTCTCGATTCATAAAGATCGTTATGTTCGGAACCTTTTAAATAGGTCCCGTCAAATCCGCTGCCTACTTCAAATCCTTTGGTGGCGGGTAGGCTGAGCATAGCTTTAGCTAAATCTGCCTCGAGCCTATCAAAGACTGGAGCCCCCCAGCCAACAGGAAGTCCGGAGACCCGACAAAGGATTGATCCTCCTACAGAATCACCGGCTTTTTTGGCTTCGAGTATGCGTTTTTCCATGAGCTCGGCAGTTTCAGAGTGTGGACATCTGGTAGGGGTTGATTCCACTTGTTCGAGTGTGGGCAATTCCTCGATTGATGGGGCCTGTATATCGTGAATTCTTTCAACATAGGCACGGATATCAATGTGATCGTAGGAAAGAATTTTTTTAGCCACGGCTCCAGCCGCCACTCTTGCAATAGTCTCGCGTGCAGATGAGCGACCACCGCCTTCGTGGTTTCGGTGACCAAACTTGGATTGATAAGTAAAGTCGGCATGAGATGGGCGAAACTTTTCCTTCATTTCGTCATAGGCTTGTGGTCGGGCATCCTGGTTGCGGACAAGCATGGCGATAGGGGTTCCCAAAGTTAGGCTATCAAACACCCCGGAAAGAATTTCCACTTGGTCGGCTTCATCCCTTGGGGTGGTAATTTTGCTTTGTCCGGGGCGCCGTCTGGTTAAGTCAGGTTGAATATCTTCAACGCTGAGGGGCAGTCTGGGCGGGCAACCGTCGATGACCACACCAATGCCACCGCCATGGCTTTCCCCCCAGGAACTTATACGAAAGAGCGTTCCAAATGAATTTCCCATTAAGTTTTTCAAATGATTAAAGGTGGAAATGGCAAAGTTAAAAAGATTGGGGTATGGAATTTGTTAACTACATAAAATTTGAAAAAGTCGTTGCTTAGACCAGTCGAATAATTGATAATTAGATTTAAGGTCGGGTCCCATGCGACGACGATTGGATGAACTCCGTGAGGTCCGGAAGGAAGCAGCGGTAATCGCAAGAGTTGTGTGCTGTGGGGTGCCTGGCCTTTTTTGTGCCTTTTTTTGCCATTAATTTTCAAACTTGTTTAGTTTGACTTGCACGGTTGGCAAAGAGGAACAATAGATATTCCTTTCACCATGTCCTCCGAAGCCTATCAAGTAATCGCCCGCCGTTGGCGACCCAAGCAATTTTCCGAACTTGTCGGTCAAGACCATGTGGTGCGTACGTTGGGCAATGCAATTGAGTTGGGGAGAATTGCCCATGCCTATTTGTTTGTTGGACCTCGGGGTACGGGCAAAACTACATCTGCTCGTTTGTTTGCTAAATCCTTGAATTGGGAGGATGGCCCATCCCTTGAAGTGCCAGAAGATTCAGAGATAGGTAAATCGATTATGGCGGGTCGGTGCTTAGATGTAATCGAAATTGACGGGGCTTCAAATAATTCGGTCGAGCAGGTCAGAGACTTGCGGGACGAGTGCCAATACGCTCCGTCTCAATGCAGATTTAAGATATATGTGATTGATGAGGTACATATGCTAAGTCAGCAGGCTTTTAACGCCTTGTTAAAAACATTGGAAGAGCCACCCCCGCATGTGAAATTTGTATTCGCAACCACTGAATCACAAAAGGTATTGCCCACCATTGTATCTCGTTGCCAACGGTTTGAATTTCGATCTATCCCTGCTCCTCTAATAACTGGTAAACTCAAAGAAATTTGTGAGTATGAACAGATTGATGCAGACGAAAATGCTTTAGATGCTATTTCCCGTATGGCGATGGGGGGAATGCGGGATGCTCAGAGCATTTTAGACCAGATGATTTCATTTTGTGGAAAATCCATATCCCAATCGGATGTTTTGGAGGTCTATGGATTAGCATCATCTGATATGATCAATCAATTAAGCGAGTCAGTCCTTACGGCTAATTACGACACCATTTTAAATATAACCGATAAATTTTCAGAGAATGGATTGGATTTTTACCGAGCTTTATTAGATCTTTCCGAGAGATTCCGCTCGAGCTTAGTCGAGTCTTTAAGCGTATCAGATAGCCAAGATATATCTCCTGAACAAGTATCCCGGATTTTGGATGCTTTAAGGGATGGAGAATCTCTAGTCCGTTCAGGCCTTTCTGAAAAAGCTAATTTTGAAGTTACTCTTTTTCGTGCAATAGAAGCGGGTCGTACCCGCTCGATCGATCAGGTGATTCGTAAAATATCGAACTTGGTTCCCCGAGAAGCGAAAAAAAAAACGAATCTAAAAGCCAAACCTGAACCTATAAAAGAACCCGTGTTGGATCTTACTAGGGAGGATCCAGTAAAAAGCATTAGAACTTCTGATGAAAAAGTCCTGGCTAGCGGGGAACCGAGTGAAATTCTCGGATTGGATAAAAACCCGGTTAAGCCTGCCGAAACAATTGAAAATGCTTCGGTAGGCAAATCTGTTCAAGTGGAGGAATCTGTGCAAAGTGAATTAGCAGATACAGATCTTCCAAATGTTGATACGCAGGATATTGAAAGTGCTCCCCCCCGACAATCAACGGACCCAGACAAAATTAAGGAAAGAATAGGATCTTTACCACCAGCAGTTCGCAAGGTAGTGGAAGAAAAGTTCCGTGGAGAATATTTTGCCTTGGAACGAATAGATCCTGACAAATTAATTTGAATTCCCCCTGTGCAAGGTTTGGATGAGTTTTTTTACTTAATGGCGAAATCAAGAATGGATTCAATTTCTTCCTCTCTTACCCAACCTTTATTTGTTCCTGAAGCACTTCGTGCTAAAAACCATTTATCACCAGTCGGACTTGTATGAAAACGGGGAAGGTCATTGCCATCCAAATCCAAAAATAAACTCGAACCTAAAGGAACTTCTGTATTTGCCTCACTGCCACTTCCGGCAAAAACTCTCAAAGCCAAGTTTTCTTTTAAATCATTTTCCTGAGTTGTCGCATTTATTGCGATAACTTCCCTGTTTAGATTCAAGGAACTTAAATTTGACTGATACCATCCCCATCCTGAAAAAAAGAGCCCAGCGATCCAAAAAGCTCCAAGCACATAGACTTTAGCATTTCGAAAAGAAGGCTGGAGAAACGATGAAGCCACAAAAATTCCTATCCAGAATAGAAGGTTAAATGCGATTAACCAATGAATCTGATAATAAACAGAAAAAGCCGGTACAAGATCAAGATCGGTTTGATCTACAACCCCACCCATTTTCATGGCAAATGCTAGGTTGGTTGAATGCTCGCGATTTTCAGGATCAAGCCAAATTGCTTTACGCAAGTGAAGAATAGCTCGGGCATAATCCTCTAATTTGAAATAGAGGTTTGCCAAGTTCGCATGCAGGTTGGCTGAGTGCTCAGATTCGGTAATTTTACAGTAAATATCAACTGCTTTAACCAAGTCTCCTGAAGCTTCAGCCCGTACTGCGTCATAAAATAATTTATTATTTGAAGCCTCTAAACTTGGTAACAAAGTAAAACAGGCTGCAGAAATAATAAAATACAGTTTTAGGTAAATTCTATTCATTTAATATTTTTCAAAGTTGCAGATGCATTCTTAAATACAAGTTCAAGAGTGGTGACATTATTAGGATTTTGGGCATATTCCAAATCATCGCACACTTTGAGAAGATTGAGGATATCAGTGACAACATTTTCGGGAAATTGTTTCTGTCTTAGAAGATTGATGATCTCCGAGCTCGATAGAGCAGAGGTGTTTGTCTGATCGCAGACGATACCAACCCGTAAACGAATTTTCCTTCGAAGGGCCTGGTGGAATCCAGAAGTATCTTTGTGTTTTAAAGCTTCACGGATTTTTCCATCGAGAAGTTTTTCTTTCTGCTTACGTAGTTCCAGCTTTGGATTCCTTCTTCGAATACGAAAGATCAAAATACTGGCAGCAACAATTGTGCAACCGAATTGAGCAATCCAAAAAATGGAAGATTTTAATGGCTTAGGGGTGCTTAAGTTTTCTTCCCACTGACCTGGTTCTGATTCGGTTTGGAACAAATCTTGCCGGGAAACAGAGGGAACTGAGTTTTGGGTAGAGAGGTTGTTCTGCTTTGGGTCCGTCCATATTTCGCCAGGATCTACACGAATAGAATGAGATTGAGAACTTATCGAAAAATATTTTTCTTCCGATGGGTCAAAAAAGGAAAAGTCTACAGGAGGGATATCAATTAAACCAGCCTGCAAAGGCGTAACAACAAATTCAAAAGTTTGAGAGCCTTTCTGCATAGTTGCCTCGTTGCCTTTAAAAGAAAAGGCGGGTGGGCCGACTTTAAAATTTTCTCCTATTGATAGTTTGGGAGCCGGCATTGCTGCAAAATTTCCGCTACCACTTATCGTCAAGGTAAGTTTTATGGGGTCACCGACCGAGACTCGATTGGTATCGAGGGATGAATTTATCGATAACTTACCGATTGCACCTTGAAAGCCCATAGGTCGAAGTAGGGAAGGCAGAGGTCGAATTTCAAGCTGTTGCAGTTGACTTTTAATTTCCAGGCTTTCCTCTCTGCCAAACCCAAAAAATGGATCATTAAAAAATGGGTTAGACAGGCGGGAGTTTCTATTGTTGCGAACACGAACACGAATGGATGAGCCAAAAGATAGGTCATGCTTTCCGGGTAGAGCTCCTGTAAGGCCAAATTTCCACGAATATACGGAATAGCTTTTGTTAAACCTACGTACTCCACGTTCTTCGTTTGGTTGGCCCAATTCCGTCATGGAAATTCCGTCTCCAATTTTTAAAGGAACTTGATCGATTCGCGTAACCGGTAATTTATCCCACAAAAAGAGACTAACAGTTGCCTCTACGGTTTCTCCTTTAAACAGAAATGGACGGGGGCATTGAAATTCAAGAAAAGCAGCCTGTTTTAAGTTATTCTCCTGGTTGCGACGCTCGGCTTGGCGAATTTTATCCGCTTGGGTTGGAGGAACCACTGAAAGCTTGGCAGCAGGAGCTTGGTAGGATTTGCCCTCAATGGTAAGCTGTAAGGTCGGAACAACAAAAGTGCCTTCCCTCTGAGGTGTTACGGTAAAGCTTAATTCAAATCGAACGGATGGAACACCATTTATAAACGAAGCTGATCGAAAAGTTTGCGGTGGGTTGGAGAACTTTAATCCATCTATTTGGGGAAGACCACCTGCTGGTCCTTGCTGACTTCCATGAACCACAATTTTATAGGTTGAGGTGTTTGCCAGAGTTATATTTGGCGGATCAAAAGAGGTTTCTATGCGAACAGCCTCGGCCGAGGATAGGGCAGGGGTAAATAAGACAAAAAGCCAAAAAATGAGGAGACAGAATCGATTCATTGAATTAATAGTCTCTGCCAGCTTGGACAGGATTAGAATTTGGGATGTCGTTTTCCAACGGTTCACTTTTTGATTCAGTTTCTTGTAAAAGTCTTTCGTAGAGGGCATTTACTTCTTCAGTTGAGGGAGTTTTTGCCTCTTTGTTTTCTTCATCTTCCTCGATTCTTTCAGGATTGGGATTGTTTTGAGGACTGCTTTCGGATGAGCTATTTCCTTCAGATCTGTCTTGAATTCCAAAAAACATAGGCTTGGAGGATTGCTCGAAATCTACCCAAGTCAAATAAGCTTTATGCTCTTCAATTGGGTAAGTTACATTTGCATCAGGGTTATCTGGTTTTATGCACAAAGAATATTGTCCGGGTGGGACAATTTGAGAAAACTTGCCATCATCGGATGGTTTAAAGGATGTTTCATTATCGTCTAGTTGAAAATTGCCATTTTTATCGATGAACAGTGTGGCTGCTGTGCTTCCGGATTCGTTATCATCAACTTTGCCGTCTATGTTCGAGTCATTCCAAACTATTCCATTGAGCGAAGGTGCGGCTCGCCAGGGCATAGGGATAAAAAGACTGCCTGGCTTATCAATTTCTACCAAATGATTTCTGGTTCCAGAGGCTTCGAATGGAGGAGGGGGGGGAGGAAAAAGAGGTAAGAGAATTGAGGGTGAACTTTCATTTTGATCAGGGATAATAGAGGCGAGCTTTAAGGATGTTGGATAAATTCCCGAAATCCATTCAAATGCAAACTGGCCCATTTCGTTCCCAGGAATTGCAGGTTCTAAGGATTCGTTGTGTTCACCATCATCATTTTTATCCCAAAAAATTCTAGCTTTAAGGAGAGGTTCGTTTTCTTCCCGTTTTCCATTTCCGTTGATATCTCGCCAAACCAATCCTTGAATCTTGCTCACTAAAGATTCGATTCTGTTCTGAATTTGATCATTTAAAGAATCCAGGTTTTTTTCGGCTAACGGGTTGGCGTCAATCTGCGAGGCTGCCGAGTAAAACTCTCTCGCTTTTTCCCAAGACTTTCTAGCTTCGTTTACATTTTGCTGGTCCAAAAATGAATTTGCTTTGGCGTAGAATAAATTGCCCAACGCGTTGATTGCTTTTGACTGAATTTCTGGATCATCCGTCGATTGCTCAAGGGTTGCCTGAAGAAATTCTTCGGCTTTTGGGAATGAGCCAGCTTGTAAATAAGAGAGGCCAGCATTTAAACGAAGTACTTTGAGGGAATCATCACCATCTTTGAGTGAATCAATTTCATTGGAGTAAAGCCTGGCTGCTTCAAGGTGATTCCCTTTCAATGTTGCCTCTTCCGCCCTCCTAGTGTTGTCGGGTTGTGAGCACCCAAACATTAAGAATATAGCGACCGGAAAACACTTAGTCGCAGACTTAAGTATATTTTTCTTGGATGAAGGCGAAAGGTTTTCGATCACTAAAAAAAGTATGCCAAGAATCACGAATATTTGATAGCGGTTAATAGGTAAAGTTGTGGATAATTGTTCACGTAATTTTTTCTGACCAAAAGCCTGTAGCTCCGAGAATACATGAGTGAGACCTTCACCAGTAGGGCCGATGGGAAGGTATTGTCCACCAGTAGTTCGGGCAATGTCAATTAGGGCATTTGCGTCTAATTTTGTAAGAATTTCAGTCCCTGCTCTGTCTTTCAAAAAATTCTGTGGTGATTGATTAAGGGGGTCGGTTGGAATTCGGGCCCCTTGATCTGATCCAATGCCTATGGTGAAAATCCGAATGCCTTTTTTCGCGGCCTCTTTTGCTTGCATCAATCCTTGGCCTTCTAGGTCTTCACCATCAGAAATAAGCACGAGAAACTTATCAGTGTCGTCTTTGGAGAAAGATCTTTCAGCTTCTTGTATGGGCCGTGCTAAATTCGTCCCAGGCCTTGGTATGAGTCCCACTTTTAATTCATCTAATGTTTTTACAAATGCCTGATGGTCAAGAGTCAGTGGGCATTGTAAAAATGCAGAGCCTGAAAATGCAATCAGTCCAAGTCGGTCACCTTTTACTTTCTCGAGCAGATTAGATAGAGTCAGTTTTACCCGCTCTAAACGATTGGGTCGAACATCTCGGGCAAGCATACTTTTAGACAAGTCAACGGCTATGAGTAGATCAATCCCTCGGGGAGACACCGTACGTTTAGAAAATCCCCATTGAGGGCCTGCCAGCGATAATAAGAGGAAGATCATACCAGCAAAAAAGAATGCGATCTTTATTCCTTCTCTCTTTCTTGAAAAATGGGGAATAACGGCCGGAAGGAGTTTTGATGCGATTAGCTGTGACAATCTCTCGCGGGCAACCTTGCGACTGTTTAAGTATACCAAAATAAGAACTCCCAGAATTAAAGGAATCACAAGTAGAAGATCTGGTTGTGCAAAGAAATTCATGGGATTCGAAGGTACCGAGTCCGGGAAAGGATGAATTCAATAAATAGAAAAAGAATGGATGCACCTAAGGGCCAAAAGTATAAATCTTCAAAAAGTGCATTCACACCCATTTCGACATCAGATTTTTCCAAGCGGTCAATTTCATTGTAAATAGATTCAAGCGCCTCTTTGTCTTGTGCTTCAAAAAACTGAGCTCCGGTGGTTTTGGCTATTTGTCCAAGGATCTGTTTGTCTACCGGATAGTCGGCAACCCGTACAATGGGAAGACCGTTGGGAGCACGAAGGAGATCTCGGGTGGAGGGGTCAAACAAATAGGTGCGGGTTCTGGTGCTGGAACCTATAGCAATGGTGTAGATCTTGATTTCGTCAGATTTTGCACCATTAGCGTAAATTAGAGGGCTGTGTGGCGGTGCAGGCTCGTCTTTTCCATCTGTTAGCAGGATGAGAATTTTTGATTTCGATTCCAATGGGCGCAATCGATTAATTCCTTCAGCCAGAGCAGATCCTAGGTTTGTTCCTGTTTGGTGTGTAAGACCGACTCGTAATCGGTCCAAGTTCCTTTGCAAGTGTTCTTTGTCCAAAGTCAATGCACTTACTAAGTAAGGATCGACTGAAAATGCGACTATTCCGATCCGATCATGCTTTCGTTGCTCAATAAATTTCTTAAGCACCTCCTTAACCACATCAAGTCTCGTGAGATCAAGAGAATTGGATTCACTCATATCGAGAGCAAGCATAGAAGCGGATAAATCAACAGCGAGAACGATGTCAACGCCACTGGATAATATGGTCGTCGTGCTGCGATCAAACTGCGGGCGGCACAAAGCAAGAAAGAGAAAGATCAATGCAAGGCTTCGAAATACTCGGGGCAGCGCAGTCCATCGATTGGAGCGTAGTTTTAAAGATCTTTTAACCTGTGAAATAGTTGGGAAAAAAACAGTCGCTCTTTCATAGTTTAATTTTTTCTTAATCCAATAAATTAGAGGCAAGACGAGAACTCCCAACGCCCATGCGGGATCTGCGAAATGAAAAGCTTCCCACAAATCACTCATGATGATGGACTGTTTAGGGCTTTTTCCGAACTTAATCTTTCTTCGTCTATGCGCCGTTTTTCTTCCCAATCCTTTTGAGCATCGCAAACAAATTCACGGGCAGAATCAAGTAAGTTTGAAAGTTCTTTAGAATCGAAATTTTCAGCTGAGTATTTAATCCTGTCTCCCCGCTGAACAAACTCCCTTAAAGGCATTTCAAACTTTTGGCGAAGCAAGGGATGAATACTTACTTCCTGAATGAATTCCTCCCCTGTTTTTTCCATAGCTGGCAATTTAAATTGCCTTTCAACATAGAGGCGCAAGATTTCAGATAGCTTAAAAATAAACGGCTTTGCTTTAGGTCGGGGTGTTGATGTGCTTAATTCGTTAAATTGTTTTAATGCTTCAGTAAAGGGATCAATCTCAGGCTCAGTTTTTTGGTTTCTTCAATTGGACTAATCTTTTTTTTATACAAATATAACAATAAAGTACTTAGCAAAAAAGCCAGGACGATGAGGATACCCCAAATGTTCTCTTTCGCTAATTGGCCAAGGGACTTAAAAATAGGGATGGGGGAGTCTACGAGAACAGTAGGATCCAGTAGATAAGGTTTTTGATTGCTTGTCCAAAAGACCATTATCGTCTCCTCTTTTCTCGCATTTTGAAGAATGTATAAAGTTCTTTAGAATAATCGGATTGATTATCAAAAACAAAGGCGTCAATTCCGCGTTTTTTCAAATCTCGAGAAAACTCTTCTTCTTTTTCAGTAAATGAGTTTTTGTATTGTGATTGGGTATTTTGATCGGATGTATCAATCGTGAATTTTTCTCCACTTTCTGGATCTTCCATTTCAACTAAGCCAACAGCAGGTAGTTCTCTTTCAACCGGGTCATAAACCCGTGCACAAATAAGGTCGTGCTTACGGCGGGTGGATGCCATCTGGTCAAGAAAGATCTTCGTATTAGATTCCTCTTCCGAACCATGTTCTGGAATAATAAAGTCTGAGAGCAAAAAAACCACTGCTCGTCTTTTCATTACTTGGTTCGCAATTCGTACCCCTTCGCTTAGGTTTGTACCCTTTCCTTCGGCGGGTCGAAATAAGACTTCTCTGAGGATTCGCAAAACATGTTTTTGACCTTTGGTTGGAGGCAAATACAATTCAATCTGGTCTGAAACTAAAAGAAGTCCGACTTTATCTCCGTTTCGATTTGCAGAGAAAGCAAGTAACGCAGCAAGTTCAGCTAGTTTTTCTCGTTTGCTGTGATGAACCGATCCGTAGGATGTGCTCGGAGAAATATCGACAATAAGTAAAATGGTTAGTTCTCGTTCTTCTCGGTATTGCTTAACAAAAGGAATTCCAGTTTTGGCGGTAACATTCCAATCGATCGATCGTACTTCGTCTCCAGGCTGATATTCTCTTACTTCCTCAAAGTCAATCCCCTGACCTTTAAATGCACTGTGGTAAGAACCGGCAAAAACTTCTGATACCAATCGATTGGACCGGATTTCGATCTGCCTAACTTTCCGCAAAATTTCCCGCGTAAATTCTGGGTCATTTTCGTTCATAAATTAAGTGCCTTACTTTAGGACCATATTGAAGAGGCGTAAGGATTTCTAAATTAGGGCACTGGTACGGTATCGAGAATTCTTTGGATAATTTCGTCGCTGTTTACATTCTCTGCTTCAGCTTCATAACTTACAATGACTCGGTGACGCAAAACATCTGGGGCAATGTCCTTAAGGTCTTGCGGGGTAACAAAACTTCGTCCCTGTGTGAATGCAATTGCTTTTGCGGCCAATGCCAGGCTGATGGTTGCCCGAGGAGATGCCCCAAAACGGATAAAAGGTTCAAGGTCGCTAAGTCCGTGTTCGGATGGTTTCCGGGTAGCGAGGACCAAGTCAACCAAGTAGCCCTTTAATTTTTCATCCAAATAGATTTGATCAACCAATTTCCGTGACCGAAAAATAGTTTCTGCATCAACCACTGGATTGACTTTTCGTTGAACCGATACATTGGCATTGGCATCAAGAATTTTTAATTCCTCAGAACGATCTGGATAGTCGACCACGAGTTTTAGCATAAACCGATCCATCTGAGCTTCGGGCAAAGGATAAGTACCTTCTTGGTCAATAGGGTTTTCTGTTGCTAAAACCAGAAAAGGTGAGGGCAGGGGAAAAGTCTCGTCACCAATAGTAACTTGTCTTTCCTGCATGCCCTCAAGTAGGGCACTCTGTACTTTAGCCGGTGCCCGATTTATTTCATCCGCAAGAAGAAGGTTGGTAAAGATAGGGCCTTTCTTGGTGGTAAACTCGCCTTGGTTCGGACTGTAGATCAAAGTGCCCACGACATCGGCGGGTAAAAGATCGGGTGTGAATTGTATTCGTTTAAAATCTCCCTGCATGCAATCGGACAGGGTTTTAACCGCCAAGGTTTTGGCTAATCCAGGTACGCCTTCCAGCAAGACATGACCATTGGCAAGCAATCCAATCACCAAGCGATCGATGAGGTATTTTTGCCCGACAATTACTTGTCCGATTTCTTGTTTGAGTAATGAAACCCAAGACGCCTCGTTTTTGATTTTCTCTTGCTCTTCAGGAGCTGGTGGAGTGGATGGTGATAAAGAAGATGTCATAATTTACAAAGTACATAGCGTATCTAATCGTTACTTTTGTCCAAGGGAAAAGAATGCAATCAAGTAATCCGTTTTTTTCGGCTTGGCTAAAACTTGGGTCTTTAAGAAGGTAGTGTTAGCACAATCTTATGAGCTAGTTATTTATATGTCCTAATCATGTTTAAATTAAGCAAAGAATCTAAACTTACTTTTTTCGCCCTTCTCTTTATCCCATTTATTTGGGTTGCTCTGAATCATTTCGGAACTCTCGATTATTTAAAAATCAAATCGGTCGATTTGAGAAAACAATACCGCGGCGAGATTCCTCAGAGATTTTGACGAGAATGCATTGGACAGAATTACAAGTAGAAGAACAACAAAACGGTTCCCAGAATACCCAAGTTAGTTTATGTCAACTTTGATGCAGCTACATTGGCAATGGACGGAGTAGGGGAGCGTCCTTGGGATCGTGCTTTTTTTCGTGATACTGCCTTTACTCTTTTGGAAAAAGGGCGTGCTCGTTCAATAGGCTTCGACTTTGGTTTTACTCCCAAAAGTATGTCGAAAATGGTACCTCGCAAAAATTCATATCGCAGTGACTTAGCCATGGGCCAATTGGTGGATAAATTTCCAAATCAAGTAATTTTGGGATGTTTATATTCGGGAGTACAAACACCCTTCGTTAAACCTGTAAATGCCAGTGCATTTGCACCTCTTTTTTCGGAGGGGTATTCTGAAAATAGTAGTGACTTTACTTATCCTGAGTCACCAACTTACCCCTTACAAAATTATAAAAACGGAAAGTATATTGGTAGGTTAGGATCTTTTTCAGTGCCACCTTTCCGTGCAGTAGATGAAATTCCAAGGTGGGCTCCTTTATGGTTCCCTGGGGGTGGCAAGGCACACGCATACAACTTGTTAGGTGGAAAACAAAATGTTCTTGAATTAGAATCTTCTGTAGAAAACAAAACCTCAATAGACGATCTAAAGAGTGAATTGTCTAAGAATTTAGATTTAATGGTTTTCTGTAAGAAGGAGATAGCAGAAGCTGAAGCAGAGCATTCAACTTACAATCAAAAGAAAATAGAAATTGAGAGTGGAATTGATCGATTACAAAAATTGAAAGACAATCTTAAGGGTTTGGGAGATGAAATAACTACTCTTAAAGGTACATTGAAGGCAGTTCCTACTCTTGCAACTACCTTAAGGCCACAAATAGATGAGAGGATTTCCAAGCGAGGCTTTATTTATTGGCAAGTTCTTTCAGTAGTGGAAACAGGTGGGTGGGAAAATGTTTATTCTCCTGATGAAATTCAGACCGAATTGGCTGAAATAAATACAGTTATTGGTAACTTTAAAGAAACTTTAAAGACAAACCCCGGTTTGTCTGCTGTAATAAACCCTCAAATTGAAGGTCATTTGTCGAGGCGAGTTTATTTGTTAAAGCAAATTGAAGCACTTGGTAAGCCAGTCGCGGACCAAGAGATATTAGATGTCTTAGAACGCCTCTCAGGTAAGCAAGCTCTTAAAGATAAGGAATTACTGGATATCCTCCCGGTATTAGCAGATACGGCAGTTAAACTTAATAAAGCAAGGGACCAACTCACTGAAACTGAAAATACGGTGGAGAATATTCAGTTTACTCTTTCTAAGCTTCAAGGTTTGGTTGACACAGAGCTAGTAGAAACAAATCACACCTTGCGATTGGTGTACAAAAGAGCTGAGGGAGACAAATCGGCTGGTGTTTTAGTCGACTCTTTGCCTAATGAAGTTCCTTTGTTCAGAAATGAGAATTTTTTCACCTTAGGTTTAGAGGCATTATTGGCTTATTACGGAATTGGTCCTGAACAGGTTGAGATTTCCCAAAACCGGGAGAATATGGTGTTATATAACCTTTCTGGGGAAGTTCTGCTTGAGGCACCCTTGACCGAGGGGCAATGGATCGAAGTAAACTGGTTCTCGTCTTGGTCTCAACTTTCGACCGTAGATGTGCTCATAAGGAAAGCTAAAAAAGACTACAGTGATGGTGATATCGAAGCATATTTGTCAGTAATTCCCAAAATTTTTCGACTTACTCTAGATCGTGTCGAGAATTTGAAAGTATTGATAGGTAACGAAGGTTTAATACAAGCAATGACCGATTTAGGGTTGGAAAATGAACTTATTGATATAGCCCAAAAATTACTCGTTAATTCTTCTGATAAACTCCAAGATCTACCCGGACTTAATGAGTTAATTCAGGTGTTGGATGGTATTGCTTACTACTTTATTCCAGCAAGCATTGAGTCAGAATATAACCCTATGTGTGGAATGGTTGATATTTTAAATTATGGAAGATATCACGACACGGTCTCGGCGAAAATAAATGAATTGGAAAAAGCTATAGAAAAAGGTCAACAGAAGATAAAAGAAGCTCAAGATGCACTTTCTAAAGATCCCCAAAATCCGGAATATAAGAATTTCATTAAAGTTGTTAAGGAACTTATCGCGAATAATAAAAAAACTCTTCTTGGTCAAAAAGAAGAAATGGCTCGAATTGAATCATTTTTTAATATTTTTAATGATTCAATTGTTTTGATTGGTCCTGAGGAAGCTACATTTCAAGATTTGGCACCTACTCCATTTGATCAGTCTTCAGTCCCTAAGGTTAGCGTACATGGAACTTGATCAAAACTTTAACCCACCAAGAATACTTACATCGTTTGCCGATTAGGGCGGATCACTTAGCAACTTTGGGAGTTTGTCTTGTTATGGCTTTCCTTGCTGTATACCAAGGAAAAAGGGCAAGTATAGTACAAGCTAGTGGTCTTATTCTTTTAATAGCTTATGTTTATTTTGGCTTCGAGACTTTTTCCCAGACTCATGTGATCTGGCCTATTACCGTCCCTGCTTGTGCTGGGTTAAGTACTTCGTTTATTGGGCTGGCCGCTATGGTGGTGATCGAACAAAAAGCTAAGGGTAGATTGAAGGGTATGTTCGGTAGTTATGTTTCTTCCGATTTGGTTGAGGAAATGGTTGCATCTGGAAAAGAACCATCACTTGGGTGGTGAGGAAACGGCAATCACCGCTTTCTTTAGTGATGTTCAAGCGTTTTCCAGTTTTTCGGAACTTCTCACTCCTACGGGTCTGGTTGATTTAATGAACGAGTATTTGACCGAGATGACCAATATTTTACAGGAGGAAAGAGGCACATTAGACAAATACATAGGAGATGCAATTGTGGCCATGTATGGTGCACCTATCCCTATGGAAGATCATGCGTATCAAGCTGTAAGGACCTCTATCCTAATGCAGCAAAGGCAAATTGCTCTTCGGGAAAAGTGGGTGCCTGAGGTTGAAAAGTGGGGGAAGTGTCATGGGCTTGTCACTCAAATGCAAACCCGTATTGGTTGTAACACTGGAACCGCTACGGTTGGAAATATGGGAGCATTGGATCGTTTCAATTATACGATGATGGGCGATATGGTGAACTTGGCAGCTCGGTGTGAGAGTGGAGCCAAAGCTTACGGGGCATACATCATGGTTACTGAGGAAACCAAGTTGGCTTCTGAAAAGACGAAAGATGATATTGCCTTTCGGTATCTGGATAGAATTGTGGTCAAGGGCAGATCTCAACCTGTTGCCATGTATGAACCAACCGGTTTTCTGTCTGAGTTAACTCAGGAAACACAAGATTGCCTAGATTGTTTTCAGCAGGGAATAGACAAATACTTGTTGCAAGATTGGGATGGAGCCTTGGGCCTTTTTGAAAAAGCGAAGGGGATGGAACCAAATAAACCAGGCGTAACCCCAGGGGTGAAAGACAATCCATCAATGATCTTAATAGATCGTTGCAAGGTGATGAGAGAAAACCCTCCAGCAGCGGATTGGGATGGTGTTTATGTGATGACAACCAAATAGAACACCTTCTACTAAGGTGTTTAATTTAATTTGAGAATTAAAACTATTTTTTGGGCTTAAAATATTCAGGTTCGTTTCCACTCTTCCATTTCAAATTACATCCTAGGCTAGGCTTTTGGACTTTCGGAGCTGGCTGATTTAGCAAAAGACTATCAACGGCCAATGATAGTTCAGTCCCAGTTGCCTCAAGTTGATTTCCGGGGCGAGAATCATCAAACTGTCCACGATAAAATAAAGAAAGCTTGGAATCAAAAAGGAAAAAATCTGGAGTGCATGCTGCTCTGTAAGCTAAGGCAACAGATTGATCTTCATCATAGAGGTATGGGAATTGAAATTGTTTTTTTTCAGCGAGTTCTCTCATTTTAACTGGAGAATCATCCGGATATTTATCCGCATCATTCGAAGAAATCAAAAAAACTTTGATTCCTTTTTTGATCCATTCATTACTCATTCTTACGAGTGGGTCTAAGAGGTGGATGACATAAGGGCAGTGATTACAGACGAATGCAATTAAGCATCCTTTGTTAATATCGACAGCCTCAAGATCAGTAGATTGATTGGTGCAAACATCGGGTAAGGAAAAGGAGGGAGCTTTTGTTCCCAATGGAAGCATAGTAGATGGAGTAGCAACCATAGTTTAGGGGGCTTGGGGGGTATTATGTTTTATTGATGATAAGGAATTCGGATATTTTGCAAAGTAGGCCGCAAGTAAGTCTCGGGCGATTGGCGTAGCGGTCAATCCTCCTTGTACTTGGTCTTGAGGAATAACGCCTTCGATTAATACAGATACCGCAACCTTGGGAGAATCTGCCGGAGCAAAACCGATAAACCATGCGAGGTTTAATTTCATATTGTGGTTACGCCATTGCCCTGTACCTGTCTTGCCCGCAACCAAGACTCCATCAATTTGACACCTTCTCGCCGTTCCTTCCTTAGTAGCCAAGATCATACCGTCAACGATGGCTTGCCTGCTTGCATCATCTGTGAGCGGTTCCAAAGGAATGGATTCAGGCTTCGGATTGATCGTGATTTTAGGGTCGAAAGACTTAAGATTGGCCGCCAATTTTGCCATAAAACAAGCCATTTGTAGTGGACTTTGTCTGAGACCGCCTTGGCCAATTGATATGTTAAAGGTATCTTCCATTGTCCAATTAACTCCAACTCGATTCTTCTTCCAAGTCGGATCCGGGACGATAGGTGAGTCTCTTAATGATGGGAGATCCAACAAAGGTCTTTGGTCCATTCCCACTCTTCTTGCTTCAGAAATTAAATGCTCATGTCCCATCCTTTCTGCACATCTAAAAAAGTAAACATTGCAGCTCTGAGCAATTGCTTGACGAAGATTCAATTCTCCATGCTGTCCCGGGTGTACATGGCATTTCATACCCCGGTAAATCCCCTCGCACTTTAATTCTTCGCTCGGGTCCAGCGTGTTGGCTCCTAGTCCCGCAAGTGCGGTTACTAATTTAAATGGAGATGCCGGAGCATAGCCGGGATGCCAAGCCCGAGGTAACCAAGCCTCATTCCTCTGAATTTCATCATAAGCAGCCTGTGAAATATAAGGAGTTAAACTGCTAAGATCGTAATTTGGTTTACTGGCAAGAGCAAGAATTTCAAAGGTTTCTAAATCTAGAAGAACAGCAGCACCGGGGGGCGGAAGGGGGGGGGATAGGGAAAAAGCTCCTGGGTTATTTGCCGCCCTTTGTAAAACACCTTGCGAATAAAGACGCCTAAGGAGTCTTTGAGCATCCTCTTCTGTCCCTTTGAAACCGGCCACGGTTGATGCTTGTTTTCCTGTTAAGGGGAAAGGGGCATCTTTGAAAGCGGAGAGTAGTAATTCAGCACGAACTTCTGTCTCATTCGTCCCAAGTAGGGCACGACTCGTTCTGCGCTCTAAAGTCCGAGCCCAATCCCGATCTGGTAAAATCCTTTGGCTGGCCACTTTCGTAACCATTCGATCGATTGATTGTTCGGCAACTTTTTGAAGATCGAGATCAAGGGTAAGGTGGACAGACTTTCCTTTCTCGGACGCTTGCCTTTGCACTCTTTCAAAACGCGAACCCATTGGATTGACGATCCAAATGTCCGCACCGTCTTTGCCGCGTAATTGATGGTCAAAAGCTTTTTCAACACCAGCCTTACCTGTTCTTCCTTGGAGTTCAAAAGTAGCGAGGTCAGCACCGGCAAGTGAATCTAAGTTTGCTTCATAGCCACTGCCCACATATCCCAAAACATGAGAAGCAAGGTAACTTTCCGGATAATACCGAACCGCTTTTGCTTGAACCTGAATAGGCGATTCTGGGGGAAGTTTCTCTACTAGAACTGCATATTCTTCGTTCGTTAAATCACCACAGATTTCCAGAGGAAGAACGAGTTTTCTACGCCAATGTTTTTGAATATCGTTCATACTTAACTCGCTATTTCGACCAGTTAAGCGATTTACTTCACTTAGGTAATTTTGTACCACAGTATATCTTGCTTCCCAGGAATGTGAAAATCCGTTTACCGAAAAATCAAGAGACCCATCCTCGGTCCCATTGAGAACATTTCCAAGCCACGATTGGTCAACCTTTGCACTATTAACCTTTGCTAGGGGCAGGCCTTGGGAATCCAGATCATAATCCAAAGAAAACAAACCTCCAATATCGGCAACTAGGTGGTTTTCCGAATTAACAACTCGAAAAGACCGGAATTTTTTGGTCAAAGACTTTTCGATTCTGCAAACCCATGAATTTCGTGATTGTTTTACACTTAGTTGTTTTTCGTTTATCCATACGGCTACTTTTTTATCGGGTGAAATAACCTTCCCGCTAAGAGTAATTGCTCGTTTGCTTACATGATCATTAGTAAAGCTAAAGTTAAGTAAATCGACTAAATCCAAATGAGGAATTTTAGAGAGTTCCTCTCGCATCGAATAAGATAATCTTCGAAGTTTAACTTTTTCTTCCCAAATTTTTCTATTAAGAAGCTCAAGATGAAGGGTAGCTGAATAATGTGCCCGATTGCCAATTAAGAGATTATTTTCTCGGTCTACAACATCTCCTCTAGCTCCAGGTTTTAGAATTCTTCTTTGACCCTGAATACGCTCTTTTTCCAGGTAAGCATCCCGCTCCCAAATTTGCCTAAAAAATAAATAACCAAATAAAACAAGAAAAAGACCAAGGTAGACTCCTGCAAAAATTCGAAAGCGTCGAGTTTCAGGAAAATATTTCTCAAAAAACTTCATTTATTAAGCAAAGGAAGTCCTTCGGATGTGGGCTTTATTCTCATAATCAAACTATTACAAAAGCTAGAAAACCATAGCGAAAGTGGAATGAGAAAAACCATAGATAGTGGAAGTTCGATCAAAAAACGTGTCCATGTCCAAGATGAAAGGCTTGGTTGGAATGAGGTGCAGAGTATTGCCCATAGAATAGCCATGATCAGGTTGGCAATGAGCTGAAAAATAGTAATTTGGATAGAGCTTTGCTTTCCTAAGTGCAAAAATTCCCGGGCGATTAGAAAAATTAGGCACATGGCAAACGCATGGAAACCAAGAGTATGGTTAAAAAAAAGATCGAAGCTTAGGCCACTAAGAAAAAGAGCAGGCAAACTACGATTCAATCCAAGTAGTTGATAGTGTGGAATAAAAAAAAGGCCAGGCAGATAAAGAAAAAAGCCCCACTTCCCAATTACCGAATTAAATAAGGATAAGGTTACGATAAATATGAAGTTGGCTAAGATAAGTACGCCCAAAAGTCGGTTTAAAGCCATCTCTTATTCCTGTTTTCCTTGAGGGGGAGTAGGTCTGAGTACTGAGACTTCGGGGACTTTTCCTAGGTCTTTATGTAAGATAACTTTACCATTTTTAAATAGTCCATCCCCACTTTCCTCGAGCATTCTTACTGTTCCAATATGAAGGCCGCTTGGAAAGGTACCTCCCAGGGCAGATGTTTTTAAAAACAGTGGTTTGCCTTTTTCAATGGTTATGTCGTGAGGCACATCTAAGACTACGCCCATGGGTTTACCACCGGGAAGGATTCCGTCACCCTGAAAAGTTACCGGTCTGTCATCTCCTTGAAAGTGGGCAACGATTCGAAAATTTGGATTTGTGCATAGCTCAACTTTTGAGGAATTAAACCCAGATCGTTTAATTCTTCCAACAATTCCATGAGAAAAAACTACACCCATACCAGGGGATATCTTTTGGTTGCTTCCTTTTCGTAAGGATAGTTCTTGCCACCATGAACTGAGATTACGGTGGGTAACCCTAGCGATTATAGGTTGGAAGGAAACTTCAGGGTCAATCCCGATCTCTTTTTGCAGGATAACTAGGCGTGATCTTAGGTCTTTAAGACGGGATATTTCATTTTCCCAATTTTTTTTGTTGTTTTCGTGAACCGTCCAATCTGCACGAATTCTTGCAAGATCACGGTTTTTGGCGATAAGAGTTTTTTTAGAATCAGCCTGGTGCCCCCAGTAGTTACTTAAATCTGATATTCTCGAAGTAATTTCCCAAATGGGGGCCTGGAATTCATCAAAGGCTGATTGGGTGAATATTTTCCAACTAGATGGCAGTCCGATAAAAAGAGCAAAAAAGACACCCAATATAAAAAAGGGTCCAAACTTGGGCCTGTCCTTGGGAGCGGCCAAGGTGAAAAGTTATTGGGTTACCAATCGATCAATCTGTTCGCGACTCAAGGAGTCGAGCAGGTTGAGGAATTCGCCTGTGCCATTAGCCACGCAACTTAATGGGTCTTCTGCCTGAATCACAGTTAAGCCAGTTGCATCACTGATAACTTGATCCAATCCTCTAATAAGAGCACCACCACCGGCCAGTACAACCCCACGATCGATCAGGTCAGCGGAGTGTTCGGGTTGGCAACGATCCAGAGCATTTTTAACTAAATCAACAATTTGTTGAACCACTTCCTTGAGTGCTTCTTCTCGAATTTCCTGGGAAGTGATATGAATGGTTTTGGGCAAGCCCGCAGTAGAATCTCTACCTCTTACATCCATACTTAGCTCACCTGATTCTAACGGTGAAGCTGACGCAATGGAAAACTTGATTTCTTCCGCAGTTCTTTCACCAATTAATAAACCGTAGGCTTTTTTCATGTAGGCAACTATGGCTTCATCTAATTCATCTCCTCCAACGCGTATACTTCGTTGAAAGGAAACCCCAGAAATTGAAATAATGGCAACTTCGGTTGTTCCACCACCAATATCCACAATCATGTTTGCGTATTCATCATGGATAGGGAGGCCAGCACCAATAGATGCAGCCATGGGCTCACCTAATAATAAAACTTCCCGAGCTCCTGCTCTAATTGCAGAGTCTTTCACTGCTCGTTTTTCAACCGCAGTGATACCAGAGGGAACAGCAATGACAACGCGCGGGGGAACCAATTTTCGTTTATCAACCTTTTCGATGAAATATCGGAGCATGGCTTCGGATATTTCAAAGTCAGCAATAACACCGTCTTTCATGGGGCGCAAAGCTTCGATAGTTCCGGGAGTACGACCAAGCATACGTTTGGCTTCGGAACCTACTGCACATACTTTCTTACTCGTTTTGTAGCGAGCGACCACACTTGGTTCACGAAGCACTATTCCACGATCCTTGACAAAAACCAAGGTGTTGGCCGTGCCCAAGTCTATTCCAATATCATTGGAAAGAAAGCCGAATAGGTTGCTTATCATGTGTCTATTATCAAAAGAGTACCCATGATTTCTTTCGGTTTTCTTGCAGGTGTCAAAGAGAAAGCATTCACATAGCTAATAAGTTGGGGAAAACTTGCAATGATCAGCCTCAAATTAAGCTAAAGATTTGTTTCTTTTTTCAGAGAGAAATACTACAAGAAAGCCTCCAATAAGAAGGAAAATAGAGTAGAATTGCCCGCGCGACATCCCCAAAATCAATGAGGCATCTGGTTCGCGAAAAAATTCGCCTAAAATACGTGCAATAGCATAAGCGATTAAAAACTCTCCTCCTAACCTTCCGGGAACTTTCTGAGTAACTTGAGACTTCCAAAATCTTGATTGAACAAAGATGAATACAAGAAGGCCTTCTAAAACTGCTGCATAAAGTTGAGATGGGTGCCGAGCTATCCCCATTAAAAAATCTGGAGCTTTGGGAAAAAGAACTCCCCATGAGCAATCTGTTGCTCTTCCCCAAAGTTCTCCGTTTATAAAATTTGCCAATCTTCCAAAGAAGAGACCGGGGGGGACAACGCATGCAATTAAGTCTGCCACCGGCCAAAAAGATTGATGAGATTTCTTTGCATACCAATAAGTGGCCAATATGACTCCAATAAATCCACCATGACTAGCCATGCCGCCTTGCCATACATAAAGTAACATCAATGGATCGTTAACAAGTTCTTCCGTCCGATATAAAAGAGCAAAACCGATTCTACCTCCAAGCAATACTCCTAACACTTGGAAAGTCATCAGGTTGACAATTTGATCCTTATCATAGGGACTACGATTTTTTCGGTAAGCAATAAGCAAAAGAAAATAGGCGGTTATAAAACCTGCTAGGTAGGACAAGCCATACCACCTTAATCCTCCCGGTCCCCAGTCTCCCCATGAATCAGGAAATTTCCATAAAAAGGGACTGAGGTCATGAACCCAAAATGAAGCAAGAAAATCCATAGTTAATCTTAGTTGCTAGGTTTTATCTCTAAATTGGACTGAGCGTCATGACGACGTTTGGCCAACTCGCGCATATCAACTGCCAAATCATCATGTTCAAAGATTTCTTGCCCCAAAATACTTTCCATGATGTCTTCCATTGCCAGAACTCCAGCTACCGAACCGAATTCATCCACAGCAATGGAAAGTTGAGAATGCTCCCCGAGTAACAATCTTAAGGCTTTATCTGCACCAGCATTTTCAGGAACAAATAGCGGGTTAAAGGCTAAACTGCTTAGTAAGGCTTGGGGCTTTTCCTCAACCATTGCATTGTGAAGATCTCGTCGGCGTACCACGCCGGTAATATGGTCAATATTATCAGAGTAGATGGGAATCCTGGCAAATGGGACATTGGGATAATTTTGAAAGACTTTTTCGACCGTCAAGTTTTCATCTAATGCGAGCATGACAGTACGAGGGGTCATAATTTCGCTAACCTTTACACCATCCAGTCGCAGTGCGTTAGTAACCCAGTCGCTTTCATCGTTGGAGAGCGTTCCTTCTTTTGCGCCTTTGCGAGCTAATAAGATTATTTCTTCTTCGTCTTTATCACTCGATTTTTTCTTGGGAGGAACCATAGCCTGCATCGTAAACTTGCAGATCTTTGAAAATGGAGTCATGAGCCATCGCACAGCCACAAGAGGAGGAATTAAAAAAGCAAGCATTTCGGCACGATAACTAACGGCTAGGTTCTTAGGCAGAATTTCGGAAAAAAATAAGATTCCCAAGGTCATTCCTCCAGCAAAGAATAGAATCGAATTACTACCGTCGCCAAAGGTTTTCTCTGCCAAACCGCCTGCAAGTGTAGCACCGAGTGTATTTGCGATGGTGTTTAGGCTAAGGATAGCCGCACTTGTTTCCTCAATCTCGAACCTCGCCTGATCTAGTAATCTTCCTCGTTTGGGAGCTTTCTTTTTAAATTGTTCAATTTCAGCAGTTGTTACACTGAGAACCATCGCCTCGAGAATGGAGCACAGGGCGGAAACACCGATAGTCAAACTTACGGCAATTACTAGCTGGCTAGCCATTCAAAAATCATTTCTTGTACTTTGACAGAGCAGTAGCTCATCCCTATTACAAACTACTCATCTGCCGGATTTGGCAAGCTTTGAAAATGACAGACTTAAAAAAACTCACTCTTTACAATCGTCACAAGAAGAACGGGGCGAAATTCACTCCGTTTGCAGGCTGGGATATGCCGGTTTCATACCGAAGTTCAATAGATGAGCATTTAAGCGTAAGAGAAAATGTCGGATTGTTTGATGTTTCACACATGGGAGAAATTGAGGTTTCTGGTCCTCAGTCCTTGGAATTTCTAAATTTCGCCCTTACCAATGATTTGAACAAATGCTCAGTGGGGCAGGCACAATACAGTCTTCTTTGTAACGAACATGGAGGCACACTGGATGACCTTTTAGTTTATCGTCTAAAGAATGACCATTTTTTCCTCTGTGTTAATGCATCCAATGTAGAGGATGATTACAACACTTTGGTAGAGCGTTCATTGGGATTTAATTGCTCAGTTCACAATTTGACTTCCTCATTTGGACAGCTCGCTTTGCAAGGGCCATCTTCTGAAAAGATACTCAGTCAAATCATTGATCAGGACTTAAGCAAACTTACCAAAATGAGCTTTCTTGAGGGTAATTGGATGGGGCAAAAAACAATTTTGGCCAGATCAGGATATACGGGAGAAGATGGCTTTGAAATTTATTGTTCTCCACCTGAGTTGGAAATCTGGGCTGATGCAATGGAGCAGTTCCATGTGCCCTGGGTTGGTCTTGCCGCCCGTGATAGTCTACGCTTGGAAGCAGGCTTTCCTTTACACGGCCATGAACTTTCTCCGGAAATTTCTCCGGTCAAAGCCGGTCTTTCCTGGGTTGTTGGTTGGAAAAAACAAAACTTTTGTGGTTTAAATTCATTAAGTTTTGAAAGAGAAAATGGTCCATCCCAGCGGGTAATTCATTATTTGGTAGATGATCGAAGAATTCCCCGTCATGGATGTGTAATTAAATGCCCGAATGGAAATGAAGTTGGATCGGTTTTGTCAGGTGGATACTCCCCTCTGCTCAAAAAGCCGATGGGGACTGCACTAATAGATGCTTCTGCATCGACAAATCTTAGCCTAAAAGGATGGAGAGCTATGCTTAGAAATAATGAAATCCAATTGGACTTGGGATTACCTGTTCTAGGCAGAATTAAAGCAGCGGGGAAAAAATAAGCTCAGCCATATATTGCTATAGGATTGTTGAACTATTTAGGGTCTTGAAAGCCACGAATAATAACATCGACACCGCCAAAATTGGAAAAGTTTAAATTTTCAATCATTACATGCTCTAGTTTTTCTCGGAGTTGAGACCTAACTTCCTTAACCTTGCAATCCGGTTCCACCCTTAAACGAACTAATAGACGAATTACATTTGATTTTTTATAAATCTTGGTAGCTGGTGAATGTACTCCTGGAATGCTCGAACAAGATTTGCGAACCAATTCCCTCAACGCTTGAGGAGTAATTTGCACAGCACCTTCTTCGTCGGAAAATACTGAGACGAGTTCAGGCTTTCCAAGTCTAAGAAACCACCATGTGATAAAAAGTATAAAGGTTACAGCAAGTGAATACCAAAAAACAGGGGATGCAATTGCCTCACTTGAATCAAGACTCAGGTAGTCTTGAATCTGAATAAGTATCGACACAAGTTATTCGGAATCAGGGCCAGACCAGGTATCCTCACCATCCTCATCCCGATCTAGATTCTCTTGTTTAATATCATCAATGACGACATCAATTACAGATGCATGATTACCAGTCATTGAAAGGATTTGATCACGAATCGCTTCTTGGATTAGGGCACCTGTTTTGGCAAGGTCTACTCCAAACCTTAAAACGACTCGGACTTCGATTTGATAAGTTCCGTCATCTCCTTCTGTGACCGATACTCCGCGCTCCGATTCTTTTTTGGCGAAAAAATCAGTCAAGCCTTCCACTACACCTGCTCCGCCAACATTAATAACGCCTTTTACCGATTGGGTAGCAAGCCTTACAATGCCAGCAACCACACTGTGATTAATTCGAATGGTTCCTAAGTTCCCGCTTTCTTCTGAGAAGGTTGGAATGCTTTCTTCAGAATCTGAATTTGTTTTCTTTTTAGTCATGCTGATTTTCTCCTACTGAGATTTTTTAAAAACATCTTTGGGTGCCCGGGCCAAAAATTCTTCCACATATGAAGTGGTAGCCTCACCTTGGCGGAAGCCTGGATCCAATACTATAGCCTTGAGGAATTCGATATTTGTATCAATTCCCCGAATTATATATTCGCTGAGTGCCCGGTACATTCTATCCAGTGCAATTTTTCGCGTTCTGCCATAGGTAACAAGCTTGGCAATCATGCTGTCGTAGTAAGGGGAAACTGTGTAACCACCATAAACATGGGAGTCTACACGCACACCGTGTCCGCCAGGGGCATAATAAAGGCCAATGGTTCCAGGGGATGGGGCAAATCCATTAGACGGGTTTTCTGCACAAATACGACATTCGATGGCGTGCTTATCAAATGTGATTTCTTTTTGAGATATGCTGAGGCGATTTCCTGAGGCTATATTAATTTGTTCTTTAATTAAATCGATGCCCGTAACTTCTTCAGTAACTGCATGTTCCACCTGAATGCGGGTGTTCATCTCGATAAAATAAAAATTTCCTTTTGAATCGACTAAGAATTCGATGGTGCCGGCATTTACGTAATCTGCTGCGTTGGTTGCCTTAATTGCCGCTTTTCCCATGCGGGTACGTAAATTTTTATCAAGGAAGGGGGAGGGTGCTTCTTCGATGACTTTTTGGTGTCTTCTTTGCACAGAACAATCTCTTTCACCAAGGTGGATAACATTTCCATGTTTGTCCGCTAATACCTGAAATTCGATATGCCTTGGATTCTCCAAATATTTTTCAACATAAAGGGCACCATTACCAAAAGCTTTGGTAGCTTCCAAGCGAGCAGATTGAAATTCCTTAGCAAAGCTTACCGCGTTGTGGGCTATTCGCATTCCGCGTCCACCACCTCCTGCAACAGCTTTTATAATAACCGGGAAGCCAATTTTTTGAGCAACCTTAATCGCATCTTTTTCATTCTCAATAGGCCCATCGCTTCCGGGAATGATAGGGACACCAGCTTTGCTGACGGTTTCGCGTGCCATTGCTTTATCTCCCATTTTACCAATAGTCTCAGCCTTAGGACCTATGAAATTGATATTGCATGAGGCACATTGCTCGGCAAATTCTTCGTTTTCCGATAAGAAACCGTATCCGGGATGAATTGCATCGACATCAGCAATTTCAGCAGCACTTAATATGCGGTCTGCTCGGAGATAACTTTCAGCTCCTGAAGCTGGGCCAATACAAATTGCTTCATCTGCAAGTTGCACATGAAGCGACTGTTCATCGGCTTCCGAATAAACTGCCAGCGTTTGAATGCCTAGTTCACGGCAAGCTCGGACAATGCGAAGGGCGATTTCTCCCCTGTTGGCAATGAGGATCTTTCGAATCATGGGGAAATTAGGATGGGCGGATCTTATACAAAGCCTGGCCAAACTCAACGCTCACGCCGTCTTCGACTAAGATTTCTAAAAGTTCACCTGAAACATCAGATTGAATTTCATTCATTACTTTCATTGCCTCTATAATGCACAAGACATCGCCTTTTTTGATTTTATCTCCAACTTTAACAAATTCTGGATCTTCCGGAGAGGGACGCCGGTAAAATGTTCCAACCATCGGAGATACAAATGAATTGGCGTCTTCCTTATCTTTTGTTGCATCTGTGGGTTTGCTAGATGCAGGAGTATCAAGAGGCTGTGCCTGAATCGGTTGCGGATGAACCACAACTTCCCGATGGGAAACCGAGCCTTGGTTAGATCCTGGACGAGATAGCCTTAGCTTCAAGTCCTTTACTTCTATCTCAAGTTCTGTGAGATCCGATTTTTGCATTAATGAAACAATTCCTTTTAGCTCGCTTAAGTCCAATCTATGGTCCTCCTAATTTGAAGATTATCATGTTCCCTTTATCAAAGCTGATTTGGAACTACATGCAATGCTTGTTTTTGTTGGATTCTTCAAAAACAATAGAATTAACGCTTCAAGGGATTGGTTTTGAGATGAATAGTCCACTCAGGGTTTTCCCAGTCACCTTTAATTTTCAATGTACTTAGCCTGGATAGAGGGTCGGCTAAATTTACAAGTTGTTTCAATACTGGAATCTTTAAATTTCCTGCCAATTTTAAATCTGCCAGTAAGTCGACATCCGAATTAACCCAGTTTACTTCACCTTTGGCGTCGAAAGTGGACAAGGGACCGGATAGGGTTGCTTGGTCGAAAAGAATCCGGTCGTGATCCAGAAGAAATGGAGCATTTAAGCGATTAAAACTTAGGGCATCTGATGGCAACGGCAGATTAAATGCTCCCAGTTTTGATCTTATCCCTCCTAGAAGATGCATCGTTCCAATCTCTACATCATAAAAATCAAAGTTTCCACTTCCTTCAAAATGCCTGGGTTCAGATAAAGGCCCTTCAGCTTGTAGTGAGAAATCGATACGGCCACCTTCTTCCGAGTCTTCTGGGTAAATGTTACTCTCAACCTGATCAGCATCTTCAACTTCTTGGTCTTGCAGGTGTGAACTTTTCATTAAGCTTCGAGTCAGTCGGTTTCGGTCAGCATTTTTAAGCTCAATGTCTAAGCTAATGTGATCGGTTTTCTCAGAATTTTTAATAGCAGACAGCGTACCCTCTCCGCCAGCGATTCCAATTTTATCAAAATTAACCTTGGTCAGCCCTTCTGAGCTATTAATGCTCCCACGAGCATAATCAAGTTCGATTCCCGAATATGAAAAAGGTTGATTTGAAGAAAGGTAGACCTTGTACCAAGAAACATTTTTATCCTTTTCATTGTTCTTTTGTTCTTCGTAAATTTCCCCGGTTGCCTCGCAATAAACTACGGTTGCGTTGACATCGGATATAACTTGGTAAACCTCATCTCCAAGGACTTCTTTGGCTTGGTTCACTGGATAGTCACCCTTAAAGGAGAAATTCATAGATAAGTTGGATTTCTCTAGAGTTCTCGGGAGAACTAAAGTGCCAGTCGCCTGTCCGTACCCATGTTTTATATTCTTTGCTTTTAAACGCGTTGATGTTTTATCGACCTCAACCTGGATTGATGAACGATCGAGTTCAAAGCCTCTGTATCCTAATTTTTCCGTTTTTATCCAGCCCTTTGTAAGTGAATTCCCTGGTGGACCAGCCCAAATCCCAGAAATCGAGAAATTACCTTTTGGAATAGTGTCTGAGAATAAAAAATCTTCCCAGATTGGTTTCCACCAAAGCCCTAACCAATTATTTATGTCTGGAGGGTGGCAAGTTCCGTCAATTAAAAATCTGTACCTGTGAGGATTCCATTTTTGAAGATATTTTCCAGTAACCTTACTCTTTCCAAGATTTCCATGGGCTTGGTTTACCCAAACAGTAAAATCTTCTGCAATTTCTCCAACTGCATGAAATTTACCTGGTGGAGTTTCCAGGACAGAGAAATTTTTTGCGTTAAGTAAGAATTGTACAGGTTGTTTTTGTCTCGTAGGAGTGGGGTTGCTCCAAAAGTGAAGACTGAACTTTTCACCATCTAAAACTTTAAGATTTCCCTGCGGAAGGTCGCAAAAAAGATCGAAGTTTTTAGGGATGAGTTTCATCGAACCTTTTAGTCCCCATTTGTTAGATTTTTTTCGAGCATTTAGACTAATCCTTGTTTTATTTGTGTCTGATAAAACCTGGACATCGGTAGAATTTCCTTCGCCCATGTAGTAGATGTACATTTCGTCGAGGTTACCAGAAATTTTACCCTCCAAGAAAAGATTTTGGAATGATGCAAGTAAATCTGTTTCTGGAATCTCGAGAGTTTCCAGGTTAATAAGACTATTTGCTTTTATATATGGCTTTAAAAAACTTAATTCAATGCCTGCATTATTAAGATTTATGGAATCAGCAGTTACCTCAAGAGATGCGACTGTCAGGTGCTTGTTTCTTTCGGCTTTATTCCATGAAAGTCTTGCTAACATGTCTTTTATTTTTTTGTCCTCACTATTATGTTGTGAAATTAAAACTTCGCCCATTTGACCATTAACTACTCCTCGTGTATCCACATGAACGACTGGGAATTTCTCATTCCATAAGTAAAAGGTTTTTCTTAAAGGCGAATGCATGTTCTAGAAATTTCTCCAGAGGTATTGGTTTTTGCTTCTGCCCAAAACCTTGGTGGAAAATTCTACTCATTTTTTTTACTTCAAGATGAATAGATGACTGTAATGAACCCAAAATAATATTTCCCTTGAGAAATAATGTTTCTTCCAGTGATCGATTTTTTAATGAAAATTCCTTAATTTCAATTACTGGACCTGCTTTGTCTTCTTTTAAAAAATTAGCTGAGGAAAACTTGATTTTATTGATTGAAAAAAGGGCCCTATTAATGGCACCGGATGGATTGAGAGAAATTGAGAGGTCTTTAATTTCTAAAAGATTAGAACCTTTTGCCCAGATTTCTGCTTTCCCACATTCAAGTTCAGAAAATCCAAGGATTTCGGGTCTTTCTAATTTTACAAGGATATCATTCGGCAAAAATGAATTTACCAAAACTTCTACAAATCTACTTGGTAATGGTATCCGTTGCGAACCGGTCAAAAGAAAAAATATTTGTGCGAGTAAACAGATGAAGAGAAGCAAATTTACTTTGTTTCTCACTCTATAAAGGGAGGCATATGCACGCACAGGCTTCATCTAGAAGCTGCAGGCTTTAAGGTTCAAGAGGTTTTGAATTCAACCCCTTTGATAATTCATCAATCACTGATATTGGTAAATTGCAGACAAGCCCAAGCTCTGGAGAGCCCGCAAACCATTTCGTGGCCCCGTATCGGTCAGTTAAATTAAAAAGGATCGAATTAACACCATTTTCGGCATTGTTCTGGAATTCAACTGAATATTTCCACGGTAGCCAATCTCCCTCCACCCATACGCCTTCATCATTATAAGAAAGTTCAATGAATGACTCAGCTTGGAACTCCATAATTCTATCATATGCTTCACCATCCGTTTCGTAAGAGAAAATATGAAGATTTTCTTTTTCTGTAATAGAATTTAGAACTACGCGGTCGGAAATGAATTGATCAGGTAAAAGCTCGCGGTTTTTAAAATTAATGGCTCGCGTGGATATAAGTTCATTCCATTGCGTGTTAACCAAACAAATCAATGCCTGTTCAGTAATGTAGGTATTCCATAATGAGGACTCGATATTAGATTTACTGATCAATAAATTTTGACGGGTTGTATCCATTTGCTCGATCTCAAGTTTTAATTGAGGTTGCTCAAAACCATGCATGCGAAAAGCTGACTGATCTGGGCTAAAAAGAATAAAGTCCTTCACTTCAACCATATTTAAATTGTGAATTAGTTCTACAATAACAGAAAGATCAGCTTGGAATGTGAAAGAGTCAGTTCCATTATCTTCCAAACCAACCCAAGAGTTCATGTCGTTTTTCCGAAGGGTCAGTGAGCGATTCCCCTCGACCATTCTAAGCCTTTTTACTTGATCAATTTCTAGGTTAAACAATCTTTTCTCACGAAGTTTTGTTGATAAAGCTTTGAAGATTTCAGCGTATGCTCCCTGTACCCGGAAGGCTTGTGTTTTGCCTGAAAACAAAGCCAGTAACTCAGTAACATCATCTTGAGAAGATTGAAAAAGTGTCACGCTATGTGTTTTTCCCATCGCTTGAAGAGAAATATCGAAAAGTTTAGATAAATTCTGATCGTCTTTAATCTCGGAAAACCCAATTAGTTTTTCGGACACAATTTTATGGAGCAGTAAGGAAACTTCTTCATTGTTTGCAGGTCCATTTATAGGCGATGAAAACTCCCAGCTTTCCTTTGGCTTGGTAAGAACAGTTTCAATATTTTCTTCATCGGTTTTGAATTCAACAACTTTCAGCGCTTCAATTGCATACAAGGGGGTATCCCAAAAGGTAAGCGTCGTCCAATCAACTGTGGTCTGGTTTAATAGGTCTTCAATTTGGCGTGGTGCTCGCCAAATTCCTTCCCCCTCTGAATTTTCGATCATTAAAAAACGGCTACTCTGATCCCTGGTCATATCACCTAAAGTAAAATTCAAGGTTTTGCTTCCAGCTGATAATTGAAGGGAGGAAGAATTCGTATCAAAACCATAGTCCTGTTTAATTTCTCCTTTACTTGAAAGCTCGTCGACTGCACATACAAAAGTGGGCTCCAAGTGTGAGATTTTAGAAATAAGGTTTGCCAATGTGATTGGTTCTACGGGCCAGAAAACGGGCTGAGTGAGATACCAATCCATTTGATTTTTTTTCAGGATAATTTCTTGCTCTCTGACTGGTTGTCTAATTGCAATCTCATTCATGTTGGCAATCATTTCAGAAAGATCACTGTCAATATTACCTATGGATGAAGGCTCATCGTCCAAATTTAATACAATGAATACGGCCAGCAAAACATTTGCCGCCAAGAGTAGAAAAGTTCGATTTTTGATCATTTGTTCATAATTCCTTTCTCAACCAACTCACAAAAACTCCGCTAAATAGAACCACAAGAGGTACGCTGGCAAAGTAATAAAAAAGAAGTTCAAACTCATTTTTGGACATCGAAACGCTGTAAGATTGTAAAATTCTTGGAGGTACATCCAACATTTCATTGTTTTCACCCATCCAATAAATGATGTTGCGGGCCAGTGCCTGATTACCTGCGCCGGAGCGAAGTTTTTCATTCGATAATATTTTCGAAGAGCCAAGAACCATTAATTTGCCTGCCGCAGTTAAGCCTGCTTGAGATGCCTGTTTAGGATTAGGCTGCGAAACTGAAAGTACAGGTACTGGTCCCGCTAAATCTAACAGGGTATTTTTTTCAGGAGGAAATGATCTTTCAGTCCAACTTGAAAGAGCCCAGGAATCTCGAGATGAAAAAATTAACTCTTGTCCCACAAAGGGGGACTGGGTGGAATTTTCTATTTCCACGGGTCTGCAACGATCTGCTAAAATTGAAAAACCTTCGTTCATCAAGTTTTTAACAACTGGGTGGGAAGCTTCTCTTTGGTAAGTCCTTAAAAAATAGGCACCAGAAAATAGATCAAAATTTTCCCTCTTGGGGTCAAAAACCAACATATCATGACATCTTATTCCCCATTCTTTAAGTAAGGGGCGTAATCCAAGAGCAGGACGATCGCTCAGTGCAATTTCCTCGACTGGATCTAAAGCCAACAAGACTCGGCCCCGATTTTGATTTAAGAAATTTCGAAGAAGCTTAACTTCTTTATCTTGAAAGATAGCTTTGGGCCCAGAAATGACTAGAGCAAGTGCATCATTAGGCATTCTTTCGATCGTTCCCAAGTCAAGCGTAGCTACTTTTATATTCCTATCCTCCATCAATCCTCTTAATACCGAGTTTCCTTCCCTCGGGTCGAGGTCTTGTGGACTCGATTCGCCGTGACCTCTGGTGAAATATATCACCCTACGTTCCATGGCAGGGCTGGCTAAATCCAAGATAAAGCGCATGAGTGTTTCCTCTCCTCTGAACTTTCCCGGTTCCATGACTCCATTCCTTACCTCTTTCCAGTCGGAATAAAAGCCCGCCTCCCAAATGGCTTGGCGAGCAAGGGACTCGGTTGAGCGAAAGGCTTGGCTGGAATCGTACGGATTACTTCCTTTTTCATCTTTGTATCTAAAAATAATACGAGTTCCATTTTGTGGAGAAGCGGCAAGTACGAGGTTTGGCTGGGTTATTTTATAACGGTCCAAAATATTGTCATGGGACGGAGGAGTGTGAACATCCATACGGTGGACCCTAATCGGGAAGGGGGTATCAGCTCTCTCAAAAGCATCCAAAAGCAAATCAAGGTCATGAGTGAACCTTTGAATTATCTTTGGCATGCTGGCTTTTTCCGGCAAAGTAATGATCAGGTCAACCGGTTGGTCCATTTTATTTAATAGAGCAAGGCTTTCCCTAGAAAGGCTGTATTTCTTATTAGGGCTCAGATCGATTTGAGTATCTATACCAGAGACAAGAAAATTGAATCCAAAGGATAGGCTAAAGAGTAAGACTACTACAATCCATAGGTCGAGCCTGCGGTTTCTTTTAGCGTGTTTAAAATCCATGGCCTAGTGCTTGAGCCTCTCAACTTGCAAGGTGGATAATCCGAGGAATAGAAAGGTGAGTACGGCTTGATGCAGTAGGGTCGAGAGGTCAATAATTCCAACCGCAAAATGCTGAGCCTTATTTAAACCCTGGTTTAAAGAACCTAAGCCAACTTGAAGAAATTGGCTTAGGTCAGAAGGGGAAGAGATATTTTGGTGTTCTCCAAAAGTAAAAGCCATAGCTGCTAGGTATAAAGTAAGCAAAGTGAATGTAAGCATGCCGGCAACCATTTGATTTTTGGTTAAACAACTAGCGAAAATTCCAACCGCGGTAAAACTAGCTCCAAAGATGGCCAAAAAAGCACATCCGCCAATCCAGTGCTCAAGTTCGTTAAAACCCAAGCTTACTGCTTGTTCTGGGAATCCGTACCACAGAAGAAGTGGGAAGCAGAGAGCGAGTGCACAAATAATGAGGAAGAAAAAGAGGGCAGCCGTCCATTTTCCAAGCACCAAACCAAAAGAACCAACCGGAGCGGACATCAGGGTTTCAAGAGTACCCAGCCTTCTTTCTTCAGCAAATGATCGCATGGTAAGGAATGGAACAAGTGCAGGTGCCCCAAAGGTCAATCCAACGACTAAGGATGAAAGGGGAGGGAGAATCCATGCAGTATTGGAAAACCCTTCAATGAAAAAGCGAAAACCAATGCCCAGCAGGGAGAGAAAATAGAAGCTGGCAACATAGGTTGATGGAGATATAAAAAGCCCAAATAGCTCGTGCTTTAATATGTGCCAATAACCGTTCATGAGGTTTTTGGCTTATGAGATTCAATCTTAGCTGAGCGGTTTTTCTTTCCTCGACCTAAATAATCTTGCACTTCCCAATTCTTTTTGGTTGCCCGCAAGAAGATGGTCTCCAAATCAGGCCTAGAGATTTGAAACTCTGAAATGCTAAGCTCTTCATTTTTTATTAGTGCCCGTAATATTTCTTCCGCTTTTTCTTCTCCCCGGTTGGTCGAAAAGGTGAATCTGCGCTTAGACAAAACTTCTACAGGATCATCGTATAAAAGTTCGCAGCTTTGATCGATCCGACGGATAGCTTTTTGCAGGTCAATTTTGCTATCGGAGGAAACAATTTCAAAAACTGTTTTATTGATAAACATTTTTTGTAAATCATTCATGGTTCCTTCTGCGACAATTTGTCCGTGACTTAGAATGATCATACGATCACAACAGGCTTCTACCTCTGAGAGTATATGACTGGAAAGAAGGAACGATACATCTCCGCGCAGTCTTTCCATCATTTTGCGGGTAATGGCAGATTGTCTTGGGTCTAGACCGATCGTAGGTTCATCCAGAATCACGAGTCTTGGCTCAGCCAAGAGAGCGTCGGCAATGCCCACCCTTTGGCGATAGCCTTTTGAAAGATTGCCAATTTTTCGTTCTGCAATCCGTCTCTCTAAATCGCAGGCATCTAGGGCTAAGCGAATTCTTTCACGCTTTCTACTTCCTTCCAACCCCTTTAAGTTGGCGCGGAAATTAAGGTATTCAATAACCCTCAGTTCTTCTGGTAATGGGTTATTTTCGGCGAGGAAACCAATGTGTTTACGAACCTCTCCTTCCTCTTCCGCTAGGTCAACCCCGCAAACCTTTGCCTCACCGGAGTCTGCAGGAATTAGACCTGAAAGTATTCGAAGGGTTGTACTCTTTCCTGCTCCATTAGGACCGAGGAATCCAACAATTTCCCCTTTGCCGATGGAAAAACTTATCCCCTTAAGGGCCTGAACCAAGCCATACCGTTTGCGCAGATTGATTACATCTACTATTGGCAAGGGTTTTGATTCGGCACTCATGTTATGTTGGTAACACCTTAAACTTGTTGGTTGGCGAACGCCAAGCCAAGTCCTTCCAAAGTAAGAGATGGACGAATCGAGCTCCCTTGAATTTGAAAGCGATTGGACTCACCACCTGTTTGAATCAACGACTTAATTTTTCCATGTTTCTCTTCCAATTGCTCTTCAAGTGCATTGAGGATACCCTGTAACATTGCCGGATAGCCAAAATGTAAACCACTTTGTATTGCCCCACATGTACTTTTCCCAATTGGGTCAACGAGGGTTTCGTCAGGGGAAAGCCTAAGGTTGGGTAATAATGCGGTATTGTTCCCCAAAAAATCGAGCATTCCCTGAGGTCCAGGTATAATTACTCCTCCCTCATAGCCTCCGTTTGCCGTTACTACATCAAAGGTCGTAGCAGTTCCCAAGTCGATAACCACCGCTGGTAAATCAAAATTTTGATAAACTGCGATGGCGTTAGCAATCCGGTCGGCACCAATCTCTTCAGGGTTCGGGTATCCAATGGGAAGAATCGATTGGGTACGAGCAGTTAGGCTGTAAGGAGGAACCTTTCTTGATACAAGAGCTTTAAGTAAGGACGATTCTGCGTTAGGGACAACCGAACAATAAGCAATACCCTCATCCGCTGACCATTCCTTTAGCCATGGTTGCTCGGAATCAACAAAAGTATGAGTAGGAATTATCCGTTCCTTACTAATTTTACCATCTTCCCAAATTCCAATCTTGCAAGTTGTATTACCCAGATCAAGGCAGAGGAGAGGCTCATTTAAATACCTCATAAAAGTAATGAAACCTCACCAGCATGAGCAACTCGGTCTCTACCATTTCGCAACTTCAAGCGTAAACCACCTGAATGATCAATTCCATCAGCCCGACCAGTGTAAGTCTCCTTGCCACTTTGAACTTTAATTTTTTTACCCTTTAGGTAATCCATTTCTTTCCACTCTTTTAGAAGTTTAGTATCAGCATCTTTGCCCAAACATTCTTTACTTGCTACGAGACAGGTCTTTATTAGTTTGGCTGCTAATTCATGGAGCCTCCAACTTATTCCGCTTGCTGCAAGTAAGGAGGTCGAAGAGTCACGAAGGTCTTTGGGGAAATCTCCGAGCTTGGAGTTTACATTTAGGCCAATGCCGAAAACTATTGATCTAACCTGATCGCAATCGATTGAGGCTTCGGTAAGCATGCCTCCCAACTTTTTGTTGTCACAGATCAGGTCATTGGGCCATTTAACGAGCAGGTTTTGAATTCCAGTAAGATCTTTAAGGTATTTCCCAATGGATATTCCCTGCCATAGAGTAAAGTTGCGAAATTTGACTAATTCCACATTGGGCCTGAGTGCTATGCTTAGGTAGAGGTTTCCACCTTTCGGACTATGCCAAGTTCTACCCATTCTTCCGCGGCCCGAATCTTGTTGGTGACTAAGTACGGCAAAAGGAGTTTCGACTCCCTCGGCTAACAATCTTTCCGCTTCCGAGTTTGTACTATCGGTTTTTTGTAAAAGGTAAAAGGGACAATCTGTTTTACATTCCTTTAACCAAGCTTCCAATAAGGGTGAAACCAATAAGTCTGGTTCCCCTGCAAGGCGGTAGCCACGATTTTGACTCGCTTCAATGGATAGACCAGCCTTGCGCAGTTTATCCACATGTGCCCAAACACCTACCCTTGACATCTTCAATTTTTCGGCGAGATGATTACCGGAGACATAATGCGGGGAAGCTTGCAACAGGCAGCGCAAAACATAAACGTCTGGATTCTCTCGTTTTCGCACACGGCGTTGTTTCAACTTAGGGGTGTAAGCTTTTTTAACTCCTTTTGGGTACTTGGCCATTTAGTTAATCCAGTCTAATCCAATGTCTACCCACTTGGCTGAATGAACCGGAGCACCCGTGGAAATGAAATGAGGTTTAGCCTTGGCGTATTCGTGGAGATTTCCGCGGTTTATACATCCACTGGCTTCGAGTACAACTCGGTTTTGATTAATCTCTACTGCTTGGGCAACTTCTTGGGGCGTGAAATTATCGAGTAATACAGCATCTACACCTCCCAGGATTGCATATTCAAGCTGTTCCAAATGATCGATCTCAAGTTCAATCAATTTTCTCCTTTGCCTGTTCCCTGGCTGCAAGTAGAAAATTGACCAATGAATTGAGGTCTTTAATTCCAGCAGCGGCAAGGTGATTGTCTTTAATAAGAGCCCGATCAAACAGCCCCATCCTATGATTGAAAGAGCCTCCACAGGCAGTGGCATACTTTTCTAAAATTCGTAGGCCCGGGGTTGTTTTGCGTGTGTCAAGCAGGCCAACTTTTTCAGGCTTCGTAACCTTTACAAATTCTGCCGCATAGGTTGCAATTCCAGACAAACGTTGCATGAAATTAAGTAGGGTTCTTTCAATTGCCAAAAGTTGCGGAATTGAACCTCTGAGGGTGCCGAGGCTATTTCCAGTTAGGTAGCTTTCGCCATCTTTTCCATTAGTAGAGAATTCAAGATCGTAACAAGAAAATGTATCGAAAAGAATTTTAGGCAGTTGAACCCCACAAAGAACAAGAGGTTCGCGAGCGACTAATTCAGCAGTTCCGTTTCCTTTTAGTGAGCAAAGAGACGATGTTAGGTCACCTTTCCATGCTTGCGAAGTAATTGGCATGTCGAGATCTTCCTCCACACAACCTGCCAATAGGCGTTTCCAAAAACACTCGGACTGTTCGATCTCACGCCATGATATCTTTTGGCGGAAATCTTTTAGTCGGGCAGGGGAAGATGTCACGAAGCGACCGGCAAGGGCTCTGGAGAAAGGGATTCCAATAATTGGCGGGTTGTGGGCAGGTCTGAGATAATTTCTCCAGGGTCAGGTCCAATGCCAATAAAACGAATTTTAGGAAGTGCTATGTTTGACCAACCATTGGGGTAGGCGACCTCGATGATGGCGGCAAGCATTTCGGAAATATATTCCTTTGCTTGCGCGGGCAGTTGTTCGAAAGACTTCATGCCTTTAAGGTTCTCATTCCATCCGGCGATTGTTTTATAGACCGGCTTGAGGCTTTTTCTTAAATTTTCATCCCTTGGCACAGCCCGAGTGAGTTGACCATCAGCCAGTTGGTAGGCCGTGCAAATCTTTAGTTCAGAAGGAACGGAACTATCAAGGGTAAGGGCATCAAGTTTATTGATTACAATCTGATCAAAGCCTCCGTACCTCAATGCATTACCTTTTTCGACAGCATCAAACCAACCGACCATACGTTGCCTGCCTGTAGAGGTTCCAAATTCTAATTTTGCCAGTTTCTGTCCCCATGGGTCGGACAGATGATCCATTTGGGTCAGGAAAGTGGTGTGTTCCAACCTTGGTATCATATGCTTTACAACAGCCAACCTGGTTAATGGGTTGCACCGGGATGCCTCCAGAATGAAAGAGCTCAGCACTGGTGGTATGGGATGCGGTTACATTTGGGGTAAATCCATGTCTTTTATCCAGCCAGTAAGCCTGTCCGAACTCTGCCACTACCAGGCGTTTTTCCTGGGCAGCACTAAGGAGGAAGTCACGGCCATCCCCTATACAGGTTTTAAGTTTGTTTCCTGCTTCCCAATAAACCTCGATCAATTCGTCTAGGTTGAGGGAGAATGGTTCGTTGCCTTGGAATCGTTGAAAGTCGAATTCATCGACTGAAAAAATCTTCTCATCCAGGGATGCTTGATTTGCCCTTGTCTCGGCAGTGGTAAGGGTTTTGAAAAAACCATGCCAGTCTGCCTCATTTACTTTGCATACCCATTGAATGGTGTCCAAAGCCCGTTGGCAACGTTCTCTTAGGGCCTGGGCAAAAGAGTCCTTATTTCCCAGAAAGCTTTGATAAAAAATTTGCCATTGTCCGGTTTCGTCTCCGTAGGCCGGGCTTATTCCTCGCCCAGTAGATCCGCGACTTTCCATACCTAATTGATTAACCCGGTAGTTTTCCCAAGCCAAATCAAGGAGTCGGTGGCTCAAATCACTTACCTGACATCTTTGATCAATAAGCAAACGATTGATCACCTCAAGCCCGCGGGCTTCTAATGGCATTGCTTCCCAGAGAAATTTGCGAGGGTCCGCGACCACACCTGATCCAATCAGTAAAGTTTCCACCTCAGGATCCCCGACGCCAGAGGGAAGTAAGTTGAGCTTAAGTCCGGCTGCAGTGTGCCCTGCATTCGCTCCCCCGTTTACCTTCATGACTCCAGCAGCTGGTCTGCCAAGACTTTTCTTTTCGTGTTCGAGGATTTCATGGACTACCCGGCCCTTGCCTTCGTCTCCCATACTAATTCCGGTTACTGAAACCAAAGAAGATACAAATGATTGATCCATGTCAGCCATGATAAAAATAAATTAGTTAGGAACGCTTGAGGTCGGAACGTTTGATTTCTACGACATCATGAGGAGCAGACTCTCGCTGACCTGCAGGAGTCACCCGAATAAACCTGGCGTTTTCGGAGAGTTCGGTCAGGTCATCTGCACCTAAATATCCAAGTCCTGCACGAATTCCACCAGCTAGATTTTCCAGCACTTCTCGTAGTGAACCGGATACTTCTTTTAAAGCTTCGATGCCTTCAGCGGTACTTTTACCTTTGAGATCAGTTGTTTTGTGACCGTAGCGTGCAGCAGATCCTTCGCGCATCGCTTCTAAGCTTCCCATTCCTCGGTATTGTTTATAATACTTTCCTTCGATCTCGATGATACCCCCAGGTGCTTCTCTGCAACCAGCAAGTAAACCACCACAAATTACTCCATCGGCTAGAGTTAGGGCTTTAACAATATCTCCAGATTTATTGATCCCACCATCGGCTAACAAGGTTACTCCAGATTGTTTCTTGGCTTTTGACGCAGCAAAAAGTGCGGTCATTTGGGGGGTTCCTACACCAGCCACAATACGGGTGGTGCAAATTGATCCGGGACCCTGTCCAATCTTTATAACATTAGCACCAGACGAGCCTAAAAACTCTACACCTTCTCCAGTTGTAACATTACCTGCCATTAAAGGGAGTTCGGGAAATGCATCCCTTAAGAGACGGATTGCATCGCCCACCCCTTTGGTGTGTCCATGAGCAGTTGAGATCGCAACCAAGTTTAACCCCTGATCTACCATTTCTCCAACATGTTCAACCAAAGAGTCTCTGAGAATGGCCCCATCATCATCCCGGGGTACCGAGACAGCAGCACCACAAAGTAATCGAAAGTTGGTATCTCTTGATGGTTTTAAGTGATCACTGGATTCGTCCATGATCCGTTCGATATCACTAAGCGTGTAAAGCCCGCGCATTCTGTCTTCCTCGTCGACCACCAAGAGTTTATGAATCCCCATGTGCTTACTGAAAAATTTGTCGGCGGTGGCAATTGGGTCGTCATCGACCTCGGTTTCACGAATAGTAAAGACCTTGTCTCGGGAAAGCATTCCATCCGTTACTTTTCGATCCTTGTAGCGTTCTTTGACTACCCTGCCAGGTAGAAGTCCCTGTAATTTTCCATCTTCGTTTACAATGGGAAAAGTGCGAAATTGAAAGTTTTTTTCCTCAATCGTTTTGAGAACATCTCCGATTAGTTTGTCTGCTGAGAAGCAAATTGGGTCTTGGATTAAGCCATGCACATGATGTTTAACCCGTGTAACCTCTTTGACTTGTTGGCGCTGAGTCATGTTGTAGTGAATCAGGCCAAGTCCGCCATTAAGGGCCATACCAATTGCCATTTCCGATTCGGTAACGGTATCCATATCGGAAGAAACGATAGGTAGGCTTAGGTGGATGGATTCGCACAGCTTGGTATCGAGCTTTACTTGACCAGGTAGAACTTCTGAATAGCGAGTGACCAATGAAATATCGTCAAAAGTCAGGCCATTAGGAAGCGTACGGGTAAAAAACTCATCCGCTTCGAGGAATAAATCGTTATCCATGATTGGTGCTTACGTTGTCCATCGAGTATGCTTTATAATGATACATACGCTTTTATTCTCAAGGATATTTAATGATTAAACCAAGAACATACATGCTTTTCCGGCAATCTTTTGTTTGTCCCATAAAGACTGCACGAGGTGTTTGGACAGATCGAGTGAGTTTGGTGCTTCGACAAGATCATGAGAATGGTTTCACTTCTTTTGGTGAAGTTTCTGCTCTTCCAGGATTTTTTGATTTCAATCTTAAGGATGCCCAGAAGGAAGCGGAACAATGGAGTAGGGAAGGCGGGCACATAGATGAATTTTCGATTATCGGGCCAGCAATAAGCTCTTTGGAGTCAAATATTTGGAAAGATGGGGATAAACAAATTAAACTTCCTTCATCCGCCAGGCTTTGGGGTACGCCAGGCTGTGAGGATGCGAGGGTGATCAAGCGAAAGGTTGGGCTTTCTCTTCCTCAAAATGAAATTCCTGAGATTGTGGATTGGTTGGAAACCTTAGCCCCTCATATTCAAGTTCGTTTAGATCCCAATGAAAGTTTTTCCAGAGATGATTTATTGTTATGGATAGATGCCCTGCAGCAATACCGGTCAGTTCAATTCATTGAGCAACCAACTGGGCCCACTGATGACGAATGGTTATTTAAATTCGCTGAGGATTCCCCAGTTCCGATTGCTTTGGATGAGGGACTTTCCCGGATTAAGTCTTTTGAAGAGTTCGTAAACCTTCCTTCCCAACTATATTTGGTAATCAAGCCCCTTTTATTTCCTAATTGGGGAAAAACCTTAAATTTATTAACTGATCAATTCGCGCGGGTTATTTTTTCAACTGCTTTTGAAAGTCCTTTTGGTTATGAAGCATTACTAAGGTTAAGTTCTCATTCTTTAATGTCTCCTGGATTGGAACGTTCTTGTTTTCGTGGAAACCAATATGAATTCATGGAACATCATCTTGGCACCCTAAGAAGTCCGTGCGTTTCGAACCATAAACTCGTTGAGCTATGGGATAGAATTTTAGCCCTGTGAACAATCCCTACGCTATATTACCTGACAGTTGGACTGCTTCCTCCAGTAAACGGGGTCTCCAATTGATTAAATACGCTAAGGGCGTATTAGACCTTTTGAAAAAGGGTTTCTCTGTTCAATTTGACCAAGACGAAGCAGTTCAATGTGGTGAATCGGGGGAAGAAGTATGCTTAAACTTTTTGTCTGGGGGTACCAGTGGTCAGCCAGAATTTGTGGAACATAACCATGGGACTTTGCAATCAGCAGTAGGAGGTTTAGCTTCGCGTATCGGAGATCAGGCTATGAATTCCATCTGTTGTTTACCCCTTTGGCATGTGGGTGGATGGATGCAATTAGAAAGAGCCTGGAGTACTGGTGGAAAGATATATTTCTGTGATTATCGAGATCTTAAAAATCCAAAGGTCGCAGGAAAAGTATCCGGAAATTTAATATCTTTGGTCCCTGCACAATTGCATGAACTTATTAAATCTCCAACCGCCATAACTGCATTGAGCGAAGCCCGTGGCATTTTTGTTGGAGGAGCCGGCATGAATGCGCAATTAATTGATGTTTCCCGTTCTCTTAATTTGCCCGTTTGTCCATGTTATGGTTCGTCGGAAACGGCTGGGATGATTACCTTGCTCGAATCAGGTTCTTTTCTTAATGGAATTAATGGAGTGGGGCCTTGTTTGCCCCATGCAGAAGTTAGGCTTTCAGAGAAGAATAGCCAAGTTTTCATTAAATGTTCAAGTCTTTGTATCAGACGGGGTAAGCGTATGTTTGTAACCAATGAATGGTTGCAAACCCCTGATTTTGGAAAAATTGATTCTTCAGGAAATTTAACCATAGAGGGACGTTTGGATCGTCTAATTAACACGGGAGGAGAAAAGGTTGACCCAAGCAGAATAGAAAAGGTTCTACATTCCACAGGTCTTATCGAAAACTGTTTGGTATATGGAGTTTCCGATCAAAAATGGGGGCAAAGAGTTGTTGCCCTTATCACCCCGGCAGATGTGAGCCTAAAATACCTTAAACAAGAAGTTAAAAAGAAGCTCCAAGGTCCTCTGATGCCTAAGGAGTGGATAACATCAGATAGGATCCCAATGTCAGAGATGGGGAAACCTAATTATATCTTGGAATGAAAAAAAGGGCGTAGGTTAGATTTTGTCTACGATCTTGTCAGCTAACCCATATTCAATTGCTTCCTCAGCATTGAGGTAGAAATCCCGATCTGTATCTTGTTGGATTTTTTCCATGGGTTGTCCTGAAGTGCGGGCCAAAATGGTGTTGAGTTCTTCCCGTAAACGTTCCATCTCCTGAGCCTGTATATTAATATCCACAGCTGCAGCTACCATCCTTCCAGTAATCAGGGGTTGGTGGATGAGGACACGCGAGTGAGGATATAAAAAGCGTCTACCCTTTGATGCCCCGCAAAGCAATATCGATCCCATACTTGCTGCCATGCCAGTCACCACCACTTTGATTGGTGAGCTGATCAGTTGCATGGTATCAAAAATGGCCATACCTGCAGTGATTGAGCCCCCAGGAGAATTTATATAAAAAGTAATTTCTTTTCCTGGATCCGTGGCTTCCAGATGAAGAAGTTTCTCGGTGATATCCCGGGCGGATTTGTCACTAACTTCTCCCCATAGAAAGATCTTACGATCTTCAATAAACTTTGATTGTATGGCCTCAGCGACCGATGCGGCTTTCTTATCCTTTTCTTTGTCTTCGCTCATGAAAGTGAATATGTATAGCGGACTATATGTTTTTGTCGAGCATCTCGATTCTGCGAATATGCCGATCGCCTTCGAACTCGGCATTCAGCCAGGTATCGATAATATTTAATGCAAGTTCCTGACTGATCTGTCTTTGGCCAATAGAAAGAACATTTGCATTGTTGTGTTCTTTAGCCAAACGGGCGGTCTCTTCACTCCAGCAAAGGGCACACCGTACCCCCTTTACTTTATTTGCCGCCATGGCTTCACCATTGCCACTTCCTCCAAACACTACTCCAAGATCACAAGATCCGTCGGCAACAGCTTCTGCAGCTGGACGGACAAAAGCAGGATAATCTACGGATTCTTCGGAAAAAGTGCCAAAGTCCTGAACTTCATGGCCAAGTTTTTGTAAGTGTTTTTTGACGGCTTCTTTGTAAGTAAATCCAGCATGGTCTGTACCAAGAGCTATTTTCATAATATTTGTGGTGTGTGGCCTTGAAGTTTAAATAAGGCCAAGTTCCATTTTACCTTCCTCAGAAATCATGTCCTGTGTCCATGGGGGATCCCAAACAATTTCCACCTCTGCATGATCAATTCCTGGAAGTTCAAGTACTTTTCCTTTGCAGTCATCTGCAATGACTGGTCCCATGCCACAACCCGGGGCGGTAAGAGTTAGATCAACATAGGCCACACGACCATGGTCATTAGTATCCTCTAATTCCACCCGGTAAATTAAGCCGAGATCGACCACATTTACGGGAATTTCAGGATCGAACACGGTCTTTAGGTTTTCCTTAATCTCCTCAACGCTTGCAGGCTTAGCATTTCCATCATCAGGTAGCTTGGACGCTTCTTTAAGATCTTCGCCCAAGGAATCGGCATCGCGGGCAGCAATACGGTACATTCCCTGAAGGGTCATAACGGTGAAGTTTCCACCAAGCCGGTGGGTGATGGTTACTTTCTCACCCCGACCTAAGGTAAATTCTTCACCGTGTGGAATTAAAGTAGCAACTACATCACGGGTAAGTTCAACTTCTTGTTGGCTCATATATTTAAATAGCTAGGACGCAAAAGAAGATTCCAGGCATTGCAAAGCCCATTCTCTGGTGTTTTTATCGTTTATCCCCATCAATGGCTCGTTAAGGAAACCAAGGGCAATTAATTTTTCAGACTTTTCTGAAGTAATTCCTCGGCTTTGCAGATAGAATAAATCCTGAGGATCAATTCTGCTGGTGGTGGCACCATGACTGCATTTAACTTCGTTTGCTAAAATTTCCAACCCAGGCAAAGAGTCTGCTTTTCCTTCTGATCCAAGAAGCAAGTTTCGATTGGTTTGATAAGCGTCGGTATGCTGAGCTTCCTCTTCCACTTTAATTAAACCAGAAAAAATCGACCTTGATTGGTTACACAAAACATTTTTGCAAAGCAAATTACTTGTGCAGTGAGGGGCTTCATGTACCTGGATGGTCCGTTGGTCAAAAAGCTGATCATTCTTACCAAGGTAGACTGAGCCGTAATCAAAATTAGCCCCGTCTCCCTGCAAAACACCTTTTGACTCGATACGGGATTGGCCAGATCCAAGATGTAAGGTAACCGTGTTTAAGTTGGCATTTTTCCCCACAATGAAATTTTCCATTTGTACTAGGGATGAACTCTGGGAACATTCTTGTAGAACCACTCGGTTTAGGCGGGCACCTTCCCCAAGGCGCACTTTTAAAAGATTGGAAATATGACCACCCGGATTATCTGGATGTGCCGTAAGTTTTTCAATCAAGGTGACCTCTGCATGAGCTTCCAGTTCGATGAGGTTGTGATGAAAAGCGATTTTCCCTGCCTCTGGTTCCCGATGCTCAATGATTAAAGGTTCATCTGATCGTGTTGAAGCTTGAGCACGCAGTATAAACCCATTTTCTGCAAAAGCCCCGGTTAGCAAGGAGTAATCATCAGCCCCTAAATTTGGACCGGAAATTTTGGGAAGCAGCGAAAGTGAATGAGCTTGGTCAAGGATCAAACGATCCAAAAGATCAAAGGATATACCATCCACGGTGCTGGCAGATTCGATAAGTAGAGATTCTTTGGCGTTTGCCAATCCGTCGATTTTAGTAAGCCCAAAACGAGCACGGGGAGAAAACCGCCATCTTTCATCTTTGAGAATCCTATCTGGTAAAGCGGAGAATTGTTCCCAACATTCCTTGCGGTAGTCGGCCAGCCAACCGGGTTCCCAGGATCTGCCTTCAGCAAAGAGTTCGAAGGTTTGAGGTTGATTAAAAGAGAAGGGAGGCATGGAAACGGGAGATGTAAGAGTTTCTTGGCTCATGACGACGAATTATCCTACGGAGCCCTCCATCTCCAGATCAATTAAGCGTTTTAGTTCCACACTGTATTCCATAGGGAATTCTCGAATCAAATCATTGACGAATCCATTTACGCATAGACTCATCGCTTCGGCTTCCCCTAATCCACGTTGCTTCATGTAAAATATTTGCTCGGCACTGACCTTGGAAACACTGGCTTCATGCTGGACTGAATTAGCATCTCCTTGCACGGTAATCGCAGGATAGGTATCGGTTTGGCTTTTGTTGTTAATCAAAAGGGCATCGCATTCGGTATTGTTTTTACAGCCCTTCAAATGTCCGGGCATTTGCACCAATCCACGGTAAGAAGAGCGCCCGTCACCAATGGAAATAGACTTGGAAACTACATTACTGGTGGTTTCATCGGCGGCATGAACCATTTTTGCTCCGGTGTCCTGATGCTGGCCATCATTTGCCAAGGCTATAGAGACAACTTCACCGCGGGCTTTTCTTCCCTTTAAAATAACTCCGGGATATTTCATTGTTAGGCGAGAACCGATATTACAATCGATCCATCTTACCTCAGCCTCTTCTTCGGCAAGAGCACGCTTGGTAACCAAATTAAATACATTATTGGACCAGTTTTGAACGGTTACATATTGGATTTTAGCTCCCTTTAATGCGACCAATTCAACCACTGCACTGTGCAGGGTTGAGGTTTCGAATTTTGGTGCAGTGCAACCTTCCATGTACATGACTTCAGAACCTTCGTCGGCAATGATTAGGGTACGTTCAAATTGACCAAAGTTTTCTGCATTAATACGGAAATAAGCCTGAAGAGGCTGAGCAAGTTTAACTCCCGGTGGAATGTAAATAAAACTACCTCCACTGAACACCGCACTGTTTAGGGCTGAAAATTTGTTGTCTGAGGTTGGGATAACTTTTCCAAACCATTTGCGGAATATTTCCGGATGTTCTTTTAATCCTTCGGTTGAACCCACGAAGATAACCCCTTCTTTTGCTAGGTCCTCTTTCATATTCGAGTAAGCCGCTTCACTGTCGAACTGGGCTTCCACGCCGGCAAGAAATTTTCTTTCCTGCTCGGGGATACCCAGGCGCTCAAAAGTATTTTTGATATCATCCGGCACCTCGTCCCATGTCCGGCTTGGTTGCTGACCTTTGGCCAAATAATAGCGAATGACATCGAAATTAATGTTTTTCAAGTCATCGGTTGCCCAATGAGTAGGCATAGGCTTTTTCTCGAAAGTGGATAATGCTTTTAGCCTGAAATCAAGCATCCAAGGATCCTCTTTTTTAACCTCTGAAATGTAGCGGACTACATCTTCGGATAAACCGATACCGGCATCGAAGGAATAATCGGTATCGTAGTGAAAATTACCTTTATCGCGATCAACATCGAGTTGGGACGGACTAATCATATGTAAATGGGGGTAGGGAGGGTTCTACGAAGCGACAGCTTCTTGTTTGATCCAGTCGTATCCGCGGTCTTCTAATTCAAGGGCAAGTTCCTTGCCACCGGTACGGACAATTTTTCCTTCTGACATCACATGGACATAATCCGGCACGATGTAATCTAAAAGCCTTTGGTAATGGGTAATCACGAGGATTCCTCGCTCTGGATTACGCATCCGGTTAACCCCGTCTGAAACCACTCGCAAGGCGTCAATATCCAAACCACTATCTGTTTCATCTAAAATCGCATACTTGGGGTTTAACATCGACATCTGCAGGATCTCACAACGTTTCTTTTCACCGCCTGAAAATCCGTCATTAAGTGAACGGGAAGTAAACTTTCGGTCCATACCCAAATCATCCATGTGGGCATACAAATCTTTATAATACTCAACTGCCTTTATTTTTTCGCCTTCTTTTAATCGAGCATTTAGCGCCGCTCTTATAAAGTTAGCGATACTTACCCCTGGAACTTCCATCGGGTATTGAAAGGCGAGAAATAATCCAAGCCTTGATATTTCATCAGGTTCCAAACCAAGCAGGCTGTCATCATCTAAGGTCGCGGTTCCACCTGTTACTTCGTAATCGGGGTGACCAGACAATACCTTAGCCAAGGTACTCTTTCCACTTCCGTTCGGACCCATGATTGCATGGACTTCGCCTTTGGGTATTTCCAGGGAAAGTCCATGGAGTATGCTTTTGTCGCCTATAGAGGCTTGTAGGTTATCAATTTTTAATGAGTTCACAATTGGTAGGTAGGTGTAAAAGTTTGGAGACTCTAATTATTTGAAGATTTAGCTGTTCCTGAAAAAGATAGGTCTAGGTTTTCTGCTTCAAATCCTTCGGGTACAAGTGCTTGCATTAGTGATAATGTATCATTATCGATTTCGACATCATAAATCTTGCCAGACTGAGTACACCTGAAATGAGCGTGAGGTGTAAGATTTGGACAGTAGCGGGTAGGGGAGCGATCCATGTTAACTTGCCTAACCAAGTCGCATCCAACTAGGGTTTCAAGGCAGTTATAAACCGTAGCAAAAGAAGTTCCCGGCAAATGCCTTTTAACTCGGTCATAAATATCGTCAGCAGTTGGATGGTCCCGCTTATCAAGAATTACTCCGTAAACACAGGCTCGTTGTTTAGTCGGGCGTAGGCCTTTTTCACGCAGAGCTGTGTTAAAAGTATCTCTATTGAATGATGAAAGTGAGTTAGGCATTGAAAGTATAATCTTATCCAATGTCAGATACTTCACAAGCTAAATTGGAATTATTCTAATTCCTGAAAAGCTTAGAATTGCGAGTTAACTCGCGAATTTACGGATTAATAATCTGTGTAAGTAAGCAAACCCCAAAAAAGAGTGGTTTTTCCACCCTTGTGGTCTCTCCGGTTCACCAACTCATCAGAGCTTAACCGAAAGGTTCCTGTTTCGATAGGAGTGTATGAAGCAGGTTCGTGAGTTACCACTCCCGCTAAATTTACTTTTTTAGAAAAATATTTTTTAGGATTCAATCCACAACTGGATGACGCCAAACTTACCAATGCAAGTAAGCAAAGAGGAAGAAGCCTTTTTTGCATGGTCGAGTATTTGCCCATCAAGGTTAATACAAAAATTTTACTCACTCGGAGTCAACATGAACTTTGCTCAAAAACTGGCTTGTTATTAGATTGTCCAGTCACCGGGTAATAGCTAGGTTATATCATTTTTTAAAATGAGTAAGGAAAATAGCTTGATCGAGGAAATCATATCCCTGTCCAAAAGGCGCGGATTTGTATTTCAATCATCTGAAATTTACGGCGGTTTAAATGGTTTCTTTGACTACGGCCCGCTTGGTGTGGAGTTGCGCAAGAACATAAAAGATGCCTGGTGGGAAGATATGGTGCGTCGCCGGGATGACATGGTGGGACTCGATTCGAGTATCATTATGAATCCAAGGATATGGCAAGCTTCCGGTCATGTGGACGGATTCACCGATCCAATGGTAGATTGTAAGGAGTCTAAAATGCGGTACCGTGCGGATCAGCTTTTTGCTGCAGAAGTTTTGGTGGATGGAGATTCCTTGGGTTGGATATCTATGCTTGAGTCTGAATCCATGCAGGAGGATGCGGCTAAAATGGCAGAATCTATCAAGCGAAAAGCAGCCAAGCAGGGAAGCCTGAGCGAGCTCAAACTTCTTCCTTACGACGAATTGTCAACCGAGCAGCAACAACTGGTTCCATCCCCGGCAACGGGCAAGCCTGGTTCTCTTACTCCCCCGCGCGAGTTTAATATGATGTTCGAGACTCATGTGGGAGCTTTGAGAGATGGTTCTTCCAAATGCTACTTGCGTCCTGAAACAGCCCAGGGGATTTTTGCCAATTTTAAAAATATCGTGGATACGGGCCGCGTGAAAGTTCCTTTTGGCATTGCTCAAATCGGTAAGGCTTTTCGCAATGAAATTACTCCCCGAAATTTTATCTTTCGTTCGCGCGAATTTGAACAGATGGAAATTGAATACTTTATTCCGCCTGGAGATGAGCATTGGCCTCGCTATCATCGCGAATGGATTGATGCCAGAAAGAAATGGTTTCAATCGATTGGATTGACCTCAGATATGTTGGGGGAAGAGGTTCATCCCAAAAACAAACTCGCCCATTATGCTCAGGCTTGTACAGATATTACCTTTAAATTTCCTTTCGGTGAACATGAGCTCGAAGGAATTGCCGCTCGAGGAAACTTTGATCTCACTCAGCACCAGGAACACTCAGGAAAGAGCTTGGAGTATTTTGACGAGGGATTGAAGGAACGCTACCTGCCAAATGTGATTGAGCCCAGTCTTGGGGTAGACCGTACATTCCTGGCAGTTTTGTGTGCCGCCTATCAAATTGATGAAGTTGGTGGGGAAAAACGAACGGTTATGAAATTTCATCCAAGGGTCGCACCTATTAAGGCATCCGTTTTCCCTCTGGTTAAAAACAAACCGGAATTAGTGGAGAAGGCTCAATCTCTTTATCAACGGTTACAAAGAAAATGGAATGTGATGTACGATCAGTCAGGAGCGATTGGTCGCCGCTATCGTCGGGCGGATGAAGCAGGCGTACCTTATGCATTAACCGTAGACTTTGACACTTTAGAAGGGGATGGATCAATCACCTTGCGCGATCGGGATTCCACAAAGCAGGAAAGATTATCTGAGGATGAAGCGGTTGCTTATTTGGAGGAAAAAATAAACCCCTAACCGTTAGAGTTATTTGATCCTGAGAGGTTTTCTAAAGGGCGGTTCAGGAATCACTTGGTTTCCAATCCTCCAAGACCAGTTGAAGGGAACTTCGTCCATTCCAATAATTTCTTCTTAGTTTAAAGGCGAGGTCGATAGATTGATTCTCTTCGGGTATTCGGTCTGCCATTCTCCAGGCAATTCCTCGGATGTATCCATTTGAATTGCGTAATGAAAATTGAAAATGTTCTCCATTTCCAATTTTTCGTACGGGAGACTCCAGCGAAACCCTTTTTATAGCTAGTACGGGTTCGCGATTATCCTGCCCAAAAGGGCCTAAGCCATTAATTTCATCCAATAATTCATAGCGTAAATCATTTTTCGATACCCAGGCGTCTATAATTAGTTCAGGAGTTTCTTCCTTTGTTGACCCACTCCTTTTGGCGGCCTTTAAAAATTCCTCAATAAATGTATCGAGTTGATCCTCTTTCAAACCGAGCCCTACAGCAACGGGATGTCCACCCCAATGCGTAAGCTTGTCTTGGCAGGATGCGAGAATTTCGACTAAGTTTACTCCCGTTACACCTCGTCCTGAACCACAGTATTCTCCGCCTTCCGCCTGAGCCAAAACCAGGCAGGGTTTGTTCAATGAATTGGCAAGTTTTCCGGCCACGATTCCTACCACTCCAGGGTGCCATGCATCTCCAGTGCCACAAACCACAGCAGCAGGTTCATTGGCGAAATTTTCCTCAGCTTGTGCAAGGGCATCTGCAGTTAGTTTGGCTTCAATGCCCTTCCTTTCCTCGTTAAATTGAGTAAGTTGCCGGGCAAGGCTTTTGCATTCCTTTTGGTTTTTTTCTAAAAGTAGGGAAACTGCGGTTTCAGGCTCATTCAACCTTCCACAGGCATTGATTCGGGGGGCAAGTTTGTAAGTAATATCTTCGGTTTCGGGTTCAATGGAATCGTCCAGGCCGCATTCAGCGAGTAGAGCGAGTAAACCAGGTGAGGCATCGATAAATAATCGCTTGATTCCAAATCGCGAAAAGATCCGATTTTCATCCTTCAGGGGCACAAGGTCAGCCAATGTACCGATCGCACAGAGTGGCAGGAAATCTCTGGGTGTTAGTTCTGAAGAGTTAGGAAGGTTTAATTCACGGGCCCGTTTATAAAGTGCATGCACTAATTTGAAACACAGTCCAGCGGTACAGAGGTTTCGCCAAGGTTCTCCTTTATCTTCCTGAAGGTGAGGGTTGATCAAAATCGCATCTGCTGCTTGATCTCCCTTGAGTTGATGATGATCAACGACGATCAAATCGATTCCTTCAGATTTAAGGTAGTTTGCTTCAGTCGAGGAATTGGTCCCGCAGTCCAAAGCCATGACCAATCCAAAATTATCATTACCAAGGCCTCGTTCGAGAGCCTTTTGGGTCAGTCCATATCCTTCACTCAAGCGCTTAGGGATGATGGTTTCTACAACCATACCCAGAGACTCCAAGGCTAAGCGAGTTATCACAGAAGAGGTAATTCCATCCACATCATAATCTCCAATAAGTAAGATTTTCTCTTTTTTCTCGCGGGCTTGTAAAATTCTAGAAATGGCCAAGTCCATATTTGCTAAGGCAAAGGGATCCTCTAGGTGTCTTAACTTGGGCCTGAGGAAACATTCGACTTCGTCTGGGTTTAACAGGCCGCGCTTAACCAAAAGATTAGCCAAAAGTGAGGAGATTCCTAACTTGTGTTGTAAAAGTTCAACGGATTTTGGTTCCGCCGAACGCTCGGCCCATTTTTTCAAAACCGAACGGGAATTAAAAAACGAATATAGATTTCGTAATTATTTAGAGGTTTGCCAGTCGTACTTTGGTAACAACTCTCCTTCTTCCACATGCTTCCGGTCTCCACGGTGCCAAAAGTAGAAAATCGGACTGGCAATAAAGATGGATGAAAAAGTTCCTGTAAGAATACCGATAACAAATACAAAGGCGAAATCGTTGATAATTCCGGCTCCAAAAATCCACAAAGAAGTTGCAGCCAATAGGGTGGTAAAACTAGTGAGGATCGAACGGGAAAGCACACGATTGATCGCAATCATTACGATCTTTCGAAGATTGGTCACAGGGTTGAGTTCCAATTCTTCCCGGATCCGGTCAAAGACCACAATTGTATCATTAATCGAGTAACCTACGATCATGAGGATGGATGCAAGCATGGGAGCAGTAAACTGACCGGAGCAAAGCATCCCGTCTGATAAATGACCTATGAGTACAAATAAACCAACGGTCATTAAAATATCGTGGATCGTTGCCACAACCGCTCCGATGGCATAGCCCATCTCAAACCGCAAAGCAACATAGAGTAGGATACCAAACAGGGCGACTGATACCGAAAGAATCGCGTCGCTCTTTATTTGTTCGCTGACAGATCCTCCAATGTTACTCAGTCCTTCTTCGACCAATGAAACCTCGGGAAAATTTTCCTGCAAATGTGCGAGTGCTTCCCGGGATTTTCCTTCTTCCGTCTGTAAAACTAAACGGCTTGCCCCTTCGCCCGAACCCACTTCAGAACGATAAACATGTTGAACTTCTCCGAGGTCTGGATTGGACTTGAATGATTCGTCAAGGGTACCAGCATCAATGGGTTCAGAAAATCCAGCAACTAATTCCTCTCCTCCACGAAAATCAATCCCTAGAATCGTGTCTTGTTTAGAGTATACCGAAAAAATACCAATTCCAACGATGATCCAAGAAGTAAGAAATGCGACCTTGCGGTACCGGTGAAAATCAATTCCTTGCTTGGGGTCAGATTTTTGAATGCTTTGCAAACTGATGAGGTTGCGCACGCCCGATTTTACAAGCAGAGTAAGCAACATCCGGCTAACGAAAAGGGCACAAAAGACAGAAGTGGCAATACCAATAGCCAGGGTAATACCGAATCCTTTCACGGGTCCTGTACCTAGCCAGATCAAAATACTTGCAGTAATTAGAGTTGTAAGATTAGCGTCAATGATAGTTGAGAAGGCTTTGGCATATCCGCCCTCAAGGGCATTTTCCGGACTCTTGCCCGCCCTCAATTCCTCCCTGATCCGTTCAAAGATCAAAATATTAGCATCCACTGCCATTCCAATGGTAAGGACCAAGGCAGCCATACCAGGCAAGGTAAAGGTGGCTTGGAAGATACCAGCCAAGGTGGCTATTACCAGGAGGACATTCAATCCAACTGAAAAAATGGCAACCATTCCGCCTGCTTTGTACCATACGATCATGAAAGCAACCACGAGCACGGCTCCGAGCAAACATGCGTTCAAGCTACTGGATAAAGCCCCGGCAGCCAATGTGGGGGAGACTTCATATTGCTCGCCAATGGTGAGGGATACTTTTAGGGGGTTGTTAAGAATATCCGATAGCATCTTAGCTTCCCGGAAGCTAAAGTTTCCGGAGATTACTGCACTTCCACCTCCAATACGTTCCTTTACGGTAGGAGCACTTTCTAGTTGTCCGTCAAGCACGATGGCTAAACGACCAGGGATACCCGTAGTTAAATCAGCCGACTCAGCAATTTTGCCAGTAAGATCTCCAAAAGTCTGTCCGCCCTCCGGGGTAAAGTCCAAGCCGACTTCCCACCCGCCCATTTGGTCCTGTCGGGGATAAGCCTCAGCAATAATTTCTCCATCTGCGGACCACAACCTACGAACCCAAATCGGCCGTTCATTGGGTTGGGCATCACTGCGTAGAAGAGCAATGTAAGGAATGCCTTCATCATCTGTCCATTCCTCTCCTTCCTGCACGGGTACGGGTGCCTCGCTATTTGTATTAACGATTCGAAATTCAAGCTTCGCGGGTTTTTGCAATTCATTAATAATTCCTGGATCCTGCTTGGTCGTAAGGTCAGGAATTTGCACCTCAATTGCCCGGTCTCCTTTTTTACGTACCACAGTCTCGGCAACCCCAAAGGCATTGAGACGCTCGCTCATAATCTCCACCACCTTGTCCATGGGCGAGGCTCCTGAAGCCTGGTCCAAGTCTGTGGAGATGTTCAAGTCGTTCGCTTCCATGGTAAATGCGATGCCACCTCGCAGGTCTAATCCCCGCTTGATTGCAGCTTGTGAATTTTTAAGAAGTGTACGAAGGATTAAATCGTTGCGTTTGTCACGATCCTTGAGATGGCCAGCTCGAATTCCTGGCTTAACTAAAAAGGGAACCAACCTTGAACCTACTGTGCCAAGGACTCCGCGGGGGGCCTCGAAGTAGGCAGCATAATCTAAACGGTTCCGTTTTCCGTAGTCACGCAAAGCTGCATAGTCGATTGATTGGTCTTCGGGTAGTTGCAGACGCAAATTATCAATCACCTCTGAGAACTTTTCGTGTCCTGCATGGTTCGATGCATTGGCATCGGAGGTTACTTGGGAGAGGGCATATTCGCCAAGGGGCCGATCCTCAAAAGGGAGGATTAGGGATATGCCGACCGCCGTTAAAAGAGCGGTGAAAAAAAGCTTCCAGGTATTTGAGCGGTTCATCGATTAGAGGCTGGTATGGATGTAAATGCGGGAGATCCGCGGAAATGAGAATAGCAGGATTAGTCGATCTTGGCCGATATTGCCTCTCTGGAGACCTCAACCTTTACATTTTCTGCAATTCGAACTACAAAACGATCGTCCTTTACACCAGTTACCGTACCAAAGACACCTCCAACCGTTTTTACCTTGGCACCTTTTTCAAGGGCTTGGATCATTTTGTCGTGCTGTTTTTGTTTTTTTCTTTGAGGTGCAATCAATAAAAACCAAAAGGCTACAAAGATAAGAATCATGGGTAAAAAACCCATTAATCCACCTCCGGGCGATGACGGGTCTCCTGAGGGAGCCATCGCAAGCACTTGAATAAAAGAAGAAAGGTCGAAGCTAGTGTGTATCATGAGAAAAGATTTATAAAATATATTGCCCTGCTAATTGGCAAGCTTGGAAGGCACTCTAGGCAAACTCGTACAACCTGCGAAAAATGAATAATCTTTTACTTTTCAAGGCTTTGACCAAATCCCTCTGGAACGCTTCGTAAGTGCAAGTCTCTTTGGGGGAAAGGAATGGAGATTCCAGCCTCTTGAAAGCGATCCCAAATGCTGAGCAATACCTCACTTCGTGCATTTCCCACTCCGTTGGATGGATCATTAATCCAAAACCTTAATTCAAGGTCTACTGAGTTATCTCCAAACCCTCTAACCAGGCAACGGGGTTCAGGATCATTGAGCACACGCCCGGATGAAAGCGCAGCATCCACGCAAAGTTTCATGGCCTGGCGGGGGTCGGAGTCGTAGGAGATACCTACTGGTACACGTACTCGGATATTTTTATCGCTGAAAGACCAATTAACCACGCGATTGGTGATTAGGTCCTCATTGGGAATTAGATGTTCTTTACCATCTCGAGTAATGATTGAAGCATAGCGGGCTCTCAGGGAATTGATCCAACCATAGGTATCGTCAATTTCTATCACATCCCCAGGTTTTATCGATCGGTCAAGTAGGAGAATTAATCCACTTACCAGATTCGAGACTACCTTTTGAAGACCAAATCCAATACCTACACCAATCGCACCTCCAAGAAGGGCAAAGGAGGATAAATCGAGCCCAATGGTAGACATGGCTACGAGAAAACTGATAAAAATCAAGAATACCCGTATGACCTTGGCGAGCAGGACCTGTAAGGATGGGGGGAGGTTGGAGAGCTCGCGAATACGGGATTCACCTGCACTGCCTAAAAGAGAACTCATCCATAATAAGAGGAGCAATATAAAAACCCCGTTTACCAAATCGAGTATTGAGAGTTTACTTTTTCCTATCGCGAAGGATGCAGAACTTAGAAAATCAAGAGTGGGCTCAAGGAGGCCAAAGCTTTGTAGTGCAGCCATCCCGAAAGCCAGTACCGCAGCTAATCGAAGCCAAAATCGGTTATGGGTTAAACCTGCCACCAAACGGTAGATCAACCAAGCAGTCGTGGCATGAACAAATGGATTGAGCAAATCTACCGATGCAAAGCCAAAGCGATCGAGTACGCCTCTAGCCAGAAGGGAGCAAAGAAGAAGGAAGAGAGGAAGTAAGAGTTGTGCAAGGATACGGATCGTTCGTTCAATCCATGCCGGTCTGGTCTGATCTTGTAATAATTTAAGGATTTTCGGCTTGGCTCTTTGGCTACTTATCCAGGCAATAAAAATGGAAAGTCCGATGACTGCCGCCTGAATCCGAGCAGATGGAGTCGTCCAAAATTGGAAGGCGTTTTCCCACACTTGGGTGAGGGCAAGGCTCAGATCATTCATGCAACCTTAAAACTGAAAAGTTCTTTCTTTTTTGGCAACTGGTAAAAAGTTTGGTCAGATGGCTAACACCAATGCAACCTGGACACATCCGATAAAAAAACCAAGTACCGCCCCAATTTTTTCGATGAAGCGAAATTCTTGCTCCATAAATCCGATCAGTAATTCTTCAACCTTGTCGGATGAAAAGGTACTTACCTTTTCCCGAACTAGGGCTTCCACATCTATGGATTCTTCCATTTTAACTGCTAGCCCGCTGGCGGATGCTTTCATAAAGTCTTCAAGCTCTCCCTTGAATAGGTTGGTCACTTTTTCAATCATATCATCACTTAGAAACATCGAGAGCATAGGAAAGGCAGAAATAAGTTTTCCTCGTATTGTCTTTTCAATTCTCTTCCCCACTTCTTCCATTGCTTCTGGTTGGGTGGACAATTCTTCGATCCTTTGCCCGATATCTTTCATCGAGAATAATTCGTTGGCCACCAAAGTTCCCAGCTTTTCGGCAATTTGATTTTGCCTTTTGGGAAATACGCCTTGAAAGGAAAGCCCAAGTATCTTTTTGGGTTCACGCGGATGGAACAACATTTTAATCGCCAAGTAATTGGTTGCCCATCCAATAAGGGCTGCAATCAAGGGGAGTAAGAAAAGTAAGGAAGAATTTTCTGTCATCTGCGGAAAATTTCTAGGTGATTAAAATCAGGAAAAGATCAAAGGAGTAAGAGAATTTGTTTGCGAAGGCTAGCTGATTACTACTTGTCAATGCCATGAGCAAGGAAGTTTTATTGGTTTTTATGCTGTTAGTAGGTGCCTCCTTAACTAGCAGTTGTGCCAGCATCGTAACCAAGCCAATCGGCTTGGCGACCAAGGCCGTAATCACTCCTGTGAAAGCGGTGGCAGGAGTAACGATGGATGTGGTGGGCAAGCCTATCCGCAAGACTGCACAAATACTCAAACCGGTCACCCCGGTTATTCGAGTACGTTAACGTCTCCGACGTCCGCCAAAAGTTAACTGCTTACCAAATCCTCGGTTGCGCTTGCGCGAAACCTCCGGTGCACTCGGGGCTAAACTTTCAGGTTCATTACGATAGGGGAAATCGTCGACAAACTTACGGGGTAGGGGATTGCCCAACAACTTTTCAATGGAATCAACCATCGAAATATCTTCCGGTTTGCAAAGGGTAAAAGCTTCACCCTCGGTTCGGGCACGACCGGTGCGTCCAATCCGGTGAACATAATCCTCTGAGTGCTGAGGCACATCGTAATTAATCACATGGGTGACATTGGAAATATCCAAACCTCTGGATGCCACATCGGTGGCACATAAAATCTTTACATTTCCAGCCTTAAAATCTTCCAAGGCCTTAGTGCGGTCACGCTGTTTTAAATCCGAGTGCAATACACACACAGTTTGTCCATGTTCGGTCAACCACTGACTAATTTTGTCCGTTCCTCTACGAGTTTGAAAAAAGATAATCAGGTTATCGAATTTAATCCGTTTGAGCAGGGCGATCAGAAGATCAAATTTTTGGATGGCGGGCACAGGGTACAAGGCATGACTGACTGTATCGGCAGCTGATATTTTAATATCTATCTTTGCTTCTGCCGGGTTTTTCAAAGCCCAATCAGAAAGGCGACGCACCGAATCTGGGATAGTCGCGGAAAAAAGGAGGGTCTGCCTGGATCGGGGAGTCTTTTGAATAATCCGGGTAACATCTTCGATAAACCCCATATCGAGCATACGATCGACTTCATCGAGAATGAGAATTTCGATTTTTTGGAGACTCAAATTTCCCTGGCTTAAATGATCAAGCAATCGTCCAGGAGTGGCCACGATTACATCGGGCTCGTTGTTTAACTGTTCAAGTTGTTTTCCGTATTTTACGCCTCCGTAAAGGAGTGCCATTCGTAAATCGAGGAATTTTCCATATTTGTTAAAATTTTCTTCAATTTGAATGGCAAGTTCGCGGGTCGGTGCAAGGGCAAGGGCACGGCAAGCTCCGTGTTCTCCCAAGCGATGGAGACAGGGAAGGGCAAAGGCCGCGGTTTTTCCTGTGCCTGTTTGGGCGGATCCGACAAGGTCGCGTCCTTCCAAAATCGGATTAATCGCTTTTTCCTGAATGGGGGTGGGGGTTTCATAACCCATCTCCTCGATGGATTGTAAAATTTTTGGGCTTAAGCCCATTTCACTAAACTTCATATTTTTGAGTGATGGTGGTGCGTGGCTTCTTCTTGCTCTTCTTTTCTTTCAAGGAATGATCATAATCTTAGTTTACATTAATGAGCGAGGACAAACCGACCACACCTTACCGCGGACGATTAGCTCCGACTCCCTCCGGCTATTTGCACGAGGGGCATATTCTTACTTTCCGGACAGCCTGGGAGCGAGCACGGGAATACGAAGGCAAATTACTTTTTCGTATGGATGACCTTGACCCCAATCGCTGTACTGCGGCTTACGCAACTGCATGTATCGAGGATATGCAGGGCATGGGATTGGACTGGGACGAGGGTCCAGATCTCGGTGGGCCTTCCGCACCTTACGAGCAAAGCAAACGTTCATCATTCTATATCGATGCAATGAAGAAATTGTATCAGCTAGGTTTAATTTATCCCTGTAAAAAAAGCCGGAAAGATATTCGAGCTCATGGATTACTGGATGCTACGGGCAATGAATATTTATACCCTGAGAGTTTTCGTTCTTCGAAAACGGATATTAAAAACTCCGAATTTCCCGGGATGATAAATTGGAGGTTTCTAACCCAGGCGGGAAAAAAAGTGGAATTTTTGGACGCAAAAAAAGCCGGTCAATCTTTCCTTGTGGGAAAAGATTTATCCGACTTTTTAGTTTGGCGAAAGGACGGTTTGGTCGCCTATGAACTGGCAACCGTGGTTGATGATTACCTCATGGGAATTACTGAGGTTGTCCGCGGGGAAGATCTTTTGCTATCCAGTGCCCGTCAGTGCCTACTGTTTGATGCTTTGGGTTGGAAACGCCCAAGTTTTTACCACTGCAAATTACTTCTTGGTTCGGATGGTCAGAAACTATCCAAGTCAACCCGTAGTCTTCCCCGTCTCTTTTCTCCCTCTTAAAACGGCTTTGGCTTTTGCCTGAGACAAAAATTCGTATTGGGCGTGCAGGCGGGCAAAGACATAGCCCGGCCATCCATCAAGAATACCTCCCTGCCACAAATAAACATAGAGGAAACGTAGGGTGGGGCGAAAGGGGAGTTTTCGGAAGATTCGGCGAGTCTTCGCTTCCCTTTCACCGCCTCGTGTTGCAGGGCCGTATCATCATCCTTTGCCGAGCTTTCGACAATGGCTTCCCAATTGGAGTAACGGTTGTGCTTTTCCACAAAGCTATCGATGGTGGGAAAGGCATGGTGATCCATGATCGAAGTTAATTTACCAGTGCTTCCCTGCACCACCACATGCTCGTGGATTTCGTGATCTCCACTATCGGTGGAAAGATCGGTAATTTTTTCGTACCTCCCCAGTTTGTGCCGAAACAGCCGAAGGTTCCAGTTGGGAAAGTAAGCATGTTTTAAGGGTTGGCCCAAAAAGAAGTACCTACGGTTTATCCAGTACCCTGCGTGCTTCTCATCTGGGTTGGTGACAATTTTTCGGACCTCCTCTTCTGCCTCGGGAGGCAGGCACTCGTCGGCATCGAGAATCAAGACCCATTCATGGGAAAAGGGAAGGTTTTCCAAGGCCCAGTTTTTTTTCTTGGGCCATCCGCCCTTGTATTCGAATTGGACGACCTTTGCTCCATGCTCTTCTGCAATGCTTGCGGTACGATCGGTGCTCTGCGAATCAACCACAAAGACCTCATCTACCCAAGGTACCGACTGCAAGCACCTCGCTAAATTGGCTTCCTCGTTTTTACAGGGAACAAATAAACTGAGAGGTACTTTGGTCATCGGGTCATCAATTAATTAGTTTTTGAATGGTGGCTTTATTGAGGGGGCCCTGAGGATGCCATGCAAAAAGGTTGGTGGTTTTAGGATTAATGGAAGTATGACGATCGGCATCCATCGAATGATAGCCAAGTTCGTGCAAGAGAGAAAGAACTGTGGATTGTTTGGGGGGAAAAGATTCAATGATCATCAGCGGTTTTGCTTCGCTTAAGGTATTTCTTGCACCTTGCAAGACTTCAACTTCATGCCCTTCCACATCTATCTTTATCAAGCTAGGAGTCCTGTCTTTTCTTACAATTGAATCAAGAGTCTCGGTTTTTACTCTAATTTCATTTGCAGGAACCGTTTAGGTATTGTTCGATCCATGGCTTGTCTTTTCCTGCAACACATCCAGTAGCGGATGTTAAGTTGTCCTGAAAAAAGGAAACCTCTGCAGTTGATTACTCAGAGCACACTTGCAAATTTCTACATTTTGTAAATTGGCTCCTCTGAGGGTTTTTTCAAGTAGCTTTATGTTTTCGGGATCGGGTTCGAAGGCCAAAATTTTTCGGTTAGGACAAACCTTACGAACTTCCCAGGTATACAGTCCAACATTTGCACCTACATCAAAGAACCATCCTGGATCATTTTGATTATCCAAGCTCTTTAGCGATGCGAGTAACCAGTTTATTAATACCGGCTCCAATTGTTGTTTTTCTCCATCGAATGGATGCATGAGTGAAGGGTCTTAGGGCAACCCGATGACTGTATCCGAGATCATAAAGCTTTGGGATGATTCAATCGACTGCTGAGTAGGGCTTGAAAAACCTTGGTTTTTCGAAGTATGTGCAGCGGGGCGGTAAAAAGGAGCATATATAAAAGTAGAACCTGATCAGTTTGCCATCATCTGCTCGTAGAGATCGAAATACTGCTTTCTGCAATCTTCATGGCTTGGTAAATGAATGGTCTCTTGTTTGACTAGATGACTTGTAATGCTTGCAGCACCCCTTGATCGATCGATTTTGGTTTTCTGGCTCCACATAGTTTGCATAGTCTACCCAGTAAATCTGAGATTGCTCCTGTACGGGTTGTAATTACTGGGCATCCCCGAACGGCAGCTTCCAATGGTGGCCACCCAAAACCTTCAATGAAGGAAGGAAAAACCAAGGCTTTGGCATATTTGTAGAGTGTGTCCAAAGTATTTTCGGGAAGATTCTGTAAAGAGTGAATGGCACTCGGGTTAGATTTAATCCAATTCTTCAAATGATCATCCAATTCCTCTTTTTGTGGTTCGGGTCCGACTAAGACAAGCTTTAGGTTTTGGTCGGGCAGGCATGTGTGAGCATGGATAAAAGAACGAAAAACAGCTTTTCGATTCTTGTACCAAGCGGCACTCCCCACATGGAGGAGAAAATTTGTATTAGTGGGTCAAAAGGAAGAATTTTCGAAAGGTCTTTCTTTTCCGAAATTGTAGATGAATCTGGTTCTGTTCCCAGATGAAGGACGGAGGATTTTTCTTTGGACATCGGGATCAACTCGGTTGAGGTCTTCCTGAGTCTGCCGTGAGTCGCAGGCGTAATAGTCTGCATGATGGAGAGAGTCTGATATCCAATTTTGCAAACGCTTGCCCGATTTTGAGGTTTTTGGAGCCTGAGCGAATTCTCCCTTCGCGGTACGAATGGCGATTAAATCATGGCAGGTTATGATTTTCTTTGCCTGAGTTATCCTGCTTAGCTTGGGTAGGTAAATAGCATTTGAATGGTCGATGATATGGATCAAGTGAAGTGGATCTTTTCGGCTCTTTAGCTCTCGCTTTAATCTCTTGGGGAAGAGTAAGTACTTGTCTAAATAGGCTGCCCATTTACGCAGTTTTCCGATGGGGCAAATTTTCCTGAAAACGGGGGTTGGATAAGATTCCTCAATATCAAGGTTTTTGCTATTTTTATTGGAAGTTAGGAGGTCTCCAAAGCGCAACATGCTTTGTTGTTGGTCTGGACGATAATTTGTAATTACCAAGACCTGTTTCTTCAGCTTCAAGTAGGCTTTTTTGCGAAACTGCTGCGGCGAGACATAGCCCACTACCAAATGCGGCAAATCCAAGATTGGTTGGTTGCCCGAGAAGACCAAAAGAAGAATCGGCCAGCTGCTCCAAATAAGAAAATAGCAAGATAACTTCCCCTCTTGACTGCCTTATGCAAGTAATGAGCAAATCTTTGGTAATCCAAATTCGCCAGATAATAAATAATCCGCCACAATTAATCCATTTTCAATAATGGGCCTGGACCAGGCATTTTCAGCTCCTCCCCATCCTCCACCAAGAGCCGCACCTGCCCGGGTCGCTCCACCTAAGCCACTGTTACCCAGCCAATCCGTCCACATGTTGTAGTAATAAGGTGCGACAAGCATTTGGAAGTAGCGATTGAAGTAAGCTTCAATCGGGTTACCTTCCACATTGGCCGCTTCTTCAAATCGTAAACTTAGGAAATCCAAGCCTTCCTGCAAATAGATCAATTTGTGAGTAAAGAACTCAAGGTAAGAGTACTAAAGCCAAAACTGAGGTGGCAATTTTCCCAAATTCAGATGGTCGGTAGTAGGCCAAAAAAGCAATACAGCCAACTACCTGCAAGGATTCAGCTATCACCGCACGGCTTCCCGCAGTTACCATGGCAAGCAAGGTAGCACTGGTACCCAAGATATAACATCCATTTGGGAAAGGTTCCTTGATCAAGAATCCGTAAATAATGAAAGCTACGGTAAAGCAGTAGTAAAAAACAATTCCACTCACAAAAGTAAAAGTCCCGGATGCCCGCACTTTTCCTCCTGATGTTTCCAACTGGCTACCCGTTCCTCCAGCCGCGACATTCATGATATCTTCGGCATCTCCTTGGAATTGTTGAGCGACCACCCAAGTCATGGGCAGGGCGAGTAAAAGAAATGCTTTTCCAAAATTAATCACATCATTCCAGGTAAGCACCCGGGCCATAATGAAGATAAGGGGAAAGTGAAGCAGGTTGGTTCGGGCTCCATAGGCAATGGTAGCCGGATGGGTTTGATTAATCAGAAGGATAATACAACTGCAAGCCGACCCACTGAAAGCATTTTTGTAGGTATTTGTTGTTAAGATGGAAAGAGTCCCTGAGCATAGCAAAGGTAATAAATCCAAATTACAATTGGATCCCGAATAATTAACAATCCTTGTGATAAGCCTGGTAGAAACCATTTCCTTAAG
>CALSMY010000013.1 GCA_943787575.1 uncultured Opitutales bacterium | reverse complement strand
GTGAGCAAAAACTCCTGGTAGTTGCAATAATTGTAGTTTTGCTGGTGGCTTTTGTTAAACTATTCCAAAGTGGATTCGAAAAGTTTACTACCTGGCAGGGAATCAATGAATTGACGGAAAGTCATGAGATGATTCTTCGATTAAAGCCCGGAATTGACCGGGCCCTCGAACAGCAAAAAATCGACCAGGCAAACAAGAGTTATGACAAGAAGAATTTAAGTAACCGCGTTTCTAGCCTTGGCAGACCAGGTGTTTCCGGCCCGCGACTATCGTGAACTGGATACGGAAGAGCGTGAAAGATACTCTCAACACCGCGTGCGTATTACTTTTAAACGATCAAACTACCAACATGTTAATGATTTTGCCGGCTTGATTCGGAATGAAAGTCCGTACATGTTTTTAAGTGAGGTTAAAATTACCCCAAATTATCCGCCCAAATCCCGCCCTTATGACCCTACTACCTTCGACGCAGTATTCGAGGTAAGTTCTGTCGAATTTATCAATCAATGAAAAAACTCCGCTTTCTTACATTATTTTCTGTTTTTCTCGAATTTGCTTTTTCCCAAGTGCCTGCGGGGCAAGAGCAATTAGTTCCCGGGACCCAATCTCCTTCTCTGGTTACTCTCAGGATGATCCTTTTGTGGGAACATTGTTTTCCGACCCCTCGGAACTTGAAATGGTCGAAGGACTTGACGATCCCTTGGAGCGTGTAAAGTTGCGAGATCAGGACACGAATTTAATTTTGATATGCTTCAATCTATAACTGGTCGTTATATTTTACGCCCCCAAAACTTACCTCAGGTTAAAATCAATTTTGACAGTATGAATGTGCTGACAAACGGGAAACCCTTCTCGCTTTGGAAAGTTTGTTGGCCATGAATGGGATTGGGATAACCAAAATAGACTCTCAGTTCTTTAAAGCGGTTCCTGCTAGTGGGATGAATGTACATGTTCCAATCTGGCTCGAAACTCCTGCAGCATCTCTTCCGCCAAGCCAGCGAATCTATGTTAAAGATGTTTTATTTAAAATATATTCCTGCAGAAAAAATGCGCGAAATTTTAAACCCTTTTGCGACCCCAATGTGTCATCTCTGCTTATTTTTCCTAATGCAAATTCAATCATGATTACAGATTCGCTTGGTTAATCTGCAACGTATGGAAAAAATAATTGATAAAACTGACTTTTCAAAAGACGAATCGAGTTTTGTTTTGGAATGGTACACCCCAAAAGATTTTCCGCTGAAGTTTTAAGGGAAGAGTTTGAGTCCAAATATGAAGCCTTTTTTAAAACTGATTTTCATATTAAACCTGAATTTACTGTGCCAGAAAGTAACGATCAATTAGGCATTCATTGTCACACTTTAGATAAAGATAGAGTGTTAGAAATCTTGGAAAAATTGATGTAAAAATGCTTAACCCAGTTAAAAATGACTTAGTTCCGCTTTATCATGCTTCGCAGAATCTGTTGCTAAGACTCTGGAGAGCTTTCTTGATTTTCACTCAAGACTACCGTTCGGGTAAAGCCTTCTTCCCGCGGGAAAATCTGGCGGGTACTAATGCTAGGTGCGGTTCAGTACAGCAAGCGAATGCATTTTGAGCCCATTTCGCAAGAGTATTCGCAGACAAAAGAAGCAATGGGTATTTTTAAGTGGCACGGCAAGCAGATCTAGATATTTTGAATGAATATGATTAAGAAATTGGATACACCTCTTCCAATGGCTCGAATTGATACTATTTTTGTAATGGTCGATTTAAGTGCAAATACAAGCGTGGCATAGATGCTCTTTTGCAAGATCTTGAGTGGACTGATCGAACTCAAATAACGAGGAGACGCACTTGACGGTACCAGGATCTTGACGAAATAATATACCCCAGACGATAAGAGTTTAACAAGAAGAGTTACAGAGTATCTGGCGGCAACATTTACAGGTGCATTGAAATTCCCGGACTTAACTCAGGTCTGGTTTGAATTGAGAAATGGAAATTAAAGAAATTAATTGGGGGCAAATTTTTCATTAGCCTCGGAAAGAAAAGATGTTCGAATATTTTCCACTCCTTCAATTACTGTAATTCATGGGGGCGGGAAGATGCTGACGAAGTGGTATCGGGAAAAGTAAAATCCAAATAATGGACACCCGTCAGTTGGACTTCCTAGATATTAATGATTATCGTGGCAGAACCGACCAAGACGATCCAAATTCTACTTACCGATCGGACAGCAAAACTGAGTTGCGATTCAAAATCCAAGAATTAGTAAAACCGTTCGATGAGAAGAGAATCAATTCAGAATGGGGACTGTTTTATGTCAGTTAGCATAACGGCAGAAAAGTTTGACGAGACAAATACCAATATTTATCGAAGGACAAAATCTTCCTTCGATTAAAACTAGGTCTGCGAGACTGATTTAGCTATTCGTGATGGACAAATCATGGTGCTTGGTGGTTTGCAGGAAGTTCAACTGGATGTAAGAAGTCAAATACAATTTTTGAGTAGATTCCTTACTTCGGAGAAAAGTTTTTCACTCCAAGAATAAAAATATACTCCCACGGAACTGATGATTTTTATTAGACCAACCATATTGATCCAGAAAATCCATTGAGACTGATCTTTAACTGAGAAATAAGACAATTGATTCGATGATGAATCCAAATTATACTCCAGCATTTGTTCTCCTTCAGGTAAGATTCTTCGGGACTCCAGATAAAAGAATCTATTCTAGACCAGATAATCCATCTCAAAACCATCTCTTATAGGGTGAATTTTGGACATTATAATTTGTTTCATAAGTTCTGCAATTGTCTGATCGCGCAAATAATCCTTTTCTGAAACCAGGCTCTAATGCACCTAGACCGCCAGTTATCCAACGACCTGCCCCGCCACCGCCTAAACCGATTCCTCGAAATCCCAATATCGAGTTTCGTGGGTATTATGAATTTGAGGGAGTTTGGAGGGTAGCTTTATTTGATAAAGTAAAAAACCAAGGCTTTTGGCTTGTCGAGGGAGAGGTACTTGAGGGTATTGAAGTAGAAAGTTTTAATCCCGATACAGAGATCATAAAGCTTAAGGGAGGAATGACTCTTTCACTTAAAGACTCAGATAAGACGGTTTTACCTGTTCCGAGTGGCCAGGTAAAATCGAGTAAACCTCCTATTCCTGGGAAACCTGCTAGTCAGGTTAAAAAAACGAATATTCCACCGCCAAGAAGGAGATGAAGGCTTAACGAGATGGATAAACCTACCCAAACACTACAGGTTGAGCAGCCCAATGGAGAAGTCCCTATTAGCAGTGACGATTCCATGACTTGGTGGTCAGACTTGTCAGATTTGGACAGGTTGAATGTTCTTAACAATCCGATGGAAGATCGGGCGAGGATTTTGTCATCCAAAGTCTCCCTGAGTATTGAGGAAACGATGAAGGAAATGTCAGATCGTGCAGGCATTCCATTGGTGGATAATTTTGAACTTTCGGATAACCCAACTAAACTCATCCCCCTACGATTAATCCATAACTATAGTTGCTTGCCTACTACAAATAGTTCGGATGAGAAAATAGAGTTGGTCACGGTATGGCCGCCCACAAACAGAATGAGTCGATGGGTATTTGCGGTATCTGGAAAGAAACCGGTTTGGAGATTGGGAATGCCTGAAAAAGTGCTGCATTCCATCACCGAGAATTTTGGAATTGGGGCGGATAGTTTGGATGATTCCGACTTTGAAATGGATGACGAGCAGGACCAGCAGGATGATATTGAGGATCAAAATGCGGCAATTATTCGGTTTGTAAATGAAGTCATTCAACGGGCTATTGTGGACCGAGCGACTGATATTCATTTCGAACCACACAAAGAGACGCTCCAAATTCGTTATCGAATAGATGGCCAGCTTGTTCCCGTCCGCGTGCCTGATAATTTGAGAAGCTTTCAGGATGCGATCATTTCCCGGATCAAAATCATGAGTGCGATCAATATCTCGGAAAAGCGCCGACCACAGGGTGGGAGAATTACCTTTACCATGGGTCAAAGTGACTTGGATATACGGGTGTCCACTCTGCCTACCCTATACGGTGAAAGCATAAGTTTACGACTGCTCAATGAGAAGTCACAGCCTCTTTCTATGCTGGAGCTTGGTTTACAGGCATTTGATGAAAACAAGATTGTTTCCGTTTTGGAAAAGCCTCATGGGATTGTCCTGGTAACGGGCCCCACAGGCTCGGGGAAATCAACTTCTTTGACTGCATTTATTCGCAAAATCCACAAGCCAGAACGCCGGATTATGACGGTGGAGGATCCTGTCGAATATGAAGTTTCCGGGATTAACCAGACTCAGGTTAATTCGGAAATTGGGTTTTCTTTTTCCAGTGCCTTAAGAGAAATTCTGCGTCAGGACCCGGATGTTATTATGGTGGGAGAGATCCGGGATCGTGAGACTGCTGATATAGCCATTAGGGCTTCCTTAACCGGGCACTTGGTTCTGAGTACCCTCCATACCAACGATGCACCGGGTGCGATCACCCGTTTAATAGATATGGAGATTGAACCCTTCCTGATCGCCTCTTCCGTGGAGATGGTTATTGCACAACGTTTAGTCCGCCGATTATGCATGGCCTGTGCCACTCCTGAAAACTTGTCTGAAGAGGAACTTAGGGCATCATTAGCCCTTTTGGAAATTGATCCTTCTGAGCTGATTCATTTGGAGAAGGTTCTTACCGCAGTGGGTTGTGACAAATGTCAAAACCTGGGTTTTCGTGGCAGAGTTGGAATTTTTGAACTCATGCGGATGAGTGATGATATACATAGCTTGATTATTAAAAGTGTATCAGCTCCCGAAATAAGAGAGGTTGCCCTGCAACAAGGAATGACCACTTTGCAACAAAGTGGTTGGTCGCAGATCAAAAGAGGGCTTACCAGCTTGAGCGAGGTCATTAGATACGCCGATATATTCGTCGAAGATAATGCAGAGAAATCTGAGTCCTGATACATGTTCTTTTTAACATTCCTAATGTATAGCAATGGCAGAATTTGATTACATCGCCATAGATAAAAAAGGCAAAACTCGTTCGGGTTCGATTGCTGCCGGCGATTCAAAGAATGCACGTAGGAAGGTAATGCAGCAAGGACTCACCGTTCTGAAAATTAAGATGTCAGGTGGAGCCAAGGGAGCATCGAGTAAATCAAATATTGCCAAAGATAAACAGGACAAGAAATTGTCTTTGAAGTCCAAATATTCAAAAAAAGGCGAAGCGGCGGGCCTGGAATTTCTTAGGCGTTTACTTGAACTCCATGGATCGGGCATGCCAATTGCCGATGCGGTAAAACTCTTAAATTACCGGCTTTCTGACCCTCAACAACGAAGTTTGTCGGGTGTGCTATGGAAAGAATTGGCCGAGGGAAGGACTCTTTCCCGTGCAATGCGCCAGTTGCCCGGCTATTTTAGCGAGTCATCGACCTATGTAATCGAAGCCGGTGAGGCTACGGGAAACCTCGCTCCAATCCTGAGCAAAATTATTTCCCATCTTGAAGAAAAGAGGGAGATTAGAACAAGGGTGATTAGTGGGATGACCTATCCAGTTTTTGTGGGTTTCATGGCAATTGGAGTGGTGCTGTTCTTTTTATTCTTTCTTCTTCCCCAGATCCAGGAAATGCTTGCTTCTTTGGGGGGGGAATTAAATATGATGGCCCGCGTGATGATTGAGGGTTCCAACTTGGTTTTATTCTTCGGGCCTTTTATCATTCTTGCCGCTCTTATTGGACTGGGCGTTGTTATGCAGTGGAGCAAGACGGAAAAGGGGGGGATGTCCGTGGATCGTTCTTTGCTCAAACTCCCGCTCTTTGGAAATATTTTATTGTTGTCCGAACTTTTTCATCTCAGCAGTCTTTTGGGCACCCTTATTTGGAGTGGGATTGGATTAACTGAGAATTTAAGGTTGTGCGAAAGAACTATTAAAAACCGTTTTCTACGGGCCTCTTTTCGCTCTGCCAGAATTTTGGTAAACGAGGGGAAGTCTCTTCCCGATGCCTTTCGTAAATTCAAACTTTTGCCAGCGATGCAACTTGATATCATTGAAATTGGTGAAAAAACGGGAAACTTGGGCAACAGTATGGATGATGTTTCCAAAGCTTTTCGTAATCAACTTACCAAAAGAATAAAAGTGATGACTAATTTAATCTCCGGATTGGCTCTTGGCTTTGCTTTTTCCTTGGTCGCACTGGTTGCAATATCGATTGTCACCAGTATTTTTCAGGTCAGTAAAAGTATCAGTTATTAAATTTTATGTCTCGAATACCCAAGTATAGGCTCTTATTTTTTGCCTCTGCCTTGATGTTTTTTTCAAGTTGTTCACCAGAGGGGGATTTTGAGACCGAAACTCCAAATGAACAACTTTCACTAAAGCTTTCCAAGCAAGCACAGTCAGGAAGGTATGTTTTTGAAGATGGGTCTTTGTATGAGGGAGAACTTGTAATGGGGCTGCCAGATGGATTTGGCACAATCAAGTTTGTTTCGGGAGATTTATATGAGGGTCAATTTACCAAGGGAATGGCTAACGGCTATGGAACCATACGATATAAAAGCGATGAGGAGTTGGAAAAGTATTCTGGTAACTGGGGAAATGGGAAGAGATCGGGCTTTGGAGCTCTGACCCTGTCTGATCAGTCTGTTCTCGAGGGTCACTGGGAGCGGGATAACTTAAGTTATGGGGAATTTCGTGCGGCTGATGGTTCAATCACTTTTGGAAAATGGCAAAATGGCCTGATTGAGGAGGGGAATTTGTTAACCAGTTCAGGGGAAGCTTTTTCTGGGCGTTTCAATGAAGACGGTTCCTATGATAGTGGAACTTTAACTTTTACAAGTGGGGTCATTTATTACGGAGAATTTCATAATGGACTCTATGAAGGCAGAGGCGTCCTTACCGATGAGATGGGTGTAGTCTACACGGGAGAATTTCTGAATGGGGAGAAGTCCGGAATCGGAGTCTTGGAGGACTTAGATGGTTCCACTTATACCGGAGAATTTGTAGAGGGCCAACCCCACGGAAAGGGCAGGCAGGTCGATTTGTCAGGTGTTACCTATGTTGGGGACTGGAAAGACGGATACAAGGAGGGCACGGGAAGCTTAGATTTTGGAGATGGGAGTTCATTTGTGGGCAGTTTTGAGGATGGGCAAGCTGTGGACGGAATTTATGACTGGGGGGATGGGACGACTTCTCGTTCCTATCAGGACGAAAACGGTGATTGGCAAGATTTCGAAGAGCAATGAGTCCTTTTATTGGAAGTTGCCAATTTCTCTTCCTTAATAAAAAATAAATCTCCTAATCAGCCAAATGTCCGACTCGTCAAAATTTTCACTTAAATTATGGGGTACTCGTGGAAGTATTCCCTGTCCTGGTCCTGGCACGGTTAAATACGGAGGCAATACCACTGCCTTTGAACTCAAATGTGGTGACCGTAGAATTCTTGTAGATGCAGGAACTGGTATTCGTTTGTTGGGTAAGAAAATTATGTTGGAAGAGGGAAACCTTTTAGATGCCGACCTTTTTTTTACTCATACACACATGGATCACATTCAGGGGCTTCCTTTTTTTGCCCCTCTTTATAACCCAAGTAGCGATGTCAGGCTTCATGCAGGTCATCTTGATGGAATCACATATGATCTGCAGGGTATCATCGGTACAATGTTGATGAAAGACCCCGTTTTCCCCGTGCCAAGCTCATTGATTGAAAAGGCCTGCAGTTTTAAAGATTTTGAATGCGGGAAAATTTTTGAGCTGCCAGGAGGAGTGGTCATAAAAACTGCTCCTTTAAACCACCCCAACGGTGCGTGCGGATATCGGATTGAATTTGCTGGTAAAGTTTTAGCAATTTGTACGGATACCGAACATTTTGAAAACCGTTTGGATGAAAATGTTTTATTCCTCGCAGATGGTGCAGATGTTTTAATATATGATGCTGCCTATACCAATGAAGAATATCCGAACTTCAAAGGTTGGGGCCATTCGACTTGGCAGGAAGCGGTTAAGGTGTCCCGTGAGGCTTCAGTCAAACAGACCCTTTTGTTCCATCATGATCCTTCGCACGATGATAAAAAGATGGACGAAATTGCAGTCCTTGCTGCCAAGGAACTCTCTTCAGTTCGTCCGGCGATCGAGGGCGAAGTTATTGAGCTATAATTGATGGTTTATTGAACTTCCCCGAGGTAGGGGTAGGTATCAGTATTGTTCAATAATTCTTCCCCCATTGCCTTGGTTTTTAACTACTCTTCCCTCAGGTTTTTCCAGCAAATATAGGTTCCCGCTATTATTAATTCTGGCATCTAACCAATTATTTGGAGCAATCATAACCTGCCCTGTACCATGGTGTTGAATGGTGGCTTTTTCCAGGAATAATTCTTCGCACTTTAAGGATCCACTCCCATAAACTTGGGCGTCTAAATGAATGACTTCCCTTCCTTTAAGTGCGATCTCACCACTCCCATCATGACGTACACTAATCTTTTCGTGACGAAGATCTGAGCAATGAAGAAATCCTGTTGAGCTTGAGTAAAGTTTTATTTCCTTACCTGAAACCTTTTTGATATTTAAATTACTTTTTTCAAGTAGCCTAATTTCTTTAAGGCTTTCAATTGAAACAATCACTTCGATTGGAAAGACCCGTTCAGCGGATAAACGCAGTAAAGGGATGATGCGGGAGAGTGAATATGAATTGTTCGCATCAATATAAAGGGTGCGGTCGCGCACTTCAGTTGTGACTGTATCGATAATCGAAGAGTCAGCAAAATATTCAACCTGACGATTTCTTTTTCCTGGTTCTACAAAGACTGTAACCGCTCCACGGACTTCAATTTGGTCAAAGTGAAAACATAGTTTTTTCTTTGATTCAACAGCTCCCGTTAAGAAGTCGACAAAAGGGATCCACAATAAGAAAATTTGAATGGTAAGTCTACTTCCACCAAACATCAGAACTTTACTTCTTTCTTTTACCATATTTCTTTGACCTACGATTAGGCTTTTTTGATGGCATGGAACCATCTTTTAAGAAACTGATTTGATCCCGTAATAGAGCTGCTTTTTCGAACTCGAGCTTTTTCACCGCGTCGAACATTTCTTTCTCCAATTGTTTGATCAGCTTTTTAACTTCTTCGGGAGAGTTATTCTCTGAGACTAGCAGATCATGCTTATCCTCTTCTTTCTCCGTCCTTAAACTCTCCTGTACCGGGCGGGAGACACTCTTAGGTATAATCCCGTGCTTTTCATTGTAGGCCAGTTGTTTCTCTCGTCTATACTGGCATACATCCCAGGCAGCCTGAAGAGAGCGTGTCATTACATCCGCATAAAAAATCACCTTCCCTAAGATATGTCGAGCCGCTCGACCAGCAGTCTGAATCAGGCTGGTTTCACTTCGAAGAAAGCCTTCCTTGTCGGCATCCAATACAGCAACCAAGGCAACCTCTGGAAGATCGAGTCCTTCGCGAAGTAAATTAACTCCCACCAATGCATCGTATGCTCCAGCTCTTAAATTCCGTAAGATTTCCACTCGCTCAATCGCATCGACATCAGAATGAAGGTACTCCACACGAATATCCCGTTCACGTAAATATTCCGTAAGGTCTTCAGACATTCGCTTGGTCAGGGTAGTAACTAGAGCCCGGTCGCCACGCATGACTACTTTTTTAATTTCGGCAATACAATCCTCAACCTGACCGGATATTGGACGGACTTCCATTTCGGGGTCCACCAACCCAGTGGGGCGAATTAATTGTTCGGCCACCAGGGCACTTTTTTCAAATTCTACTTTGCCGGGTGTCGCGGACACATAAATGGTTTGCCCCGTAACTTTTGCAAATTCGTCCGGCTTGAGTGGGCGGTTGTCTAAGGCTGAAGGTAGCCGAAATCCGTACTCAACAAGTTTTTGTTTTCGCGAAAGATCTCCATGAAACATTCCACCGATTTGGGGGATAGAGACATGGCTTTCATCAATGAATAGAAGAAAGTCCTCAGGGAAGAAATCAATCAAACACCATGGGCGTTGGCCTGGTTTACGTTGTGACAGGTGGCGTGAATAATTCTCAATTCCATTACAAAATCCAATCTCCCTAAGCATTTCCAGGTCATATTCTGTACGCATTCGAATACGTTGAGCTTCCAATAAAAAATTATCTTTTTCAAAGGAGGCAACCCGCTCTTCAAGCTCGTTTTCAATTGATTTACATGCCCGTTCAACTTTTTCCCGGGTGGTTACATATTGATTGGCGGGATAGATTCGGTACTGCTCAAATGAACGAATGGTTTCTCCCGTAACAAGATCAAATTCTCTAAGGCTTTCTATCTCGTCTCCCCAAAATTCAATCCGTAGGGGTTGTTGTGCATAAGCGGGGAAAATATCGACGACATCTCCCCGAACTCGAAATCTCCCGGCTCTGAGGTCCATATCATTACGATTGTAAAGACCAGCAACTAATTGCAAAAGAACATCGTCCCTGCCAACTTGTGCACCTTGTTGTAAATCTACGGAGAGAGCACGAAAGTCATCCGGAGAACCAAGGCCATAAATGCAGGATACGCTGGCCACGACAATGACGTCGTTTCGGCTTATCAACGACCCGGTAGCTGCCAACCTTAACCGCTCGATTTCTTCGTTAATTGAAGAGTCCTTTTCGATAAAAGTATCTGTGGAGGGAACATAAGCTTCTGGCTGGTAATAATCGTAATAACTAACAAAGTATTCCACTGCATTATTAGGAAAAAAACCTTTGAATTCAGAGTACAACTGTGCGGCCAAGGTTTTGTTATGAGAAATAATCAGGGCGGGACGTTGTAATTCCTGAATCATATTGGCCATAGTAAAGGTCTTACCCGATCCTGTAACCCCTAGGAGGGTTTGGTAGGGATTTCCTTTTCTAACTGAGCCAACCAATTGTTTGATCGCGTTAGGCTGGTCTCCCTGCGGGGAGTAATCGGAATGAAGTTCGAAATTCACTCCGGATGGTTATGAAGAGTGAGCTTTATTATAATATCCGTTCTCACCTTCAGTTTTGCCGATGATGGCTGCAGCACAACTGTCTCCGAGAACGTTAATCATCGTACGGGACATATCGAGGATTCGATCCACTACATAGATCATCCCAACTCCAGTGGCTATGGCATGATCGTCAAAGCCAACTGCTTGTAAGATAACAAGGATAGCAACCAAACTGGCGGAAGGAATACCCGCTACACCAACTGAAGTAAGCAGGGCCAGTAAAACCACTGAGAACTGGGTGACCCAACCCATTTCAATTCCAAAAAACTGAGCGAGGAAAATAACAACTACGCACTCAAAAAGTGCGGTTCCGTCCATATTTAAGGTAGCTCCAAGAGGTAGGGTGAAACTGCTTATTTTAGAGGATACACCAACTCGCTTGGTAGTGCATTCCATAGTGACGGGCAAAGTTGCTGATGAAGAAGCAGTGGAAAAAGCGGTCAGCAGGGCAGGGGTCATAGCCCGATAATGATCAAGGAAACGAATGCGCCCCAAAAGTTTTAAAAGAAGGGGGAGCACGAGAAGTGCATGGATGCCAAGTGCGAGAAACACGGTCAGGGCAAAACCTCCCATTAACCAAAAGGCATCCAGACCACTTTTTGCCAGAGTGGGAGTTACCAAGCCAAAGATTCCCACAGGTGCAAAGCCTAAGATGAAATTAGTTATTTTAAGAATGATTTCCTGAAAGCCCTGCCAAAAACTGAGCTGACCGATACGGAGCTCAGGCTTGATGCGTCCAAGGAAAAACCCAAAGAGCAAGCCAAAGCAAATTAGTCCGAGTAGTTGTCCCTCAACAGCAGCTGAAAACAGATTGGGAGGAACCATACGGTGTAAAATCTGGGCAAGGTTAGACCATCCATCATTTGCAGTTTCCATCGCCCGGTCAAGAGATGCGAGGTTTGTACTTTGTTGGTTAGCCAGAATGGCTTCCTTAATCTCCGGATCAACCAAACCAGGTTGAAGTAAATTTACGCAGAGTAAACCAGTGGTTACTGCGAGCAATCCAGTTAATGAGTAAATTAACAAAGTCTTGATGCCTAATCGTCCAAAATCCCGATCACCGGAGATCTGCGAAACTCCACAAATTACGGAGGTTAAGACCAAGGGGATTACCACCATTTTTAATCCATTTAGAAAAAGTTTACCAATGAACTCACAAGTTTGAATAAGCCAACCAATCCACACTGGTGGCTGCGTGGATTCGTCTAGGCTGAAGTTTGCCCAAAGCCCAACGCCAAAGGCAAGGCATAGAGAAATGAGAACTTTATGGTGGAAAGATAGTTTGTTCATCATTAAGAAAAAAGTTTTTCTACTTGGTCAACGCTTAGATCAGCGAGAGAGGCTACCAGAAGATCGGGGTTTAAATGCATGAAAGTAGTTGATGGATGAGTGGAGGTCAGGGCAAAGGTTTCCATACGAGATTTTTAGGTAGTTGAGGGCAGCGAGATCTAACTTTCCACCAGTGGATTTTAAAGTTTATTAAAAGAATTTGTGATCAAGTCCCTTCATGGTGGCTGGATTTCATTATTGCCTAAATATTTATTTTATATTTTTTTCCACTGCCCAGATCCTTAATTCTTTATCGTCAGAAACACCGCCAATAAATGCATTATATTTTGTTTTCATACGCATTGATTGAACTTTAGCCGCGCTTATTAAACGAGAGTTGGTGCAAAGTTTACTAGAGAATTGATTTACGAGTCTAGAAGTATTTAATAGAAGGGGTAATTCAATTTTAATCGGTTCACTCGGATTACCTTCAGGTCCTGAGATTAAAACAAGATCTCCTGATTTCAAGAAATGTTTTTTTTGAAGATTAAAATGACCTTCCATAACAATAATTTTAAAACCAATGAATGTGGATTCAATTATGCATGTCCCAGAACCATTTATTGAAACCATAGAAGAGTTCGATTCCAAAAAAAAGTCCTCGTGCGAACGAGTTGCATATAAAATTGATCCCTTAATTAAATAAAAATTATTTAAATCCCTAATTTCAAGTCCTGTAGCTTGTCCAAGCCTTAAGTTGATAGGAGATTTTTCACTAGATTGATAATTAACTTCTAAAAAAGAATGCTTTCTTGTAGCCACTGCAAAGGGTGGGAACCAAGGAATTTGCTTTTTATCCTCTAATTTCAATTGTGCTAAACTTGGCTCGTTTTTAATAACATATGCATCTCCAACTAATGAACTGATATAAAGACCAGACTCCCTAGCTATGCCTAAAGAGTAAATTTTAACAGTAATAAAGAATGCCAAGCACAAATTTATCCTGAGCTTGAAAAAGGGATTCAAGGAAAAACTTAGAATTTTGCGTTCAGTGAAGCTCCACAACCAGTATCTATTCGTGTAAAGTCTAATCCGTTAACACTTGAATCTCGTGTGCTTATAGTTGAGTAGATCTTTAGAGCTAGCCAATCGGTAACAGTGAATTTTAAGTCTAGTCCGAAGTTGCTCAAAAAATCGGTTCTATCCTTCTTAGAGTAATCAACAAGAGCTCCCCTGAGGTAAGGGCTGAAATTAAAGCGACCAAACGGAATATCAAAACCCCAGGTTAAAGAAGTCTCGAATCTATTCATGTCATCAGTAGGCATGGAAAAACTATTAGGTTGATTGGAAAAGTTAAAACTTGAGGACCACTCTAAGAATGATTGAGTTTTACCCCAAGAAAAAGTTTTACCTATTGCTATACCCGGGGAAAACTGACTGAACTGTCTTCGATACCCGTCTCTAGGATTAAAGTCGGCGTTGTATGCAATACTTGGACGAATATTCCAATCGTTTGCAAATTGAAAAATCCCTGCAAAACTCATAGATATTGAATCAAAGTCATAATTTTTAAAAAGGTCATCTCCAAAGTTTGTGAACTTGGTATAATTGATTCCCACAATTGGTGAAAAAGCTGCTCCCCTTAGATCATAAGCTCCTAAAATAATGTTTCCTTGCAGTGAATTTTCCAAAACTCCTGCAGATGTTTTCAGCATGTCTCCGGATTCAACAGATATTGGATTGTTGGTATGATAAGCTTTTGTTGAGAATCCCAAATGATACGCTACACCTTTTCGTTTTGATTCAATTGGGCGTTGTAATCCAGAATCGCTAGTCGCCACTTCATGATTGTTGTAGGAATTAGAAGATTTTCTTTTGAGGAAATTTTGTCTCGATTGAAAACGATCAAGGTTGTCCGACCTCAAATCATGCTGCCGAGCTTTTCTATCCCAACTATGAACGGGAGTGGAAATGAGGATTGCTAGTATAGCTAAATATAAAAACTGGTAAAATCTGTTCACTTGATGAAGAAAAGAATTTAGACCTCGTTACTATTTATTAGGGTAGGGCCGGATTTTTACTCCAGGTAATCCATTATCTGTAGTGAATGCAGATCCTACTGAATCGAATCCGTTGTGATTTCCTTGAGAGTCAGTTCTTGCACTACCGAAAGTAGAGTTGTTAATTACTGATTTGTTGTAAGTATTCGAGTTTGTAAGGAAGTTTACCCTACCTTGTAAAATTCCTTCACCAGGAGAATAGAAATGGTATTCTCCATTAAGGCTTCTCAGCATTACTTCGGAGTTTTTTGGGAAATCAATATTACTTAAATTCAGGGTATTCGCTTCCATGTAAATTTCCCGGGTTCTTCCAGTAAATTGGATATCGTCGGCCACAAGTGTTTCTTCGGCAAACAAATAAATGTTATCTCGATCACTTTTTAAACCTATCTTTAGTTCTACTGTGTCTAAATTTAGTTCGCTCATCGATCCAATGGCAAGGTTACCAGCTGTTTCTATTTTAATATTTTTTAGCTCTAATGAACTAAATGATCCAAGACCCAAGTTGCTACCCTCATAGGTAATGTCACCATAAACTTCGAGATGATCTGCTGCACCAAGAACGAGAGCATGGTCTTCGCTGTGATTTGCATTTTCAAAAACAACATCGTTTAAAATTACAAGGTCTTGAGCTGCTGCTATCGCTAAAATCTTCTTATCGTTTTCTGGAACATCGTCATTTTCAAAGTTTTCCGCTTTTGTCAGAATATCCCCAACATTAATTTTAATTGTTTCACCTGATTCAGAGTTGCCGATAGAAATATCACCACCTACAACACCGTAAATATTCGATGTGTAGATTTTGAAATTTTGATCGATCGATTTATTGTGTGTGGTATCCTTAGGATCTAAAAAATATTCGTGATCTGACTCAAGTAGGTCTCCGTTCAAAACATAGCTATCGACCGTGCCAAGGTTGAAAAAATTAGGTAAATTGATTCCAGATTCTGCAGCTTTAAAATAGGTCAAAATTTTATCGACTGGAACGCTGTTTTCACTCGGGCCGATGAAACCATAATCTAGTAAGTTAGATGCAAGATTTTGAAGGTAGTGATCGCTGCCATATGCGTTAATTAAATCTTTAGCGTTGATAGCACTGAATGAATCTGAAGTTCCATTGGCTACACCCTCAAGAGTTGTCTTTTTAATGGTGATCTCATTGTTGATCTTAATATTTGAAATAAAGACGGAGGAAATATTCCACGCCCGAACAAACGAATCATTAACAGATTCATTAGGTAGATCGGTGATAACTTCTAAGAGACTGTACAGTGCAAAAGCACCTGCTTTTGCGGAAGGGTATCCATCATCGGGCAAATACTCAGAGAGGATGTCTTCAATGTCATTGAAGGTCTTGTTATTCAATAAAAAATCTTTTCCAGAAATTGTTAGTATAAGTTCATCAGCATCGGAAAGCTGCAGGAAGACATCCTCTTGGTCGTTATTGTTCCCAGAATCAGTGCTGTCCCCATCTCCGGAGTCAGTGTCGCCCCCATCTCCGGAGTCAGTTTCGTCCTCGTCTCCTGAACCGGTATTGCCCTCAGTGTCATTGGGTGATTCGTTGGAAGAGCTAGTTATATCAAGAATTTTCTTAAGGTAAGCTTCGCTTGTTTCATGCCCTGAAACTAGAGGGTTTATTCTAGAAGAGTTATTTAAAAACGATTCAGCAGTTTTTAAAACCGAATTAACCCCCTCAGGCACCTCGCTTTCTTCGGAATCTGCATTTTCATCATTAGTATTTTCTGAGTTATTATTAGAGGAACTTGCAGTAGCAATGGCTTGCTTTGCAGTGGCAACAGGAATTGATCCGCTCATAGAAGTGGCAAAGGAATTTTTGACATTTATATTTTGAGCAGCAGAAGGGGCGATCGTACGTTGACTTAAAACCCCAGTTGCAGAAGCATCTAATCCTTTTCCTGGCCCGACGACTAATGGTTGGTTTTGACCAACCGGTGTGAATGCAACCTGTGACTCGGCAACATCTAGTTTCATGCCGGTATTTGGGCTCATGGCCATTTGAAACTGTGTACCGCGAATACCGGCAGTTCCGACCGGAGTGGATATAGAAAAAGAAGATGCCTTTGTTAGTTTTTTGGTTTGCACAACAAGTGACCCAATTTCCATGTCTATGGATACCTGGCTGGTGCTCGGCTCTGCTTGAAGTTGGGAGAAGGATCCCGCTTTGGCATCAAACGGGGATTGTTCAAATTTGTCTAATCTGAGTTTTGAATTTTCTTGAAGGGTCGCAGTAGTACCGTTTGACAATAGGAGGGTAGATTCAGCAAATAATCCTGTTTTGATGGAATATCCAACGGGTAAGACGGAGCCCCTAACAACAGGAGCGGTAAGTTTTCTGCCTTGGGGTGAGTATGCTTCGACAACTCCCTTGGTCTGGATAACAATGACGGAGCCCTTTTGAGCGAAAACACAGGGTGTTGCGTTCGAAATTACGAATATAAGGCACAAGACCCCCCAAATATGTAGGTGCTTAATCAAGAATTAAAAATTGTGGATGCTTTAGTCCAATCGACAAGGCTCCAATACGCAGAGACATAATCGGGGCGACGGTTTTGATAGTTTAGGTAATAAGCGTGCTCCCAGACATCCAAGCCAATCAATGGAGTGCCACAGAGTTCGGCAACTCCTGACATCCAAGGGCTATCCTGGTTCGGGGTGGAAGTGATGGCCAAGGGTGCCGTCGTTCTGTTTAATTAACCAAGCCCAACCAGAGCCAAATCGTGTGAGTGCCGATTGTGAAAATGCGTCCTTAAAACCTTCAAAAGAGCCAAAGGCTTGGTCTATTGCTAAAGATAATTCCCCCTCTGGACTTCCTCCGGCATTTGGGCTAAGCGATTCCCAGAAAAAACTGTGATTTGCATGACCTCCGCCATTATTTCGTACTGCAGCTTTTAAATTATCGGGAAGACGGGAGAGATCAGAAATTAATTCCAGTATTGGCAGGTTGGAGAACTCTTCATTTCCATCAAGTGCAGCATTGAGTTTATCGATATATGTTTGATGGTGTTTGCCATGGTGAATTTCCATGGTTCGTGCATCAAAGTAAGGCTCGAGGGCATTAGGGGAGTAGGGAAGAGGTGGTAGTGTGTAAGGCATTTAAAAAATGTTGTTCGAATTTAATTCAATTAACCAATCCTCCAATAAATTCGCAAACAGGTTTTAGGTCAAGTTGAGACTTGCTGGCGTCTAAGTTGAAAAAAAGCCTGGATTATCGCTTCGCAGGGCTCACGCAAAATGCCAGAATAAACTTTTGGTTTATGGTTCGATCGTTCCAATTGGTGTAAACTGGTCGCTCCGCCCAAGCACCCCATCTTCGAATCCTCTAATCCAAAAAAGACTTGCCCAATACGAGCAGTTATAGTCGCTCCTGAACACATCGGGCATGGCTCCTTGGTTACATACATATCGCATTCGTTGAGCCTCCAATCACCAAGTTTTTTGGCTGCCATGGTAATGGCAATCATTTCGGCGTGTGCAGTAGGGTCGGTCTGATTCCGAGTTTGATTGTGTGCTGATGAAATAATTTCTTCTTTGTGCACGATGACTGCACCAATGGGAACTTCGTCAGCATTCCATGCATCTATGCTTAAGTTAAAAGCTTGGGCCATGAAATATTCGGCATCCTTGTTTAGTGCAGAAGGGTGAATTTTAGGAAATGGGCAGAGAGGCATGGCGGTCTTGGTTTAGTCAAAGTTAAATGTTCTTTTTAAAGGGCTTGTGCCAAGATGTTCTAAGCTTGTGTGAGGTGGGGCATCTTGCTTTAATACACCCCATATGCCTAATCAAGATGTAGTAGAAGTCGAAGGGAAAATAACCGCTGTTCTCCCCAGTACAATGTTTCGCGCCGAGTTGAAAAATGGTCACAAAGTGCTTGCCCATATTTCTGGGAAGTTGCGGAAACACTTCATCAAGATTACTGTGGGTGACATTGTTAAAATGGAAATGAGTCCCAATGACTTGGAAAAAGCCCGAATCGTATACCGTCTAAAAAATGCTGAGGTTAACCGGAATGCACCCATTCGTAGTTTCGGACCCCGAGCCAGGCGTAAAAAATAAACCTCCCCTCGAACATTGCCATGAATATAGTCGAATCTATCGGAAGAACTCCCCTCGTTGAGCTAGTAAAATGTAGTGCATCCTTGGATGCCAAGCTATTTTTGAAGTCTGAATTTTTTAACCCTTCCGCTAGTGTAAAGGATCGTATTGGAGCATCCATGATTGAGGCGGCAGAAAAAGATGGCACATTAAAACCAGACAGTGTTGTCATTGAACCTACCTCAGGTAATACCGGCATTGCCCTGGCCTTTGTCTGTGCCGCCAAGGGTTATAAGTGCATACTTACTATGCCTGAGTCTATGTCCAAGGAGCGTCGTATTCTTCTTCGCTTACTCGGAGCTGAAATCGTACTTACTCCAGCCCTGAAAGGAATGGGCGGGGCAATAGCCAAGGCCAATCAGTTGCTTGAGTCACATGGAGAAAAAGGATTTATGCCCCAGCAGTTTAATAATCCGGCTAATCCTGCCATTCATCGTATTACAACAGCCGAGGAAATTTGGTCTGGTTTGGAGGGCAAGGTCGATTGTTTAGTCGCAGGAGTTGGGACGGGAGGTACCATAACCGGAGTGTCTGAAGTCATTAAGCAGAGAAACCCAGGTATGCTAACTGTGGCGGTTGAACCTTCCGAGAGCCCAGTGATAACTCAAACCCGAAATGGGGAGGAACTAAAACCAGGTCCTCACAAGATTCAGGGAATAGGTGCCGGTTTTGTCCCTAAAAATTTAAACTTAGATATCGTGGACGAAGTTGAGCTTGTATCGAGTGAAGAAGCTTTTGATATGGCTCGAAAAGTCAGCCTTGAAGAAGGCATCCTCGCCGGAATTTCTACCGGAGCTACCATAACCGCGGCATTGAGAATTGCACGCAGGCCTGAAATGGCTGGTAAAAACATAGTAGTGATCGGTGCAAGTTGTGGAGAACGTTACTTGAGTACTCCCCTCGCCGCAAAGGCAGTTGAGGAAGTCATGGATGCCGTTGCCGAAGAGGTTTAAAACTTTTTTGGTCATTACATTCTAACTCCAAGAAAAAGTACTAGGGGGGTTGAGATTGCTCCTATTTGATTCTTTCCATCCCACATCATTTTAACTGATGAGGGCATTAGTTCGAAGAGTCCGAAATGCCAAAGTCTTGGTCTCAGAAAAGAAAGTAGGGTTCATCCAAAATGGACTTCTAATATACCTGGGTGTTCATAGTGATGATCAAAATGAAGATCTATCCTGGATTATAAAAAAAATTCTCGGTTTAAGGATTTTTGAAGATGGAGAGGGACGAATGAATCGACCAATCAATTCAGAACAAGGAATTCTTTTAATTAGTCAATTTACCTTGTTTGGAAATCTTCGCAAAGGGTACCGTCCATCTTTTAATCAGGCGGCTAACCCGATTACAGGTAAAAGGTTATATGAACAAGGGCTTGCTCAAATAAAAGAACATTTCGACGGGGATGTTCAGTCGGGTGTTTTTGGCGCAAATATGCAAATTCATGCGGTAGATGATGGACCAGTCACGATATGGATCGATTCTAAGAATCGGAGTTATTAAAATTGAGTCAACCTCAGCCAATCAAAAGCGACTTTTTTGTAGGTGATGTAAAAAAAGTTGCCCGTGAACTTTTGGGTACGGTGTTGTGTGTCCGCAAAAAATCTGGCTCGATTTTTCGTTCCGTCATAAATGAAACTGAAGCTTACGATGGAGAGAAAGACCTGGCCTGCCATGCAAGTAAGGGTAGGACGGCTCGCACCTCGATTATGTATGAGAGGGGTGGGGTGTGCTATGTCTACCTTTGTTATGGTATGCATTGGATGTTGAATGTAGTAACCGGTGAAGAGGGTTACCCTGCCGCAGTCCTCATTCGAGGAACGGAAGCTTTTAACGGCCCTGGGCGATTAACTAAAGGCCTCGGGGTGACGGGTTCATTTAATGGTAAGAATTTACATACTCAGGATTCAATTTGGATCGAGGAATCTGAAGGGAAACCTCAGCAGATTTTTGCCGGCCCTCGAATTGGCGTAGATTATGCGGGTCCTAAGTGGAGTCAAAAGCCATATCGTTTTTGGTTTTCAAATTGCCGAGGTATTGTCTAACTTAAAGTAAATGGATATCAGATTATTGATTTCAGTTTCCGTATTCTCCTTAAGCTTGGGAGCTTGCGGCTATAAAAAACAACAAGTTTCCAACACTAGCAGGGCGGCAATTTATGATGCTTGGGATGCCCGTTATGTTTATGAGATGCAAACTCGAAGGATGATCCCCCTTCATCAAGGTCGTGAAGTTGGAAGAACCTGGGGTAGGGATGAAAAGGGTAAAATTAATTATGCCTCTTATGCTGGATCTAACGATAAGGTTGTGGAAGATCTTTATGCCATTCATACTAACCGTTTGGACAGAATAAGAGATAAAAAATGGGAAAATGCCAAAAGTGAGAGAATTAATTTTGTCAAAAACCAGCTGGATGTTTTAGAGGAAGAGGAAAATGCACCTTTGATTGAGGTACCAATCGAGGACGAAGAGGATGAGTTTTTACCCCCAGCTTTCATCCCGCAGGGAATCGATATTAATAGCGGGGATAATATGCCCGCTGAGACTACTCAGGAGGATGCCCCCCCCGGGTTTCTGTTTGCTCCTCTGCCTTAAATTATTTCCGGATGAGTAAAATATCTATTTTTTTACAGGCACTTGCAGCAATTGCCAGTTTGGCGGGAATAATACTTACTTTTTCTGCCGTTTCTGAGTACGATCGAGACCTAAATAGCATAGCTTTACAAAAGCAAAAAATCAAAGAAGCCGAAAAAAAACTAGCCGAACTTCGTGACAAACATACTTCTGACCAATTGCGTCAAAAGAATCGAAACCTTGATTTATCAGAAGAAATTGCTGAATTTAAAAATGCAGCTGACGAGATCGATGTGAAATTAGCCCGTACTAAGGAGGAAATCGAGGACATCGAAAATTCATTCACTGGTACGACCACCGATAAGGATGCAACCAAGCAAAGGCAATCCGAGTCTGCGACTGCTTTAAAAGGGGTGCAGAGTAAAATTGAAAACCTACGAGGTGAACTCCCGAGGATCAGGCAACAAGTCGAAGCGAAGAGATTTGAAATTGGCGATTTCGAAAACAGGATTTCTGGGCTTACACAAAAGCTGACTGTCTACGCAGAAATCACTTCGGTTATTCGAGATCACTACCTATCAACTTTGAGCTCTTTAAGAACCTATGAACGGGCACGTTCCTGGCTTGAGCCTGGTGAAGAATTGAGCATTAAGTTGAAATCTGTTGATCTGTCTTCTGGATTTATTGCTCTTTCGGAAGGTGGAAATGCCGGGCTTCGTGAAGATATGGTTTTTTCTGTGAAATTCGAAAACAGGGAAATTTCCAAGATTCGAGTCAAGAAAGTATTCCGAAACTATTCTTTGGCTGAACTCATTCCTTTGATTGGTAATCCTCTAGAACTCTTAACTCTCGAAAAAGTTGATCTCGTTGTTATGTAGAATATTTTCCTTGGGAATCCTTGGAGCTGCGATTGGTTATTTTGTGCTCAGCCTTGATTCCTTTGAATCCCTGGAGCAAGAAGTGACTGCGGGATCATCAATGTTGAAAGACATTGAATTAGCTATCGGGGAGGAGTCCAATGCAAGTGAGGCAAATATGACCGCTTTATTTAAAATTAATCGGGAATTGAGAAAGGAGATGGAAAGCTTAAATGAGGAAAGCGACGGGGCTGAAGAAGAGTTGAGCTTTCTTCTTCCAAAGGTTCAAAAATTAAAAGCTGAACTAGAATTAGCCCTGAAAGAACTTGAAAAGGAGAAAAGCAATCTTATCGACTATACCGATCGATTATCTGGCGAGGAAGCCAAACTGCTTCCTCTCACCAGGCAAAAAGAAGATATGATGTCTGAATTTGCCATGGTTAGCGAGGAGCATCAAAAAATCGAACAGAGAATGGAACCGTTTAGACCAAAATTTTTCCTCATTGAGTCGGCTTCGCCAAGTAGCCTTGGATTCATATCTAGACGCGAAGAAATCTTTGGTGGAAGAATTGTTCGTCCGTTCGATATCTTTTACGGGGATTCCCTCCGCGTCGAAGTAGAAAATGTAGCACCTAATGGTCGTGGCTTTTTTAGTAAGACGGGTGAGCGCGATGGAATGCAACAGGGGTTTGTTTTTATTGTTCGTACGGGTGAACAATGGAGCGAAATGCCGTATTTTGTTCGCTGTACATTAGTTGAAAAAACCTATTCATTTCTTGAAATCATTGGCCAGGAAACGCAAAAAAAACTTCCCTCTATTCAAGCTGGGGAAAAACTAACCTTGATCCGTACGGCAGAATTATCTAATCCTATCGATTCCCCCGATTTTTCTGAAGAGAAATCTTTATCCCACCACGACCTTTAAAGTATCTAACCCAATGAGTTCCACTGATTCCGAAGAAATTACGGATGAAGCCCTGGCTTCTTCGATATCTGACGACGGCAGGCTTTCTTCAGAAGCTTTTGAGCCAGGTGAAGAAGGAATCGTGGAGGCAGGTATTCCTCCGCAATCGACTGACCCAGCAGATTCTGAGGAATTGAACGAAGAGCCTTTTTCGGTAGGAGACTTTGATGCCGACATGGTAATTGAAGAAAAGCCGTCGGTCACGCAAACACCCGAAGACTCGCCTGAGGATTTAGAAACTCGAGTTGCGGTTACTAAGAGTACGCCTTCTGCTCCATCACTTAGCGGTGAAGATATTTCCAGCAACCTGCCAGCAGGCGAGGTGGCCGAGTTTCGTAAAACATTATCGGCTCTTTCGCGACAATTGGAGGTGGACCGCTTGACCTTTCTTTATCAACAACTTCAAGCAGATGGCAATGAACTGCCCACCTTGGATCGGATCGCATCGGACATTCGTGGAGATTCTCCGCTTCATCCCTTGGGAGATCAAGACTTGTATTCCACCCGTCCGCTTTCTCGTTTACAAGGCTGGATATCTGGCCTTTCCTTTGGAGTGGGCAGACGAGCTAAGAAGTTTTCTCGTTAGTATTTTTACCGGTGGGCTCAAATCAACTGGGGCCTGAATTAAATTTCTCGGTTATTATACCGGCCTACAATGAAGAAGAGTATTTACCCAAGACCCTGGAAGCACTCAAGCATGCGATAGCAGACTTGCTGGCGTTCGAGGGGAGATCATTTTGGTTGATAATCAATGTACTGATCGAACAGCCCAAATCGCAGAGGACTTTGGCTGCATTGTGATCAAGGAACCGGTAAGGCAAATTGCAAAAGCTCGTAATAGTGGTGCCCGGGCTGCTCGTGCCCGCAATTTGATTTTTCTTGATGCAGACACGCTGGTTCCTCCATCCACATTCGCCCAGGCAGTGGAAGCTCTTAACGGTGGAGAGGTCGGATGCGGAGGAGCTCAGTTGGTTTTGGACGCATATCCTTCTCGTTGGTTCGCTGGTCGATTTCTTCCTAGGTGCCTGGAACTGGATATCAAGAAAATTCAAATTGTTCGCCGGGAGTTTTATCTTTTGTCGGGCAGAATTATTTTTCGACTGTGGTGGATTTCCTGAAACCCATTTTGCGGGGGAGGAAATCGTACTTTCCCGAAAACTGAAAAAGGTGAGCCGAAAAAACGGGAAAAAAGTGATGATGATTTCACACCCTCCGGTGATTTCTTCAGCTCGAAAATTGGACTGGTACAGCGACCTTGCCATCTTGCGTCTGGTCATCCCTTTGTTGGGAATGCCCTTTTTTTTAAGAAACCAGAAAGCTTGCCGATTTTGGTATGATCGACCAACTAAGGATTGATTTTTAGTCAAAGATCGAATTGTAATATAAAGATAAAAGGTATGTCTTTCCGTCATTTAACATGTTCATTTATGATTCTATGTTTTCTTCATGCATCTTCTTGCTCCAGAAAACATTCAGATTCCCTGCCTGCTGGGATTGTGGAATCCACTGGAGGGAGCCGTCCCCCTGCCTATGTTCAAAAGGCTTGGGATGCCCGTTACAGCTATGATCCTGATCGAAGGTTATTGGTTCCTGAATATGCTGGCTCACGTTGGGGTGCCGTTCAGCAATATAAAGAAGAAGGCAGACTTGAGTACCAGGACTGGTGGGTGAGGGATGTCCGTTCGGAGGACTTGGAGGCAAGTCCTGATATATCCATAACCTCTTATCTCGATGATGATGGCAATGTAACACTCATCGTTCAGAATGTTGATTCAGATTCAAATGAGAGTGAAGAGCTCTCACCTGATGTGAAGAGTACTAATGATCCTATTTCGGACGATTCTTCCCCTTTCCCTCCGGCAGCAGAAGATGTTCCTTTTGAGCCATCGCCCTTTTCGCCGTTTTAAAAATCAGTATTTTTTAATTTCCCCCATGGAAGCAAAAAGGGGAGGCGGTTCATATTCGTCCTCATCTCCTTTTGGGTAGCTGGAAGTTTCTTTATGTTCTTCTTTTGCTTTCAATTTAGGGAGCGGGGTCGGAGCTTTGGGAGGAAATGTGTTACTTGCAAATTTTGAGGTCGGGGTGATTTTGGTAAGTTTTTTCTTAGATCCTTTTTTTTGATTTAATGCACCCACCGAGCGCAACCACACACGGCTAACAAGAATATTCTCATCATCCTGAACAAATTCCCTTAATTGTTCCCACTTAATCTTTGCAAAGCACCCAGCACCCTTGGTTTTTCCACTGCCAGTTTTCCGCGGGGTTCCATCTTTATTCAGGGTTGCTGCCATATTTTATAATCAATAGAAGGCATTCTTGGCGGAGAAATCAATCCATCTTTATTCCCAATCCTTGCTCCGCAGATTAAACTCGGTGGACAAAAGTATCATCAAGTGGCGATTTCGCTGATTCCCGCACGAACTTTCTTGGCTGGTTGGCGGACAAACTTTCAAGGATTTTAAATACCCAATCGATCTGTTCCTCAATTTTCAAATTAAGGGAAAGCTGTTCTGCATTTACTGGGCAGTCTGGGTTGGCCGACATCCAGTCTTCTACTTGCTTGCGTACCGCCAAGATCCGTGCAGCCGCTTTTTTACCTGCCTCCACACCGGGTTGGTGGTAGGCATTGATCCCTATCATCGTTGCATAGTATCCAACTGCCCGCTCGTATAGAGCAATGAGCATTCCCACTGACTTAGCATCTACCTGGTCAATGGTTAGGGTAATCGAGTGTCTTCCTTTTTCGAGGAGGGCATCACGGGTTCCCAGGAAAAAGCCGTGCAAATAGTCGCCCGAATTCATTCCAGATTCATCGACCTCTACGGATTCACCTTCCCGGTGCTTCAATACTTCGATAAAGGTGGCAAAGAAATTGGGTATTCCTTCGCGCAGTTGCTGAACATAAGCATGTTGATCGGTGGAGCCTTTGTTTCCGTAGACCGCAATACCTTGGTTTACCTTCTTTCCATCTAGGTCCATTTCCTTGCCTAAGGATTCCATGATCAATTGCTGCAAATACTTGGCGAACAATTCCAATCGATCTTTATAGGGAAGAATGACCATATCCTTCGCACCGGTCCCGGCGGTAAGCCAATACCAGCTCAGTGCCAGCATGGCAGCGGGGTTACGTGGCGTGTCCTCCGATCTTGTAAGTTCGTCCATCTTGGCTGCACCATCAAGTAATTGATCGATGTCAAAACCCTGTAGGGCGGCGGGCAATAAGCCAACAGCAGCAGTTTCACTGGTTCGGCCACCCACCCAGTCCCACATGGGAAAAAAGTCCAGCCAATTTTCCTTCTCCGCAATTTGATGGAGCTTACTGCCTTGTCCAGTCACGGCTATTGCCTGTTTGCTAAAATCTAGCCCAACTTTCTGAAATGCAGATTGAGCTTCAATCATCCCATTTCGGGTTTCGGGTGTACCGCCAGACTTTGATATCACCAGTACCAAAGTGGTCGACAGTCTCTGCCCGATTCGAGATAGAGTGAAGTCCATTCCATCCGGGTCGGTGTTGTCGAAAAAGTGAGCGATGAGATCGTCCCCTGATGATTTTGCTAAGGCCTTGCCCACAAACTGTGGGCCTAAGGCGGAGCCCCCAATTCCAATCACTAGAAGATCAGTAAAAGCACCGCCTGGGCTCGCTAGCTCGCCAGTTTTTACACGGTGGGCGCACTGTTTTACCTTTTCCAGAGTATTCCGTATGTCCTCAGTCATTTCGGAAGTGGGGGCGAGCTCGGGTTTACGCAGCCAGTAGTGGCCAACCATCCGGGCTTCGTCGGGGTTGGCAATAGCTCCGGCTTCCAGTGCTTTCATCGATGAATAAGCATCTTTTAAAAGGTCCTGGGTTTGGGAGAAATAATCTTGGGGAAATTCAGCGAGTCGAAAGTCCGAGGCGAATCCCAGTTCGGGAAATCTTTGATAAAGTAAGGAGTCCATAGTGAAAAAACTTGAATGGGTTAAAAAAGGATTAGTGGGTTACAGCCCCGAGGGAAGCAGAGCTTACAAGTTTAGCGTATTTGGCAAGAACACCCCGTTTTTCCTTGGGGCCTGGAGTTTGCCAGGCTTGTTTGCGCCGATCAATTTCTTCATCGGGCAAATCCAATGTAAGTAGGTTGTTTTCTGCATCAATAGTTATGGGGTCTCCATTAACAAGCATACCAATCAACCCACCGACCGCTGCTTCGGGGGTAATGTGGCCCACAACAAAGCCATGGCTACCACCAGAAAATCGACCATCGGTAATAAGAGCGACCTCCTTGCCTAATCCTTTGCCCATAATCGCTGAGGTAGGAGATAGCATTTCGCGCATTCCCGGGCCTCCAACTGGCCCTTCGTTGCGGATGACTACCACATTCCCTGCCTGCACTTCCCCGTCAAGAATTCCACGTAGGGCTTGTTCCTCGGATTCGTAGACTTGAGCGGTACCGGAAAACTTTAGTCCTTCCTTGCCAGTTATCTTGGCCACGGCACCTTCGGAGGCAAGGTTGCCGTACAGAATGCGTAAGTGACTATCCTTTTTGATCGGGTCCTCTATGGGGCGAACCAGGTCTTGCCCGCTGGGGTAGGGAGCATAGGGCTTGGCGTCGGCAACATTTTCGGCGAGGGTTTTCCCTGTTACGGTCATACAATCGCCATGGAGCAAGCCATGGTCGAGCAAGGTTTTGAGTAAGGGGCGCAAACCTCCAATTCGTACGAAGTGAGACATGTTGTATTTTCCGCTGGGCTTGAGGTCGCAAAGTACGGGTACCCGCTTGCCAATCTCGGTGAAGTCATTGAGATCAAGGGCGACTTCCGCTTCATGAGCCATGGCGAGTAGATGGAGAACCGCATTGGTCGAACCACCCAGGGCGATGACCACAGTAATGGCATTTTCAAAAGCCTTTCGGGTCATGATGTCACGGGGGCGGATATTTTTCTCAACCAAATTTACCACAGCGGCACCGGCAGCCTTGGCATCTGCGAGTTTATCTTCGGACACGGCAAGCTGGGCAGAACTGTCTGGCAAACTCATTCCTAAAGCTTCGATTGCAGAGGACATGGTATTAGCGGTGTACATTCCACCGCAAGATCCGGGACCAGGAATGGCCTTCTTTTCAATCTCAGTAAGTTCGTTGTGGGAAATATTACCGGAGGCATGGGCTCCTACCGCTTCGAATACTGATACGATATCGAGGTTTTTTTCTTTGTGAATGCCTGGGAGTATGGTTCCACCGTAGACGAAAATGCCTGGGCGATTGAGGCGGGCAAGAGCCATTACACAGGCGGGCATGTTTTTATCGCATCCGCCAATTGTGACCACGCCGTCCATTCCCTCTGCCCCAACCACCGTTTCGATGGAATCAGCAATGACCTCCCGTGAAACCAAGGAATACCTCATGCCAGGTGTACCCATACTAATCCCGTCGGACACAGTAATCGTACCAAAGGGCAGGGCCTTACCCCCACTGCTATCGACTCCTTCCACGGACATCTTGCCGAGTTCGTCTAAATGAGCGTTGCAGGGGGTGACCATACTCCATGCAGAGCATACCGCAACTTGAGGTTTCTTAAAGTCCTCGTCTTCAAAGCCAACTGCACGAAGCATCGAGCGATTGGGGGCACGGTCGTCTCCATCTACCACGATGGAAGAAAAATTTCGATTACAGCTCATACTTTTTGTTTTCGTTTATTTTCGTTGTGAAAACGCAGGATATGCGGTTGCATCTTGCCATTGTTTCCGAATTGTTTTTTTGGATATAGGTTTTGAATAAAAGCGAACTAGAATCCCTAAGGGAAGAGATCGATCAAATCGACTCTGAAATCGTCAAGTTACTCAACTTGCGCGTAAGTAAAGCCTGCAAAATTGGCAAAATCAAGAAACTTTCTGGGGTCGACCCCTATGATCCTGCCCGTGAAGAACAAGTATTTGAAAAGCTTGCGGGTTACAGTGAAGGACCTTTACGAGAGGGATCCCTGCGCACCGTTTACCGTGAAATCATTTCTGCCTCCATCGCTTTGGAGAAAGACATGGTTATTGGGTACCTCGGGCCCGAAGCCACTTACACCCATCAGGCCGCAGTCAAAAATTTTGGATCAGGACTGGATTACCAGGCACTGCCCGATATCCCTGATGTATTCAGTTCGGTGGAAGCGGGGCATTGTGATTATGGGGTAGTGCCAATCGAGAACTCAAGTGAAGGAGCGGTCAATCGATCACTTGATTTGTTAGTCGATTCCGAACTGACTATTATTGCTCAAGTCTTTCTTCGGGTACGCCACTGCCTTTTTAGCCAATCGACCCTTGCAGATATTGCCGAGGTCCGTTCAAAGGACCAGGCCCTTGCCCAATGTGCTGATTGGTTACGCACTCAGCTTCCTGAGGCCCGTCTTGTTCCTGTAAGCAGCACTGCGGAAGCTGTGAGGGAGTGCCGGGCAGAACCGGGAGTTGCTGCTATTGCCGGGGAATTAGCCGGACAAATTTACGAAGTTCCCATGATCGAAGGCGGAATCCAGGACAGGTCGGATAATGTAACCCGCTTTCTCGTGGTGGCCAAACAATCCCTGCCTATGCGTGAAGGTGTTTCCTACCGTACCAGTTTGGTTCTTTCCTTAAACGACGAGGTCGGAGCTTTGCAAAACGCACTCAAACCATTTTCTGAGAGAGGGATCAATCTTTGTAAAATCGAATCCAGGCCAAGCAAACGTAAGTCCTGGGATTATTTCTTCTTTGTAGATTTCCTTGGTCATCCCGAAGAAGAAGAAGTTTCTCAGGCACTCGATGAAGTAAGTAATGCTTGTGCCTTTTCCCGTCTCTTGGGAAGTTATCCGGAATCGGACTCCTAAAAAAATAATACGGAAAGGTCCTGGCCCTTGTGGGCATTGCGCACAACCAGAGTCTCAATAAATTGACGGTTTTCCAAATATTCTTGCTCGCACTTAGATGTCCAGCGCTTTCTGCCTCCCTTCAAAGATTCGCGCAATCCAGAGACCAGTAATAAACCATTCATGGCATCACGGGTGGATCGAACAAATTTAAGGACGGATGCATGCACCCATAGGGGGTCAACCAAATGATGCCGGGCGTTCCAATGAACATGCCTCAAATTTCGCTTATTAGGAAAATGAAAACGTACGACTTGATCGATACAATGTTCAAAAGATTGAACCGTCATTCTCTCATTGCCGTCATTTTCCCGCATAAAGGAAAGTGTACTTTGCAGCTGCATCGTTTCTTCAGGCGAAGAAACACTCCCCATTACCATGAATAGAGAGTTTAAATTTTGCAGTCTGGTATAGTCGTCTTTTTTACCCGCCGCTGTTTTCACCCGTCCTTTCCCCACCCAAGTATAAAATTTCCTCGGCGAACCGAGAGAACTGCGTAAAATCCTCGTAGAAACTAGCGTAACGCAACCAGGCGATGGAATCGACAGTGCGCAAACCATGCATCACTGCATCGGCAATTGCACGACTAGGAAGTTCATCATCGAACTCACTTTCGATTCTTCGCAGGGTATCGGAGAGAAGAGCGTTGATTTGCTCGGCATCAATCGGGCGCTTGGAAATCGCACGACGTAGGCTCATCGCCAGTTTCGTTCGATCAAAGCACTCCCGGCTATCATCCCGTTTTACCACAGTCAAATCCTCGTGGAGGACTTCTTCTATGGTGCTGAAACGATGCCCGCAAGACTGACACTCTCTTCTTCTTCGCGTCGACGCAACCTTACCGGCCCGCGTTTCCAAGACCTTGAGATCAAGGGATGAACACTTTGGACACAGCATTATTCGCTATCGAGAATTCCACTTACCACACACACTAAATAGGTTCTAACAATATTTCAGGAAATTCTTCAAGACCATAATTCCACTATCTGTTGCCAAAGACTCCGGATGGAACTGTACACCCCATAGGGGAAGCTCCCGGTGCCGGATTGCCATAATTTCATCTTCATCTGTCTTGGCAGTTATTTCCAACTCTTCAGGCATGGTCTTTGGATCAATAACCAGGGAATGATAGCGAGTTGCGGAAAAGGGGTTTGGTAGATCCTCAAAGATCCCGGACTCTTGGTGATGTACGGGAGAGGTTTTTCCATGCATCAAACGATCTGCCCGTACAATCTTTCCACCGTAAGCTTGGCCAATGCATTGGTGACCAAGGCAAACTCCCAGCAATGGTTTTTTGCCAGCCCATTGATTGACAGCCGCTAAGCTTATACCTGCCTGGTCAGGATCACATGGGCCTGGAGACAGAACCAGTCCGTCAAAAGGCTCGATATTAATCTCCTCCAAGGTGGCTTGATCATTACGCAGGACCTCACAAGTTGCTCCCAATTCCCCGAAGTACTGCACCAAATTATAAGTGAAGGAGTCGTAATTATCAATAACGAGCAAGTTCACGGCTGGGCAAATGGGCGAGTAGTTGGTGGAGGAGTTCAGGTGCCTTGGTAACCTTGTTTTCGTGCCCGTTCCATCAGGCGAAGGCCATTCAAACGAATAAATCCACCAGCATCTTCGGGTTGGTAGTCGGATTCGTCTCCCTCCATTGAAGCAACTGCGGTATCGTAAAGAGAGTAATCTGATTTTCTACCTACGGTGGTGACATTTCCTTTGTAAAGTTTCAGCCGTACAATTCCAGTTACTTTTTGTTGGCTTTGATCAATTAATGCCTGGAGGGCTTCACGTTCGGGAGCATACCAAAATCCGTAGTAAATGAGTTCAGCGTAGCGGGAAATTAAGGAATCCCGCAGGTGCATCAAGTCACGATCCATAGTCAAGGTTTCCAATTGCCTATGGCCGTGCAGCAGAATGGTTCCACCTGGGGTTTCGTAAACTCCACGACTTTTCATCCCCACGAATCGATTTTCCACCAAGTCCACCCGTCCAATCCCATGTTTACCCGCAATGGTGTTAAGGGAACGGATGATTTCTGCCGGATTCCCTTTTTTCCCATCAATGGCCACGCAATTTCCCTGGTCAAATTCCAACTCGAGGTATTGGGCTTCATCGGGAGCGAGCATGGGATCGACGGTCAGTTTGTACATCGATCGATTTTCGGGCGTAGTCGGATCAAACCATGGATCTTCTAGGATTCCGGCTTCGTAGGAGATATGCCAAAGGTTACGGTCCATGGAGTAAGGTTTAGATGCACTGGCCTCCACATCGATCGCATGTTCCTTGCAATATTCAATCATTTCTGTACGCCCAGGAAAACGTTCGCGAAAGGAGGCATCTCGCCATGGTGCAAGGATTTTTAGATCGGGAGCAAGGGCTGAAAAAGTGAGCTCGAAACGGCACTGATCATTTCCTTTACCCGTAGCACCATGAGCCACTGTATCTGCCTGGAATTCGCGGGCGATATCAATTTGAGCCTTAGCAATAAGCGGGCGGGCAATGGAAGTACCCAAAAGATATTGGCTTTCATAAACAGCATTCCCACGTGCCATCGGGTAGATGAAATCTTCAGCAAATTCTTCGACCAAATCAAGAGTTCGGTGGGCTTTGGCTCCCGTGGCCATGGCTTTTTCTTCGAGGCCATCCAATTCTTCCTCCTGACCAACATCGGCACAGTAGGTGATAACTTCAGCCCCATGATGATGGGCAAACCAGTGAACAAGTACGGAGGTGTCTAGACCTCCCGAATATGCGAGAATCAATTTCATCTTTTTCAGGAATTATGAGGTGATAAAGCGGATAGAATAGCCTTTTGCATATGCAGACGATTTTCAGCCTGGTCAAAAAGAATCGCCCGTTGAGAATCGAGTACGGACTGAGAGACTTCCTCTCCAGGATGGGCGGGCATACAGTGCATAAAAAGACAATCCTGTCGTGCAGACTCAAAAGTCGAGTCTTTGACCTGGTAGGGTTGCATGGCTTGTAAGCGCCCCTGGCTTTCCTCTTCGCAGCCCATACTGACCCAGACATCCGTGTAGACAGCATCTGCTCCGCGTGCCCCTGCAATGGGGTCGGAGGTAAAGTCCCAGGTTGGCGTTAGCTTGTTGTCCTTAAGTAATTGTTGGATTTCATTTCCAGGTTGGAAGGATTCAGGACCGCAAAGTGAGATTTCTAAGCCAAACAAAGCCCCAGCCAGGATCCAGGAATTTGCCATATTACAGGAGGTGTCGCCAAAAAAGGCTAATTTTTTACCCTTTAATCCTTCAAGTGCAGTATTTCCGCCTGACCATTTTTCTAACAAGGTCATACAGTCTGCATAAATTTGACAGGGGTGTAAAAAATCGGTGAGGGCATTGACCACTGGAATAGAGGTATGACGGGCAAATTCTTCTATCAATTCATGTCCGTGTGTCCGGATGATCAATCCGTCAAGAAAGCGTGAAAGTACTTTAGCTGTATCTTCAATGCTTTCTCCCCGGCCAATTTGGGTGCTCGATTGATCAAGGATGAGGGGGTTTCCCCCGAGTTCACGAATACCTACCTCAAAGGAGACACGTGTCCGGGTACTTTGCTTGTAAAAAAGCATCCCCCAACTTTGTCCGGCAAGATCTTTTGTCGGCCGCTGAGCCCGGTTATTTTTCAAGTCGAAAGCTTTGGCAAAGATTTGCACCACCTCTTCTCTTTGAAAGTCATTTTCCTGTAAAAAGTTTCTCATAGCAAAAATGTTTAGTCCAATTTGATTTGAACGAGTCCGGATTTTAAAATGTCAAGGGCTCGTAAAAGCTCATCATTTTTTACGGTAAGGGGGGGGAGAAGGCGCAAAGTGTTTCTCGCAGCACCCACAGCAATTAAACCGTTTTCCCGAAGTTGGGCAACGAGGAGAGATGGATCAAAAGTAAGGCCAAGACCAAGCATCAGTCCTCTGCCTTTAATCTCGGTAATTTTTTGGGGAAATTGGGTAGCGAGGTTTTGCAGTCCAATTTTAAATTCTTCTCCGTTTGTCTTAGCTTGCGCGATTAAATTTTCTTCATCGATGACATCGAGTACTGCATGAGCCGCAGTGCAGGCCAAGGGGGATCCGCCATAAGTTGTTCCGTGGCTGCCCGGAGCAAATAGTTGGGAGTATTTTTCATCTACCCAAATCGCTCCGATGGGGAAGCCCCCGCCCAATCCTTTTGCCATGGCGATTGCATGTGGTTTAGTTCCCGATTTTTGGTACCCCAAAAACTCTCCGGTCCGTGCAATACCGGCTTGGACTTCGTCCATTAGAAAGAGGAGGTTGTGTTTCGCACAAAGAGTTTCCAACCCCAAGAGAAACTCGTCGCTAGCTGCTTCTAATCCACCTTCCCCTTGGATGGACTCGACAAGTATTGCAACGGTTTGATCGTCTATGGATTGTTCAAAATTACTAAGATCATTGTACTGGCAAAATACAAAGCCTGGAAGGAGCGGTTCAAATCCCTGCCGATATTTGATCGATTCGGTCGCGGATAAAGCTCCAAGGGTACGACCGTGAAATCCATTGGTCGCAACAAGCACCTTCGACCGCTTGGTTTTTGTTTGATTACCATGCAAGCGGGAAAGTTTGATTAAAGCTTCATTAGCCTCTGCACCACTGTTACAAAAAAGGATTTTGCCAGGACCAATTTTTTTGACCAGCCTCTCAGCGAGTGAAACCTGCTGGGGGATAGAAAATAAGTTAGAGCAGTGAACAAGTTCGGCACTCTGTTGCTGGACCTTTTTTACCCAGTGGGGATGGCTGTGTCCAAGGTTGGTAACGGCAATTCCTGAAGCAAAGTCTAAGTACTCTTTACCTTGGGAGTCCCACAGGCTGGATCCCTCTCCCCTTACTATTTCCAGAGGCGGTGGGGCATAGTTTCCGATCAGGAATTCTTGATGTTTGGAAAGATTCATCTATTCAGGCATGAACAATTTCCGTACCAATCCCCTGATCGGTAAAGATTTCCAATAATATACTGTGGGGCATCCGACCATCGATAAAGTGAACCCGGTTGACGCCTGCTTTTAGGGCTTCCACTGCACTGGTAACCTTTGGGAGCATGCCAGCGGAAATCACCCCTGCCTCTTCTAGTGGCTTAACCTCGCTAATCGCCAAGCTGGAAAGAAGGGTGGAGGGATCTTCTGGATTCCTTAACAAGCCAGGAACATCAGATAAATAGACTAATCTACGAGCCCCAAGAGCCATGGCGACTTGGGATGCTACATTGTCCGCGTTTACATTGTAACAAACGCCATGGCTATCCGATGCGGTGGACGAGAGAATTGGCATTTTGCCTTCATCCAAAGCCTGGAGGATTGGATCGGTATTGACCTGGGTCACCTGACCGACAAAGCCTAAATCGTTCTTGGATTGAAGTTTTTCACAGGACAATACCTGCTTGCCGGGAAACCTTTGAACTTCGCAGTCATGCGATGATACAAAGTCTGCGACCTCGCGGTTAACTTGTTCATTGAGTACTGAATCTACAGCATCGATGGTTTGCTCATCAGTTACACGGAGCCCGTCGATGAAACGGGCTTGTATTCCCCGTTCTTTTAATTCTCTAGTAATCGCTTTTCCTCCGCCATGGACGACCACTACCTTAATTCCAACAAAATTGAGAAAGACTAAATCTTTGGCCACGCCAGAACGCACTTCCGGATCCGGCGAGTCCATGAAGCTTCCTCCGTATTTCACCACAAAAATTGAGCCCCTAAATCGTCTGACATAGGGGAGGGCCTCCATTAAAATACGGGCCTTTGCCTGACTTTCTTCATATGCCACCATCAGTCTTATTCGCTTTTATTGTAGTTAACGTATTCTTCGCTTAAATCATTTGACCACAACACCGCTTTTCCTGGGCCCGAGTTGAGGTGAATCTTGATAACAAAAGATTTTTCGGAAACGATTTCTTTCCACTTATGCTTATTAGAGGGTAGGGGCTTACCTTTTTCCACAGCGGGAACATCGTTGTACCATAGATCAAACTTTTCAAAGTCAAGACCGACCCGTGCATAGCCCGCAGCATCGACGATTCTTCCCCAGTTCGGATCAGATCCATACCATGAGGTTTTAACGAGAAGTGAGTTGGCAATACACCTGGCCACAAGGTCGGCGTCTTGATCACTGGAAGCTCCATTCAATTGAAGTTCCACAAATTTGGTGACCTTTTCTCCATCGGTTACACATTTCCGGGCGAGGCAGGCACAAACCTGATCAACCGCTTCCTGAAATTCTGCAATCGTATCTACAGATTCTTTTTCAATATCTACTCTTGTTGATCCGTTAGCTAAAATAAGGACGCTATCGTTGGTACTCATGTCCCCATCTATAGTCATTCGGTTAAAGGAGTTATTCACTGCCTTACCTAAACACTTTTTGAGAAAACTGGCAGAGGCAAAGGCATCCGTGGTCAGAAAGGCCAGCATGGTAGCCATGTTAGGTTGAATCATACCCGCACCCTTTACTGTTCCTCCAATGGTTACCTTTCCGGAAGAGGTTTTAATTTGTGCAGAGCAAGACTTCGTCCGAGTGTCAGAAGTAAGGATTGCTTCCTGAAAAGCCTTGCCTCCGTTCAATTCGTCGAGGGTATCCTGGCAAGCTTCAGCGATTCCTGCAGTTACACGACTCATGGGCATCTGCACGCCTATTCGACCGGTTGAGCAAACCAAAATTTCTTTGGAGTGCACCTTTAAATGCCTCGCTGTTTCCGATGCCATTTTTGCACAATCCAGGTCTCCCTGCTTACCAGTGCAGGCATTGGCATTTCCACTGTTTGCAACAACGCCGTGAAAAACCTGTCCCTGTTCACTCAATAAATCCAGGCAATATCGAACGGGGGATGCTTTGACATCGTTAGTCGTAAATGTACCTGCAGCGGTGCATGGCCGTGGGGAATAAATGATACCAAGGTCCAATTTTCCATTATTTTTTCCCATGACATTGGCAGGCACTCCGGAAGCATAAAAACCTTGGGCTTCAGTTATGCCGTCACAGTCCTGATAAAACTTCATGATAGACCGCAATCTTCTTCGTATCCGTTGCACAGGTTCATTGCCTGTACAGCTTGTCCACCCGCTCCTTTAAGAAGGTTATCTTCAGCGGAACAGAGGATGTAACGGTTAGTCCTAGGGTCTTCCTGCACGGCCAAATCGATTCGGTTCGTTCCCACTACCCGTCCGGTTTCTGGTAGGTCTCCATCCTTGAGTATTTGTACGAAAGGCCTGCCGGAATAAGCTTCTTCCCAACATTTGGTAATTAAATTAGCTTGAAGCTCACCCTTGGCCCGTACGGAAATTGTTGAGCAAATTCCCCGGTTCATCGGTCCGAGGTGCGGGTGGAAGGATAAAGCGATGGTTTTCTGAGCAAACTGACTTAATTGCTCTTCAATTTCAGATAGGTGTCGGTGCTTGGGCAGTCCGTAAACTCCGGCACTTTCATTTCGTTCGCAAAACAAGAGATGTTCGGAAGCATTTTTGCCAGCCCCACTAATGCCACTAATCGAGTTTACAATGATGTCACTGGTCTCGATCAGGCCGTTTTCTAGTAAGGGTGCAAGGGGGGTGATGATACTTGTTGGGTAGCAGCCAGGAGATGCAATGAGAGGAGATTTCTCCCATGATAATTCATGGAGCTCTGGAAGGCCGTATTGTGCCTTCGGTAACCAATCAGGAGATATGGGTGTAGAGCCGTAATATTCCTGATAAAGCTTGGGATCATTTAATCTAAAATCTGCAGACAGATCGATTACCTTTTTTCCAGCCTCGACTAAAGGGACTGCATATTCCGCAGCTGTACCATGAGGCAGAGCCAGGAAGAAAAGTTCGACCTCTCCATTGAGCAAGCTTGTTAGCGAAGGATTAGTGAATTTCAGAGAATGCCCCACTTTTCCAACCCTAGGAATTACTTGGGAGACAGATTTTCCGGCGTGTGCCCTTGAAGTAATGGTGCACAGTTCGATCTTGGGGTGTCGAATAAGCAAAGAGACAAGCTCTTGTCCGGTATATCCGGATGCTCCGATAATACCTGTTTTCATGGTCGTTAAAATTTGGTGAGGAAAATTATAAAAAACAAACCCCTCGGTTGGAGTTCCGAGGGGTTAGGTAAAGGGTGGGTGAGGAAATAAAAATTATCTCTTTGAAAATTGAAACCTTTTACGGGCCCCTGGGCGGCCGGGTTTTTTACGTTCGATTTTTCGAGGATCTCGTCGGAGATGGCCTGCTTTTTTGAGAGGAGAACGAAGTTCGCCATCCATCTTCTCGAGAGCTCTAGAAAGTCCGTGACGAATCGCTCCAGACTGTCCAGTACCTCCGCCTCCACGAACGATCACGGTGATGTCTAATTCACCCACTTTTTCAACAGAGACTAAAGGTCCGAGAACAGCTTTCTTTTGTTGCTCGGTTGAACAGTAGTCGCTGATGTCACGGTTATTTATAATGAAATCTCCGGAACCCGGGCGTATACGAACTCGAGCGGTGCTGGTTTTGCGTCGCCCGGTGGCAATAAATTCTTCTGTCTTGGATTTAGCACTCATATTAATAAATTAGGAAAGGAGAGGGGAGGGTTGCTGGGCTTCGTGATCGTGTTCTTCCCCACGAAAAACTCGTAAACGGGTGAGCATGCCTGAAGAAAGTTTATTTCTGGGCAACATACCCTTGACCGCATTGGTGATAATAAATTCTGGACGGTTCTCGCGAAAATCCGCAACCGTGCGGTATTTTTCGTTCCCCATGTATCCGGAGTAGAACATGTATTGCTTTTGTTCTTCCTTTGATCCGGAGAGTTTGACTTTCTCGGCGTTGATAACCACAACATAATCGCCAGTGTCGACATGCGGAGTATAAGTGGGTTTGTTTCGCCCCCTTAGTGCATTGGCAATCTGTACAGCCAGACGCCCCAAGATTAGGCCGGAAGCATCAACAATCTTCCAGTCGTGGGTAACAGTTTCCTTTTTAGCCAGGGTAGTCTTCATCAAAAATAAGTGAAAAGATAAGAAAATGAATTAAATCCTGACCTTCGTCAACCGAACAATCGGATAAAAAGTTGGAAGTGGTTAAAATTGACCAGCACCGAGATCACTCAATGTTTGGTCGTAAAATTTACTGCCGTATCCCATGACACGATCGGTATTATCAAAAACAACGGGCATATATCTTTTCTCAACCTCTTTATCGGAGAGAGTACCCTCGTTTCCACCTGTACGAATTTTGTAAAACCAAACACTGCCCCAATCGTACCCTTCCAAATAATTAGCGATTCCAGATAGGCTGGAAACCTGTGCTTTGGTCATGCCCACGGAAAGCCCCATCAAGTTTTCGATGTTTTTGCTTACTGCAGCATCAGCATCAGCAAAAGGATTTCCTCCACTGCGACTAAACCCTCCTGAGCTTTTAAAACAACCAACAAGAGAAATGAGGCAACTAAGTGTGCCAAATATCAAAAATTTGCTAAAGTTCCTCATCATGGTTCAGATTTTTACCTCATCTCGTACATTTGGGGCAATCTCAATTTACACGGTTCAAAAAATGCCCGAAAGATTTTACACCGTGGTAAGTTTTTCCAAGGCTTGATAACTGCGTGCAATCATCTCCCTGGGGTCATCCAAAAGATTGGCGGAAGCCAAGGCATTGTCCAATAGTTGGTTCGCTACCAGTAGGGCTGTCGGCTCATCCTTTTCCATGAGTTTGAATAATCCATGAATAATGGCATGGCTTGGATTTATCTGGAATTTAACTTTACTGGCGGGCATTTCTCCTTCTGGACCCTGCATCATCTTCATGATCCGGCGGGCAGAAGCTCCTCCCATTCCATCTTCTCCAACAACACAGACCGGGCTATTGATTAAGCGTTCGCCTGTTTCTACTTCGGATACGCGGTCTTCCAAAGATTGCTTGATCCACTTGGATAGCTTTTTGACGGCTTTTCCATCAAGGGGCTCACCTGTTGGTTCTTGGTCTAATTTGTCCAATTTTAATTCATCTGAATCGGCAGAAATAATTTTCTTTTCCTTAAATTCACGCAGGGATTGCATGACATATTCGTCAACCGGTTCGGTAAGAAGTAGAACCTCATATCCCCGGGCTTGCAGGGCTTCGAGGTAGGGACCTGATTCAATTGCTTTACGGTTTTTTCCATAAAGAAATAAAATATCTTTTTGATCCGCAGCCATACGATCAATGTAGGTTTCCAAGCCGGTAAGTTTTCCGTCCTCAGCTGCCGTGGATTCGAAACGCAATAACTTGGCCAAATCATCCTTGTAAGTAAAGTCAGTTGCCACACCTTCTTTAAGAAGTACTCCATATTCTTTCCAGAATTCCAAAAAGGTGTCCTCTTCTTTCTTAGCTTGTTCGTTTAAGAATCGAAGGAATCTTTTGGTTAAAACTTGCCCAAGTTTTTTGAGTAGTTCGCTATCCTGCATCGTTTCTCTAGAAACATTCAAAGGAATATCAGAACTATCAACCACACCTTTTAAGAATCTTAACCATTCTGGAAACAAGGCTTTTTGGCTCTGCATCAATTAAGACTTTTCGGCAGTGTAAGGCTACTTTGTTTTCGCTTCTAAACATCCCCATTTTTTCCATGTTTCGTTTGGGGACGAAAAGTAGGGAATTGATCTCCAAGGGGGCGTCAGCACTAAAGTGCAAACGCATTAATGGCGAATCGTAGTCATTGGACTGGAACTTATAGAACTCTTCGTACTCTTCGTCCTTAATCTCAGATTTCGAGCGTAACCAAATAGCATCCACCGTATTGACCTTCTCCCCATTTACCGAAACGGGAAACTGGACGAAGGCAGAGTACTTTTTAACAATGTCCTTGATTCGATCCTCTTTTGAAAACTCTTCAAACTCGTCCTTTAGTTGAATGACGATCTTTGTTCCTCGTCGTTGCCCCTCGGTTTTATCGATTGAATATCCACCACTACCATCGCTTTCCCAGCACAATCCTTCGCCCTCTTTTTGCCAGGTGCGAGTGTAAGCTTTTACTGAGTCTGAGACCATAAATACGCTGTAAAATCCAACTCCAAACTTTCCAATCAAGGACTCATTCTTTTCTCCTTCGCTTTGCAAAGCATTCAAAAATTCCTTCGATCCAGAATGGGCAATAGTACCCAGGTTTTTAACTAATTCCTCTTCTGTCATCCCGATTCCAAAATCCTGGATAATCAACTGTTTTGCAGAGTCGTCCGTACTCAGGTTGATTTCGAGTTCTAAATTGTCGTCCAGAATATCTTTCTCCGTAAGTTGGGTGCGACGTAATTTTTCCAGGGCGTCGGATGCATTAGAGATTAATTCGCGAACAAAAATTTCCTTATCTTTGTAGAGCGAATTTACAACAATATCGAGAACCTGTTTGGTCTCGGCTTTGAATTCATGAGTGGTTGCTTGTGTCATGGTAAAAAGAAAAGATTATGTCTTATTTAAATGTTGGCTTCAAGGAATTATCAAGGAAGCGTAACTTTAGGGTAAATTAGTTTTTAGGTTTTTTTAGTTTTTTTCGGAAATGTTCATAAGCTTGGTTAATTTCCTTGGCTTTTTTTTCAGCTACTTCTCGAATCTCAAACCCAAGGGCCGACACTTTGTCCGGGTGGTACTGGGCAATCGCAATTCGGTAAGTTGCTTTAACTTTGGTGAAATCTTGAATCGCATCCTTCTCTAAACCAAGGATTTCAGCCATTTCCAAATCTTCTACCTCAGGAAAGAAGGCTTTCTTTGCTTCTTTAGTTTTATCTGAATCATCTTCTTCGGGTTGTTTATCTTCTTCAGTTTTGGTCTCCGTTTCCTCTTCTTCCTCTGGAACAAAGTTTTCAGATTTTTGTGGTCCCTCTTTTTCGGGACGTGTTTTTTGGTAATTTTCGGAATCCATCGGCCCAACCCCTTGATTCTCTTTTTTCACTTTTTTATTTTCAGGTTGGATACTTAGAAAAAAGTCGAGCCGCCAAAGCATCCACCAGCAGGAACAGAAAATTACAGCCCATGAAATCTTGGCCAGTCCATTGGTTATTCCATTCGGTGCCCAACCGGTTAAGCTTCTCCAACCCGACCAATCGTGATAATGGGCAAACAAAGAGGTGCTGAAATAGTGGGCGGTGAGGTAGGACAACCCGATCGCGAGCAACCCGCCATACAGAGCGGTACTTGTCCAAGATTTTGCAAACATCAAAATTTCAATGGGGGTATCTGACCGGAACAAGTTTTATAAAAATAAAGAATTAATCCACCAAGAACGATGTAGATCCATCTTTTCGCCGTTTTTTTTTCTTTCATCAAGGGAAGATTCAAATGAATGCGAAGGGGAAGTGGTGGTAGGGGTCGGATTCGAACCGACGAACGCCGAAGCGGGCGGATTTACAGTCCGCATCCTTTAGCCACTTGGATACCCTACCTCCAAAGGAATGATGCATTATGAATCGACTGACCAAACTGGCAAGACGATAGTCGCATATGATAAGATTTACATCCTTGCTTGCTCAAATTTATTTCTAAAGCTTTACTTATTTAAATGTGTCCTTTTACAGGAAAAACCGTAGTGGGGTTAACCGGAGGAATCGCCTGTGGGAAAACCTCCGCACTGGAAAGATTTAATCATTTGGGATGGGCTGTGGTTTCTGCAGATTCCTTAGTTGCCGAAATTTTGGCAACCAACTCCGAAGTTAAAGAAAATATTCGTCAAAGATGGGGTGAGGTAGGATTTGATTCTTTCGGAAACATTGACAAATCAGCCATTGGTCGAATAGTGTTTAATAAGGATTCAGAAAGAAAGTGGATCGAGAGCCTACTTCATCCTTTAGTTCGTTCCTTATGGACCTCTTTCATTCAGTCCTGTTCTTCTAAAAAGTGCCTAGTTGAACTACCTCTTTTGTTCGAAAACAATTTACACACTCAATTTACCTGCGTCGTTACCATGTATGCATCAAATAGCACAATCTATCAAAGATTGCTTCAGCGAGGACTCTCCCTTGAAGAGGCAAACGCCCGAATGTCTTCTCAATTGCCAATAGCCCAGAAGGTCAATCGAGCCGATTTTGTCTTATGGGGTGGTGGTACCAACGAATTTTTGAATCGTCAGGTAGATGCTCTTGCGCCCACCATTTTTTAATGTTCGTCCCTTTACTTAAAATATCCAATGCCTGTTAAAAAAAGCACCCGTTCATCCAAACCAAAAGCCTCTTCAGAAACTGCCGAGGAACCGATTGTGGATTCCAAGAAAGAGAATAAGGAAGTCCCTGCGGAAGCTCCTGCTGCCCCCGTTGAACAACCAGAAGTTGATGCTCCTGACCGTCAACTCTTTTTCAGTACTGATGGAAGTGAGAGCGAAGAAGAAAGACCTCGACCCGAAGAAGAGAAGGAGGCTAAGAATGTAGAAGAAAAGTCGCCCGACCAACCAAAACCTGCAAAGCAAGAGAAAACAGACGGCGGCGGAGAGGAGAACGCGGCACCACCTCGGGAAAACGCGAACCATTCGGGGCAGGGCCGTGGTAAACCCAATCACCCCAGGCAACCCGGGCATCCTCATTCCGGGCCAGGTCAAAAAAAGCTAACCTGGCAGGAAAAAAAGAAACTTCGTAAAAGACCCAAATTTAAAAAGCCTCAAAGATTACCTTACGAAGAAACGGAGGCAAAACCTTTGCAGATTGGTCAACTTCTTGAGTCTGAAACATTTAAAACGGACGAAGAAATTGCTAAAATTCTTCAACCCCTGCTGGATTCGGGCAAGGAGTGTTTGAACTTAGATGAATACCTTTCTTTAAATCTGATCGAGCTAACCGAAAAAATTTCTAAGTTATCTATCGAAGAAGACCTTCCGGCTGCACCTTTGCGTGAAGAGTTAATTGATGCTCTTTTGACTTTCTGTCTCAAAACCGAAACCCCGGTGTCTCTTTCCGGCATTGTCCAGATCATGGAAGATGGACATGGGTTCATCCTGCAAGAAAAAGAAAACTACCGATTGAAGTCACAATCTGCTTTAATTCCGGCCCTTTTAGTTCGCAGGTATGGTCTAAAGACTGGTCATTTTGTGAAAAGTTTAATTCGGGCAAAGATGGAAGAGTCCACCTGCCCGATTGTTTTACAAGTAGACGAAGTTATGGGAGTTTCTCCTGAGGAAGCCACCCGAGTAACACCCTTTACCGAGCTTACCCCATACTACCCTCTGAAACGTATGTATCTTGAAACTCACCACGAGGTAGAGTGGGACAATGTAGCGATGCGGGTAGTCGACTTAGTCTCTCCTGTGGGTTTTGGGCAACGAGGACTGATTGTGGCTCCTCCAAGAACGGGAAAAACAATCTTACAGCAAGCAATTGCCCGGGCTTTACGCCAAAACAATCCTGAGGCCCATTTAATTGTACTGCTCGTGGATGAACGCCCAGAAGAGGTTACCGATTTTCGTAGACAGGTACCCGATGCCGAAGTGATTGCATCCACCTTTGATGAAAGCGCTGAGAGCCATGTGCATGCTGCGGAAATTGTGATCGAAAAAGCCCGCCGTATGGTCGAACATAATCAACATGTAGTCATTCTGCTCGATTCCATTACCCGAATGGCCCGAGCATACAACGCCACCATGCCTAACAGTGGGAAAATCCTTAGTGGCGGGGTGGAGGCTACCGCCTTGCAAAGGCCTAAACGTTTCTTTGGATCTGCCCGAAATATAGAGGGTGGGGGAAGTTTAACTATTTTGGGTACTGCTCTGGTCGAAACCGGGAGTAAAATGGACGAAGTAATTTTCGAAGAATTTAAAGGTACCGGAAATATGGAACTCCATTTGGACCGTGAGCTTTCCAATAAGAGAATTTTTCCAGCTCTCGATTTTGAAAAAAGTGGTACTCGCAAGGAAGAATTGCTCTACCATAAAGACGAATTAAACAAAATTTATGCCCTTCGACGTTCGATGAAAGGAGTGCCTCCTGCCGAAGCGATGGAGATGTTTATCCAAAGGGTGAAGAAGACAAAAAATAATCCGGAATTTCTGATGGGATTGGGTAGGTAACTTTTTTAGGCCTTTCCAACTTTTGAACTGATGAATGCAACGGAAGAATTTTTGACCGAAGCTTTCAAGGAGCAAGGTTTAGCCAGCCAGGAATTGATCGATCAGGTACTAACAGAGGTAAAAGCCCAGGAGCCGGGTGAAACCTCTGGAGATGAAGGCTTGGATTTCATGAATTTACTACTTGGTAAGTTGGAACTTTCTAAAGAAGAGGTAGTGAATTTCCTTGGCTCGGAGTTGGACATGGAGGTTATAGATATGGCGGGGGTAAGCCTAACGCCGGAAGTTATTGGCCTGTTAAATTCCGAACATGCCCGGTTCTATGAGGCCATTCCTTTGGGGACTGACGGAACCTCGATTGATGTTGTATTGGGTAATCCTCTTGACCAGGACGGTATTGATAACCTCGGTCACTTGTTTGGTAAACCGGTTAATCCTCGGGTCGCTTTTCGGGCAGATGTGCTCGAATCGATCAATCAGTTGTACGGTTTGAACGAGAAGGAAAAAGAGCAAGATTTCTTAGAGGGGTTAGGGGGCGGAGATATTCAAATTGAGGACAATGTCCGCCCGGAAGATGTCAGTGAAGAAGATGCTCCCATAATTAAATTTGTCCATTCTGTCATTAAGGATGCCTTGGAAAAACGGGCATCTGACATTCATATGGAACCCCTGGAGAAAAAATTTCGGATTCGTTTTCGTATAGATGGTAAATTGATTGAGCAGCAGGACCCTCCCAAGCGCCTACAGCCTTCAATTCTATCCCGAACCAAATTGATGGCCAATGTCAGCCTGGCAGAGAAGCGTGTACCTCTGGACGGGCGCATTAACGTAAAAGTGGGCAAAAAGGTAATTGATCTGCGGGTTTCCACCCTACCTACGGTGCATGGAGAGAGCATAGTTATGCGGATCCTCGATAAAGAAAGCCTGAGCTTGGGCCTTCCCCAGCTGGGTTTCTTTTCGGATGACCAGACAATTTTCGAACAGGTTATCAATTTGCCAGATGGAATTTTCCTCGTTACCGGGCCCACGGGTTCAGGGAAGTCAACTACTCTGTACTCCGCGCTTAATGCCATTAACAAACCCGACCGAAAAATTATTACGGTGGAAGATCCAGTTGAATATGAAGTTCCTGGGATTAACCAAGTACAAGTCCGTGCGGAAGTGGGGATGACCTTTTCAGCAGCTCTTAGGGCAATGCTTAGGCAAGCTCCTAATATTGTGATGGTCGGGGAAATTCGGGATTTGGAAACAGCGGAGATTGCAATTAATGCATCTTTGACTGGACACATGGTGTTCAGCACCCTTCATACCAATGATGCTCCGAGTGCGGTTTCCCGATTGGTTGATATGGGGGTAAAGCCGTTCCTCGTTTCTGCCTCCCTGCGGGCTGCTCTTGCCCAACGACTTGTTCGGGCCATTTGTCAAAACTGTAAAGGACCTTACGATCCAAATTCTGCCGAATTGGCGGTCTTGGGAATTAATGAAGAACAAGCTGCGGGAGCTACTTTTATGAAGGGTGCGGGTTGTCCGAAATGCGGAGAAAAAGGGTACCGGGGAAGAAAAGGAGTCTTTGAAATTTTTGTGGTAAACTCCGAGATTGAGGAAATGATTTATAACAATGTGAGCATTGTTGAATTACGCAACAAGGCTAGGGAAATGGGGATGCGTTCGATGCGTAACGATGGATTCCGAAAGGTCTTGGCTGGTGTAACTACTTTGGATGAGGTCTTAATGGTAACGACCGAAGAGGAATAAATAGAAATGTTATACCTTGATAATAATGCTGAAATTCGCGACCTCTTTAGCGAAGTCGATGGAGTCTCTCAACATGGCTTGGATGAACTCTTTGATCAAGATGTAGTCGAGGGAAAGCGGTCTTTTGCAGAAGCGGTAATAGAAGCAGGAATTATTCAGCGGGAAGATTTGTTTGCCTTGATTTCCCAGTATCTTGGATATGAATTACAGTCTGGCGAACCTGGTGAGATCGACTCGGATGTGCTCTCAGTTATCCCTCAGGAAACCGCCCGGCAATACGGCGTGGTTCCGCTATACCTTTCTGACCAAGGCATTCACCTTCTCGCACTCGATCCATTTAATGCATCCATCATTGATGACCTCACTTTTGCTCTAAATCTTGAGGTTTCGATCGTTGTTTGCGACCCCGTTACAGTAGCTGGACTGATCAATAGGTATTATGGAGCAGATCAGGCAACAATGGACGATCTGTTGGCCGATACCGGACTCGATAAATTTGCAAACTTGGACGATACCAAGGAAGGAGATCTCGTAGATGCAGCCAATGAGACCCCGATTATCCGTTTTGTTAATCTAGTCATTCAACAAGCCATTCGGGCTCAGGCTTCTGATATACATTTTGAACCATTCGAGGATGAATTTCGTATTCGTTACCGAGTAGACGGTGCTCTCTACGAGATGTCTCCTCCTCCCAAGAGTTTGTCCCTTCCCGTTATCTCCCGGATTAAAGTGATTTCTGAGTTGAACATTGCTGAGCATCGTATCCCCCAAGATGGCAGGATTAAGATGACGATTGAGGGACGGGCGGTTGATTTGCGGGTATCTACTTTGCCCACTCAATTTGGAGAAAGTGTGGTACTTCGTGTTTTGGATAAATCCGCGGTTAATCTGGATCTTGATAATTTAGGCCTACCTGAAAATGTAAAATCTGGAATTCGCGGAGCGGTGCGCCGTCCCAATGGTATCTTTATAGTCACTGGACCTACGGGGTCAGGCAAGACCACCACGCTTTACAGTGCCCTGCGTGAAGTTAACGAAATTGAAACCAAGATTCTCACTGCAGAAGACCCGGTGGAGTATGAGATCGAGGGAATTATGCAGGTGCCCGTCAACCACCAGGTCGGGCTCGATTTTGCCCGTGCCTTACGAGCTTTTCTCCGGCAAGACCCCGATAAAATTATGGTCGGAGAAATTCGAGATATTGAAACTGCCCGGATTGCAGTGCAGGCCTCCTTGACCGGGCATGTCGTTCTCAGCACCCTTCATACCAACGACGCTCCAGGTGCAATTACCCGTTTGATCGATATGGGTCTTGAACCCTTTCTTCTTTCGGCGTCCCTCGAGTTTATACTCGCCCAACGATTAGTCCGTAGAATTTGTTCAAGTTGTAAGCAAGAATTCGATCCCAAAAATGAAATGCTTCAGAACCTCGGACTTATTCGCAAAGATTTGGGAGATAGAAAATTTTACTTTGGATCTGGATGTGACGATTGTAGCAATGGTGGGTACCGTGGCAGAACCGGTCTTTTTGAGATGATCAAGGTTGGAGATAGCTTTCGTGAACTTATCAATTCAGGAGCCGCGACTTTAGTGTTAAAACAACAAGCGATCGAGCAAGGTATGCGTACCCTGCGGGAAGATGGACTGCGTTCCATCCTAGATGGTGAAACTACAGTAGAGGAAGTCTTGAAATATACCTAATTTCTGATCACAATAATTTTATAGATGGCAATTTTTGAATATGTAGCAACGGATGCAACTGGAAATTCGGTCGAAGGAACTTTCGAGGCTAGTAATGATCAAGACGCCCGTAATATTCTTGCCCAGTACAACCTGCAACCGACGAGTTTATCTCAGCAGGGTGCCGCTCCCGCACCTAGTGCGGCTACTCCCGCCATGGATCTTGGTGGAGGGAATTCTTCTGCGTCCAGTGCCGCGGTCAAAAAAGACAAGAAATCGAGTAAACCTAAAAAGAAGAAAAAAGGAAGTCTTCTAGATATTGAAATTGGGGGAGGTCCAAATAATGAGGACATCTCTGTTTTTACTCGTCAAATGTCTACTCTAATTCAAGCCGGTCTTCCCCTTTTGCGCAGCTTGGAAGTCATGATTAAGCAGCAGGAGAAAAAACCAAAATTTAAGAAGATGCTCGAATCTGTTGCCGAAAAAGTATCTTCGGGTGGTACCTTGTCTGATGGTTTGGCGATGTATCCAAAAACCTTTGATAAATTATATGTTAATATGGTCAGGGCAGGGGAGGCGGGAGGCGTGCTCGACCTTGTGCTTACCAGGCTTGCTCAGTTTCAGGAAAAATCTATTCGAACGATTAAAAAAGTAAAGTCCGCCATGATCTATCCGAGTGTGATCATGTTTGTGGCTGTGGGTATTGTTACTCTGCTCATGATGGTTGTAGTCCCGCAATTCGAATCGATTTTCGAACAAATGTTAAGAGGGGCTCCTCTTCCTGGCCCTACTCAAATTGTGGTGGATATTAGTGATTTATTTTCTTCCAACCCCATTCTTGTGCTGGGAGGAATGGCAGGATTGATTATGGGGGTTGTTTTGCTTAAAAAAACAAAGCAGGGCTCAAAGGGTTTTGACTGGCTTGGCTTGCATGTGCCTGTGGTTCGAGATGTGGTAAGCAAATCAAATGTTTCACGGATTACCCGCACTTTTGGTACGCTTCTCAGTAGTGGAGTTCCCATTTTACAGGCATTGCAAATTACGGGTGATACCTTGACGAATTTTTTCTTCGTAAAAGCGATGACTAATATTCACAACGCGGTCAGGGATGGGGAATCCATGGCCGTACAAATGGATAGGGAACCAGTTTTTCCCACTATGGTCACGAGTATGGTAGAGATTGGAGAAGAGACTGGCGAATTACCAGACATGCTTACCAGGATAGCTGATAATTTTGATGAGGATGTTGACAACGCGGTGGCCGGAGTAACCTCCCTGATCGAGCCTGTCATGATCGTTTTTCTCGCAGTTGTCGTCGGATTTATTGTGATCGCACTGTTTTTACCCATCGTCTCGATTATCGAGAACCTGGGATAGGGTCATTCTTTCTGCTGCTTGATCCAGGCTTCAGCCTTCGTCGGGTCTGTTTGCAACCATGCATCTAGTGCCCGATCAAGAGCTTCTTTACGCATGGATGGATCAGATATGGATTGAGCCCATCCAGCTGCTCCTTCGGGGTTTCTCGCCTGAATTCGAGAGACGAAATTTGCAATGGCTGGATCAAGCTCTGGGGAAGGAGGTTGGGTGTTTAGCCATTCAGCCGTAGCGACTGGATCAGTCAGCGCCCACCTTCCTGACAATTCGGCCATGGCATGCCTTTTTCTTTCTGGGTTGGTCAAATTATTAGTCCACTCTGCAACCGCCTGAGGATCCTTCCCTGTCCACTGGGCGATAAGGTTTTCTGTTACCCGATCTGCCCCTGGTTCGGGTGCCATCGATTTTGCCCAATTTGCGGTAGCTTCTAAATCCTGCCGGGCAAGCTTGGCACCTATCTGTCCAAGAACAGTTTCCCGCATTCTCGGATCGTCACTCGGGTAATTTTTGGCCCATTGAATTGCCTTTTGAGGATCCTGCTTAGCAAATTTTTCGGCGAGCAAGCTAGATGCCTGCCAACGGGCAGTTCCGGTTGGCAAACTAAGGAATAATCGATTGGCCGCGTCCAAATCCGTTTCCATCAAGCCCTTCACAATTCCAACCAATAATGGGTTATCTCCTTTGTCCTGTCCGGAATGATTTGCTTGAGCCCATGCAATGGCGGCTTTCTCATCCCTTACCGCCCATCCAGCAAGGGCTTCTGAGATACCAAACCTTTTCTCACTCTTGGCGTTCAACGAGTTTGATGCATAGGAAAGGGCACCTTCGGGGTCAAAATTTACCCAACTGCGCATAAGTAACTTCATTTCCAAATGCCTCCCATAACCCTCGGGTAATTCCTCAAAGGCTTTAACCACCTGCTTGACATTGGAACGATCCATTGAACGTACGGCATCGAGGTACGACCCAAGCCGTTCTACAATGTCTCCACCTTGCAAGATGCGCTGTAGGTTTGGAGGCATCGAGGGGGCTGCTTGCGGCGGTGAGGGTACGGGGGGCGGTAGCTTTGTTGTAGTGCCAAAAGCCTCGACCCGCTCCTCCATTATTTTTGTCGGCTTAGGAGTAATCTTGTCAGGACTGGAAGTTGCCGAGACCTTATTGAGATGTGTGCCTTTTGAGCCAAAGTGCAGCCCTAAGTAAAAAACGGTTCCTATGGAAAGTGCCCAAGGCAGTCCAATCTTGATAAATGCATTCATTGCAAAGAAAACTCTAGGCTAGGCATGGAATTTTCTAGGAGCAAGCGGAACTTGCCTGGTTTTAAACCATAGGTTTTTTGAATTAAGAATATTTTGGAAGTTAAAATTGCTTGGAAATACTCAGTCCAATAACGCGTGGAGAACCGACGACTCCGGGTGCTGCACCTAAGTTTGAGAGGCTGCTGACCAAAGAAGTGTAATATTCTACATTGGTAAGATTACTTCCAAATATATCAATTTGCCAATCCTCGTAAGTTGTACCTATCTTAGCATCCAGCAGAGTGTAGGATGCAATCCTATCAGTATTATTCGATCCGGTCTGGTCCCAATAAAAAGACTCCCCCAAGGTGCGCGTTCCCAGTTGGTAGTAGACTCCGCTGTCTAACTCATGGCCTATCATGGTCGAGAGTGTATATCGAGGGACAAAAGAAACCTGTTGATTTTTGAGGTTGGAGAGGGCTGAAGACTTAGTGCTAAGTTCTGTAATATCTCGAATTTCACTATCTGTCATGCCAAACCCCAAAGCTATCCTCCAACCTCCATTTAGTTTCATAGCCGAGTTGATTTCAAAGCCATAAATAGTTACTTCATCCACATTTACTAGGCTATAATTAGTCGATCCAGGTTCCGGCATTTCCATCTGGTAATCCTCAATATCGTTGAGATAACCAGTTAACGAAAACGACCAGTTCTCAGAAGGAAAGTATTCAAACCCGATCTCATAGGAAATGACCTGTTCTTTATTAAAAGAAGCGTTGCTTTCACTATCGGTAAATGCAGAAAACCCTCCAGGTTTTCCAGAATTCGAGACCTTAATAAAAGAAGAACTTACTTCGGAAAATAAGTGATTGAGCTGAATAGATGGAGAAAAGAGAGAGGTCTCTTTGGACAACCTTAATGAATTCGATGGTTTGCTGGTTGCAGGAGATGGAACATCGAATGCGAGGTTTGGATTAACTGCACTTGCAAAGGTGAATGCAGGATAATCAGAAAGTTTATCTCTTGTAAGACTGTTTTTGGAACGATCGTATCTTAATCCAATCTCCAAAGAGTTCTTGTCCGATATATCCTTTTTAAATTCTGTAAAAAGAGCAAAATTCTCATCTTTAATTAAATAGGTCGTGGACTCCGTGGTGCTATTGAAATTTGCATTTGGGGTTAATGTCGCACCTGAACCAAACAGAGGAACAAGAGTGTTTACGGGATAAGGAAAAGTATACCACCTTGTAGCAGTGCCTTGAGTGTCAGTGGAATGAAAATTTGAACCTAATCTCCATTGGAAACTTCCATCTGTATTGGATAATGCAAGAATTTCTTGGCCCCAACTTTTCAATTCCTGACGAATAGTTGAAGTGGCACCTGAAGTGGTTGAGAGATCGATATCTAACCTATTCGGGTTCATATTCCAATAATTCCTATTAGTAGTGGAAAGGAACTTACCCCAGTCGGTTGCATGTTCAATTTTTAGATGTTGCTGGTCTTGATCAATCTTAGTGGACTCATCAAAATCTACGGAGCGATTGTAGAAATCTCCGCCATCCCTTAAAACCAGTGGTTGTGCACCTAATTCATGACTGGTTAAGGATGCACCAAGGGCGGCTTTTGTTCCATGCCCGCCGTCCCAATAAAAGTTAAGCCGTCCATTCCAACTTTTGGAATCATTATTACGCCCTGATGTGTTGTTAAGAAAGCCATCACTTCTAGATCGTTGTCCGGCAAAAGAATAAGAAAACTCATCATCGATCGGAGCCGAAGTGGCGAGGTTGTATTTTTGTGTATTGAAGGTCGCATACGATGCCTTGAATTTACTAGCTCTGACATCGCCAGGCTTCCGGGTGATCAGGTTGATTGATCCACCGGGAGCAAGTTTGCCAAAGCGGCTGCCTTGTGGACCTTTGTTTATTTCCAAGGCCTCAAAATCAGAGAGGTTTGAAGGGTAGGAGAACACATTCCCCTGAGGGACTCCATCGATATACATCTGCACACCGGGTGAGCCAAAGAATTGAGTGTTTCCAATTCCGCGAATCGATAAGACATCTCCAAATGACATAATTCCGTTGCCACTAAGATGAAGGGTGGGGGATAAGCCATTCAGGTCGCTAAGCGAATGAGACTTGGCGACCCTCCAATGTTTGCTGGCCAAATACGGAACCCCGAGAAAGATCAAGGTCTTCAGTGTTTGCGGCACGTACGGAAATTTCCTTCAAGCTATCCGTAGAATTAACTCCTTGGAGTGCTTGAGCGCTTCCGAAAATAAGCAGGGTTGCCAGAGAAAAAGATCCAAAGTTACTTTGTTTCATAAGTTTGTTTTAGAAAATGTGATTTGTGTCCGCACTGGGCAACGAAAAATCTTTTATTTCCGTTGATTAAATTAGCTGGCTTATAAATTACTGATTGAGTGCCAGATTTAGTATAATTTCTTCTGCAATGTTTAAGGATGCAGTGGCCGCAGGGGAGGGGGCATTGCAAACATTTACGATCCGATCATTGTTCTGAATAAGGAAATCATCCACCAAGGCACCAGATATGCTGACTGCTTGTGCCCGTATGCCAGCAGGAGCGGAGGCAAGGTGACTGGCCTGAATTTCCGGAACCAATTTTTGCAGGGCTTTGACGAAGGCCTGCTTGGAAAAAGAACGCCACATTTCTCCCCATCCCATCTTCCAGTGCTTCATCGCCATGATTTGGAAACCTGGGTAGGTTACAGACTCAAATAAATCTCCCGGGCTGACATTCCATTTCTCATAAGCTTCACGACCAAATGCCAGTACCGCATTGGGACCGCATTCCACCCCGCCCTCAATCATGCGGGTAAAATGTACTCCGAGGAAAGGGGAATTTGGGGTCGGGCACGGGGTAGATCAAGTGGTTGCAAAACTTCTCTGCATCCTTTGATAAAAAATAATATTCTCCTTTGAAGGGAATGATTTTGGCTTCGGGAGTTTGCCCGCCCAGTTTCGTTAGCCGATCAGAATGAAGACCCGCACAATTAATTAATCTCTGGCAGCAAATGGAAAGCTCGGTTGTTTGTACAATCAGGCCGTCTTTCGAACTTTCAATTTCAAGGACTTTTTCACCAAGATGAATTTGATGCGAAGAACCTTTTGTAAGTAATTCGCCAAGCTTTTGACAAACTTGTTCGTAGTTTACAATGCCACATTCTGGCACATGGATGGCTTCTAAACCAGCGGCGTGCGGCTCGATCTCCCGCAATCGTTCACCTGAAATAATCTCGCAATTCACCCCGTTTGCTTTTCCGCGCTCAAAAATTGCTCCAAGGCGTTCCGTTTCACCTTTATTTGTAGCAACGATTACTTTTCCGCAGAGCTCGTAATCAATTCCATGTTCGCCACAAAATTGTTCCATGGCTTTTTTGCCTAATCGACAATTTTTAGCTTTTAAAGAGCCTGGCTTGTAGTAAATCCCTGAGTGCAATACCCCAGAGTTTCTTCCTGTCTGGTGAGCCGCTAAACGATTTTCTTTTTCAATTATAAAAATCGTTTTTTCTGGAAACTTCTTACTAAACCGGTACGCAGTCGCTAAGCCAACGATTCCCCCACCTATAATGCAAATATCCGCCCTGATCATCATCAGAGCGATAGCAAAAAACGAGGGCTATGGGCAGAAGAAAAATGCGAAAACCAAAAACTAAAATCTCAGGACTTTTTCCGCCAACCAGCAATAGCGGTTTTGGGGTCTTTAGAAACATCCCCTCTACCATTCTTGGTGATGGTGTTTCCTTTTGAATCAACAATCACCAATGCGGGGATTCCCCGAACTTCAAATTTCTTCTTCAAATTGTTGGCTGCTTTCGAGCCGTGAGGCAAGGTATACCATTTCATTCCGTATTTATCCATGTACTTGAGCTGGTCTCCTGATGAACGGTCTGAGGATACAAAGACAACTTCAAAATCTTTATTATTGGAATTTCGGAAATTCACCAAGGTGGGGGTAAAGTGACGGCATGGTGGGCACCACTGAGCGGAAAAATAAATTCCCACAATTTTGTCGCCTAATACACTGGAAGACACTTCTTTGCCTTTGTTATCAAGCAATTTTGCAGGGAATAATGATTCGCCAGATGAAGATTCTTCATGGTCATCTCCGTGAAGAATCGGGAAAGATCCAAGCAGAAAAGTGAGTCCGTAGATTAAAAAGCTTTTATATTTCATGCTAACAAAGCTCAATGAGCTTAGTAATTTTCGCAAATAAATTCTTCAACTATTTACGAAGAACCTCAATGACCGCAGGCTTTTTTTCTTGAGTTGAGATGGTATTTCAAGAACTAATATTCCTTTTGCAAACCTAACCCAGTAAACTTCAAAGCTCATGAGTCTATCATCTCTTAAACTTCACAATGCAATGTGGCCCGGTCTCGTCGGTAAAGGCGATGGTGAGGGCGAAGAACCTCCCATCAGCTTAGAGCGTATGCTCGAGCTTACCGCAGGTGCCGATGTAAACGGTCGAAAATTTGACGGCGTTGATTATTTTCTTTTTCATCCCCACACTGACCCCGAGGCGAGTGACGATGATTTAAAGAAAACGGCTGACCTCATCGCAGGGCATGGCTTTGATGTGGGTTCATTGGTTGCTCCAGTGTGGCCCGGAACGGTCGGTGATTCCGCCATGGGTACAGATGAGCAGCAAGAAAAGTTTTTGGACGCCGTAAAATTGGCCTGCCGTATCGCCAAGGTGTTCAACGATCATGGAGTGCGCAAAGGTGGAGTAATCCGGATAGACTCTGCAGAATTTGGAGTCGAACAATGGAAGGCCAACCCTGGAGAGGGTACCGCCCGTATTATTGATACATTTAAAAAGTCAGCCGCTATTGCTGCAGATCACGGCGAACGCTTGGCCGTAGAGGGTGAGATTTGCTGGGCTGGTATGCACAGTTGGAAAGATGTACTCGATCTCTTGGAGGGCGTTGGTATGCCTGAGACTCTTGGGTTTCAGGCGGATCTTGCTCATACATACTTATACCTGATGGGATACAATGCTCCTGAGCATGCCCTTCTACACGACGGATATTCTGAGGATGAATTCTATGCAGCTTATGAGAAAATGACCGATAAGCTTCGTCCATGGACCATCGATTTCCATGTTGCTCAAAATGATGGGCAGGTACACGGAGCCGGTTCACATGACAAAACTGGAAAGCATTGCCCAGCAGATGACCCTAACGGCAAGCTCGATATTACCCGTTGTTCCAGTTACTGGCTGAAAGATTTTCAGGATCGTGGTATCAAGCATATTTGCTGGGACGGATGTATGTTCTCTAACGCCACCCTGGAAACCCCAAATACTTGGAATACTATTCTTAAAGCAATGGTCGATGTAGTTTCCGCCTAAAAAATAAGGCTTTTTTTTGATAAATGGACGGTTCTTTCGGGAACCGTCCATTTTAGTTTTTGCCCTATGTGAATAAAAAAAATCGTTATTTTAACATTTTTTAATCGAATTGGTCGAATTCCTGAGTAATGGTAAAGGTGTGAATGGATGGTGGAACAATCTATTGGGATTCTTTTACCTATCTAAAAAGTGGTAACCTTAAAAAAGGAATTAAAATGGGAATAACATATAGAGAAGCGAAGAGAATTTTGGATAAACAGGATGAAGCCCGCGATGTCATAAATAGCTACCGTGGCATGGAGACTCTGGGCAAACGCCTACAACTACGCAATAATAGGGAGTTGATTCTCAAACTCTTTGAGATTGAAGATGATGTTGCGATTGTAGAAGTATTTAGTCACCTAAAAGCTCTCTATGAGGAGCAATGGGGAGACGCCGAAGTGACCGCACCGCCCGAAGTTCCCGGCGAGTTGGAGGAAGACGCCAAGGCAGCAAAATCTTCTTCCTCAGATGCTTCTAAAAAGAGCAAAGTTGATGCGACTGAAAGCGTTCCAGTTACAGCAGGAAACTAAAAATCTACAACCAGACTTGATTTTTTCGCCCAAGTTCGGGTAGGTTGTAGTTCTTGAACGTCACATCTAGATTTAAGCAAGCAACCACTTTGTCAGGCAGTATTTTGCTGTCTCATCCTTCTTTACAGGATCCGAACTTTTACAAGAGCATTGTTTTTCTTTCCAATCACTGTGAAGACGAAGGAACTCTTGGTGTCATTCTTAATCGCCCCCTTGGCAAACAACTTTTCCAATTGGATGATCAGTTTAAAAACTTTGCTCTTGGCGAAGCGGAGGTTTTCGATGGTGGTCCAGTTGACAAAGAAAAGTTAATTATTGCTGCTTGGGACTGGAAAGATAACGCCCAGACCTTTCGTTTACATTTTGGTATAGATATTTCCAAAGCTGAATCTCTGCGGGAGGAAAACAAAAATATAAAAATTGCCTGCTTCTTAGGCCATTCAGGGTGGTCTCCAGGTCAGTTGGAAAAGGAACTAAAAGTCGATTCATGGCTGGTTTCCTCACTTAATCTTGGCCTTTTTGAGAAGGTCCATACCCATGCAGATTGTTGGAAATCAGCAATATCCGGAGTTAGTGATGAAATGAAACTTCTGGCCAACGAGCCAGAAAATCCTTCTCTTAACTAAATTCAATTTTTTCCGCCTTTATTTCCCGCTGTTCATATTTATCCATTTTCTTTCGAACCGGATAAATTCTTTTACATTTGTTGCTCGTAATTGGGTTTGGCATTCGTTTTGCTAGATAGGTTGTGTGTTGGCTCGCTACCCGGCACACCGTCTAACCCAGACATTTAAACCCTTAAACCTATGAGTAAGCACAAGTTAGAATATATATGGCTCGACGGCTACAAGCCGACACAAAGCCTGCGCGGTAAAACGTTGATCGTTGAAGATTTCAGTGGGAAGCTGGAAGATGTCAAACAATGGTCTTTTGATGGATCCTCTACGGAACAAGCTGAAGGCGGTTCCTCGGACTGTCTATTGGAGCCTGTTCATCTGATTGAAGATCCAGACCGTTTCGGCGGAAATGGATGGTTGGTCATGTGTGAAGTTCTCAATCCAGATGGTACACCTCATGAATCTAATGGTCGTGCCACGATTGATGATGATGATCAAGATTTTTGGTTTGGTTTCGAACAGGAATACACCCTGATCGATCTCGAGACTGATCTGCCACTTGGCTTTCCCCAAGGCGGATACCCTGGCCCACAAGGCCCTTACTACACTTCAGTCGGGGCTCGCAATACCAAGGGTCGTGAATTAGTCGACGAACATTTGCATCTTTGTCTTGAAGCCGGTTTAAATGTTGAGGGTATCAACGCCGAGGTAATGATGGGGCAATGGGAATATCAAATATTTGCCAAAGGAGCTAAAAGTGCAGGTGATCAGATTTGGTTGGCTCGCTACCTTTTGGAGCGCACCGCCGAAACTTACGACATCGCAATTGATCTTCACCCTAAACCCATTAAGGGAGATTGGAACGGTTCAGGCATGCATGCCAACTTTTCTAACGAAGCAATGCGTGAAGAAGGTGGTGAAGCCTTATTCAAGAAAATCTGTGAAGAATTCGGAAAGAACATTGACCGTCATGTTTCCGTATACGGAGCAGAAAATAATCAACGTCTCACCGGCTTGCACGAAACTCAGTCAATTGACAAATTCAGTTACGGAGTTTCCGATCGTGGTGCTTCCATTCGTATCCCAGTTGGTACAATTCAGGACGGCTGGAAAGGTCGTTTGGAAGATCGCAGACCGGCATCCAACGGTGATCCTTACAGGATTGCTGCGGCCATCATCAAAACAACCAAGGAAGCATTGTCCTAATTGTTTTTCAGGTCTTAATTTTAAAAAAGGCGGTGAAGGAATTCATCGCCTTTTTTATTTCCTTTTTTTCATGACCACTGCAAATTGATCACCATTTTTTTTAAAAAAACGCAAAACAAGGATGAAATGATTGGTTTGTGAATAAACCTTTGTGGACCGCTTACCGTTTTCAATCCACGAAGCTTCCACGGCTTGTGCTTTTTTGCTCATTAATTTCCCGTATCTTTCAACAGGTCCTTCAGTCCCGTGAACATCCACAAGACTCCACCCTTGGTCCTGCCAATCCTTGACAACCTCAGGTGCAGATGGGGCACAAGCCAATAGTAGGCAAAAAGCAGCACTAGCCAGGATTTTGGGTACTAAATTCGACCGCAGTTGTTTAAATACTTTAGGCATAGATTAAACTGTGAGAAAATAATCGGTCAAAAATTTGCATCTTTTAGATGTTTGAGTTTTTTTAAGGTGTGGATGTAAGCGATATGCCAAACTGGCAATTGTGGGTATTCCGAATACTCGCACTATCTTTTTCGTCTCTACTTTGCAAGATTACCTCGTTTTACCAGGCTTGCTTTTCACCTTTTTGTCTAATCTATAAGCACTCCTGCGGGAGGAGTGTTCAAACAATAACGCAACGAAAGGAATGAAACTATGATCAATTCCATGAGATGGGAATATCAAACTGCCCCTGCTTCGACGACTTGTCTGTCAAGTTGGCGAAGTCCACCGACCAGAACTTCTGAACTTTTAATAAACCCAGAATTTTGTGGTTCAAAAGTGCCATTGTTTTCAAATTTTTTTGTATCGTTGTTAGTTGATCAAAAGAAGGGAAGTTGAAATGAAAATTTGCAGTAAACCAATACGGAAGAAGATTCGTTTAGAAGGTAGGAAGAATTTGGACAATGAGAGTGAAGACTGGAGGCGAAGACCGCGGGTAATCTTGGTCAATCCACGGCATCCTCCCTCGCGAGTTTAATTTGATTTCTTCTTCGGTCAACTAGTCGCCCTGACTAGCAAGATAAACAAAAGGCACGCTTAGTTGAATGTACCTTTAAATTTCGCCGAATTTTATACCTCATTAACTCCCTTGAATTTCTAAGTTCATGGGAGTTTTTTTATTGGTGAGTTATTTGAACACGTTCACATTTATGATACCCCTAAAAGGTATCTGTAACTTGCCAAGTATTCTTATTCTTGCATCATTCAAAAATGCTTCCCTTTATTCTTCTTTCCAGTTCGCTGATTTTTCTTTTTGCCTATCGATTATACGGGAAGTTCCTTAGCAATAGGTGCGGGTTGGATGATTCTCGGGAAACTCCAGCTAAGTCACAAGAAGACGGGGTTGATTATTCTCCTACCCGGGCATCCGTTCTTTTTGGGCACCATTTTTCTTCCATTGCGGGGGCGGGTCCTATTGTCGGGCCTATTCTTGCCGCCACTTACTTCGGGTGGGGACCTACCTGGATATGGATATTAGTGGGGGCGATTTTTGTCGGAGGTGTGCATGATTTTGGGAGTGCTTTTATGTCCCTGAGGAACCAAGGACGTTCCATTGCTGATGTGATGAAAGGATTGGTCGGGGAGCGGGCAGGCAAACTTTTTCTAATCTTTGTCCTTTTTGCCTTGGTCTATGTAATTATCGTATTTCTTGACCTAACCGCCAATACCTTTACCAAGCAACCAGCAGTGGCAACGGCTTCGGGTTGGTTCATCTTAGTGGCGGTGGTCTTTGGACTATTGCTCCGTTCGGGAAGATTCTCGCTGTCTCAACTTGCTTGGATCTTTTTTCCGCTTACCTTTTTGGGGCTGGGTATCGGACATTATTTCCCCATGATATCTCTCTCTAAAGATACATGGATTGGAATTACCTTGGCCTATTGCTTTTGTGCTGCGGTTTTACCTGTAGGGATATTATTGCAACCTCGTGATTTTTTGAGTGCGGGTTTTCTCTACGCAATCTTGGCACTTGGGGCAGTTGGAATGTTAACTGCCGGAGAATCTCTTCAACTCCCTGCCTTTATAGCCTGGGAGTCAGAAAAACTTGGTATGCTGGTGCCATTTCTTTTTATCACGGTTGCATGTGGTGCCTGCAGTGGCTTTCACAGCATTGTGGCTAGTGGTACAACTTCCAAACAAATCCGCCAGGAAAGCGATACTCGTCGGGTTACCTATGGATCAATGTTGCTGGAAGGCGTACTTGCGGTTTTTGCTCTTGCTTGTGTGGCTGTTTTAACGGTCGGGGAAAGGGAGAGTGGGGGAACTCCCGTTGCCATTTTTGCAACCGGGGCATCTAAGTTTTTTGCCGCTTTGGGAATACCTGCCAAAATTGGCGTGGAATTCGCCATGCTTGCAATTAGCACCTTTTTACTAACAACGCTAGATACCTGTACACGCCTGACTCGTTTTTTGATCGAAGAACTTATTTTCCTGGAGAAACCAGGCAAGTCGATACCTTGGAACGGTTGGAGCCCTCCTCCTTCCTGCTCTTTTGGTTTTTCAATCTTTTCCTGGTCCTGATGGTCAGCTCATGCCGGTCTGGAAAGCAATATGGCCCTTGTTTGGAGCAACCAATCAACTTGCTTGCCGCCTTTGCTTTGCTTACCTTTGTGGTATTCCTGAAGGTTCGAGGAACCGCGTTTGGATTTGCCTTATGGCCAGCGATTTTAATGATTATCATGCCTATGATCGCCTTGGTGTGGATGGCATTTACGAATGGATTGAATTCGTTGATTGGAGGAACCTCGGTGGCTATGATTATTTTAGGGTGCTACCTTACCTTAGTTTCCTGGAAAGCAGTTCGCTCGGATCATTGAGCAAGCAGGGCACTCCTCTTTTTAGATTTATTTAAAGAACAAAGTCCGGAGCTTTTTCTTCCTCTTGTTCCCCGCCCTTAAAGTTTAGGGCAGCTTGTATAGTTGCCTTTAATTTATCGGGAGGACAGGGCTTGTTGAGTATTTTAAAAAGTAAGCCGGACTGTACGGCTTCAGCACCTCCAAATTCAAAGTCGGCATGACCAGTTAGTAAAATACACATGGTTTCAGGGTTACTCTCTTTGATAGTTCTCAAGAGTGTGGCACCATCCATTTTGGGCATGCGCATGTCCGAAACTACAACGGGAAAATGTCCCTGTGCATTTATAATCTCGATTGCCTCATAGGGACCATTTGCGACTGTCACTGCAAAGGTTCTACCAAGATTCAATTTGATCCCACGGAGAATAGATTCCTCATCATCTACAAATAGAATCCTTTCATTCATATATCTTTTGAATCATAGTAGATTTACGAATGCAAGGACTACATTTTGCAAAAAAAATATCCTCTGACGCAAAAAATTAGAAAGTCTGGTTAAGGAATAGAATTTATTATCGATTCTTCATCAGAAGATTGTTATGACATAACTCATGAATGCCCGAGTGGCGGAATGGTAGACGCTGCGGACTTAAAATCCGTTTCACCTAGTGAGTGTGGGTTCAAGTCCCACCTCGGGCACTCTCTTGCATTAAGCGGCAAAGACTTGCAAGGTAGCTAATGATCTGAGTTTTCGGTCTTAATTTCACTTTCAGCCTGTCGGTATCTATTTTGCAATAACTTGCATGGTTTAGCCTGAAATTGCAAAAAAACTGACAGTAAACTGACAGTGGACTCACAGATGTACCGCCGTTCGTAATATTTATTTCAACTTTTTTAGAATTTTTTATTTAAGTTCTTATTATATCTGTATGAAAGATATAAATTTTCACGAAAAAATAGATTTTAGAGTGCGGGGACTAATGAGCAGAAAAGAAATGGCTAGGTATCTTAATATCTCTGAACGAAAACTAAGTACTATGATGACCAACCGCGAAATACCATTTATTAAACTTGGAAGGTCTGTGAGGTTTAATCTAGTTGAAGTGCTTGATGCTCTTGAGCGGTTTACAATTGAGGCATACTAAATTTGAATGGATCTCACTTCGATTTAACGGATCCCACTTTCTCTTCCAATCCGTACTTGTTCTTTTTGTAGATATCAAATCCTCCGCTAGAGTTTTTCCTTAAACTCCCAGTCTTTTCTTCGAGCCCATACTTGTTTTTTGTATAGATATCTTTTCGGTCGTTGAAGGAAGACTCTCTAATGGATCCAGTCTTCTCTTCTAATCCGTATTGGTTTCTTGAATAAACATCTTTTCACTCCCTAGAAGAAGATTCTCGGACGGAACCGTCTTCTCTTCGAATCCGTACTCGGTAGTACACACTATATTTCAATATTTTTTCTAAATGTTTATTTAGGTCTTTGCATTTAATTCCGCACAAGAACCCCTGACTTTTTTATGGGTTATTTTTGCAAATGATATTTTAACTTTCTAGCATTTGGGATATTCTCTTAGGCATAAATTCATGAAAATAAGAAGTAGGATGAAAAACTTAAGATTTTAAAAAAGTTACAATCCTCGAATAATATTTCAAAAGACTTAAAGAAACTAGGTGTATCCAAAAGTACTTACTACAAGTGGAAATCTGGTGTTGGATTGGATTATGAGGTGGAGTCTTGGGTTGAACAACAAGATGAATTTTTGAAGGAAAGTCTTGGGAAAGATGTGTCTAAGAAAAAAAATTTCTAAAGTTCTAAAAAGACTGAAAATCAGATTAAGCACCGAATTGATTCTCTTGGTCTTTCTATTGTACAACTAAAAATAGAGTACAGGAAGAACCACGGAAAGAAATGCTCTGTGTGCGACAATAGAAAACCACTAGACGAATTTTATAATGCTTCCTATGAATCCATTGATGGAAAACAGTCTCAATGTAAAAAATGTTTTAACGAGATTCAAAAACTTAAAGTAAGTAAAAAACCCGTAAAATATAGGGAGTACGGCCAAAAAAGAAGAATTGAAAAAGCAGACTCAATAAAAAGTTACAGAGTTAAACACAGAAGAACTGCTAAAGGACATTACACTTCACTAAAAGCATCTGATAAAGAAAGTGGTAGAAATTTACTCCGAATTACAAGAGATGAATTTGTTGAATGGTATGAAATGCAAGAGCAAGTTTGCCACTATTGTAACATCACATTGGAAAATTATCTACTTGTGAAATCTTCACTTATTAAAAGTGCTTCGACTGCACAAAATTTAACTATTGATAGAAAAGATTCATTAAAAAACTATACAGCAGATAATATAGTTTTTTGCATGTGCCTTATGCAATTATGTGAAAGGGTATGCATTTAATGAAATCCAATTTAAGGAAATTGCTAAAACATACATTGTTCCTGTTTATGAAAATTTGTTAAATGAACTATGAATAGTTACAGATGTCGTAAATGTGGCATAATTAAGCAAGAGTGTGAATATACTTCATCTCAAATTAAGTTGAAAATAAGTTATGCAAGGAATGCGTTTCCGAAAAAAACAAGGAATACAATAAAGGAAATAGTTCGAGAGTTAAATCCAATGTCGCAAACTACAAAAAAACAATTAAAGGCATTTGGGTTGCTTTTAGATCTCACAAAAAAAATTCAAAATATGGATTTGATATAAAAGAGGATGAGTTTATCAAGTGGTATATTAAACAAGGATCTAAGTGCCATTATTGTGGATTAAACGAAAGCCAATCCAACAAAATTTATCAAAAATATAGTAGGAAGAAAGATAAACATTGGAAACTTCAATTTGATAGAAAAGATTCCGAAGGAAAATACAGTGTAGATAACCTAGTATTGAGTTGTAAGATTTGTAATGAGCATAAAAGTGATTTTTTTTCCTATGAAGATTTTGTTAAGATTTCACAAAATTATCTTGGAACAAATTTACTTGATTAAATTCAGAATCATTTAAAAAAGAAAAATCTAGTTTTACAAGCACAGCAACTAAACTTAAGAAATTGGCCGAATTAAAAGATGAGGGAATTCTCAGTGAAGCTGAATTTCTTGAACAAAAGATGAAGTTACTGGATTAATTACAATCCTAACTAAGTCTTTCTGAATCCATACCAATCTGAAGATTGGTTAAGAGGCCTCGCAAAACAATATATTGTAGGAAACAATTAGGCTTTCTGTATATCTTGACTCTAAGTTTTTAAAGGCAGTTACATATGCATTCTATTTATATTTATTATATATCATAATTTATCATTATATCTCTTATTAAATCTATATTAACTTATCTATATATTATTCATTAAAGTAACATAAATTAGAATTAATTGAGTTGGATCTTATTATATTTATAATGAGACTAACTCTTAATCAGAAGATAAACTATGCTAGATGTATAGCGGATGATTACCAAAGGATGTATTATTTCTATTTATCTTATTTAATCGATAATCCTAAATTTTACTATTTGAATCTAAACTCCGATAAATGTTCTCATTCTGAATTCAGAAAATGCTTGAAGAAATTGAGAGAAAATTACCTCAGAAAATTAGATATTAAATTTTGCGGATTAATTGAACACCAGGGCGATCACAAGAATTATCATGGTCATTTGTTGGCTTTTGGTGCTGAAGAAGAATTGAGAAATCTAAAAAAACATGAAAGCGAGATTACAGCACACTGGATAAAGGCTGGCGGGACCTCTAAAAAGCTTTTTGAGCCATATGAAAAGGGAGAGGCTAATGGACCTCTGGGTATGGCCTTCTATATGTGTAAATCTAGCAAGAATAGGGTGAGAACAAAGACCATTGGAGGATTCACGAGTAACATCCTGCATTGCAATCTAGGCGAACTGCCTTGGAAAGGGAAAGCTCTCCCTAGCCAGAGGATACATAGGCCTAAATTAAAAGATCTTACAGAAGAGTTCTTTAGAACTTATCGGGCAGATCCCCAAAATGGGGAAACAGCTGAAATACCTAATTTCTTTTTTGCGGTGAAAAAATTACTGAGGCCAGAGATTAAATAGTATTCTTGCCAGTGGAATCTTTCAGTCTCCACCGAATATCTATTAAGATTCTTACGACGAAACTAAGAAGCAAGAATCCAAACCCAACCAAAGAAAGGGATTTTGAATCGCCAGCCCAACTTTGGGGTGCAAGGAATGCAAAATCCCCCCAAGCATCTGGAAACAAAAAGCAAAGTATAGAAACTCCAATGAAAATACCTCCTATTATATTTAGAATAAATGGAACGGAATAATCTAAAGAGGATTCTTCTTTCATGAATTCTTCCTAGATTTTTAATTTAATCAGTACAAGAAAAACTCCGAAAAAATTAATAGAATAATTTATTATTAAGCTTAATATCTGTAGACACTGGCTATTCCAATCCCAAGGTCTCTCGCTATTTCTGTCGCCCCAATACCTTTTTCCTTAAGAACTTTTATTTGCTCCTTGATTGCTTTGGATAAGGGCTTTCGCCCCTTATATTTGCCTTCTGCTTTGGCCTTTGCGATTCCGACCATTTGGCGCTCCAGAAGTATCTCTCGCTCAAATTGGTAGATAGATCCCATTAGATTCAACAGTAGCTTACCTGTGGGAGAAGACGTATCGAGATTCATGTCCAAGATCTGAAGATCCGCGCCCTTTGATTGAATAATTTCTAGATTCTTCCACAGATCTGAAATGGATCTGGCAAATCTACTAAGAGAGGTGACAAGTAAAGTATCGCCTTCACGACAAAATTCGAGGGCCTTAGTAAACTCTGGCCTTTTATTTGCGACCGATGATATCTCTTCTGAGAATATCTTCTCACACTTATTTTTCTGTAATTGGCTAATTTGATTCTCTAAGCCGTTTTTTTGATTTGTCGTTGATTGCCGCGCATATCCTATTTTCATTTTCTAATCCTTTATCTTTGAAGTTTAAAACTCTGAGATAAATTTCGAAATTCTCAGAAAACCTATCCTAAAGATAGGAAATCTACTGCTTTCTCAATTTATCAATGAACCCTAGTTCTAAGATAACGCGTTAGCAGAAGTAATTCTAAGTTTGATGCGATAAAAAATAGGTTCTAAAGATTAAAACTGATGGCTTTAATAAAATGTAATGAGTGCGATGGATCAGTTAGTACAAATGCCTCAAAATGTCCTCATTGCGGAAACCCCTCCAAATTTTTCTCTGTAAAAAGTCGTAAACTTGGGAAATCGACTCAATCTTTAGCTTATTCAATAAATGATCAGAAGATCTCTTCTTCCAAAATTAGGATTATTGATTCTCTTATAAAGTTTTGGGGGTTGGATAGAATTGAGCATTCACAGTGGAAATCAGAACTCTTGTTTTGGCTTTCGCTAGTTGGAATCCTTGCTTCTTTGATCATTTTCTCGAGTAAACTTTTCGAGAAACCAGATGACTTAAAAAAATTAGATAGAATCAAAGAATTAGCAGAGAGTAGTAATTCAACACCTAAGACTTTTTATAAAAAAGTTGATCCACTTGAGGAATTCCAGCAGATCAAAATCCGACAGTTCAATGAAGCAAAGCAACTGATGCTCAGTGGAGTTCCAAGATCAAAGCAAAAAATCTTACAAGACATACAAGAACTTCGAAACTGCTTAAAAGGCTATGATTCAGACTTAGGTATTTTCCTAGAGCTTGAATTAGAGAGTAGAGAATACATGGCCGATAGTACCTTCCGAAATGGGATAACTAAATCAAAGTTCGTTAAGTCTTATCAAAATCAAGACATAATTGATTTAAATAATTTAGAAAGAGAGGAACTCCTGAATCTAGCCAAAGAAAGACTTGAGCTTTGCAAGGAATTGCTCGCCGAAACAATTCATGTAGCTAGGTGGCTGAAAGATAAAGTGAAAGATTTAAGATTAAATATTCCCCAATCTCATTACGATAGAATTACTAAATCCGAAGAGATCATGAGATCGAGCATCTTGGCAGAAGAGGATTATTTGATAAGCATAGTTAATATCCAGAATTTTCTTTTAACAGCATTCTTTAAAATAGAGAACGGCCAAATATTTTTCTATGATGATCCATCCCTAGAAAGATTCAACCTTCTCTCCACGGATCACAATTTGGCTGCTCAAAAATATCTTTCTGCTTCTCCCTTATAAAGTTTCAAGAGATCGCATTAATTTCTTTTAATATTTGTTTTCTAGTTCGAAAGGGAATGTCGAGGGTTAGAATGTAAGAGCCAAGGGCCAATATTGTTCCAATTAAGCCTACTCCAGCATAGGCTGGGGTGCCACCAGATGCTGTGAATGAAATGAGGGGTGGTAGAACTAAGATAGGGAAATGTATCCAAGCTGGCTTAAGAGAGCTAATAAGCAATCTGCTCAATTTAGGTTCAATTGTCAGGCAATTGTTATATGAGCTTAGACAATTTCTAGTTACTAAATTTCTCATCATTACTACAGCAAAGAAAAAAGAGGAAAAAAATATAAGACTAATGAATCCATTAGCAGTACCGTCTTTGATATTAAGCCTGTGATTAACCATCATATTCATGGTTAACGATGGTATTGTACTAAACATAATCAAGATGTAACAAGCCATGCAAAACCTCAGCCCGAAGGTTTTTTTAAATCTTAAGTTCTTTATCATCTAAAAGCTAAATTACTAGAACTAGGAGACAATAGATTCTTGTTTTCGAAAAGAAAATTTTTTATTTTTGCTCTAAACTTAAACAAAAAAATTAACACTTACATTGCTTGACCAAAAGCATGCATGATGTTTCCTAGAAAATGTGAAAGTATTATTCATAACTCCAATTATTTTGATTCTTAGTGCTTGTAATGAGAACTCATCCTCCCAGCCAAGTGCAGTTATACAGATGGAGATGATGTTCGATATGGGCTGGGAAGATGTAATTGAAGTTAAGAATTGTGGGAGTAATGAAGAAATGGCATTGGAGGTAATTGAGGGCCTCAATTTAGTCAGTCAAAAGTATGGCAGGATATCTCGAACTTACAGAATAAAACCTTAATCGGAAACCTCATATCCCCCCCCATTTTCTAGAATTTTAGCCAATCCAATATTTCTGAATCTAGGGCAGGGGGGGTAATTTCAATATCCCAAAATAAACTCCGCCATTCTCCCTTATAATTTACATTATAACTTATAAGGCCCAATTGATGTATGTGGCTTTATTTTAGGTATTTATGTCAATCTGAGCCCAATTAGCATATAAATTACAATGCACTTATAACTTATTTGTAATTTATAAATGCAAAAGTTTATGAAGAGGGTGGTCTTTTACCACTATCTCTCATTCTTTTTGTCATGTTTTTGACTGCTGTAGTTATAATTTGTCTGGTAAACTTGTTGCCTCGGTCCCCATCAGATGTCGACACTTGTGGGAAAGTTTTCTTTTTCAAAGTTTTAGAATCGACTTCCCAAAGCATCTGGGTGCCATGAAGAGATATTAGCTGTTTCCAAGTATCAGTCGTATTTCTTATTTTAGGCTTCTTGATACTAACCTTTTGTTTGAAATTAGAAATATCTATATTTTCGAAAAAGTATTCTGAATCCCTCTTAAAGACCTTACTATTTATATAGTGCTCCCTAAGTGTTTTGTCTGAGGTTCCACTTTCGTTTGTGAGTACTGATATGCTATCAGCATATAAGTGCAAGTTTGTTACAAAGGTATGACGGGTAATGTCTTTTACTTCATCTTTAGCTGAAGAAATGGTCAGTCTTTTACCCCAAATTTCTTTTCTTACTAAAGAGTGAACTCTTTTCCAGTTTCTAACTTTTTTTAATGGGTATTTTGATTCACCTTCATCACGGAAAGCTTTTAAAATATTCATAAAACCTTTCCTTATCATAATTTTCCTCGATCCGATGCCCCTTTTTCTGATTATATCTGCAGGTATGTAGATATAAGGTTCTTGATCATCGAGATGTATTTGGTTCCAACCACATTTTTTAGAGGCCCAAAAACGTATGCATTCTGAAGGTCTTAAACCAGTAAAAAACATAAATGCCCAAAAAGCTGCACTGTAATTATACTTTTTAGAATTTGATAAATAGAGTAAGTCGCAAATTTCTTGATTCGTAGCTACGGCTTTTACTTGATCTTTATTTACCTGAGCTAAGTAGAGACCTTTGGTTGGGTCTTTTCTTAGACATGGGGTATCGTTATGATATTTGGATTCACCGCATAGCCATCTGAAAAATGCTTTCAACGATTTCCCGCGATGAAATTTAGAGCCTTTTTCATCAAGATATTTTTGTAGAAACTCCCTAGTGCATTCCGTTGGTTTTTTATTTCCAAAAAGGTTAATGAAACCATCTTTTCCTTTTGTGCCAATTAGTTGTTGGTCAGAATCAATGGTATGCTTGGATACAATCCTTGATTTAAGTTTTATGTATTCCTTGAAGTAAGATTTTAGCTCCAAAATCTCATCGCCACCTTGAAAATTCTCAAGAAACCAATCAACGGCATATGAAATGGATTTTCCTTTAGCCCGTTCATTTAGAGTATGCTTAAGCTTAATTTGTGCTTCTCTTATTTCTTGAAAATCTAATTCCTTGGAAAGGTCTCTGTTTCCATTTTCATATTCTTCAATTTCCTGCTTCCTTTGGTTTGCTTCCTTTTTAGTCCCTTTCCATTCAGTCTTGTAATTCTTGGCATTGCTAGGTTTCCATCTGACACGGTAAGGGCTTTTTCGTTTTTCAAACTTGCATATGCTCGCCCTAACTTGCCTCATTTATTTAGGGTACTAAATGGGTACTATGAATTCCAGTGAAAAGATTTGTGCCTGAGTCTCTTATTTACTGATCTTCAGAGATTGGTATTTTAGCTCTCTTTTACTGGGATTAGGCTTATAGCTTCATGCCCTTATTTTATCGGGGCTTTGAGGTTTGTTGTATTTTTTGTTCTCATGCGTGTCATGCATGCGCTCTAACCAACTGAGCTAATCCCCCAAATTAAAATACCTATGATAGAAGAGAAGATGTTTAAGTCAATGTAGTTGAAAAATAAACCTCGTTCAATTTTTAGAGTATACGCTCTTTACGATGATTTAAGAATAAGATTTAAGTAAAGCTTATGAAAAAAGCTCTCGTAACTGGAATTACTGGTCAGGATGGATCTTATCTTGCCGAACTTCTTCTTGATAAAGGATATGAAGTACATGGGATTGTCCGTCGTGCATCCACTTTTAATACCGATCGATTGGATCATCTCTATAAGGACCCGTTAGTCGATAACACGAACCTTTATCTTCATTACGGTGATTTGGCTGATGCCGTACAATTGGTTAAATTGCTTTACGAATTACAACCTGACGAGATTTATAACCTAGGTGCGCAGAGCCATGTACGGGTGTCATTTGATATTCCAGAGTATACTGGTGATGTTACGGGGTTGGCTGCTGTTCGTATTTTGGAAGCGATTCGGGAGGCTGGTCTTGTGAAAAAGGTCAGGTATTATCAAGCATCTTCCTCAGAGATGTATGGTAAGGTACAGGAAGTACCTCAGGTTGAAACTACTCCTTTTTGGCCGCGTTCACCTTATGCCTGTGCAAAGGTATATGCCCATTGGTTAACAGTTAATTATCGGGAATCTTACGGCATGCATGCCAGTAGTGGCATTTTGTTTAATCACGAATCTCCACGCCGTGGCGAAACCTTTGTCACCCGAAAAATTACCCGGGCTGCTACCCGTATAAAACTGGGACTGCAAAAGAAATTAATTCTTGGAAATTTAGATTCAAAAAGAGATTGGGGATATGCCAAGGAATATGTGGAAGCCATGTGGCTTATGCTTCAGCAGGACAAACCAGATGATTTCGTTATTGCAACCAATGAGACTCATACAGTCCGGGAATTTCTTGAAGAAACATTTGCATGCTTGGATATGGACTGGAATGAATATGTTGGATTCGATCAAAAATACGAGCGTCCGGCAGAAGTCGACTTATTGATTGGTAATCCACAAAAGGCGAAGGAGCAATTGGGCTGGGAGCCCAAGACTACATTCAAGGACCTTGTGTCTTTAATGGTTGAAGAAGACATGAAAATTGCCAAGCAGGAACAGGCTTTGGCTCAAGCAAA
>CALSMY010000012.1 GCA_943787575.1 uncultured Opitutales bacterium | reverse complement strand
TCATTTGCATTAACCCCTTGTACCGCGTGAAAATCAAGGGCAGATCCTGGTGTGAATAATTTGGGTATTATACCACAACGGAATATCACTTGTATCAATTTTTCAACCACCTCTGGTTTAATTGCAAAGCTTAGAATTTCTTGTTCGATCCCATCGTCATCAATAACTAAAAAATCCCAAAGTAGATTTTCTAAAGGAAAGGGCATTTTTTGAGAAAGTTCAAATGCAACAACTTTCTTTTGCTTTTCCAATTCTACCTTTGGCACTCTTAATGTTTTGGATAGGAGAACATTTCCAGGTAGTATGAAATTGGCTTCTCCCTTTAAGCCTTTTTCGCGACACAGGTCTAAAAGGGCGACCTCTACTTCAGATATCCAGGCATCTTCATCTCCGTTCGTTGCCGGTAAATCAGTATGTTCAAAAGAATCAAGAAAAGTTTATCATCTTTTCTTAAAACCTTCCAGGCAGACAGATGCGAACTACCTAAATTAAATATCGTTTCTTCAAATTTTGCCATCTCGTTTTGAGGCAGAATAAAGGGAAAGCTTTTTTGAGGTTATTTCCTCAAAACTGGCCCTAAATCCTTAAGGTATAGGTCATTGATTATATACCCGGGAATAAGTATTCCTTCATTCGATGATGATTTATTAAGTGCCTCCATTCGATATTTTTCTAAAATTTCTTCTTGATCGTAATTTAGAAAATTAATTTGGTCTGACACTCTAAATGTTTCTCCATTGCGGGAAAACTCTAGTACATATCCTGTAAGTTTTGGATAATTTCCTAATTCACTCATTTTGGCTATCGTTGCTGGAAAAAGGAATTCTGCTTTCTTGGTTTTTCTATCAATTTCTATACTCAAGCATTCCATTTCCGCACTGTAGTAATCAAAATATCGAACATCTTTTCGTTCTCCCCTCAATTCTTTTCTCTTAAATTCGTTTAGAAAGCTTATCCATATGCTTATTTTAAGATTATTCAAAAAGGAGGGGTTGAACATCTCTTCAATTGTTTCAGGCCTTTTCCCTTGCATACTAAGAAGGTCGGGGTGTTCATTAACGAGAAAAGGGACGGAAATCTTAAGCCACCTTTCAGAATCTTGAGAAACACTAATTTTTCCGTCTAACTTAATGACTCTGTCGATCTCTTGCCTGTCTACTTGACAAAATAGTTGGCAATGCATGAAGGCAATGAACAGGGTGAGTGAAATTATTTTCATTGGGTTCGCTTGGGTTTTCGTTAGGACTATACCATTCATTACAAATATCCTGTAAACAAGACTTTTCTCCATGCAATTTAAGATTTCCTGCCTATTGTTTATAAGAGACCCTGCAGGACGTATTTTGCTTATTAAAAGAAAGAAGTCCCCAAACATGGGCACTTGGAGTCCCCCTGGGGGAAAATTGGAAATGACTGCAGGTGAGTCTCCTTATGAGTGTGCAAAGAGAGAAGCTTATGAAGAAACTCGACTAAATCTTTGCGATCAAGATTTAAAATTATTCGGCTACGTATCGGAAAAGTCCTATGAAGGCAATGGCCACTGGTTAATGTTTTTATTCGATTGTTTGCCTATCTTAAAGGATATACCTGAAGAAATTGATGAGGGGTATTTTAATTTTTTTAGTCGTGATGAAATTCAAAGCCTTTTAATTCCTCCTTCTGACCACAAGCTAGTATGGCCTTTTTACGATCGTAAAGACGAAGGTTTTTGGGGTGTCCGTACAGATTGTTCCAAGGGCATTCCTAATTTAGAGATTGAAGCCAACCCCACTCAGTACATAAAGGAAGATCGTTAATTTTATCCTATTTTATGGAAAGTATATACCACGACGCAGACATTCAGAAAGGGGATGCCCCAACCAAGGCTTCCCCTACTGCCGTGCCTTTACCCAACGAAACCGACTTTTCTGCGGTCTCTATAAATCATTCCCTTGAAGCAGAAGAGAAAATTAGGTTCTTTTCCCAGATGCTCCGAATCCGACGATTTGAAGAACGTTCTCTTCGTGCCTACCAGCAGGGCCATATCGGAGGATTTCTTCATCTTTACATTGGTCAAGAGGCAGTTGCTGTAGGCAGTGTTTCCGTAATGTCACAAGATGATCATGTTATCACTGCCTATCGAGACCACGGACATGCTATCGCTGTTGGCATGGAAATGGATGAGTGTATGGCCGAGCTGTACGGTAAAAAGACAGGATGTTCTAAAGGAAAAGGTGGGTCCATGCATTTTTTCGCACCTGACAAAAACTTTTGGGGCGGTCACGGAATTGTTGGGGGACAAACCCCCCTCGGACTTGGAATGGCCTACGCACTAAAAACCAAAGGAACGAAAGGTGCCTGCTTGTGTTTTATGGGTGACGGGGCCACCAACCAAGGGTCATTCTACGAGTCTCTTAATTTGGCTTCACTTTGGAATCTGCCGGTCATTTATGTAATCGAAAATAATGGATACTCAATGGGCACCTCTGAGTCCAGGCACTCTGCTGGCGAACCACTTGCCCGCAGAGGTGAAGCCTTTGATATAGATTGGTCAGTTCATCAAGGTCACGATTTGTATGAGGTTCGATCTGCCATACATAACGCGCTTTCCAGGGCCAGAGAAAACTCCCGGCCTTCCGTTTTGGAAATTGTGACCTACAGATATCGTGGCCATTCAGTCGCCGATCCTGACCAAACCTACAGGAGCAAAGAAGAGATCGAAGAATATAAAGAAAATAAAGATCCAATAAATTTGTTTCGCGACAAACTCCTAAAAGAAGGTGTTTTAACGGATGATAAAATTAAAGCTTTGGATAAAGCTGCCAAAGATGAAGCTGAAGCTTCTGCCGAATTTGCATTAGCCAGCCCATTTCCTGATGTTTCTGAATTAATGGATGATGTTTATTGGGAAACGGATAACCCTGAAGAGAAAAGTTCTTCTGGCACCATATTTTTCGAGTCCTCTAGATAACCAATTTTATACAAAAAATGGCCGAGATCACTTACCGAGAAGCATTAAACCAAGCTCTTTCTGAAGAAATTTCAAGGGATTCCAATGTCGTGCTAATGGGTGAAGAAGTTGCTCAATTCAAGGGCTCTTACAAGGTTTCTGAGGGGTTACTTGAAGAGTTTGGTCCCGAAAGAATCATTGACACTCCAATTAGTGAGGCAGCCTTTTCAGGATTAGCTGTTGGGGCAGCTATGATGGGCATGAGGCCGGTTGTCGAGTTTATGTTCTGGAGCTTTTCTTATGTAGCTTTTGATCAAATTTTTAATAATGCGGCCAGCGTTCGTTACATGTCAGGTGGCTTGGTTAATGTACCCATCGTATTCCGGGGCCCAGCCAACGGGGGCACTAATGTCGGGGCGACTCATTCGCATACTCCAGAAAATTTTGCCGCTAACACCCCAGGTTTAAAAGTTATTTGTCCTTCCACACCTGCAGATGCAAAAGGAATGATGAAGGCTGCCATACGGGACAATGACCCTGTTTGTGTAATGGAAAACACCATTCTCTACAATCTTAAGGGCGAAGTACCGGAAGATGAAAATTTTATCATCCCTCTTGGAAAAGCTCGCCTTGCCCTTGAGGGAAATGATCTCTCTATCATTGCACATGGTAGATCTGTTCAGGTCGCCTTACAAGTTGCCGAGACTTTAGAGGAAAAGCACGGTGTTTCTGCAGAAGTACTAGATTTAAGGTCCATCAGACCACTCGATTTGGAAGCTATACTTGAAACAGTTAAAAAAACCAACCGTGTCTTATTGGTTGAAGAGAATAAGCCTTTTTGCGGAGTTGATGCCCAAATCGCATACCTGATTCAAGAACACGCTTTTGACCACTTAGACGCTCCTGTTAAAAGAATATCAGCTATCGATGTGCCCCAGGCATACAGTAAGGAATTAGAAAATTTTCAAATTCCAAACCACGACCGTGTTTTGGCAAAAGCAATGGAACTGCTCTAAAGATTAGATGAGTACAATAATAGAAATGCCAAAGCTTAGTGACACCATGACTGTGGGCACAGTTGTCAAGTGGCACAAGCAAGTCGGTGATGAGGTTTCTAACGGCGATATTTTAGCAGAGGTTGAGACTGACAAAGCAACCATGGAACTTGAAAATTTCGACGATGGTGTACTTCTGCAGCTTTTAGCTGAAGAAGGAGATGAGGTTGAAATTGGTAAACCATTAGCCGTTGTTGGAGAACAGGGGGAGCAACTGCCCGTTTTTGAAGACTCGCCCTCTAAGCCAAAATTAGTAGAAACCGTAACGGAACAAATCAGCAAACCAGAATTATCCGCTGAGGAAAAACCCGAGGAAGAAAAACCCACCCCTTCTCTTTCAACAGATTTCGATACACCCAGTGAAACCACAGACCGTATTCTAGCTTCTCCGCTCGCTAAAAAAATTGCCAAAGAAAAAAATATAGACCTTCTCAAAATTAAGGGGTCTGGGCCACATGGTCGAATTACCAAAAAGGATTTGAATGGAGATGTTTCTTCTGTTTTAGCTTCTAGCCAAGAAACTGTATCATCTCCTCGCCCACCCTCCCTGAGCTCTTCTCTTCTCCAGTCTAAGACAATACCGCTTAGTAAAATGCGTTCGGTAATCGCAAAACGATTACTCGAATCAAAGACCACAATTCCACATTTCTATCTCCAAAAAGAAATTAATTCAGAACCTCTTGGTCTTGCCAGGCAGTCGATAAATCGAAGGTTAGAATCGGTTGCTAATGAAACTGCCACAGAAAAGGTAAGTATAAATGATTTAATTCTTTTGGCTTGTGCATCTGCTATTCCTTTAGTTCCTGAAATCAATACATCATGGGGTGAAAACGAAATTATTTTTCACGGTGATGTCCATTTAGCCTTCGGGGTTGCCGTAGACGACGGGTTAGTCACCCCTGTGATCCGTAAAGCCAATTCCCTTAGTTTAAAAACTTTATCCGGAGAAGCAAAGTCCTTGATTCATAAGTCTCGCAACAAAAAGCTTACTCCTGATGAAATGAGTGGGTCTACTTTTACCGTAACCAACCTTGGTATGTTTGGGATAGATTTCTTCAGTGGCATAATCAACCCGCCCAATGCTGCTATCCTTTCGGTTGGTGCCAGTGTGCCTAAAGCAGTGGTGGGCAAAGATGGTTCCATTCGCAGCGGAGAGACTATGACCCTTGGTCTCAGTTGCGACCATCGTTTGGTTGATGGAGCGGTAGGGGCTCGTTTTCTTCAAACTCTTGCAGAGCTTTTGGAAAACCCTGCCTCGCTATTGGTTTAATAAATTAATTACAAATTTATTTTTTTCCGACTCTTTGTTGGGCGTCTTCTACCAACCATGCCCCAATTGTTTCAAGAGTTTCCGATACTGCCTTTTTAGTAGCCTCTAAATCAGTTGACCTTGGTTCCGCACAACCAAAAAGATAATATTTTATCTTGGGCTCGGTACCACTTGGACGAATCGCAATAGAGTAATCGTTATCAAGAAAAATTTGGATAAAGTTTTGTTTTGGTAAAAGCTCTTCGTCTTCATCAATAAAACCTTCCTCTGAAAAATCCTTCTTTTTTAAAACCTTAAAGTTTTCCACATTTTTCAGAGGATTTTTACGATAACTTTCTACCAATTTAGAAATGGTTGCACTTCCTTCCGCCCCTTCAAAATAAATATTTTCAGTTTTTTCCTGATGATAACCATATTTTTGGTAGATGGTATCAAGAAATTTTAATGGGTTGGTACCCGTTGATTCCATGTATGCAAAGGCTTCAGCTATTGCCAAAGAAGATGCATTGCCATCTTTGTCACGAACTAAGTCCAAAGGTAAATAACCATAGCTTTCTTCTGCAGCCAACACAGTACAGGTAGAATATCTTGATAGAATATCCATTCGGGTAAACAGTTCAGTACTATCAAAATCCAAACCAATCCCCTCCTCTTCCTGTATCCTTGTTTGAGCCTGCTCCTCATATTTTAGCATCTTTTGAGCCATCCACTTAAACCCTGTTGGCGTGTTTATGCAGCGAACGCCAAAGCCTGTAGCAATTTTAGTTATCAGAGGAGAAGTAACCAATGTTTTAATGAGTGCAAAACCTGCTCCGTTATCATCGCGTAAAATTTGCTGGTGCTTTAGAGCCAGTAGACGATACTCAGCTAGTATACAAGCTGCTTGATTTCCGGTAAGGAAGGTAAAACTTCCTTTACTTTCTTCGACGGCGACACCGATACGATCGCAGTCTGGGTCACTCGCAAATACATAAGGTGATTTTGTCTTTTTAGCTACTTTAATTCCAAGCAAAAGAGCTTCAGGGTTTTCAGGATTAGGTGATTTAACGGTTGAGAAATTTGCATCCTCCTTACTTTGCTCATCCACTAAAGCAACCTGCACACCATGATCCCACAAGGCGGGTACTGATGAAATGGCACCAGTACCGTGAATTGGAGTAAAGACAATTTTGGGGGCGGTAGTTTTGAGTAAGTCAGGATTTAAGACCGCATCTTCCAGTGCTCCCTTGTAAGCCATATCGTCTTCGGTTGGCAAGACCGCTACTTCTGCATCATTCAGTCCACCTTCTTGTAACCAATGCGAAATTTCAGATAGATTTATCCGGTTATATTCCCCGACAACTCCAAGGTCATGAGGGGGAACCAATTGAGCACCATCACCAAAGTATGCTTTAAAGCCATTATCGTGATAAGGGTTGTGACTTGCAGTAATCACCACTCCGGCATGAGCATAACGATGGCGAACGGTAAAGCTTAATTGGGGGGTAGACCTTGGGCCGTCAAACACCATGGCATAACCACCCATTTTAACCCATGCTTTAGATACAATTTCTGAAAATTTCGGAGAAAAATGACGGACGTCATAAGCAACCACTAAACGTGGTTGTTCGAGAATTCCTCGCTGTTGCATCCATTTGTTTAAATAGTTGAAGAGTGCTTTCGTTGCCCGGAGTAAGGTAAATTCATTTAAGGTATTGCTTCCCACGCAAGCAAAAGCAGGTGTTTCTCCTTCTTTACTGCCCCCCCTTTCAGTGGAGGTTATAATTTTTCCGATCGTGCGCCCCCTCATTCCCCCTGTACCAAAAGCCAAATTGCAGTGAAAACGATCATTTAGCTCTTCCCAATTATTGCTATTAATTAACTCTTCCAATCCAAGAGATACCCATTCTGGGCTAGGTTCTAAATTTAAAAATTCGTTTATATTTTGTTCAGCTGTTGCCAATAGATTTCCGTCTTTTACCGCGGTCTCTAACTTTTCTTTTATCATTGTAAGGTATTTATGTGTTAAATTAAGTGTTCTGTAATTCAATTAGAGCTGATTCTTTTGAAAGTTTCTTCAGGTCTAAGGGAAATTTGGATGTTTGTTCTAAAAAATATGGTAGCGTGGGTGCAAAAAGAGGTGAAATCTCTACCTTGTTTAATCTCTCAGGCACTCCAATCACTTTCAACCATCGCTGGTTTCGAGAAATTTGCAATTTTTCTGATGAAGAACAAGAGTCAGACCCTGACGGGTTTTTAATCGGACCAAACTCTTCTTCTCTGTTAATCTCTACAAGCAAAGGATCACATGCCAAAGGAAGGGCATCAAAAACAAAAGTTTCTGCTTTAATAGCATTTGGCTGGGAGGGATGAACCCGTGAGCCCTCCTTGTCTAAACAGCACACTTTTTTGTGGGCTCCATGATATTTGAGTCCTTGGCTTTTCGTTTTTTCTGAACCCGCAACTCTGTGGACAAAATTACGCTCGAGCATATGTATTGCAATGCTTCCAAGACCAAACCGTAAACTACCATTCTTTAGTTTTTCCTTAGATATTTTTTGGGGTATATCACTATACTCTAGTACTTGAAGGCTTTCGCCATTTTGTACAAAAGTCCCTACCCTTTCTTCCGAACTTAACTTTTTCACAGCCTTTGAAGACATCTCTGACCCACTGGCCTTATGAAGGCCAATAAAAGTTGGATCCATACAATATACCATCGGGTTATCTACTTGAAAATAACTGATACATTCTATCTCTTCTTCCTCCATGAGTCCAATAGAGCCCGATTCTACAAGAGCCTTCAAACTACCACCGTGCCCATTTGGACTCATCACCAATTGGTTTTTTTCTTGAAGCAATATTTTTCCATCCATACTAAATGCGGGCATCATGCCTTGTTGAAAAAAAGTTACTCTGTTTTTATCTAATCCAAAAAATTGGTTTTTTTCAAAATACTTTCTTGTTTGAGTATGGTTTTCCTGGCTCGTCATGATAAACCACCTCGGACATTTACCAAACCGTTTAGTAAAAAAAGATAAGTTCTCTGCGAAATGTTGAAACAGTGAATGCTTCTTTAAGGGAGTGCATGGAAAAGTACCCTTGGGTCCATTATGACCAAGGCGTGTGCCCTGTCCGCCTGCCACCGTAAATGCGGCTACCTTTCCTTTAGCTAACATTTCTTCCCCACTTTCATGCATTGAAACCAACCCTGTATCCAAAGGGTCAGTGGACCTTATTGCAGGGGGGGGTTGAAGGTTAAGAACGGGAGTGGGTAATAAATTGATTTCTTTCCAAGCATCTTGGCATTCTAGGGGATCAATTTGTTCAAGTTGATTTAATAAAATGCTTCTTTCAGTTCTATTTAATTCACCCCAAAACCTAAAGATTTGTTCTTGCCCGATTGAAGCGAACGAATCTTTTATTTTATTTTCGTCTATTAAATTTAAGCTCAAATTATTAAATTAATTTTCGTTTTCTGGAGGAAAACGATAGAGCCATTCGTCGGGCTTTCCATAACCTAATTCTTTTTTTGCAACTTCATCCTGAAAATCAGGATTTCTACGCAACCGATCTAAAAATTCTTGGTGTCCCCGTGCTTCTTCTTTTAAAACCTCTAATTCTTTTTCTAAAACAGATTCGCGGGTTTTCCAGTGTTTATACTCTTGATATGTACGATTTAATTGAAAGGCAAGATACGCCAAGCATGTTAGCAAAAGAAGAAACAAAGTAAGAGGGAAAAGCTTTTTCTTAATCATTAGATTTTAATTACCAAGAATATCATGTAGGCGAATAAGGCCTAACAGTTTTAAGTCAACTGGATCTACCACCGGAAGTATTGATATTGGCGAGGGGTTTCTTTTTTCCATTACATCTAAAGCGTACCCCAAAGTTTCATCTGGAAAGATTGCTTGAGGTTGCTCCGTCATAATTTTTTCAACCTTCTTATTAATTAAATCTTCAGTATTCTGAAGTGCTCTTCTTAAATCTCCATCTGTTATAATACCAATTAATTTTTCGTTTTCTAAAACACATGCTGCTCCTAGAGGATGTTTGGACATTTCAATAACTACCTCTTTTATTCGAGCCTCCCTGGTAATTAAAGCCACTTTATCTAGTCTGTGAAAAACATCTTTAACGCGAAGAATTAAATTCCTTCCTAATTGTCCAGCTGGATGAGTTTTTGCGTATTCGTTTTTATCAAAATTTCTTCTTTTCATAAGAGCAGCACCAAGTGCATCTCCAAGTGCTGATGCTGCTATAAAGCTTGAGGTCGGTACAATGCCCAGTGGGTCAGCTTCCTCACAAACAGATGCATCAAGCAAAACATCAACCTTGTCTGCGAGGGGGCTATTTATTTGACCTAAGATACCGATAATTTTTGCTCCGCGTGCTCTAAAAACGGGCTCTAAATAGATCAACTCAGGGGTTGAACCACTATTTGATAAATAAATGACTGGGTCGCCTTCTTGATGAATTCCCAGATCTCCATGCACTGCTTCAGATGGGTGGAGGTATGCAGTTGGTGAACCTGTGCTACATAGCATGGCGGCCATTTTCTTACCCACATGTCCAGATTTCCCAATACCCGTTATAACAATTTTCCCGTGGGTCTCAAAAAGTATATCAATTGATTTGCAAAACGCACCCGAATCAAGGCGGTTCGCTATTTCCTGAATCGCGATGGCTTCTTTTCGTAGAACAGTCTTTGCTTCTTCCAGTTCTTGTTCAGAATTTTGCATAGTTGTATTAAACTGTATATCATGACACCGAATTTCGAGAAGGATTAAATCGATTTAATCTAATTCGTCTGTACAGTTAAAATTGCTAAGCCTCTTCCGAAAGATTAAAACAATACAATGAGACAAGTTACTTTTTCCACACAAAGCCTGGATGCTATGTCCGGATTTTCACAAAACGAACAACTTGTTTTGGTTGAGAAATTAAGCTCTCTTTCAACAGATATCTTAACGAATAAGAATGAAAATGTAAGCAAGTTTAGCCGTAAGGGTATGACTTACTACAGAATAAGAATTGATGACTTAAGAATCTACTTTGAACAGAATGGACCAGCTCTTCACTGCCAATTTATTTTGGAAAGGAATTCTTTTCAGGATTTTATGGTTCGTTGTAATCTACCATCTTCAGATGAATCAGTTGTGGAAAACCATCAAAGTTTTTGGGATTACTTGGAATCGATAAGAAAAAAATAAAACCACGTAACTTGTTTTTCAATTGTTGATTAATCTATTTTTGTCCACATCAACCATTTTTTTCTTTCTTGTTGGTCATTCTATACACAAATAAATATCACATAAAATTCCTTTCAATAGATACTTATGTAATTATTAAACTTATTCAGGTACTATAATATAAATAGGTTTTTATCTTTTAAATCTATCTTTAATAATTAAAGATTGTTTAAAACCTCATTCATCTCCAAAACCAATTCAATGAAGTTCAAAATAAATCGAGATCACTTCAGTGCAGGTCTTCAACTAGTTTCCAGTGTGGTTGGTTCCCGAAAAACCATGCCAATACTCCAAAATGTATTAATCGAGGCCAAAGAGGACTCAGTTTCACTTTCCACAACCAACTTAGATCTTGGTATGAAGTGTTCAATTGTGGCAACCATTGAAGAGGTAGGCTCAGTGACCTTGCCGGTCAAAGAATTGGGAAGAATTATTAGAGAGCTTGCAGACATGGAGGTAAATGTTACGTCTACCGGGACTCCTAAAGCAACTATCTCAACCAGGGGATCAATATTTAATATTATTGGAATGGACAGCAAGGAATTCCCCCCTCTTCCCGAACTTGAAAACAGCAAGAATTTTACCTTAGCAAAAGATGAGCTAACAACTATGTTAAAAAGTGTCTCTTATGCTCAGTCAGTAAATGAAGAACGCTACATGCTTAAGGGGGTATTTTTTCAGATCAACGAAACGGATATTTCATTAGTTGCTACAGATGGAAGAAGACTTGCAGTAACGAGTAAACAAGAAAAAAGGAAAGCAGAAAATAAAGGTGAATTTATCCTGCCTTCATTAACTGTTGCAGAACTCGAAAGGTTACCCGGAGTTGCTAAGAATATAGAATTAAATTTTACAGACCGTCAGGTTTCACTAAAAATGGATGTTTCCCAAGGAAATGACGAAACCAATGGCTTTCATGATTCGATTTATTTGGTTTCTAAAGTAGTGGAAGGAAAATACCCGAACTTTAATCAAGTCATCCCTAAGGATGATTTTAATCAGGCAATTATTGAAAGAGAATTAATGCTAGAATGTGTTAACCGAGCAGCGTTAGTTTCCGATGAAAAAGTTACCTTGCGGGTAAAACCAAATGAAATGGAAATATTTGGTCAAAGTACACTAGGAGATGCTAGTGAATCCATGAGTATTGAGTACACTGGCCCTGATTCGGTTGTTTCTTTTAACCCAAAATTCCTTTTGGACCCACTTAAATCAATAGTGAGTGATAAAGTTATTTTTGAATTTAGAGATGATATGAGTCCTGGTGTTTTTAAGGTTAAACCTGATAATCAAGATGGAAATGATTTCCTTTGCGTGGTTATGCCTATTCGAACTGACTAAACCTGTTCAAACAAAAATCTAGTCAGAAGGGTATTCAAAAGTTTTTCCTTCAAAGTTTTCTAAAACCCATAATCCATTAGTGGACTTTTTAACATAATTTGGATTTATTGGAATTTTTCCGCCACCACCAGGTGCATCAATAACAAATTGTGGAATTGCATAACCTGTAGTTGAACCACGAAGTTCACGAATAATTTCTATTCCTTTAGTAACTGAAGTTCTTAGGTGCGAACTACCAGGCACAAGATCACATTGATATAAATAATAAGGCTTAACCTTCATCATTAATAGCCTATGAATCAAACTTTTCATAGTCTTTGCATCATCATTTATTCCTTTAAGTAAAACTGATTGGTTTCCAAGAGGTATGCCAGAGGATGCAAGTTTATGGCAGGCATCTTTTAGTTCATTTGTACACTCCTTCGGGTGATTAACATGAATACTCATCCATAAGTTTGAGTGAGATTTAAGAGAATTTAATAATGAGGATGTTATTCGCTGTGGGAGAAACACCGGTAATCGAGAACCGATTCTCACAAATTCTACATGAGAAATTGAAGCGAGTTCTGATAAAAGATAAGAAATTTTTTCATCTGAAAGAAGAAGGGGGTCGCCTCCACTAAGCAGGACATCACGGATTGAGGTATTAGACTTAATGTATGCCAAGCAATTTTCAAAGTTAGGGTGAAATCCATAGCCTTGAGCATTGGACACAAGCCTACTACGAGTACAATATCTACAATAAGACCCACAACGATCAGTTACCAAGAATAGAACTCTATCTGGGTAACGATGGACTAAACCAGGTGTGACCATAGAACTTTCTTCACCAACAGGGTCAGTATCCTCCCATGCCTGAATTACACCCTCAGATTTGCTTGGGATAACTTGTTTACGAATCGGACAATTAAAATCAACCGGATCAATCAAGTTAAAGAAATGGGGCGTTACGGAAACCATGAGTTTGTCTTTTGCAATACCAAGCCGGCTGATTCATCATCGCTAATCGAGATAAATTCTTCCATGTGCTCTTTTTTCCCTAAGCGGTTTTGCAATTGCCACTTCCAGTCATTCCAATTGCTATTAGAAACACTTTTCCAGTGGCCTTGGCCAGAATGCCAAAAATCCAAGTTGTCATTAGGGTGCATAATTTAAGCTCCAAACCTATTATTAATTAAAAAAGGGGCAACAAAGTTAATGTTAAGGGATTGCTGGAATTTGTTAATTCCATGATCTAAAAAGAATGAACAGTACGAAACAGACATAATAAAAAGAAACTGAGAAAAACCGTATTCTCCAATGAAACTTAAACATAAAAGATAATAATAAGGTAAGAAATAGTACAATATGAAAACCGTTGTTTATATCAAACTGACTTACTTTTTGAGTAGGAAAAAAAGTATTTAGGAAACTGCAATAATCTATGACTTTATATATCAGAAGAAAAAACATTTCATGAAAAACTTGGAAAAAATTACAATTGAATATTAATAAAATTAAAAAATGAAAAATATTCAAAGTGTAATATATTGAAATAAACGGTATAATTAGTAAATTTGAAACTAAGGATATATATGAAAAATAATTAAAATAATCAAATACTAACAAGGCAGATCCTGTACTGGCAGCAAGAGTTATAATGGGATACATAGTTATTTTTTTAAGTATTTTATTTGGTAGATTATAATCCCTTACGATAAATAATATAAATAGAACAACTGTAAATGATAATTGACAACTTAGGGAATAAATAACACTAGGAAACAAGATCAATATTAATAAACAAGATATACAAAACACGGTTATACCCTTTTGGCGACCTATTGCTAATTTTGAGATCTCGTAGACGGAAATCATTAAAAATGCACGAATTCCAGATTCTGGAAAATTAATAAAAAAAAGATATGTAAAGCAACAAACGAGCTTTATAAACACTATGGTAATTAAAAAGTTTGAAAAAGGTTTTGTTAATAAACCTAAAAGCAAATAAAAGAACCCAATATGCAGACCACTAACAGCAAATAAATGCATTGTCCCTGTAATCCCTGCTTTCTTTAAAAGATCTGCATGCAGGAATTGTTTGGATCCACTTAACATTGCCCAGCCAAAACTACCAGATTTCGTTTGAACCACCTTTTTTAAATTTTTTTGATTTTGAAAACTTAGTTTTTGAAAAGGATCTTGTGTGATGTTGATTGTCCTGAATGAATTGACTACAATTTCTTCTTTATTTAGACAAGATTCATTAATTAATACAGCAATTGTATATGGCTTTAATCTTTTAATTTTATTATATTTGTATTCTCCTACAACATAAATTCTTTTATCTTTTAACAAATAATTTTTAGAACTCGAATTATTAATTTTTCCTGATAAATTAGTAAATTCGTATTTACTAGTCGGAAAGTAGTCAAATGTAACATCTAATATAAACTCTTTTTTAGAGGTATGTTTTTCATGTAATATACTTTCATTACTTTTAATATCAAAAAAAATTAAATTAAGAATACATATTATAGCACCAAAAATAATACATTTTTTTCTAAAATGATTACATTTTATACTTAGGAATTTAATCCAAATTATCAAAGTTATAGCGTTTAATATAATTGTATATGTGTTGTATTGAGACTTTATTACTATTAGTAACAGACTATAAATTAGTATTAAAAGAAGTAAAAACTCGCTTGTAATTTTACTTATCATTGCCGTTGTTCATCCTTGGCTTATGCAAAATTTAAGTTTAGATAGTTTATATATATGCTCTACGATAGAACCTACATGCAGTCACCCCGTGAGTTATTCAAACGATCTTTTTGTGACCAACTTATCATTTTTCTTATTTCTTGCTTTGTATTACAGGCTGTATCAAGTTTATTCTTTGGTGCTCAGTTAGTTAATGACTTTGTAGGATTTGGTTATAATAATCTCTCAAAAGGCTATTTCTGGACAATTATAACATACGCATCCGTTCACGACGGTCCTTTGCATCTGATTCTAAATTTATTGGGCATTCACTTTATTGGAAGACCTGTAGAGGGTTTTATTGGTAATAGAAAATTTAAATATTTGGTTCTTTCTTCAGTTCTTCTGGGAGCAATTATTGGTTTTATTCAATAATTCTGGGTACCAATATTTGGTTGGTTCATCTGCTATTGTATTAGCATGTCTCTGTACATTTTGTTTATTTCAACCAAATCAGCCAATCACGCTGTTACTTTTTTTCATCCTGCCGGTAAGAATTAAACCAAAGTGGGTTTTATTGGGGACTTTGGGTTTAGAAATCTATGGTTTTGTTAATTCTGAAATTTTAGGTAATGGAATGATTGCCCATTCTGCTCATCTTGGCGGCATGATTTGTGGTGCCCTTACATATTTAATAGTTCAGGGGAAGTTGGTTTTTCCATTTCGTTTTACATTCACTAGATCAGGCACTGGATCACCTCAATCAAGACATAACCGTCATTCACCTAGAAAGGTAAAGAAGTTCCGAGTCAATTTCGGTGAAAATGTTTCCATCAAGGAAGAAACAGATCGAATACTTGATAAAATAAACGATAAGGGCTTTGGTTCCTTGACTGAATCAGAAAAAGAAACTTTGGAAAAAGCTAAAAAGCTGTTAGGTAAAGATTAGTCCGTCTTTTTATGAGTCTCATCAATCCAATACTTATATTCACATTTGTTTCCTTTATAGGATTGATTGTACCCATACAAGGAGTTGCTGAAGAATCCTTGCAGTCAGGATCGCTCAAGTTAGCTAGCCAAGAAGAGGTCTATGAGCCACTAGTTCCGAGTGCCTTAATGTCTGATGAAACAAAATGGCTACTAGGTGCTCTAGAAAAAGCCCACTTCAAAAAATTATCTATTAGTGAATTGGATACGGCTTTGTTTTTAGAAAAATTTGTCACCAACCTAGACAAGCAGAAACTTTTTTTTACGGAACAAGATTTAGCTAGGTTCAAAAAAAGATATCAGCCCACTATCTTAACTTATCTTCGGCAAGGAAATCTTTTTCCAGCTTTTGAGATGTATGAAGAATACCGAAAGTTAGCTATCACCAGACTAAATTCTGTTCTTGTCCGTTTGAGTAATGCACCTGACCTAGAAAGTAATGAGACTTTTACTCTTGATCGTAGTGATCTTTCCTGGGCTGCAAGCTCTCAACAATTGAATGTCATTTGGGACGGATTACTTACCCACGAATATATCAATGAAATTTTCTCTAAAATTGACGAAAACGAAAGTTCCAGCACTACCCTGGAATTACTTACAACACGAGAAGACGAGATTTTAGTCAACCTTCAGAAAAAGTATAAGCGGTGGGTCAAAAACATTTTAGAATTTGAGGCAACTGATGTACAGGAACTCTATCTTACTACACTCACTCAGATGTTTGACCCACACACCTCTTTCCTCAACATAAAAGAGAAAGAAAAATTCGATCAGGCAATGCACAACGAATTTGTAGGGATAGGGGCTGTTTTAACAGACGCTGACGGATATTGTACAATAAAAGAATTACTTCCTGGCGGCCCTGCAGAAGCATCCCGACAACTTGAGCCAGAAGATGTCATTCTAAAAGTTGCCCAAGGAGAAGGAGAGTTTGTTGATGTCGTTGACATGCGTTTATCTAAAATCGTCGAACTGATTAAGGGCCCCAAGGACACATTAGTTTCATTGAAAATTCGTCCTATTGAGAGTCCAACGACTACCAAGACTGTTAAAATAATAAGAGATAAAATTAAACTTACAGCAAATCTGGCAAGTGCATCTATTCATAAAATAAACAACAATGGAGATGAGCTTTTGTTGGGAGTGGTTGAGCTTCCTTCATTTTACGGATCAAGCGGAGATGGCCATAAAGCAACTGATGATGTTGAAGAACTAATCAATTTGTTGAAAGAACAAGAAATGCAAGGTCTCGTTTTGGATTTGCGCAGAAATGGAGGTGGGTATTTGAGCGAAGCAGTAAACCTTGCCGGACTATTTATTTCTCGAGGTCCTGTTGTACAGGTTAAGAGTTCTGATGGAAAAATTAGGAAAAAATTTGATTTTAATCCCAAGTTAATCTGGGACGGTCCGATGATTGTATTGGTTTCTCGTTACAGTGCTTCAGCTTCTGAAATAGTTGCTGGAGCTCTAAAGAACCACCGAAGAGCTCTGATTGTCGGCGATCAATCGACGCACGGTAAGGGAACAGTTCAATCCTTGCTTCCCATGAATATGCCTTTTGCTTTTTCCGGCCAGCAAGGGAAAAAAAGTGCCGCAAAGATAACAATCCAAAAATATTACTTACCTTCAGGAGAGAGTACGCAATTAACGGGCGTCTCAAGTGACATTTCTTTTCATTCAATTAACAAGTACTTACCCATTGGGGAGTCGGACTTGGATAACGCACTTGCTTGGGATAAAATTGCAGAAGTAAATTTTAGGCGCCCACAAGGAGAGTTTAAATACTCTGATCAAACTGTAAAAGCTCTCCTTTCTTCAAGTAAAGACAGACAATCATCAACCAAAGAGTTTGATTACCTGGAAAAAAATATTTCTTGGTTTCGAAAAAAGAGAGATCAGAAAAGCGTGTCTTTAAATTTAAGTAACAGACTACAAACAAATTTATTTGATTTAAATAAGACAGATTTTCTTAACAAGGAATATAAGTCATTGTCCAAACTCTCTTTTCCTTCCAAAGAGCTCGAACTCCAGGTTGTAAAAGACCAGAAAGAAAAATCATTAATTGTTCGAGGAATAAAAGACGACAAAAATGCCACTTCTCCCGACTTAGACAAATTTGTTATGCCTAAGAACCTCGACATACGCTTACATGAAGGACTCAGAATTTTAAAAGATTGGGTAAATTACATCACTGTAGCTCAGGTTTCACAATCCCAAGGCTCAACTTCTAAAAAAATTTAATTCAAATGGACTTAAATTTTATGTGCAATTGCAAACCTGCGCACCAAAAATTGGTCTGATAAAATTTCCACGTTATATAAATTCTTTAGCAGATTAGTTACAGTATCAGCCTGATGCATACCAAATTCTAAAGCTAAAAAACCTTGGTCATTTAATCTATTGTGGGAATACTCAATTATCGTTTCAATATCCCCAAGTCCCTGTTTGTCCGCAATTAATGCTTCTTTGGGGTCGTAGCTTTTAACTTCAGGCTGTGTTTTATCCCAATCTTCTTCAGATAAGTAGGGAGGGTTACTAACAATGATGTCATAAGTTTCTTGGGGTTTCGACTTAGTTTGCCAATCGTGCTGTTGAAAGGAGACTTGTTGGCTTAAATTACATAAATCCAGGTTTTCCTTTGCGAGTGACAGTGCTGCGTCTGATTTTTCTAACCCTATTCCATGAGCCTTAGGCAAAAGGGAACAAAGGCTTAAAATAATAGCCCCACTACCGCTTCCCAAATCAGCGATCTTGCCACTAAAATCAGGTCCAAGACGCTTGAAAAGTTCATCTACTAAAAATTCAGTTTCATGTCGGGGCACAAGAGCCCTTGAGTCACATTTTAATGTTAGTCCTGCAAATTGTACCGAACCTAAAATATGCTGTAATGGCTCCCGTTTACCCCTTCGCATAATTAATTTTTTAATAGAATTTAAAGAATTATCTGAAAGCACCTCATTAAATTTCAAATAAAGTTGCATCCTTGGCCAACCAAGTGCGTGAGCGATTAACCACTCTGCATCTGTTTTAAAATTAGTTACTTGGTGACGGGCCAGGTAATCTGATGATTTGCAAAGAACATCTTCAATGGTTAAGTTCTCACTTGCACCCATTTTTTAAGAGAGCCTCCAGTTTTACTGTTTGGTCATGGGCGGTCAGTGCATCGATCAAGTGGTCTAAGTCTCCCATCATGGAATCATTTAAAGCATGAGAACTGTAGTTGATTCTGTGGTCCGTCAATCTGCTTTGCGGGAAATTATAGGTTCTAATACGTTCACTTCGATCACCAGAGCCCACTTGAGCTTTTCGATCATTTGCATACTTGGCATTTTCCTCAGCCTGTTTGGCTTTTAATAGTCGTGAGCGAAGAACTGTCATAGCTTTATTTTTATTTTTAAGCTGAGATCGTTCGTCTGCACAATATACCGAAATACCACTCGGTTTGTGTAAGAGTTGTACAGCAGAATCAGTGGTGTTAACCCCTTGCCCGCCCGGCCCTGAAGCCCGACAAACACTTATTTCCAAATCCTGTGCATCAATGGAAATTTCAACTTCTTGTGCTTCGGGTAATACAGCAACTGTAGCAGTAGAGGTGTGAATCCTTCCCCCTGCTTCTGTAACAGGAATTCGTTGTACACGATGAACGCCACTCTCAAAACGCATTCGTGACCATGCATCCTCACCTTTGAAAATAAAGACGACTTCTTTGAAACCTCCGCTTTCAGAAGTACTTTGGCTAAGGCATTCAAACCCCCATGTTTTATTCTCACCATACCTGCAGTACATTCTAAAGAGATCGGCAGCAAATAAAGATGCCTCATCCCCACCAGCACCAGCACGAATCTCAACGATTGTATTTTTTCCGGTATCAGCTTCTTCTGGAAGCATTGCCAGGATCAAATTACTTTCCAGTTCTTCCAGCCTTTTGTTTAGAAGATCAATCTCCTCGAGTGCCGAAGAACCTAATTCTGGATCATCTATTAACTCTTTCGTGGATTCAATTTCTTGCTGACAGTGACTACTAGAATCATGAAGCTCAATGATTTTTCTTAACCTAGTGAGCTCGCGATTTAGCGAACTTGCTCGGAAGGCATCTTTGAAAACATCAGGTTCTGACAGTTGCAATTCAACTTCATTGTAACGTTCCCGAAAAGGTTCTATATTTGGTAGCACTTCCATTTAAATTCCTTTATAGTGTATACCATGGAGGAAAACGATTAAATTGAGCAAAGCTTCTAAAAAGGGTCAGATACACAGTCAAAATACATTGGCTTGTGTTTGGGATTTTGATAAAACATTAATTCCTGGGTACATGCAAACCCCTCTTTTTAACCAATTTGGGGTAAGCGAAAAAATATTTTGGTCAGAGGTAAATAAGCTTCCACAAATTTATGCAAATCGTGGCCTTTCCGTTTCTGCTGAAACCATTTACCTAAATCACCTTTTAAGTTATGTAAAAAATGGTCCCATGCGTGGTTTGACAAATCAAAAACTCTTCGAACTGGGTAATGAACTTGAATTCTACCCCGGTTTACCAGAATTTTTTGATGAATTAGCCTTAATACCAAAAGAAAATGCATATAAGGATTACGATTTCAAACTGGAGCATTATGTAATTAGCACGGGCTTGTCTCAAATGATTCTTGGGAGTAAAATTGCTCCACATGTTCAAGGAATTTTTGCATCTGAATTTATCGAATCTGCCTTGCCCCCAAATTTTTTAAGCCAAACTGATTTGTCTCTACCTATTGATCCCGAAATTTCTCAAATTGGTCTTGCAGTAGACAATACAATCAAGACGAGGTTTATTTTTGAGATTAATAAAGGTTGCAACAAAAGCTCATCAATAGATGTAAATTCTTCCATTCCACATGAGTTGCGCAGGATACCGTTCGAACAGTTAATTTATGTTGCAGATGGACCCAGTGATGTCCCTGTCTTTGCTGTTGTTAAACAAATGGGGGGAAAGACTTATGCGGTTTATGACCCAAATGACGAAAGTGAATTTGCCCAAACTTGTGATCTTGTTGAGAGTGGGAGGGTTCATAACAATGGTCCTGCCGATTATTCTTTTCGTTCACCCACTTCCGTTTGGATGAAACAGAAAATTCGCGAAATATTATCAAACATGCGTGTTAAGCGAGAAGAAAGCTTAAGGCAGAGTATTACGGCTGCACCTAAACACATGCCCAAACCTGAAAACATTCAGGAATCAAATGAGTGGAAGCAGGAGACATTGTGGCAATGAAAGAATGGTCTAAGAATTCACTATTGGGAATTGAGGACTTAAGCTCGGATGAAATATTATTTTTATTGGATGAAGCAGAAACAATAAAAGCACAAAAAACTACTGATGGCTCGATTATAGAATCACTACGAGGTAAACGAATTATCAATTTGTTTATGGAACCGAGTACGCGAACTCGGGTAGCTTTTGAAATAGCGGCAAAATCTCTAGGAGCGGACGTAATTTCAATTGCTGGAGAAGCAAGCAGTTTAACAAAGGGAGAAACCTTAAAAGATACTGCGATGAATGTACAGGCATTGGGAGCGGATGCTATAGTACTCAGACATTCCTCGCCAGGCTCACCTCTTTTCCTTTCTCAAATAGTTAATGTTCCTATCATTAATGCGGGAGATGGAGCACATGAGCACCCAAGTCAGGCTTTGCTCGATATTTACACGATGCGTGAAAAGCTAGGAAACCTTAAGGGTAAAAGAATTACTATTTTGGGTGATATTCGTTTCAGTAGAGTTGCAAGGTCAAATTTATGGGGACTTCTCAAATTAGGTGCAGTAGTTACGCTCGCCGGACCCTCAACGCTAGTACCCAAGGAATTCGAGAAACTTGGGGCAAGGGTAACGCATGACCCAAATGAGGCTCTTCGTGGTGCGGATGCTGTGATGCTATTAAGAATTCAACATGAGAGACAACAAGCCTCACATTTTCCCTCATTATCAGAGTATGCAAATGTTTTTGGTCTGGGTCGCAGTACATTTGATCAAATGAAAAAAAATGCGATTATTCTTCATCCAGGTCCCCTTAACAGAGGCGTTGAAATTGAATCAGAACTAGCAGACTCAAACCGGGCAGTAATATTACAACAGGTAAGTAATGGCATTGCGGTGCGAATGGCAATTTTACAACTTTGTATTAATTGTGGGGAAAATCAAAGATGAAAGAAAAAGCACTTTGTAACTTCGACTTAGTTGGTGGAAGAGTGGTCGATCCTTATTCAGGGATGGATCGAGTAAAAGACCTGTTTGTAAGAGATGGAATTATCTATTCATCCATTCCAGAGGGAAAACCTGCAGAACAAACTTTTAATATAAAAGATCATATTATTTTACCCGGATTACTAGATTTAAGAGTACATAATCGGGTCCCAGGCGATGCACAAAGTGAGAACATTCAATCACTTACAAAAGCAGCCGCAAAAGGAGGGTTTTCTTCGATCCTGGCCATGCCAAATACTACCCCCCATTCAGATAACCCAGGTACAATTCGTTATATTCAGGACCGAATAAAACAAGCCTCCAAAATAAAGGTTCATTTAACGGGCTGCCTGACAATTGGCTCGAAAGGAATTGCACTAGCTCCTTTGGGGTCGCTCAAGGAGGCAGGCGTGGTTGCGGTTACTGATTGTCCCCATTCCGTGGGAGATAACCAGATTTTTACAAATGCTTTAAAATATGCAAAGATGTTTGGGCTGAAAATCATAGAGTATCCACAAGATCCCTCTTTGAGTAAAGATGGTCAGGCTCATGAAAGCCCTTTGAGCCTAAAAATGGGTCTTACCGGTAACCCCCGAATGGCTGAAGAGTTATCCGTTCAACGAGCCATTACCGTATCTCGTCATTTGGAAGTGCCAATTCACATAAGCTCACTTACGTCCCTTGAATCAGTCAACCTAGTCAAAGAAGCAAAGAGATTAGGTGTTAAGATTTCTACGGATGTATCGGCACACCACTTACTCTTAACTGAAGAAGCAATCAGTGAATATAAGACACAAGCAAAAACCACCCCACCATTGAGAGAAGAAATCGACCGTTTGGCTTTAATTGAAGGACTAAATGATGGAACGATCGATTCCTGCAACTCTAGCCACGAGCCTTTTGCGGAACATTTAAAGCAAGTTGAATTTGACTTAGCACCAGGTGGTGTCATTGGGCTAGAAACGACATTAATGACTGTTATAGAGGCTCTGGGTGATAATGACCCATTTCCTAAAATAGCCGAAAAAATGTCGACTAACCCTCATAAAATTCTGGGATTAGATCCGCCATCATTAAAAGCAGGTAACCTTGCAGATTTTGTTGTCATCGACCCTGTGAAAAAATGGATTTACAATACAGAGAGTGGAATGAGCCTTTCTAAAAACTCTCCGCTGGATGGGCATAAATTTATTGGAAAACCGATTTTAACGGTTAGTGGTGGAAAGATTGCTTGGTGTGAAGATTCCTCCCTGCTTGATTAATATAATTATTAATTCGATTTTTAAGTTCATTTTATAAAAAAATAAAATGAGGAATAATGAATTTGTTTGGATAAGGTATGGAAAATATTTAGGGGGCTTATTATTAACAGTTCCATTGCTTCAGCCCTTCTTATTTTGTTTAATTTTCTATTTTGTTTCAAAGACAAACTCAAAATTACAGATTAACATAAATAGAGTGTACACTATTTTACTTTTGGTTTTATTATTTATACCAATCATAATGTTAATTAATGCTTTGAGTTTTCATCTCTTGGGCAACTTATCTCCACAGGAAATTGTAACTACTATTATTGAGGAAGACCAGATATCTTATTCTCAAATCTTTTCAATATTAGTACTTTCACCATTAATCGAAGAATTATATTTTAGAAAAATTCTTCTAGAGGAACTTTTTCAGCAAATAGGTTCTCTTTGGTCGATATTGATCTCCTCATTATATTTTTCAATAGTACATTTAAATATTTTATCTGCTCCTACCCTTTTAGTCTTAGGTATTCTTTTAGGAATTATTTTTCAAACAACAAAATCTGTGACTGCGTGCATTATTGTTCATGCTTTATTTAATTTTATCATGCTTTTTACAATGATTATGAAATGAATAGCTTGTCGATTATAAATTATACGGACGATTATTCAAATGTTGTTAGGGATGTACTCTATAACTTTACAGAACATGAAAAACTTATCATTTTTTTAAATGGAAGTATGGGAGCTGGGAAAACATCCTTATGTAATGCTTTCGGGAATTTTTTTAATGTGTTTGATCTTTGTAGTTCCAGTTATGGCCTTGTCAATTTTAAGCAGGGAACTCGAAATGTAATTCATTCTGATTTTTACAGAAATTCTTTTAGTCACGATTTTTTCGATGAGGAGGTATTTCCTTTATTACACCCCCCGTTCCTTCTAATGATGGAGTGGGCTCAACCAATACAACTTATTCGTGATGCTGTACACATATCGATCACTTTAAAGGTCCGCAATGACCATAATCGGGTTATTCAAGTCTCAGAAATTTAAATTACCAGTTAGTTAGCAAATTTCTGTTTAACTCCATTCTTGCATTATCACATAGTTGCTTTATTGATTCGTTAAATGCTCAGGTGGCGGAATTGGTAGACGCGCTAGACTAAGGATCTAGTGCCGTAAGGCGTGGGGGTTCGAGTCCCCCCTTGAGCACCACTAACCTTTGGTCTTATCGAAGATTCTATGTTTTATACGAAGGCCCATCTTGTATTCGTCCTTAAATGTTTTGTTTCCGAATCTATCAAAGCCTTCAAACAGACCATGGCGAAGATTGTCTTTCCAGTGTTCCAATAATCTGACTGGAAAATCGCCACCCAGGCTGCGGTACTTAAATATAATCCATTCGTTCGCTTTATGAGTGCCAAAATTTTCTTTGAACTTTTCTTTCGCTTCTTCACGAATTTTGATCCAAAGAGTAGGAATAATTTCACCGTTTTTTGTTTTTGTAGGTCGGTAATCATCGGGATCGTTTGCTTGGTCAAACCAATAAATATGTGTTCCCTGTTTTTTGCCTTTAAGGTAGTCTTCAGAGCACATCGGTATTCCATATTCGTTCCATCGCTTGAGGGTTCCGTGTAACATTCCAGAGAGATAAGGGGCTTGTTCAATAATTTGCCCACTTGGGAATTTATTAATAACAACCCCACTAAACGGGTATTTATCGCCTTCAGCGTAAACAACAGGTTCCGTATTCCAGTAGGATGATTTCTTCAGGGGAAGTGCAACTATCATTCCTTTGGATATGACTGGTTTTCCAAGTTCAAAAAGATCGGCACCTGCTCCAGTCACTCTTGCGTAAACCAAGTCAGAATAATTTTGGCCCTTTGATGTAACAGTAAACTTCCTAACTGTACCATCCTTTTGAAGTATTGGTTTGAATGCAGCGCCAGAGCCCTTCCAAAAAAGATGCTGATCCTCTAGTATTATTTGATTAGCAGCTTTTGTAATAATGGCGGGTTTTGCAATAATTCTGGTTTTATACGGAGCAAAGGGGAGACCTTCACTATCTCTGGCTAATTCTTGCCACCAGCTTTTAAGCTGTATTGGATTGCCATCAAACATAATGAAATATGAGAGGCAAGAGGTTGCGACTAAAGTACTAAATGTAATTAAAAAGAATGTTTTCACGAAAAAAGACTCTGATGATTAAACATACTTTTTATGACCAACCTTTTGCAAGAGGCATTCGCTTTGCTAAGCGATATGGCCATGTCGGACCTTCATAAATAAAAGAGGTATAAATTTGCAAAAGGACGGCCCCAGCATCGAGCTTTCTTTGGGCACTGTCGTAATCGTATATTCCTCCAGACCCGATTATGGGAAATTTATTGTTGGTAAGTTTGCCTATGAATTTAATCATATCATTTGATTTTTTTTCTATTGGCTTTCCGCTTATTCCCCCTTGTGGAAGAGACTGTGATAACATTGATGCTGGCGGAGTAATTGAGGTGTTACACGCAATTAGTCCATCAAAACTATTTTCCACCGCTTTAGCGACAATTGTTTCAAGGCTTTTATAGGATTCATCGGGAGAAATTTTTAGCAAACATGGCGGTGAGGGTACATTGTTAGTTTTAGACCATTCTAACCTGTGGTTCTTTATTCCGGCCAACAATGGTTCAAGGTATTCAGATTCTTGAAGCTTTCTTAAATTCGGGGTGTTGGGAGAGCTAATGTTGATGGTTATGTAGTCTGCATCAGCGGCAAGGACATTAAATCCTTTGCAATAGTCAATAAGGGCATCCTCAAGTGCAGTTTGCTTGCCTTTTCCTAAGTTTACTCCCAGTGGAACACGTCGATTGCTTTTTGGAAAGGATTTAGAAATTTTATGGTGAAGTGCTTCCGCACCAAAGTTGTTAAAACCCATCCGATTTACTAAAGCTGAATCATTTGGAAATCGAAAAAGCCTAGGCTTTTCGTTCCCAGGCTGAGGCAAAGGAGTAACGGTCCCAACTTCGATGTGCCCGAAACCCAAAGCCTCAGATGCAACTGGAAACATGCCATCTTTATCAAGGCCAGCCGCTTGTCCGATGGCATTGGGAAACTTCAGACCAAAAGCTTCAACAGGTTTATGTGTACCCTGCGTCAAATTTCTTAGTAAAGTGAGAATTGGGGGAAACCCACTTAAAACCCTTAGCGAAGCACTTCCAATTTCGTGAGCCCGTTCAGCTTCAAGCGAAAATAGAATAGGTCTAAGTAAATTTTTATAGATCATGGTGATAAATCAGAAGAAATTTGAGTAAATTAAGCAAGAAATTGCTTTCAAAAATTTCAAAAGAATTAAAAAAAAAGTCGGTATTGATTGACATATAATTTGAACTCCTCTTAAGGCAATCGAATGAAAAAAACAAGTCCGAGCCTTGATTGGTGTATAGTTCGTTGTGATGAAGACAACAAATGGTGGGTAGATTCTATAAGCGATGAAGAAAATTGGGACATTGAAAACCTTGGAATCATCGACCCAAAGCAATTCATCCACATGAATGAACTTTTAGATTCTATGACCGAATTTGGCTTGCAATCTCAAATGGTTGATGAAGCTTTTTTTACTTTTGAAATTTCCGAAGAAGTTCCTGGCAAGAAAGTTAAACTAGAAAGAGTTAGAGACTCTTTGTTGAAAGCTGAAGACATGTTGTTTGCTTTGCCTGATGTTTTAGACGAAGAAAAAGGCCCTTATGCAGACTTTATGAATCATGTGACCCAGGTTCGGGTCGCCATGCTAAACGACCTTATTGAATTCGCAGAACCGTATACTATTGAAGAAATGGAAGAAGTTCTTTCTGAAAAACAAAACAACGATTTTTTAGAAGGACGTCGCAGTCACTTTAGTGACGAACTAGTTTCGATTTTAGAATTTGTTCCGGATGGATTTGAAATTGATTCTGATCTTGATGATGAAAAAGATGCAGACAAGGAAGGCGAGGAGGACTATTCAGATCTAGACACTCATCTCGTGGAAGTATCTGACAAAGAGGAAAAGCTTCTGCCCGATGAAGACTTAAAATGGGAAGAAGACGAAAACCGAGAGAAAGAGGTTACTTCCTATGAGGGAGGTGCACCTGATGACGAAAAGCCCTAAAATTCTAAAGATCCTTGGCTAGTCGATCAGCAAAATAACTGAATATAATGTTGGCCCCTGCCCGCTTTATCCCAACAAGTGATTCCAGGGCACAACTTTTCCAGTCAAGCCAACCCAATTGATTAGCGGCCATAATTCTCGAGTATTCCCCGGAGACTTGGTAGGCAGCGATAGGTAGGTTCGATTGAGACCTAGCTTGCTTAATTATATCAAGAAAAGGCTCTGCCGGTTTGACCATCAAAATGTCAGCACCCTCTTCGGCATCTAGAGCCAACTCTCTCTTGGCCTCAAGCAAATTGGCGGGGTTAAGTTGGTAGGTACTTTTATCAATGATAACTGAATCCATGGATGAACCAATAGCTGACCGAAAGGGGCCATAATAAGAAGAAGAAAATTTTGCTGAGTAAGAAATTATACCAGTATTATGGAAAGAATTTCTTTCCAATGCTTCTCGAATTATTTTTATGCGACCGTCCATCATGTCTGATGGGGCAACCCAATCAAGACCAGCATTAGCATAAACAATAGAGGCCTTCGCAAGAATTTCGACTGTTGAATCATTATCAACTTCCCCATTTGAATCAACGATACCGTCCTGTCCATGAGTTGTGTAGGGATCCAGTGCTAAGTCTGCAATGAGTACAACATCCAAACCCAGTTGCTTGATGGCAGCGGCAGCACGACAAACCAAGCTGTTGGGGTTCAGGATTTCGCTTCCCCCTTCATTTTTCAATTCAGGAGATATTTTAGGAAACAGGGCAAAAGCTTTTAAACCTCTTTGGTGCCAATCCTTTATTTGTTCGCAAAGATTTGAGATTGGCCAGCGAAAGACGCCTGGCATACTTGGTACCTCCGTGGGATTTTCTTCTTCGCTAATAAAAACGGGCAAAACAAAATCCGATGCCTTGAGGTAATTTTCTTCAACTAAGGATCGTATGATTGGATTCGTTCGCAAACGGCGTGGACGATGTAAAAACTGATATGTCATTTTAGGAATCAGGAAATGTTCGACAGCACGATGACTGTTATCAATGATTTGCATAATTATTATTTTCGCAAACTTAATCACTAATCCTTAAGGTGGAAGGCGTGGAAACTTATTTTCAAATCGAGATAATACTCGCTATCTTACTTTTGCTCTGTGCAGTCACCTCGTTTGCCATGGAAAAAGTTAGGATAGAGGTAACAGCCGTGTGCTTGTATGGGGCAATTTTACTGCTTACCTCATTTGGTTTTGAAAATTGGCCCACGAGTCAGGAATTGATTATGGTTTTTTCAAGCGAAGCACCTTTAGCTATCATTGCTATGTTTATGGTCAGCGGTGCACTTAGTAGGCAGGGTGTCATTGAAAGACTCACCAATAATTTACAGCAACTTACCCGTTTGGGTTACCGGCCTTTTCTGCTAATTCTTCTTTTCTCAGTAGCATTCTTTTCCGCTTTTATCAATAACACACCAGTCGTTGTTATTCTGTTGCCCGTAGCGATTGGTCTTTCTGGATCTCTTGGTGTGCCGTCTTCAAAATTGCTAATTCCTTTATCTTATGCATCGATTTTTGGGGGATGCTGTACTCTTATTGGAACAAGTACAAATATCCTAGCAAGCGGTTTTATGGCCAACTCCAGCCACTACCCTGATATGAGTCCTATGAATATGTTCGAGCTTTCGAAAATTGGGCTTCCATTGATGTTATTCGGTCTTGCATTTTTAATTATTTTTGGAAAGAGGTTACTGCCCGAACGCGAAGCATTGAGCAAAATTCTTTCAGAAATAGAAAGGAAAGAGTTTTTAACAGAAGCAATTTTGATCCATGACTCTCCACTTTTGGGCAAAACAATAAAAAATTCACCGATTTCGATGATTGAGGGTGTCCGTTTAATAGATGCTGTTAGGGGAGGAAAAAGCCTTACAAGTCCGATGGATGAAATAGTACTTCATGCAGGAGATAGGCTAATTTTGTCTTGTAAGCCCCAGGGATTAATCGAAGTTCGAGAAGTTCAAGGGTTTAAATTCTTTGATCAATCTTTGTTGGGCATGGAACAAATAAATACCTCTGAGGCAATTATGGTTGAGGCTATGATTAAACCTTCGTCGAGTTTGTTGTCATGCTCCTTAGAAGAGGCAAATTTTCGTGGCCGCTACAACTTATCGGTAGTTGCATTACACCGAAAAGGAAAAAACCTTCATCTTAGTTTAAATGCCCTCAAGTTAAAAGTGGGTGATACACTATTATTGCTGGGTACAGACTCTGGAGTTGAAGAACTTAGGGAATCTGGCGAAGCCGTCTTGTTAGACAAACCGCCACTTAATGTAGATAAGAAAGCTACAAAGACTATCTCTCTCAATTGCAGTATTGGCGGCTATTATTGTATCTGCTTCCCTTGCTATTATCCCACTTTACTTGGCTGCCTTGCTAGGTGCAGGTTGTCTAATGCTGGGCAATTGCATAAACCTCAAGGAGGCTTTTAGAGCGGTAGAGTGGAATTTACTTTTGCTAATCTATGCCATGCTTGCCCTTGGAATTGTAATGGAGAAAAGTGGAGCTTCAGCCTTAATGGCAGATTTGATAAGAAAAGTTTGTACTCAGGGTCTTGGAGAAGATTGGCAAATTATTGGAGCTTTAGTGGCGATCTATCTCTTTACCGCTATTTTGACAGAACTACTGTCAAATAATGCTACGATCGCAATTATGACTCCCGTTGCTCTTGGTGTTGCATTTCAATTTGGAGTTTCCACCGAAGTGGCTAGAGCCTTTGTTCTAACAAGCTGTATTGCCGCTTCTGCTAGCTTTATTACGCCCATAGGTTATCAAACAAACACTTTTGTTTATACGGTTGGTGGATACAGATTCAAAGATTTTGCTAAATTCGGAATTTGGCCAATGTTAATTTATTTCATAGGTACTATTCTACTGGTTGGTATTTATTGGAATCTGTTTCCTTAAGTCCTCATAGCATTATGTAAACTTATAGATTGGGCTTTTAAAAAGCTAATTTACAAAATATTTAAAATGTTCATCCCGTTGCATTTTAGAAAGCAATTTATCAAAATTTTCTTTTCAGAGATTAATAAAATTTACCAAATGCTAAGCAAGATGGGGAAAGTTTTCTTAAGTCGAATCAAAATGACTCATAAAAGAAAATAATATTCATATGTAAGCTCATGTTTATTAGAGAGTTAAGAAAATATAATAAAGAGAGCCCTCGGTAATTAGAAAAATTTTCACACGAAGGTAAAATCAGAATATTTACAAAATTACCCTCTTGACCAAGTTGAGTAAGGGAAACAAAATTAACCATGATCTTACTTACACCACTAAGTCTGATGACTTCCTTAAGACTGCGAGCTAGCTATAACCTAAGCTTATAAAAAAGACCTTTAAAAGAAGATTTTACCATGACAGAACAACCAAAAAATGAGCCTGAAAATTATGATTCCTCTCAAATTCAAAAATTAGAGGGATTGGAAGGGGTAAGGAAGCGCCCCGACATGTACATTGGGGATACAAATGAAAGAGGTTTGCATCATTGTGTATTTGAAATTGTCGATAACTCAATCGATGAAGCACTAGCCGGTCATTGTACCGAGGTGTCTGTATCTTTACATGGAGATGGATCTTGTACCATTCAAGATAATGGAAGAGGCATTCCAGTTGATATTCACCCCAAGCACAACATGCCAGCACTGGAGTTAGTGCTGACCAACCTTCATGCAGGAGGAAAATTTGGAAAAGGTGCCTACCAAGTTTCAGGTGGACTTCATGGCGTTGGTGCCAAGTGTGTTAATGCGGTGTCAGAATCCTTCATTGCAGAGGTCAGGAGAGACGGGAAGGTTCATCAAATGAAGTTTTCCCGCGGGAAAACAACCCAAGAACTGAAGGTAGTAGGAGATGCATCTACTACTGGCACTAAAATTACCTTTATGCCAGATGAGCAAATATTTGAAGAATCTAGAGAATTCAAATTTGAATTACTGGCTAAGAGACTGAGAGAATTAGCATTTCTCAATCCGGGTGTCCGTATAAAACTTGAGGAAGAAGTAAACTCTAAAAAAGAAGATTTCATTTTTGAAAATGGAATTTCTGAATATGTGGAATACTTAAATAAAAATAAGTCATGCCTAATCCAGACTCCAATAGCTTTTTCAGGAGAAGCACCTCCCGAGTCTGGGGATGGGATAATCATGGTTGAAGTCGCAATGACTTATAATGATTCATTTAATGATCAACTTATATGCCTATGCAAATTCAATTCATAATATAGAAGGTGGAACTCATTTGTCTGGGTTTCGAACCGCTTTGACACGAGTAATTAACGGCTATGCTAGGCAAAACGACTTGCTTAAAGAAAAGGATCTTTCACTTACTGGTGACGATGTCCGAGAAGGACTCACGGCAGTAATATCTGTAAAGGTGCCCGAGCCTCGGTTTGAGGGACAGACAAAGACAAAATTGTCGAATAGAGAAGTGGATGGAATTGTTCAAAAAATTGTTGGAGAAAAACTGAAACATTTCTTTGAAGTAACTCCTGATGATGCAAAAATGATCGTGCAGAAAGTTATACATGCTGCAAGAGCAAGAGAGGCAGCACGGAAAGCAAGAGAAACCGTTCGTAAAGGTGCTCTATCTGGTGGTGGGTTACCTGGGAAGCTTGCAGACTGTTCAGAAAAAGACCCTTCCCTCAGCGAAATTTATATTGTTGAAGGAGATTCTGCAGGTGGATCTGCTAAACAAGGAAGAGACCGTTTGACGCAAGCTATTTTGCCCTTGAGGGGGAAATTATTAAATGTTGAAAAAGCTAGGCTTGATAAAGTACTTAATAACGCGGAAATAAGAAGCCTTATTACTGCTGTAGGAACAGGTATTGGTGATCACGAAGGTGAGGGTGCTTTCGATGCGGCAAAAGCTCGTTATCACAAAATCATTATTATGACCGATGCAGATGTGGATGGAGCACACATTAGAACATTATTATTAACCTTCATTTTTAGGCAAATGAAAGGACTTATTGAAAATGGATATGTTTATGTAGCAAAACCCCCATTGTATAAAATTAAAAGAAGGAAAACAGAACAGTATATCCAAGATGATTTTGAAATGAGTCAAATTCTCATTAAACTTGGAGTTGAAGACATGCAATTAATGAGGGTGTCAGATAACTATATTTTCCCATCTGATATCTTAGAGGAAATAAACGCACATCTTTTAAAAATAGAACAAATTGGACGGAACTTAAGTCGTTATGGTTGTAATCTGGATAGAATGTTTACACATTATGATAAGACATTAAAGGTTCTTCCACGCTTTATTGCTCGAATTAGAACAGGAAATGATGAAGAACTTAGGTTTTTGGCTGATCTCGATGCTAAAATTGGTTTTATGGAGTCTCAAAATTTAGAATTTGAAGATTCTAGCACCAATACCTTACAGCGTGAAATTGAAAGAAATGGAGTAAGTTTTACTCAAAGATTTGATATATATGAAGTCTTTGAATCAAATGAATTAGAAAAGTTATTTCAAAAGGTAGCAAATCTCGGTCTTGATGTGTCATTTTTCTTGCCTAATGAAGCCAATGAAGCCCCCTATAAATTAACTGATTCCAAAGATTCTGAAAGCCCACCAATTGATATTACCGGAGTAAATCATTATCTTCAGCAACTTCGTTTGTTGGGAAGAAAAGGACTCCAAATTCAGAGATATAAAGGACTTGGTGAAATGAACCCTAAACAGTTATTTGAAACCACAATGGATCCTAATTCTAGAACTTTAGTAAAGGTAGAGATTGAAGATGCTGTCATGGCCGATGAAATCTTTACAACTTTAATGGGCGAGGAAGTTGCACCTCGTAGAATGTTTATAGAAGATAATGCGCTAAATGTTAGTTTTTTAGACGCTTAATAAAAAATTATTAAACTGTTTTCCATATGAAAGAAAATATTACAGATATCATGCAAAAAGCATACATCGATTATTCGATGTCTGTAATTGTAAGTCGAGCACTTCCTGATGTAAGGGATGGCTTTAAACCTGTCCAGAGAAGGGTTTTATATGCAATGCTGAGAGAAGGATTGCTACACAACCGGGCGTATGACAAATGTGCGGGTGTGGTTGGTGAAGTTCTTAAAAACTACCACCCACATGGTGATAGTTCGGTCTATGATACTTTAGTAAGGATGGCACAGCCTTGGGTAATGAGGTATCCTCTGGTTGATGGTCAAGGTAACTTTGGTTCCGTCGATGGTGATTCTGCTGCGGCATACAGATACACAGAGTGTAAATTAACTAAATTATCTGAAGAACTTTTAAAAGATATCGACGAGGATACTGTTGATTTTGCACCAAATTATAAGGAAAGCTCTACAGAACCTACGGTACTGCCTAGTGCCTTGCCCAGTTTGCTTATGAATGGCTCAACGGGGATTGCTGTAGGTATGGCTACAAACATACCTCCACATAACCTGGGTGAACTCATCGACGCGGTTTGTGCCATCATCGATGATCCATCGATTTCGATTGATAATATCATGCAAATTTTACCAGGTCCTGATTTTCCATCGGGTGGAAGTATTTCTGGAAAATCAGGAATTGAATCTTACATGAAAACTGGCAGGGGAATTGTCAAAACCAGAGGGGCCTTGGACATCGAGGAATTACCTAATGGCAAACAGCAACTTGTCATCACCCACCTTCCGTACAACACAAATCGTGCTACGTTAGTTACTCGCATTGCTGATCTTGTTAAAGAAAAGATATTAGATGGTGTAAGTGACTTAAGGGACGAATCTACGGAACAGACTCGAATTGTGATTGAACTCAAACTTGGTGAAATCGAAAGAGTTACAATTAACAAAATTTACAAGCTAACTGCTCTGGAAAGTAGTTTTGGTGTGATTTTATTGGCCTTAGACAGGATGAGACCAAGGCAATTAAACATCAAAGAAGCAATTGAATGCTATATTGAACACAGGCGTACTGTAACTTTGAGGCGCACCCAGTTCCGGTTAAGAAAAGCTGAAGATAGAGCTCATATTTTAGAAGGCTATAAAATTGCACTAGATAATTTAGACGATTTTGTCCGCACAATACGTGCTTCTTCAAATCGCCTTGAAGCCAAAGAAAAATTAAGCACTAAATATTCACTTAGTGAAAGACAAGCTAATGCAATATTAGATCTTCGACTATATCAATTAACTGGAATGGAGCGTGAAAAAATTGATGCTGAATACGCTGAATTAATGAATATTATAAAAGAACTGCGTAATATCATTGATAACGAAAGTGTTCTCCTCGAATTAATCAAAAGTGAGCTCAATGAACTAAGAAATTCATATGCAGATGATCGTAGGTGTGAAATCTCCGAATTCGACGGTGATGTTCGAATGGAAGATCTTATACCCAATGATGGATGTGTAATAACAGTGACCAAAACTGGCTTCATAAAGAGAACATCTGTCGAGGAATTTAAGGTTCAGCACCGAGGTGGTAAAGGTGTTATCGGTAGTGGGCAAAAAGATGAAGACCCCATCGATGTTCTACATACTTGCAACGCTCATGACACTTTGATGTTTATTATGACTAATGGAAGAGTGTATGTTGAAAAGACTTACGAAATTCCAGAAGCTGCACGGACTTCAAAAGGTAGAAATATTGTTAATTTGCTTAATCTCCAAAAAAATGAAAAGATAGCCGCAGTTTTAAGCCTAGACTCCTTTGAATCAGATGACTCAATTGTTCTTTGCACACAAAATGGGATTGTAAAGAAGAGCCTTATTAAAGAATACAGAAACCATCGTAAGGGTGGGATTATAGGTATCAATATCGATGAGGGCGATCGAGTTCTCAAGGCAATGCTCGCTAAACCTGATGATCATTTGCTGGTTTTAACAAAAAATGGAAAAGGACTTCGTTTCGCCTGTAGTCAATTAAGAGATCAAGGTCGAGCAACTAGAGGAGTTCGCGGAATCAGGTTAAAAGCTAGTGATAAGGTAGTTAACATGCTGGTCGTAGACGATGCACGCTTACTCCTCATTTGTGGAAAAAATGGATTAGGAATAAGAACGAAATTTTCTGCTTTTCTTCCAAATGGAGGTGCGGAGGGCCCTGAGGATACAACACCTCGAAAAAGAGGTGGTCAGGGGGTTACAGCAATGAACACTGAAGGTGTATGTGATGCATTAAGCGTAGCCCAGGACAGTGAAATTTTATTGTTAACTAAAAAAGGACAAGCCGTACGTTGCGAAGTGACTAATATACGAGAAACTAATAGGGGCTCAAAGGGGGTTAAGCTTGTAGGTCTAGCAGATAAAGACCATCTTGTTGGTGTGTCTGAAGTTGTAAAGTTGGATGAAGGCGATGACTTGGTACCTGTTGAAGCGGAGCATGAAGTATCTCCTGATCAAGGCTCATTCCAAGAAGAAAGCTAAGTCTACTTTATCCTTCAGCCTTTCTAATAGCATAAATGTTACCAAAGCATCAAAGGTTGATTGGTGATAAGCTATCTTCGATCTTTTGCAATATACTTTGCTAAGTGGTGCAATTTCTTCTTTTGTTAGAAAGATTTCACATAAATCTTTTAAATTGTAATCAATTAAGTTTGGATAAAGTTTTTTGTAAACCTTTAGCGAGTCTACCCACGGACCCCAAGTAATGTTACCCTTGTTGAAAGATGCATTTCTCAAATAAGGCATTTGAGATGTAAGCATGTTTTTCTCAATGGAAATGTTATGGGATACCCAAAAATCATTTGGACTTTTATCTATTACATCTAAAATCCAATCATTAAAATCACCATCGCCCTTTAAAAATTCATGGGATCGTATTACCGAAAAACTTTTGAAATCGATGATCGATGCTTGCTGGATTCCTGATTTTCTAGAACCTTCAAAATCTATTACACGACCAAATTTTTCTTTCAATGCTTTCATTTAACGAATTTAGCCAGTTTTGCGTAATTTGTACTGACTTTGTTATTAGTAAATTGCAAGACCATCAATATGGGAAAACTACTTGGAGTTTTAAACAAGATGGAACGAGGGTGACTGAAGTTGATTTTCTAATTGAAGACAAATTACGAGAGCAAATCATAAGTGCTTATCCAAATCATGGGATATTGGGTGAGGAAAGAGAATCAATAAACCCAGATGCCGATTTTGTTTGGGTACTTGATCCTATTGATGGAACATATAGTTTCTCGAAAGGAGTTCCATTATTTGGAAACTTGATAGGGCTTAATTACAAGGGAAAACCTATGTATGGATTTCTACGACTGCCCATGATTAACGACACTTGGATATCGGGTGATTGCAAACAGACATACATTAATGGACAGGTTCTCAAAACTAAGGCTTTTTCTGGAATGAATGACTCCTTAATCTTAACCACTGACCAGCAGACATTAACTAATTCTCCGATCTATAAGCACTGGCAAAAAGCAATTAACCTTGGAGCTACTGCGAGAACATGGGGTGATTGTTATGGATACTATTTATTGTGCTTGGGTGAAGCTGATCTAATGGTTGATACAGGATTAAAACCCTTCGACATTCTACCATTAATCCCTATTCTTCGTGGAGCAGGAATGAGAATCGAACAACTTGGCGACAAGGAAGATTATTCAGAAATTATGGCAGGAAAAAAAGAAATTTTCGACGCGATAATTTAAAATGGAGCGGGCGAAGGGATTCGAACCCTCGACATCCACCTTGGCAAGGTGGTGCTCTACCAACTGAGCTACGCCCGCATCAATGTAAACATAAAATTATAATATGTATTCTTATTCAAGCCAAATCGATTGATGAAGCCAAAGTAGTCTTTACTTGACAGAAAGGTCCTTCAATCTATTTTAAGTCCTTTTCTCACAAATCCACCCCACTATGATTTCCCGCCCATGTAGCTCAGTCGGTAGAGCGCGTCCTTGGTAAGGACGAGGTCGGCGGTTCAAATCCGCTCGTGGGCTCCATCACAAATCATTCATAACTAGTCAAACCAATGGCCAAAGAACAGTTCGAACGCAATAAACCTCACGTCAATGTCGGTACCATAGGTCACGTCGACCATGGTAAAACCACCTTAACCACAGCTATCCTTCATGCTCAGGCAAGAAAAGGACTAGCGGAGGTTAAAACCTATGCAGATATCGCTAAAGGTGGAACGGTACGCGATGCCTCCAAGATCGTAACGATTGCCGTTTCTCATGTTGAATATGAGTCAGATGCTCGCCATTACGCTCATGTTGATTGCCCAGGTCACGCAGATTTTGTTAAAAACATGATCACTGGTGCAGCCCAAATGGACGGAGCGATTCTTGTAGTAGACGCTACCACAGGTCCAATGCCTCAAACTCGTGAGCACATCTTGCTTGCCCGACAGGTTGATGTCCCAAATTTGGTTGTTTTCTTAAACAAATGCGACTTGATGACTGGCGATGATGAAGAACTACTCGAGTTGGTAGACATGGAAATTCGTGATTTGCTCAGCAAGTACGAATTTGATGGTGACAACGCACAAATTATTCGTGGTTCGGCCACCAAAGCTCTTGATAATGAGGAGAGTGATTTGGGTTTAGGATCTATCCAAAAATTGATGGAGGCTATTGACTCCGAGATTAAGGAGCCAGTTCGTGATACCGAAAAGCCCTTCCTGATGTCAGTTGAAGATGTCTTCTCAATTACTGGTCGTGGAACAGTTGCTACTGGCCGCATAGAGAGAGGTGTCGTAAAAGTTGGAGAAGAAATTGAAATTGTTGGTTTGGGTGAATCCAAGAAAACAATCTGCACTGGTGTTGAAATGTTTCGTAAAGAATTAGGTCAAGGCCAAGCAGGAGATAATGTCGGTATTCTTGTCCGTGGAATCGAAAAGGATGAAATTCAGCGTGGACATGTTCTTGCAAAGCCAGGAAGTATTAAGCCTCATACCAAAGCAAAAGCACAAATTTATGTTCTTAACAAAGAAGAAGGCGGAAGGCACACACCTTTCTTTAAGGGCTACCGCCCGCAGTTTTTCTTTGGAACTGCCGACGTAACAGGAATAGTTGAATTACCCGATGGCGTTGAGATGGTTATGCCAGGAGATAACTTGGCGGTAAACATTGAGTTGCAAAAGGCGATCGCAATGGAACCAGGTCAACGTTTTGCCATTCGTGAGGGTGGAAAAACGATCGGTGCAGGCAACATCTCTGAGATAGCCTAAATTATTCCTATTTTGGTTGCGTTGGGAGAATAGCTCAACTGGTAGAGCACCGGTCTCCAAAACCGTAGGCTGGGGGTTCGAGTCCCTCTTCTCCCGCCACCAAATCATCCACACCACTTAATCAAATTGAACCCGTTTTCCAAAGTCAGAACCTTTTACAAGGAAACCATTGCTGAGCTTAAAAAAGCTACCTGGCCTGACTTCGCTGAATTGCGAGGATCAACCGCTGTTGTCGTAGCGGGGGTTTTTATACTCGGATTATTTATCTCTGTTGCTGACTTCTCTCTTTCTAATTGGATAGAGTACGCGACCCTTCTTTTAAGATCCAACTAGTCTTGTAGTCACACTCATGAGCGAAATTACAATATCCGATTACCAATGGTATGCTCTACAATGTCTATCCAACCATGAAGACAAAGTAAGGAGATACCTTGCAAAGTATAAGGAGGAAAGCGAAGAGTTTGCCCAAAGCCTCAAAGAAGTTTTGGTTCCTATTGAAACTGTTTCTGAAGTAAAAAATGGTAAAAAGATGCAACGGGACAGAAAGTTTTATCCCGGTTATGTATTCGTGGAAATGAAGCTTTTTGATCGTCATGGTATGCTTCTAAAAGATCCTTGGTATAAAATTAAGGGAACAGATGGTGTAATTAATTTTATCGGCAAGGATAACCCAACTGCCCTTTCCAAAGATGAAATTGGGAGAATTTTACGCCAGGTCCAAGATGCTGCCGGCAAAGAAGTTCCCAAAGTTCAATTTACTGTTGGAGAGGTTGTCAAAATACTAGACGGTCCCTTCCTTAATCTGACCGGTGATATTGACGAAATTGATGCCACCAAAGGAACATTGAAGGTTTCAGTTTCTATTTTTGGACGATTTACACCTGTAGAACTTGAATTTTGGCAAGTAGAAAAAGCTGAAGAGGAATAATTTAATATGTCAAAGAAAGCTGTCGGACTAATCAAATTGCAATTACCTGCTGGAGCCGCAAACCCGGCTCCGCCTGTTGGACCTGCTCTAGGTGCCCAGGGTGTAAACATCATGGGTTTTTGCAAAGAATTTAACGCCAAAACTAAGGATAAAGCTGGGTTAATCTTGCCTGTGGTCATAACTGTATATGCAGATCGCTCCTTTAGTTTTATTTTAAAATCCCCCCCAGCATCTGTGCTTCTTAAAAAAGCTGCAGGTCTAGCAAAAGGCTCATCTATCCCTAACCGTGACAAAGTTGGTAAGGTCACTCGTGATCAAGTTCTCGAAATTGTTAATACCAAAAAAGAAGACCTTAATGCCAACAGTGATGATGCTGCATGTCGTATCATTGAAGGAACTGCCCGCAGTATGGGTATAGAAATAATTTAGCCCTCACGGAATACCTATGAAATCCCGAAGCAAAAGATACAAGAGTTCTGCAAGCAGCATAACTTCCGAGACTAACAACTTGAGCGACGCCCTTGTTGCTCTGCAAAAGTTTGACCCAGTGAAGTTTGATGAATCAATTGAAGTCTCTGTTTCCTTAGGAGTTGATCCTAAACAGAGTTCACAAGCTGTTCGTGGAACGGTAAACCTACCTCATGGTAGCGGTAAAGACATCAAAGTTTTGGTCTTCACTGACAAAGCAGATGAAGCCTTGGCTGCAGGAGCTGATTTTGCTGGACTGGATGATATGATTAAGAAGGTTAAAGATGGTTGGGTAGGCTTTGATGTTGCCCTATCTACAACAAGTGCGATGAAAGAAGTACGCTCAGTTGCTAGAGTGCTTGGCCCTCGCGGATTGATGCCCACCCCTAAAGCAGGAACTGTAACCGACGACCTTGCAACAGCTGTGAAGGATGTGAAATCTGGCCGTGTTGAGTTCAAGATGGATAAAACAGGTGCTCTCGCTGTTCTTGTTGGCAAGCGTTCATTCGAACATCCCCAATTGCTTGAAAACGCACAAGCTGCTATTGACGCAGTTAATTCCGCAAGACCGGAAGGGTTCAAGGGTAAGTTTATAAAGAATGTTCACATAAGTAGCACAATGAGCCCGAGTTTAGCCATTGATCTCAACTAATTTAAGAAAATACATAAATGAGACCCGAAAAAGAATATCTTATTAAAGAAGCTAGCGATCACTTAGAAAAATCTACTTTTTTCTTTCTAACCGATTACAAGGGTATTAACTCGGAAGAAACTTCTGAGTTAAGAGCAAAACTTGCAGAACGTGGGGCTGAATTTCATGTAGTAAAGAACACATCTTTAAGGCTTGCTGCTAAAGAAAAGAATCTTCCAGATTTGGGAGAATTTTTATCCGGACATACAGCCATTGTAGTTGGTGGTGACGATGCATCTGGTGTTGCTAAAGATCTTGGTAAATATTTTAAATCTAAAGAGAAAGTTTCCGTTAAGGCAGGAGTGCTTGGCGACCGTGCTTTAAACGCTCAAGAGGTAAAGAAACTAGCTCAGTTGCCTAGTTTAGAAATTATACGAGCTCAACTTCTTTCACTCGTAAATACTCCGGCTACTCAAGTTGTATCTATTTTAAATCAACCAGCTCGCGGTCTTCTTAATGTGCTGCAAGCAAAAACCAAAGATTCTTAATTTTGGGTCTCTTCTTTTAGATCCATTTTCACCACCAACCGTTAACCACCAACCTAGAAGATATTAGGAGCAAAGCTCTTAAACGCCGAAATGGTACTAATGCTATTCAGGCAAGGAGGTAACTAATTATGTCAGATATATCCAAAGAACAAGTAATCGATTGGCTTAGTGGCCAGTCAGTAATTGAAATTGCCGATCTCGTCAAAGAGCTCGAAGAAAAGTGGGGAGTTAGCGCTGCTGCTCCTGCAGCTATCGCTGTTGCTGCTCCTGCTGGTGGAGGCGATGGAGACGGAGCCTCTGCTGAAGAGAAGACTGAGTTCGATGTTATCCTTACCGAAATGGGAGGTAATAAAATTGCAGTCATTAAAGAAGTCCGAGCAATCACCGGACTTGGTTTAAAAGAAGCCAAAGAATTGGTTGAAGGTGCACCTAAACCAGTCAAGGAAGGTGTCTCCAAAGACGAAGCTGAAGAAGTATCCAAGAAACTTGAAACTGCTGGAGCAAAAGCAGAAATCAAGTAATGTTTTTCTTGCTTTAATTTAATTTGGTTTAGCCGTCCGGTAATTGTACCGGCGGCTTTTCCTTTTATATTTCTCTCTCTTAATCCCTTCTGCCCCTCTCCCCGTTATGGAATCATCGAAAAGACAAAACTTCGGAAAATTACAGGAAGTCATTGATCCGCCTAATCTCATCCAAAATCAAGTAGATTCATTTCATAACTTTTTGCAACGGGAAGTGCCTGCTACCCACCGTCAGCATGATGGTCTTGAGGCAGTATTTCGGGAGATTTTTCCTATTTTAAGCTACGATGAAAAATCAAGGCTTGAATATGTTAGCTACACGATTGGAGAGTCAAAACTTTCAGAGGTTGAATGTATTGATCAAAAAAGTACATACTCTGCCCCTCTCCAAGTAAAACTTAGGCTTAGATTAGAAGTAGAAGGTCAAAATAAACCCTTTTACAGCGAAGAAGAAATTTTTATGGGCGAATTGCCCATCATTACAGAACGTGGCTCCTTTATCATTAATGGTGCTGAACGAGTAGTTGTAAGCCAACTTCATCGTTCACCCGGTGTTAGCTTTGAAGAATCTGTTCATACCAGTGGGAAAACTTTGCATGGCTTTCGCATTATACCAGATAGAGGCACTTGGATAGAGGCACAATTCGATCAGCACGAATTGCTCTATGTTTACCTCGATCGCAGAAGAAGGCGTAGAAAGTTTTTAATTACAACTTTCCTGCGCGCCCTTATGGATTGGGATCCAGAAAAAGACAAAGATTCGGATCACAAAATTATAGACCTCTTTTATAATATAGAAACTCTATCTATTGAAGATCTCGTTAAGAAAGAAAATGTTTCTAATTATGTGCTTATCGAGCCTATGTTTGATCGAGCGAAAGGTGTTGTTTTAGCAAAAGCTTTTGAGCCTTTAACCAAGACATATCTTCGTGCTTTCATTAAGGCTGGAGAAAAATCTCTACAAGCCATTGATACCAGTGTTGATGACGGCGCTATTATTCGTTGTTTAAAGAAAGACACCTCTAAAAACAAAGAAGAAGCATTAAAAGAAATTTATAAAAAACTACGCCCAGGCGAACCACCACACAAAGCTAATGCCGAGGCTTTGATTAATAGACTTTTTCTTGATACGAAAAGGTATGATTTAGCTAAGGTGGGTAGGCATATGCTCAATTTGAAGTTAGGGCTCGATTCACCATTGGAAGTAAGAGTCACAACCGTAGAAGATTTAGTAGCCGCAACCCGAAAGCTTACTGATCTGAAGCGGGGAAAAACGGATGAGCAAATGGCTCGTGAAGATGCCGGTTCTATCTTCGATATGGGGATAGATGATATCGACCACTTGGGAAATCGTCGTGTTCGTACTGTTGGTGAACTACTTGCCAATGTTTGCCGTAGTGGATTAGCCCGGACTGAGCGAGTTGTTAGAGAACGCATGACTCTTTATGACCAAGGCGTTGAAAGTTTGTCTCCTGGAAAGTTGATAAACCCAAAGGCATTAACTACTGTAATCAGAGACTTTTTTGCACGCAGTCAACTTAGTCAGTTCATGGACCAAATCAATCCGTTAGCTGAGATGACTCATAAAAGAAGACTCTCAGCGTTGGGGCCAGGAGGACTTAATCGGGAAAGAGCTGGATTTGAAGTTCGTGATGTTCACCCTACTCATTATGGACGAATTTGTCCAATTGAGACCCCTGAAGGACCAAATATCGGATTGATTAATACCCTTTCTACCTATGCAAAAATAGATCAATTTGGATTTCTTCAATCTCCTTACCATCGTGTTAGTAAAGGGGTTGTAGACAAGAATCCCAAAAATGTAGTTTATTTAAATGCTTTTGAGGAAGAAAAGTATATTATCGCTCAGGCTAATAGTGAGATAGATGCTAAAACCCTAAAGTTACAGGGTAGACCTACATGTCGCTATCGCGATCAAGTTCAAGAATATGATCGTGAAGATATAAACTTCATGGATGTATCCCCTAAACAAGTAGTCTCTGTTGCTGCTGGGCTCATTCCATTTATTGAGCACGATGATGCGAACCGAGCTTTGATGGGAGCAAACATGCAACGACAAGCGGTTCCTCTTTTAAAAACTGAGGCACCTTTTGTGGGAACGGGTATTGAAAGCAAAGTTGCTGAAGACTCGAAAACTGTTACCGTATCTGAGTCTGAAGGAGTGGTAGCGATTGCTGATGGAAATCGAATTGTTGTATCTGACGATGGAACTTTACCACCACGCTTCCTCAAGGAGCCAAGAAGCGATCATAAAAGAGGAATTTATTGTTATGACCTTCGAAAATACCTTCGCTCAAACTCTGGTACCTGCTTTAATCAAAAGCCAATTGTCCGAAAAGGAGACAAGGTAATCCTTGGACAAGCTTTAGCAGATGGCGCAAGTACGGATAATGGAGAACTGGCAATAGGACGTAACATCCTCGTCGCATTCATGCCATGGAAGGGGTATAATTTCGAAGATGCTATTCTAATCTCAGAAAAAATTGTTAAGGACGACATTTACACTTCAATACATATTGAAGAATTCGAAGTTACTGCTAGAGATACGAAGTTAGGACCGGAAGAAATAACTCGCGATATTCCTAATGCCGGAGAAGAAGCATTACGTAACCTTGATCATTTGGGCATAGTCCGAATTGGTGCTGAAGTTAAACCGAGTGATATTTTGGTTGGCAAAATTACTCCTAAAAGCGAAACGGACTTAGCACCCGAGGAAAAACTACTTCGTGCTATTTTTGGTGAAAAAGCTGCGGATGTTAAGGATAGTTCTCTTAGGGTTCCCTCTGGAACCCAAGGAATTGTTATGGATATTAAAATATCCAGTCGTACGGATGCCGAGCAAGAGAAGTTATCTCCATCAGATTTTCGTCGTCAATTGAAGCAAATTAAGGAGGATTTCAGAAACCAAACAGAAGACTTGCGGGCTCAATTGACTGAGTCCTTGTCTAACATTTTATTGGGAGAAAAAATACCTTTAAATGTAACAAATTCAGAAACTGGAGACATCATTATCCCAGCAAATCGCAAGATTACCAAAACCTTGTTGCGTAGGCTGTCTTCTGTACATCGTTTTATCGATATTCCCCCCTCCCCTGTTAGGATTAAAGTTTTCGAAATTATTGAAAGTTACGAGTCCAAGTTCCAAGATCTTGAAGATGACAGAGAACGAAAAGTGGAGGCTATTGAGCAAGGTGATTCGATTGATCAAGGAGCAATAAAAAATGTTCGTGTCTTTGTCGCTAAGAAGCAAAAAATGCGTGTTGGAGACAAAATGGCCGGCCGTCACGGAAATAAGGGCGTTGTTGCAAAAATTGTTCCTGAGGAAGATATGCCATTTCTTCCCGATGGAACGCCGATTGAAATTTGTCTTAATCCCTTAGGTGTGCCTAGTCGGATGAATGTTGGGCAGGTCTTAGAAACTCACCTTGGTTGGGCTTGTAAAAAACTTGGTCTTAAAGTTGCGACCCCAATCTTTGATGGTATGCCTGAATCTAAGATTCAAGAATACCTCAAGGAGGCAAAGCTGCCAGAAAATGGTAAGTCTACACTCTATGACGGTTGTACAGGTGAAGCCTTCTACCAAAAGATCGTGGTTGGTTATATGTACATGCTTAAACTTAACCACCTAGTAACAAGTAAGATTCATGCTCGTGCAGTCGGCCCTTACAGTCTTATCACACAACAACCTCTTGGAGGAAAAGCACAGTATGGTGGACAAAGGTTTGGTGAAATGGAAGTTTGGGCATTAGAGGCTTATGGAGCAGCTTATACATTGCAGGAAATTCTAACGGTCAAATCCGATGACGTTCTTGGCAGAACCAAAATCTATGAATCCTTAGTTAAAGGGGATAATTCTTTACAAGCTGGTACACCCCAGTCTTTCAATGTTCTAATGAAGGAAATGCAAAGCCTTTGCTTAGACATTCGCGTACGCGGGGAAGATGGTTTGTAAATTTATTAAGCCAAAGAATATCCGAAATTTAAATTTTAAGCAGTATATATTATGAGCGTAGAAGCATTAAACGAAGCACTTGGAGTAGATGTTGGACCAATGGATCGAGTATCCATAACCGTAGCTGACCCTGACATTATTCGTTCTTGGTCTAAGGGTGAAGTTAAGAATCCCGAAACCATTAACTATCGTACATTTAAACCAGAGCCAGGTGGATTATTTTGCCAAAAGATTTTTGGACCTGTTCGAGATTATGAATGTGCTTGCGGCAAATACAAAAGGATAAAGTACAAGGGAGTCGTGTGCGACCGTTGTGGTGTAGAGGTTACTGTATCAAGGGTGCGTCGTGACAGAATGGGGCACATAGAACTTGCAGTCCCAGTTTCTCACATATGGTTTTTAAAGAGTATGCCCAGTCGCTTGGGATTACTCATGAATATGACCGCTAAAAGTTTGGAGCGCGTTCTTTATTATGAGCAATATCTCGTAACAGACCCGGGTAATACTCCCCTAGAGGACAGGCAATTATTATCAGATAAAGAATATCGTGAGGCTGTCGATGAGTATGGTGACGAATTTGAGGCAAAAATGGGAGCAGAGGCAGTCCGTGATGTCCTCAGTCGCCTCGACTTGCAGGATGAATTGGATGAGTTGTACGACCAAATCCACGACACTAAGTCAAAGCAAATGAAGAAAAAACTCGCCAGTCGCTTGCGAGTGATTAAGGGCTTTCTCCAATCTGAAGCTTCACCTGAATGGATGGTCCTTGAATCTATACCAGTCATTCCACCAGACCTTCGTCCGCTCGTACCACTTGAAGGTGGGAGATTTGCAACTAGTGATTTGAACGATCTTTATCGCAGGGTTATTAACCGTAATAATCGCCTAAAGAATCTTCTTCAGCTCAAAACTCCAGATGTCATTATCCACAATGAAAAAAGAATGCTTCAGGAGGCGGTTGATGCATTATTTGACAATGGAAGACATGGACGGGCTATAACTGGATCTGGTAATCGTCCATTAAAATCATTGAGTGACATGCTCAAAGGAAAACAGGGACGTTTTCGTCAAAATCTTTTAGGAAAACGTGTAGATTATTCTGGAAGATCTGTGATTGTAATTGGGCCAGAGCTTAAATTACATCAATGCGGATTGCCCAAGAAAATGGCCCTTATTTTATTTGAACCATTTATTATTCGTAGGCTTAAAGAGTTGGGTTTTGTTCATACGGTGCGTGGAGCCCGTAAAATGATCGAAACACGCTCACCAGAAGTGTGGGATATTTTGGAAGAGGTTACCAAAGGCCACCCTGTATTGCTAAACCGTGCCCCTACTCTGCACCGGCTTTCGATTCAGGCTTTCGAACCTGTTTTAATTGAGGGTAATGCTATCCGTGTTCACCCTTTGGTTTGTACTGCATATAATGCTGACTTTGACGGAGATCAGATGGCAGTGCATGTACCGCTTTCAGTTGAAGCAATCATGGAGGCTAAATTGTTAATGATGGCTTCCCATAATATCTTTTCTCCATCAAGTGGGAAACCGATTCTTACTCCTTCTCAGGATATTGTACTTGGATCGTACTTTCTTACCATGAACCCCAAGAAAGAGATGCCTGCGGCCGATGTACGAGTGCCTATAATCGGATCACTTGAAGAAGCACTTAGTGCATTGCAGGACGGAGCTCTAAAACTTCACGATTGGATTGATCTGCAAAACCCAGACAAAGGAAAGACAACTCATTTCGGTATACCTGGAAGGAGTGTTGTGAGGGCAACTGTTGGTCGAGTTCTTTTCAATACCATCTGGCCTGAAGAACTTGGATTTTTTAACAAGCCCGCTCTCAAAGGCGACTTAGGGGATTTAATCTTAGAAACTTATCGCTTAACCGGAAAAGAAAGCACCATAAATGCTCTGGATAAACTCAAAGAAATGGGTTTTGAGATGGCCACTAAAGCGGGTATTTCCATCGGTATTTTTGATATGATAATACCAGATGAGAAAAAGGACCGTATTGTTGTAGCAAGAAAAGAAATTGATAAAATTGAAGATCAATTCAGGAAGGGCATTATTACTCGTGGGGAAAGGCATAATAAGATTATTGATGTGTGGACAACCGCGACGGATGACATTGCAAAGAATGTATTTACTTCACTTGATGACAACCTGGGCAAAGATACCATAAACCCTGTATACCTAATGATGGATTCGGGGGCTCGAGGAAACAGGCAGCAGGTTCGTCAGCTTTGTGGAATGCGTGGATTAATGGCTAAGCCATCTGGTGAGATTATTGAACAGCCAATTCTATCATCATTTCGTGAAGGTCTTTCGGTTTTGGAATATTTCATGTCCACTCACGGAGCTCGAAAGGGTCTAGCTGATACTGCCCTTAAAACCGCAGACGCTGGATATCTGACTAGGAAACTTTGTGATGTGGCAATGGACTGTGTTATTGCCATGGAAGACGATGGTCGGCGAGATGGGGTTGTCAAGAAAGCGATTATGGAAGGTGACAATGAAATTGTCCCATTGCGCGATCGAATCATCGGTCGTTACTCTTCCGAAGATATTGCGAATCCTTCTAACCCTAGCGAAACATTAGTTTCTTCCGGCTCTCTTATAACTGAAGAAATTGCAGATAATTTGGACGCCTCTGGTATCACTCGGGTCCGAGTAATGTCTCCTTTATCAACTCGTATTAAAAACGGGATGACTTCTCTGGAATACGGGATTGATCCTTCCACAAATGGGCTGGTTAAAGAAGGTTCGGCCGTAGGTATTATTGCCGCACAATCTATTGGAGAGCCTGGTACTCAGTTAACGATGCGTACCTTCCATATCGGGGGAATTGCCAGTGCTGGCCGGGAAGAACCAGTTATCCATATCAGAAAAGCCGGAAAACTTAGGTTTGTTGGTTTGCGATTGGTAACTTTGGCTAATGGCCAGCAGGTAACCCTTAATAAAACTGGATCGATTCAAATTTTAGACCCTGATGGACGGATTGTAGATGATTATCCTGTTCCTGCGGGAGCTCTTCTTCATTTTAAGGATAATGAAGATGTAGAAGAATCCACACTTCTTGCTCAATGGGATCCATACAATATCCCTATTCTTTCTGAGAAGAAAGGAATGATTGGTTTTGAAGATATGCTACCTGGCGTAACTACTAAAGTAGAGAAGGATGCTTCAGGGGGTAAGTCAATGGTTGTGATTGAGCACAAGGAAGACTTAAATCCTCAGATTATAGTCAAAGATTCTTCAGGCAAGGCAATCGCCACTTATTCGGTACCAACTGGAGCTCAAGTTGCCGTTGATGAGGGTACGCGTATTGATGCGGGGTCAATTATCGCTAAGACTCCTCGCCAAGCTTCCAAAACTCAAGATATCACAGGTGGTTTACCGCGTGTGGCTGAACTATTTGAAGCCCGCAGGCCAAAAGAAGCCAATGTTGGTCAAATGGCAAAGATTGATGGCATTATTACTGAAGCAGGCACATTGCGCTCCAAAAAACGCCTACTGGTGACCAACGAGGACACTGGTCAAGTTGAAGAACATCTCATTCCTCATGGTAAGCACGTTTTGGTTCAACATGGTGACTTGGTTCATAAGGGCCAATTAATAACTGAAGGGGCAAAGGATCCGCACGAGATACTTGAAATTTTAGGGCCTTCTGCGGTTCAGGAATACTTGATAGAAGAGATTCAAAAGGTCTATCGTTTGCAAGGTGTTACCATTAATGATAAACATTTGGAGGTCATCATTTCTCGCATGCTCTTTAAAATTCGTATCACTGATCCGGGTGATGCAGAACTTTTCTGGGGCGACCAAGTGGATAGGTTTGCGTTCTTGGATACAAATGAATCTATTGCACAAAAAGGAGGTAAGCCTGCCGAAGCAGAACCAATATTACTTGGAATTACCAAGGCATCACTAGAAACAGACAGTTTTATTTCTGCCGCATCGTTTCAAGAAACGACTAAGGTGCTAACTAATGCAGCAACTCTTGGAAAAGTTGACGATTTAAACGGGTTTAAAGAGAATGTGATTATGGGGCATTTAATTCCTGCTGGTACAGGTTTGCCGAAATGGCGACGCTTGAAAGTCGACAGCCTTGGTGCTGCTGCCTCCGAATCGATGACTGCCTAATTTCAAACTGCATTCATTTATAGCTTGAACTTATTGAAATTAAATTTACTTTAGATCCTTTACCCTCAAATATTCACTATGCCCACGATCAATCAATTGGTACGAAAAAATCGTCGTTTGCAAAAATCTAAGACGAAATCTCCCGCTTTAAAGGCATGTCCTTTTCGTAGAGGCGTTTGTGTTCAAGTAACTACACGTACTCCAAAGAAACCGAATTCGGCAGTACGAAAAGTTGCTAAAGTCCGATTGACCACTGGTTATGAAGTTATTGCTTACATTCCAGATGAAGGTCACAACCTGCAGGAGCACAGTATTGTTCTGCTTCGCGGAGGAAGAGTTAAAGATTTAAATGGTGTGCGTTACCACATTGTCCGAGGTACTTTAGATTGCCAAGGTGTTGAGAAAAGACGTCGAAGTCGTTCTAAATACGGAGTTAAAAAACCTAAAAGCTAATTTATTATGTCTCGTCGTCGTCAAGCTAACAAGCGCCCTGTACTTCCTGATCCCCGCCATGGAAGTACTTTAATCAGTTCTTTAATCAACATGGTTATGTTCAGCGGGAAAAAATCTGTTGCTCAACGTGTAGTTTATACTGCTATCGAAAAGATGGCCGAGAAATTAGAAAAAGGAAACCCAGTCGATCTAGTCTTGGGCGCACTTGAAAACATTCGCCCGAAAATTGAGGTGAAAAGTCGCCGTGTTGGTGGTGCAACCTATCAAGTTCCAATTGAGGTTGCATTTGAACGCCAGCAAAGCCTTGCATTTCGATGGGTTGTAAATGCTGCTTCATCTCGCAAAGGTACCCCAATGGCTGAAGCCCTAGCCAACGAACTTATTGATGCTTACAACAACACTGGCTCTGTTGTGAAGAAACGCGAGGAAACACATAAAATGGCTCAAGCCAATCGTGCTTTTGCTCATTTGCGCTGGTAATTTTTGTCATGACTGCAGTACTAGAACCCTCTTCAGCTAATTCTTCGATTCGTAACACAATCCTTGAGCATACTCGTAATATTGGTATCGCAGCTCACATTGATGCTGGGAAAACTACATGTACTGAAAGAGTTTTATTTTACTCAGGCGTAGTACACAAAATTGGTGAGGTCCATGAAGGTAACGCTACAACTGACTGGATGGAGCAAGAAAGAGAGCGTGGTATTACAATCACTTCTGCTGCTATTTCTTGTGGATGGACTACTTCAGAAGGCCCTTTTGCTGGAATTGATCATCGAATCAATATTATTGATACGCCCGGTCACGTAGATTTTACAGCTGAAGTTGAGAGATCTCTTAGGGTTTTAGATGGTGCCGTAGCCGTATTTACTTCAGTGGAAGGTGTTCAGCCTCAATCTGAAACAGTTTGGAGGCAAATGGACAAGTATCATGTCCCGCGCCTTGCTTTTATCAATAAAATGGATCGTATGGGATCTGACTTTTTGTCTGCCCTTCAGACCATGCGTGATAAACTTGGTGCAAATGCCCATCCACTCTTTTTGTCAATAGGTGCTGAGGAAAACTTTAAGGGTTTAATTGATCTCGTCAAAATGGTTGCTTATATTTACGACGAATCAGATGAAAGTGGTGTAAAATTTGATACTGTCGATATTCCTACCGATCACATCGATCAGGCAAATGAGTATCGAGAATCCTTGATTGAAGCGGTGTCTGATTTTGATGATGATATTGCAAATAAATATCTCGAGGGAGAGGACATTTCTGAAGATGAATTACGCCTAGCAATTCGCAAAGCAACTATTTCAATTAAGTTTGTTGGAGTAATTCCGGGTAGTGCATTTAAAAACAAGGGTGTTCAAATGCTTATGGATGCTGTGGTTGATTACCTCCCCTGCCCCTTAGATTTACCACCGATGAAAGGTGAAGATTCTGATGAAAATCCTGTGGAAGTTGCTCCAGATGACTCCAAGCAAGTAGCCGGACTCGCCTTTAAGCTCATGACAGATCCTTTCGTGGGTAAATTAGTTTTTTATCGTGTTTATCAAGGTTCATTAAAAAAAGGTTCTACACTTTATAACCCTCGCACTCGTAAATCAGAACGGGTTTCGCGGCTTATGATTATGAAAGCTGATGCACGCGAAGACATTGATGTTGCTTACTCTGGAGACATCTGTGCTCTAATCGGCGTCAAGGATGTTGTAACGGGTGACACATTATGTGACAAATCCTTAGACCTTCGCCTGGAACCTCCTACTTTTCCCGAGCCAGTGATCTCTATGTCTATTGAGCCAGCAACAAAGGCAGACCAAGAGAAAATGTCAATTGGCCTCCAAAGGCTTTCCGAAGAAGATCCTACCTTCGGACTTTCAAGTAATGAAGAAACTGGCCAAACGATTATAGCTGGCATGGGTGAATTGCACCTTGATATTATCAGGGATCGATTATTCCGTGAATTCAAAGTTGAAGCTACTGCTGGCAAACCCCAAATTGCATACCGTGAAACAATCACTTCTTCATCTGAGGGTGTTGGTAAGTTTGTTCGCCAATCCGGTGGCCGGGGTCAGTATGGCCATGCAGTAATTCAAATCGAGAGTTTAGAAAAAGGTAAGGGTATTGAGTTGGAAAACAAGATCGTAGGAGGATCTATTCCTAAAGAGTTTATCAAACCTACTATGGATGGCATTAAAGAAGCTGCTCAAGGTGGTGTGATTGCTGGATACCCCGTTATCGATTTTAAGGTTTCACTAGTCGATGGATCTTTTCACGATGTCGACTCCTCTGAAATGGCTTTCAAGATGGCTGGAATTTTTGCTTTTAAAGATGCCATGAAGAAAGCAACACCAATTCTTTTAGAACCTATCATGAAAGTCGAAGTTTCTACACCTGATGAATATCAGGGTGAACTTATTGGAGACCTAAACCGACGTCGCGGACAGATCCAAGGCATGGAATCTCGTGGTACCGTTTGTATTATTGATGCCTTTGTTCCTCTTGAAAACATGTTTGGATATTCTACAGACATGCGATCACTTTCCTCTGGAAGGGCGGATTATTCTATGACTCCTTCGCACTTTGATCAGGTACCACAAAACCTGATACAGAACATCGTTGAAACCTCTTCTCGCGAACCAGCAAGAAGCTAAATTATGAACGGACACAAAATACGCATTAAATTAAAAGGTTTCGATTACCGGGTAATAGACCAGTCTGCATCTGATATTGTTGATACGGCAAAAAGAACTGGTGCACGTGTTGCCGGACCTATTCCCATGCCAACAAGAATCGAGCGATACACAGTTAATCGTTCCCCTCATGTTGACAAAAAATCTATGGATCAATTTGAGCTTCGTACTCACAAAAGACTCATCGATATAATTGAACCAACCGTACAGACTGTAGACGAACTTAAAAAGCTAAACTTACCTGCAGGTGTAGAAATCAGCATCAACGTTTAACCTCTCTCCACTATCTAATAAATTAACTCCAAACCCCTTTAAAGCAGGTCTCTTAAAGAACATATGTTCGCCTGCCGCTTAAAGAATGAAACTTGAACTTTTAGGAAAAAAGCTTGGGATGTCCCAAGTCTACGACGAAGACAATAATCTTGTCCCTGTTACCATTATCGAAGCTGGTCCATGCCCGGTTCTTCAGGTGAAAACAGTGGAAACAGATGGTTACGCCTCTGTACAAATTGGTTATAATCCAAAGGGCAAAAGTCCCAATAAAGCCAACCGCGCATCAAAGGGCCATGCTGCTAAGGCAAAGTCTGAGCCTCAGCACTTATCAAAAGAATTTCGCCTACCAGCTGATCATCAGTTTGAGGCAGGAAACTCTATCACAGTTACTGACTTTGCTGATATTTCAATGGTTGATGTTGTTTCAACAACCAAGGGAAAAGGTTTTCAGGGCGTAGTCAAAAGATGGAATTTCGGTGGAGGCCCAGCCTCTCATGGTTCTATGTTTCATCGCCGTGGTGGATCTTACGGATTGTGCCAATGGCCTGGTCGTGTTTTTAAGAATAAGAAAATGCCTGGGCACATGGGTGATGTGCAGCGCACTACCCAAAATCTAAAGGTTGTAAAAACTATTCCTGAGAAAAATTTAATTTTGATCAAGGGTAGCGTTCCTGGTCATAAAGGAGGGATTTTATCCATTCGTGTGGCTAAAAAACTCAAGACTTCAAAGTAGAATTTTAAGATGAAATTAAAATTGTTTAAATCTGACGGTTCTTCATCAAAAGAAACGACTATTAATAATTTCCCTTCTTTAGAGGATGGCAAAGGTGTTGATGCTTTGCGTCAATGTGTTTTAGCAGTCAGGGCAAACTTACGACAAGGAAACGCTTCAACTAAGACGCGTGCTGAAGTTGCTGGTTCCGGGAAAAAAATCTACCGTCAAAAAGGCCTCGGTACAGGTCGTGCTGGGGACAAAAATGCTATACAACGTAGAGGTGGTGGAGTTTCCTTTGGACCCAAACCACGCTCCTACTCTCAGAAAGTTAATGGCAAGGTTCGTAAGCTAGCTCTAACTCGTGCTTTAATAGATCTAGCTACCGAGGGTTCCATTTCTCTAATTGAAGATTGGTCGGTCAAGTCCCACAAAACCAAAGATTTTGCCAGTCTTCTTAATACGATCGGTTCCGATGGTAAAACTCTTATTATAGGTGAAAACTTTGATAAGAATATTAGCTTGGCAGCAAGAAATTTACCGAAAGTTAAACTTAGTAAAGCGATTGATGTAAACGCACTCGACTTGGTTGGAACCAAGCAAGTGGTTTCAAGTTTGCAGGGAATGAATTCTTTAGTTGCCAAAATAACTAACTCACCAAGCGATAATTCATGAAAGAACCAGTAACTATTCTTAAAGAGGCTTTGCTTACAGAAAAAGCTACCATGCTTTCGGCAAACTTAAACCAGTATGTTTTTTCGGTTTATCCGCAAGCCACTAAGACTAATGTCAAAAATGCAATTGAACAGACCTTTGGTGTTAAGGTTACTAAGGTTAATACATTGATTCAAAAACCTAAGACTAAACGTGATCGAATGCGCAGAGGAAAACTTGGTTACACTGCTCTGAGTAAAAAAGCCATTATTACCTTGAAAGCTGGAGACAGCATTGATCTCGCATAGTAAAAGAATTTTATCATGGCTATTTTACAACAAAAACCCGTTACTCCTAGCGGTCGATTTTATCTTAAAAATAAACAGGAACTCTCAAAAAAGAGACCTGAAAAATCCTTAACTTCTGGACATCACAGAAAAAAGGGAAGAAACAGCTACGGACGGATTACAAGTAGGCGAAGAGGGGGTGGTCACAAACGACTTTATCGTCAAATTGATTTTAGAAGAGAGCGTGTTGATCAACCTTCTGAAGTTATTGCGATTGAATATGATCCTAACCGTACTGCTAACCTTGCTCTTATTCAATACAAGGATGGTGAAAAAGCTTATATTCTTGCACCTGAACAAGTTGAGGTTGGTCATATATTGTTGAGCTCTAACGAAAGCATTGAGTTTAAGACAGGAAATGCGATGCCCTTAAAGTTTTTGCCTATGGGTACTAAAGTTCATTGTGTAGAAATGCTTCCAGGAGCAGGTGCAAAAATTTGCAGATCCGCAGGAAGCGAGGCCCGTTTAATTTCCATTGATGGGGATTCTGCCTCATTGAAAATTCCAAGCGGTGAAATTCGTTTAGTTAAATCAAATTGCCGAGCAACCATTGGTGCGGTCGGGAATAGTAATCATCAAAAAGCAACCATTGGTAAAGCGGGAAGAAATCGTTGGAAGGGTCGTCGCCCGAGGGTTCGTGGTGTTGCAATGAATCCCGTTGATCATCCTATGGGTGGTGGTGAAGGTAAGACTTCTGGCGGTGGTCACCCATCTTCTCCATGGGGTCAACTTTCTAAAGGTTTCCCGACTCGCAAGAAATCTAAACAATCTAATTCAATGATCATTACTCGCAGGAATGGTCGCCGGGTAAAATAATTTATTATGACAAGATCTATTAAAAAAGGTTTCTTCGTTGATCCTCATCTTATTAAGAAGGTTCAAAAAGCCCAAGATAGTGGAGATCGCAAACCGATTAAGACATGGTCTCGCCGTTCCACAATTACTCCAGACTTTGTAGGGCTTAATTTCACTGTTCATAATGGTAAGAATTTTTTACCAGTTTATGTTTCTGAAAACATGGTCGGTCACAAGTTGGGAGAGTTTTCCGCCACGCGTACTTTTAAGTCTCATAATCCTCATACACAAAAGTAGATATGGAAATAAAATCATACTCCAAATACATGAGGATTTCCCCCAAGAAAGCCCGTGAAGTGGCCAGAGTTTTACCCGGTCGAAAAGCAACTGAAGGATTGTCTCTTTTGAAATACATTCCTCGTAAAGCTGCCCGCATGCTCGATAAAACCTTGAAGTCCGCTATGGCCAATGCAGAAAACAACGCCAACTTAAACGCGGACGATCTTTTTATTAGCGAAGCCATAGTTGAGGAAGGGCCAGCTTTAAAGCGTTTCCGCCCGTGTGCAAGAGGTTCTGCTCATCCATATAAAAAACGCATGAGTCATTTGCGTATAACTTTAACTGACGAGAAAATTTAAGATATGGGACAAAAAGTAAATCCTATCGGCTTTAGATTAAGCGTTCGTAGAAATTGGAGTGCTCGTTGGTACGCCAATAAGTTCGAGTATTCTTCTTTTATGAAAGAAGATAATGCCATTCGCGGTTTTTTAGAAAAGAAACTTCGCTATGCTTCTGTTCCTCGTATTGTAATCGAAAGAGCATCTACCCGGACTCGGGTTACTATTTGGTCTGCTCGTCCTGGAATTGTGATCGGCAGGAAAGGCCAAGAGCTAGATTCCCTTAGGGATTCCTTAAACCGAACAGTAGGGAAAGAAGTACGCTTAGAAATTCAAGAAATTAAGAAACCCGACTTGGTAGCTTCTTTAGTTGCAGAGAGTGTCGCTCTCCAACTTGAGCGCAGAATTGCTTTCCGTAGAGCCATGAAAAAAGCCGTTCAAACGACTATGTCAATGGGTGCAGAGGGAATAAGAATCCAATGTGCAGGTCGCTTAGCTGGTGCTGATATTGCTAGAACCGAACAACAGCGTGAAGGTCGAGTACCTTTACACACTTTACGCGAGAATATTGATTACGGATTAGTCGAAGCAAATACAGTATATGGTATTATTGGTATCAAATGCTGGATATGCCTTAAGGACGAAGATAAAATTTTCTAAACCAATTGTCTTATGCCTAAACTCTTACCATCACGTACTAAATACAGGAAAGTCCACAGAGGCAGAATTCGTGGTTCTGCATCTAGAGGCAACACAGTTGCTTTTGGCGAATTCGGAATCCAATCGCTTTCACGTGGAAGAATGACATCAAACCAAATTGAAGCTGCTCGTGTGACCATTAATCGTCACCTAAAGCGTAAAGGTAAAGTTTGGATCAGGGTGTTTCCTCACAAACCTGTTACGAAAAAACCTGCAGAAACACGTCAAGGTAAAGGAAAGGGTCCAGTTGATCATTGGGTTGCTGTTATCAAACCTGGTCATGTGCTATTTGAAATTGCAGGCTGTTCTCTTACTTTAGCCCGAGAAGCGTTGGGATTAGCAGACGCTAAACTCCCCTTCCGGTGCCGATTAGTAACTCGTGCACGTTCCTACTAGATTTAGTAATGAAAATGTCTGAAATTATAGATCTTTCCTCACAGGAAATTGAAAAGAAACTTAGGGAACTTGGTGAGGAGCTTCTCCAACTTCAAGTTCGGAAACAAACTGGACAGGTAGAGAAACCTCACATGATTAAATCCATTAGAAGAGATCGTGCCCGTTTGTTAACCCAACTCCAAGTTGCAAAAAATCAAACAACTTAAAGATTTTAAATGACTGAAAATACAAATAGAAACGATCGAAAACAATTAATCGGAATTGTTCGTTCGAAGACGGGTGATAAGTCCATCAAGGTGGTTTATGAGTACAAAACCCCCCACCCCTTGTACAAAAAAGAAATTCGGCGCAAAACAACCGTTCATGCTCATGATGAAGAGAATCTTTCCAATGTGGGTGACAAGGTACGAATTGTTTCTTCCCGTCCTTTGAGCAAACTCAAACGTTGGCGTGTATTGGAATTGATTGAAAAAGCACCCACTATTTAAGGCATCACCATGATTCAATTACTTAGCAGATTACAAGTGGCCGACAATACCGGTGCCAAGCAAGTCCGTATGATTCGCCGCCTTGGTCAACTTAAGAATACAGCGGGTGTGGGTGACATAATCGTTTGTCATGTTAAAGAGAGTTCTGTGGATGCTTCGGTTAAAAAAGGTAGTGTCGTACGAGCTGTTGTTGTTCGAACGAAATCTCCCATGAGGCGACGCGATGGAAGTTACCTACGTTTTGACGAAAACGCATGTGTTATTGTTAACAACGACGGATCTCCCAAGGGAACTCGTATATTTGGCCCTGTAGCGAGAGAATTACGTCAGAAGTTTATGAAAATCATATCTCTTGCCCCCGAGGTACTTTAAAAATGGCTAACAAATTAAAAAAAGGTAACGAAGTCGTCGTAATTGCTGGCGACCACAAAGGCAGCAAAGGAAAAATTCTTGAAGTCCTGCGTGAAAAAAATCGTGTTTTAGTTGAGGGAGTAAACCTCGTGAAAAAGCACGAAAGAAAAACTCAAGACAACCCTCAAGGTTCGATTGTCGAGAGAGAGGCATCCATCCATTTATCAAATGTCAAAAAGGCAAGCTGATCTATTTTTAAGCAGTCATGAATACTCCAGAACTAAAAGAAGTTTACACTAAAACTGTCGTTCCCGCTTTAATGAAAAAGTTGGGCTTTGTAAATGTGCACCAAGTACCCAAAATTGAAAAGATTGTACTCAATTCTTCTTTTGGTGCTGAAATGGATAAAAACGGAGTTAAAGACCTTAAGAATGACATTGCGAATATTTCCGGTCAGGCTCCGGTTGTTGTTAAGGCTAAAATTAGTGTATCTAACTTTAAGTTGCGCCAAGGAATGCCAGTCGGGGTCAAGGTAACCTTAAGAGGCAATCAAATGTGGGAATTCCTTTATCGCCTTATTGCCATTTCTTTACCAAACATTCGCGATTTCCGTGGAGTTCGTGCAAAACTAGACGGCAATGGAAATTATTCTCTTGGCGTTACTGATCACAGTATCTTTCCTGAAATTAATGTTGAGAGACAACGAGTCAATGTAGGCTTAGATATTTGCATTACAACGACTGCAAAAAACGATGAAGAAGGAATGGAACTGCTTCAACTTCTCGGCATGCCTTTTCGCAAACAGGCACCTCAAACCACAGAAAAAGCTGCTTAAACTACAAATTTTACTACTATGGCTAAGAAATCAGCAATACAAAGAAATGTGAAGCGAGCTAAGATGGTCGCTCGCTATTCTGCAAAACGTGAGGCTTTGAAAAAGGTTTTATCCGACCCCAATACGAGTGAAGAAGATTTTTACACTGCTCAGGCTAAGTTAACTAAACTTCCCAAAAACTCGTCTCCCGTACGTTTGGTCAATCGCTGTTCCCTTACCGGTAGACCTCGAGCTGTATTACGCAAATTTGGATTATCTCGTATATCCTTTCGCGAACTTGCTCTTCAAGGCAAGGTGCCTGGTGTGATTAAAGCTTCTTGGTAACCCCAAATTATTTATATATTATGTCTGTTCACGATACCATAGGAGATTTTATTACAGTAATTCGAAATGCTGGTTCGGCAGGAAAGTCAAGTTGCTCTTATCCGCATTCTAATCTTAGAGCTGGATTGGCCAAGGTTCTCAAGGATCGAGGATTTGTTACTGATTGCAGTGAATCCGCAAATGAAAAGGGTTTCAAGTCAATCGAGATCAAGTTAAAATATGTTTCAGGTAAACATGCAATAAAAGGCATTAAACGAATCAGTACGCCCGGTCGAAGGTCGTATTGCGGCTACAGGGAAATTCCTAGCGTTTTGGGTGGCCTTGGAATTTCCATTATTAGTACACCACAAGGAATTATTGATAATCGTACTGCTCGGAAAGAGAAACTTGGCGGCGAGTTACTTTGCAGCGTTTGGTAGGAGATTTAATATGAGCAGAATAGGAAATTTACCAATACCAATTCCATCAGGAGTTAGTGTTACTACGGATAACAATGTTGTTAAAGTTAAAGGGCCCAAGGGAGAATTAGAGCAGGATCTCATCGAGTCAATAAGTTTGGATATCTCCGAACAGGAAATCATTGTTAAACCTAAGGACCAAAACAGAGGAACTCGTGCTATCCAAGGAACAATGCGTTCACTAATAGCCAATATGGTCATAGGTGTAGTTACACCTTACAGTAAGGATTTATTAATCGAAGGTGTTGGTTTTCGTGCTGCGGTTAAGGGTACTGAGGTAGGCCTAGAACTTGGTTACTCTCACCCCATTAATCATCCAATTCCCGAAGGGGTTAGTGTTACTGTAGCTGATAATGTTAAGATACATGTGGAAGGTCCCGATAAACAAAAGGTAGGTCAATTAGCTGCGGAAATTAAAAACTACTACCCTGTCGAGCCTTACAAGGGAAAAGGCGTACGTATTGTTGGGGATTATGTCCGTCGCAAAGAAGGTAAGAAATCAGCTTAATTAATATATTATGAATTTAGGAAAAAAAAGAGAGCTTTTGCAGAAAAGAAGATGGCGAATTCGCAAGAAAATTGTTGGTACCCAAAGTCGTCCACGATTAACCGTTCGATTCACCAATAAAAATATCCATGCTCAATGCATTGATGATGAATCCTCGAATACTTTGTTAGCCGTATCAACTAATGAAAAAGATCTGAAAAGTTGTTTACCCAATTTATCTGGATCCGAAAAGGTTGGTGCTGTCATTGGTAAACGCCTTAAGGAAGCTGGTTATAAAAGCCTTGTTTTTGACCGTTCCGGAAGAAAATACCATGGTTGTGTAAAAGTTTTCGCTGATACGGTTCGTAAAGCAGGATTGGAGTTTTAATTGTAATGGCTGATAAAAGAAATAAATCTCGTAAGTCCCCGGAAAAAGTTATTCCGGAGGAGGATGAACTTTTTGAAAAAGTAGTGCACGTAAATCGTTGTGCAAAAGTTGTAAAGGGTGGACGCAGGTTTAGTTTTGCGGCCTTGGTTGTAGTCGGTGACCAAAAAGGTAATGTCGGTTACGGTTATGGAAAAGCCCAAATGGTTCCAGATGCGATTCGCAAAGGAACTGAACAAGCCAAAAAGTCAATGTTACCAGTTTCGCTTGCAGGTGAGACAATACCTCACTCTATACTTTCTAACTTCGATGGAGGTAAGGTTCTCTTAAAGCCTGCGAGAAAAGGAACAGGTATCATTGCAGGCGGAGGAGTCCGTGCTGTCCTAGAGGCTGCAGGCGTTAAGAACATTTTATCTAAGTCACTCGGTTCGAACAACCCCTTGTCTGTTGTTGCGGCTACCATGAAGGGTTTACGCGATTTACGGACTGCTGAAGAAATTTCGTTAATCAGAGGCGAAACAGTCAAAGGTCCTTCATTTACAAGTGAAGTAGAAGCCCCTGTCCTACCAGCCAGTTCATAATCTCTTCTGTTTAAATTTTTATGAAAGAACATAACTTACCATCTGGTGCAAATCGCACTAAAAGAAGATTGGGCAGAGGTGAAGGTAATGGACACGGGAAAACTTGTTGCCGTGGTCATAAAGGTGCAGGTGCTCGATCTGGGTACTCCCTTCGTGCAGGTTTTGAGGGAGGGCAAATGCCTTTGTACAGAAAACTTCCTCAAAGAGGATTCAATCGAGCTCGTTTTCAAACCGATATAGCTGTTGTAAACCTTAGTAAACTTAATGATCTAAACTCGGACAAGGTGAACCTTGAAACTCTCAAAGCTGCAGGTTTAATTCGTTCAAATGCTAAGTTTGTAAAAATTCTCGGATCTGGAGATATTTCAAAAGCTATACAGGTAGAAGTAAATTTTGCCTCCGCTTCAGCTGCCAAGAAAATTGAAGCTGCTGGTGGCAGTGTGACCCTAGCCTAATTTTCAGATGCTCTCTGCTTTCACCAACTCTTTAAAAATACCTGAGCTCAGGCAGAAGATTTTCTTCACCTTGGCTTTGTTGTTTATCGCAAGAGTCGGAGCAAATATTCCTTTACCAGGAGTTGATCCTTCTCCGATAAAAGAGTTTTTCGAACTTAGGGAGCAAACTCGTAGTGATACCGGCGGAAATGATATATTAGGTTTCTACAATATGTTTACGGGTGGTGCACTCCTCAATGGTGCCCTTTTTGCCCTAGGTATCATGCCTTACATTAGCGCATCTATCATTATGCAACTTATGGGAGCGGTCTTCCCCCATCTTGCTAGATTGCAGCAAGAAGGTGAGCCAGGTAGACAAAAAATATCCCAGTACACAAGATATCTCACGATAATAATCTGTCTTGTGCAAGGGGGTCTACTAGCTGTTGCTTTACGAGATAGCCCTGGGAGTTTGATAACGGGCTTTAACCCTTCAGAAATTGGTTTAGATGGCCAACCTTTAGGCAATATAGTTGTAGCTTCTTCTCAAAGCCTCTTTCTCATCAATTCTATCATTTTTCTTACAACGGGTTCCCTTATCCTTATGTGGCTTGGCGAGCAAATTACTCAAAGAGGTATTGGAAATGGTATTTCGTTGCTTATAACAGTTGGTATCCTTGCTGATCTGCCCAAGGCTCTAGCAGACGCATATTCCTTAGTTTTTCTTGCGCCTGCTGAAGACAACATGGTCATTGTTAAAGCGGCACTTATGATTGGATTGTTTCTTTTAGTTGTAGGTGGAATTATTGCTGTAACACAGGCACAACGTAAAATACCGGTACAATACGCTAAACGAATGGTTGGAAGAAAAGTCTTTGGCGGGCAAAGTTCCTTTCTCCCTTTAAAAGTGAATTATGCAGGAGTAATGCCTGTAATCTTTGCTAGTGCTATTCTTATGTTCCCAGCACAGCTTCTTAGAACCCTGGGTGCAGCTATCGCTGATTCTCCCAATGAAACAAATTGGGCAATTGATTTGGCAAATGCATTTGCTGGTCGTGGATGGTTTTATTACTTGGTTTATGGCGGTCTAATACTTGTATTCAGTTACTTCTGGGTTTCGATAATGTTCAAACCTGTTCAGATTGCAGATGATTTAAAGAAGAATGGCGGCTATGTTCCTGGGGTAAGGCCAGGTGAGCATACTGCAAGGTTCCTGGACTTTGTGATGACTCGGCTAACTTTAGCTGGTGCAGTTTTCTTAACCATCATTGCCGTTTTTCCCGACTTCATATTCAAGACAGCCAATGTTTCCTACAATGTAGCCACCTTTTTTGGAGGTACTGGAATGTTAATTATTGTTGGTGTAGTGCTCGATACAATGCGTCAAATTGAGACATTTTTGTTACAGAGGCATTATGATGGATTTCTTCGTAAAGGAAGAATTCGCGGTCGTTCGGCCACTTCGAACAGAGGTATTGAATCCCTTGAACTCAAAGACTTTGAAGCACAATGGAGACCCCTCATTATCATTTCAATTGCACTATTTGCATTTGGGTTACTCGCTTATTTTTTTAAGGGAGTCTAGAAATTTGTAATCTTTAAAAATATAAAATTATGGCCAGATTATTAGGAGTAGATATCCCAAACCGTAAGAAAATTGCATACTCTTTGCGATATGTTTACGGGATTGGACCAACCAGAGCACACAAAATTCTTGAGGAAACAGGAATCGATCCTGATAAACGTACTCAAGAGTTATCGGAACAAGACCTAAGTCTTATAAGCAATTATATTATCGATAATAAAGTTATGGTTGAAGGCGACCTCCGTCGTCAAATCACCAATAACCTAAAGCGTTTACAGAGCATTCGTAGCTACCGCGGACTCAGGCACCAAAGAGGTTTACCTGTTCGTGGACAGCGTACAATAACCAATGCAAGAACCCGTAAAGGTGGCCGCAAGACCGTTGGTGTAGTTCGTAAGAGCTAATCCTTACAACCCAAAATTTCATGACCGAAGACGAAGAAAAAGTAAATAATGAGGAACAGGTATCTCCTGAACCTGCCGAAAAGTCAGCCTCAACAGCTACTGAGAGTGCCAGTTCCCCTTCAGATCAACCTAGCGAAGCAAAACCCGAAAAAAAGGAAGAGTCTGCTGCTGATTTGCTTGGTGCTAACATAGAACAGGTAAAGATACGAAAAGCTAAGGGTAGTAAAAACATAACTTCTGGAATTTGTTATGTTGTGGCTACTTTTAATAATACCAAGGTATCTTTTACTGACATTAAAGGTAATGTAATTTCTTGGTCGAGCTCTGGAAAATGCAATTTCAGAGGGTCAAGAAAATCCACTGCATACGCAGCACAAATTGTAACTCAAGATGCAGGTAAAGTTGCTATGTCTCACGGAATGAAGGAAGTTCTAGTTAAGGTTAAAGGTCCAGGTATGGGCCGAGATTCAGCAATACGAGCCTTACAAAGCTTAGGTTTCAATGTTTCCGCCATTATTGATGTCACTCCTGTCCCCCATAACGGCTGTCGGCCACCTAAAAGGCGTCGGGTTTAACTTTCCCCTTATCCACCTTATTTAAAATGTCACGATATACAGGACCAACCACTCGCATAAATCGCCGTTTTGGAATGGCGATTTTTCCTGCGAATAAATCTTTTGAGCGCCGTACCTATCCTCCCGGACAACACGGACCTAATTTCCGTAGAAAAGCCAGCGATTACAGCGCCAGGCTTTTGGAAAAGCAAAAGTTGCGTATGATGTACGGCCTTACCGAAAAGCAATTCCGTAATCTTTTTCAAAAAGCAAAAAGAAGGCCTGGCATAACCAGTGAAAACTTTCTTACTTATTTGGAGACGCGTCTCGACAATGTGGTATATCGATCTGGTTTTGCCAAGACTCGCCAATCAGCCCGTCAATTTGTTAACCACGGACACTTATTGGTTAATGGGAGTAAAGTAGATATTCCCAGTTATGTCGTTTCTGTTGGTGATGTTTTGACCGTTCGGGAAAAAACTTCCTCTCGCCAAGTAGCAACCCGCAACTTGGATGGTTCACAATACAATAACACCCCACCATGGATTGAGGTTAAATCTGACTCCTTACAATGCACCGTGTCTAGGTTGCCTCAGCCTGATGAACTTGAACAAAGTATTAATGTACAACTCGTCGTTGAGTTTTACAGTCGCTAATTTTAACCATACCCAAAACCGACTATTACCATGGCTACAAGACTTGGAAAATTCGAACTACCAAACCGTTTAATCAAAGAGGAAGAAACTGCTACAGATAAGTTTGCAAAGTTTATTGCTGATCCTTTCGAAACTGGCTACGGACATACCGTAGGTAATGCCTTTCGCCGCGTTCTTCTTAGTTCAATAGAAGGTGCCGCTATCTCTTCATTGAAGATGGATGGAGTTCAACATGAGTTTCAGAGTGTAGATGGTGTCGTCGAGGATGTTACTGATATCGTGCTTAATCTTAAAAAAGTACTAATCATAAGTCACAAGGCAGAATCTGTTGTTATCACTCTAGATGTTGAAAAAGAAGGTGAGGTAACCGCAGGCGACATTTCCCCAATAGAAGGCATAGAAATAATTAACCCAGAACAGGTAATTCTGACTACTGATCGGAAACAAAAAGTATTTGCCGAATTGAATGTTACTGTTGGCCGAGGTTTTTGTTTGGGTGAGGATAGTAAAGAGGATAACCAACCAATTGGGATGATCAATGTGGATGCTCTTTACAGCCCTGTAAAACTAGTCAAATACGATGTGCAAAACACTCGGGTTGGTCAAATGACTGATTACGATAAGTTAATACTAGAGATTCACACTGATGGTAGAATTTCCCCAGATGATGCACTTAAACAATCAGCTGCTATCCTTCGTCATCACTTGGATGTATTCGACCAAATTAGTGAAGAGCAAATTGAATTTGAAAGTAACACGAAACAAGTTAGCGAGGAACAAAATAGGTTGAAGAACTTGCTCGGCATGAGTGTGAATGAGATTGAGCTATCTGTCCGTGCTGCCAATTGTCTTAACAATGCCAATATTACAACCGTTGGTGAATTGGCGACAAAGTCTGAGCCTGAAATGTTAAAATATCGAAACTTTGGTAAAAAGTCGCTCAATGAGATCAAAGCTAAACTTGAACAACTCGGACTATCTCTAGGTATGAAATTTGAGAACCGTCTTTTAGAACCTGCAACCAATTAATCAACTATTTCAGTAGTTATTCCCCATGAGACACCGCAAGCACAATCATCAGTTGGGCGTCAAATCAGCCCACCGAGTTTCATTGGTGGCCAATTTATCTTGCTCGCTCATTGAGCATGGACGCATCAAAACCACTTTAGCTAAAGCCAGGGCATTACGTCCTGCTGTCGAAAAACTGATTACCTTGGCCAAGAAGGCTCATGGTTCTGAAGATTCTGCTCGAAAAATGCACTACCGTAGGCTTGCGATTGCTCGTCTGCGTAACAAAAAAGCTGTAACTAAGTTGTTTGACGAATTGGTTAGCCAATTTGTTGCCCGTAAAGGTGGATACACTCGTATTTATAAATTGGCCTTACCTCGTCTTGGGGATGCTGCTGATATGGCACTTATTGAGTTTGTTGAGGAAGCACCAAAGAAGAAGTCTAAGAAAAAGAAAGCACCCTCAAAAGCCAAAGAGCCTAAACAAAGTATTGTTGAAAAAGATGCTTCTGAAACAGAAGCAAAGAAGGTAGACGACGCAACAGAGACCCCACCTGCTGAAACTTCCGAAACCGCTTCAAATTCTAAAGAGGCAGATAAGCCAAAAAAGAAGGCCAAGTCACCGGCTAAGAAAACGGATACCAAGGCAGAAAAAGCCTCTACTTCAGGTGAGGATAGTTCAGAGGAAATAAGCAAAGAGGATTCTGCAGACGATTCATCTGCACAAAAATAGAACATCGATTTTAACGGGTCACTTTGCTCTTCAATTTAGTGACAAGAGTACAAGTTTTGAACAAATTTCAGTTTGAGACATTGATTGGTTTAGAATAGGTATTGCAGGGCTTCGGGATTAGTCTTATCAATCATCCCTTTTGTTATTTAACCCCCTCTTAAACATGCCTCAAACCATTTTGGTTCTCGATTTCGGTTCACAATATACGCAAGTAATTGCCAGGCGTATTCGTGAACAAAATGTTTATTCTAAGGTTCTGCCTTACAATAGCTCACTTTCGGTTATAAAGAAGTTGAACCCTCAGGGTATCATCTTATCTGGTGGACCTGCTAGCGTACTTACCAAAGGTTCCCCACTGCCTACGCAAAAGATTTTTTCTCTTGGGATACCAATGCTTGGTATTTGTTATGGCTTACAATTAATGGGGAAATTATTGGGAGGTGAGGTAAAAAAATGTGATCGTCGAGAATATGGTCGCAGTGAATTATCCATAAAAAAAGGAGGAAAGCTATTCAAAGGCTTACCAAAGACTTTAACGGTTTGGAATTCTCATGGGGATGCAATTGTACGTATACCCAAAGGATTTCAAGGAATTGCCCAGACTGAAAACTCACAATTTTCGGCCATTGAAGATGTAAAAAGAAAATTTTATGGATTACAATTTCATCCAGAAGTTGAACATTCTGAACAGGGTGTAGAAGTCATCAAAAACTTTCTTTTCTCAATCTGTAAGTGCAAAGGAGATTGGGACATGGGGGATTTCATTGAAATTGCAGTGGAAAAAATTCGTCAGCAAGTGGGATCTAAAAGAGTGATTCTTGGCTTGAGTGGTGGTGTTGATTCTAGTGTTGCGGCAGCCTTAATTGATCGAGCAATTGGTAAGCAGTTAACATCTATCTTTGTAGATAATGGTTTGCTTCGTCAAAATGAACGAGAAGAGGTCATTAAATTGTTCAATGACCATATACCCGGAAAATTACGGGTAGCAAAAGCTGGAAAATTGTTTCTTGGAAAACTGAAAGGAATTATTGATCCCGAAAAAAAGAGAAAAATAATTGGTAAAACATTTATTGAAGTTTTTGATAAGGAAGTAAAAAAATTGGGAAATGTTGACTTTCTTGCCCAAGGAACTCTTTATCCAGATGTAATTGAAAGTGTGCCTATAGGAGGAAATCCAGCTGCTTTAATTAAGAGTCATCACAATGTTGGTGGTTTACCGGAAAAAATGAAGCTCAAGCTTCTAGAACCTCTTCGAGAATTATTTAAAGACGAAGTGCGTTTGCTTGGTAAGAAGTTAGGTTTGCCTGATCATGTGATTAATCGTCACCCTTTTCCCGGCCCTGGCTTGGGGGTTCGGGTATTGCGGGATATTACGCCCAAATGCCTAACAGTTCTCAGGCAGGCTGATGCAATCTTTATTGATGAACTTCATCGATCTGGTTGGTATGGTAAATTATGGCAGGCATTTTGTGTATTTCTGCCCGTCCGTAGCGTTGGTGTTATGGGAGATGAAAGAACCTACGAAAATGTAATTTGTTTAAGGGCAGTTACCAGTAGTGACGCAATGACTGCAGACTGGGCCAAACTACCTGATGGCTTACTCCGGAAGATATCCAGTAGAATTATCAATGAAGTGCAGGGTGCTAACCGTGTCGTCTATGATGTAAGCTCTAAACCACCTAGTACAATCGAATGGGAATAGTGGAATGAACTTATCCTTTGTAGAAGATGATGAAAATCTCTTAGGCCGTTTAAAAGATTTTATACCCACAGCTGGTTCAGATGAAGTAATTACTAATTCTGTCAGACAGATTTTAAGTGAGGTTAGGAAAGGGGGCGATGATGCAATCTTAGCCAAGACTCTTGAATTTGACGGGGCATCTTTGACTGCAGAGGAAATGAGAGTTAGTACTAAAGTATTACGGAATTCCCTAGCTGAGCTATCTACACAAGAGCGTGTAGCTTTAGAAGATTCGATTTCCAATGTTACTCTGTTTCATGAACAAAGTGGTTTACAAAATTGGACAAAGCCAAACCACCATGGTGGTATCGTCGGTGAGAGATATTACCCTATAAATCGAGTAGGAATTTATATACCAGGAGGTCAAGTGCCATTGGTTTCAACGGTAGTGATGTCGGTAACCTTGGCCAAAGTTGCTGGAGTTCCTGAAATTGCCGTGGTTACTCCTCCAAACGAATTAGGAAATATTTCTGTTCAGCTATTGGCAGCACTGCAACTTTTGGGGGTTGAAGAAATTTACAAAATCGGAGGGGCTCAAGCTGTTGGAGCTCTCGCATATGGTTCACAAACAATTTCTCAAGTAGACAAGATTTTTGGACCCGGAAACGCTTATGTTAATGAAGCTAAGAGACAAGTTTTTGGAGAAGTGGGAATTGATTTATTACCAGGTCCTAGCGAGATTATGGTTATTGCTGATAAGACCGCTTCCCCTCAATGGATAGCCGCTGCTTTATTAGCTCAAGCAGAACATGGTTCGGGAAAGGAAAAGATCTATTTTCTTTTTCAAGATAAGGACATTTTTCCAAAAGTTTTGCATGAAATGGATATTCAACTCAACCATTTGTCGCACGCACCATCTATTCGTAATGTTTTGGAAAGAGGATTCTTTGCCGTTTGTTTACCAAAGAGGGACAGGTTGGTCGAAGTTGCAAACTTCATTGCTCCTGAGCATCTTGAATTGCAGGTCTGTTCCAATGACTGTGAGTTCTTTCTTTCTAAAATTACTACAGCAGGAGCGTTTTTAGTAGGCCACGAAACGGCCACTTCTGTAGGAGATTTTGCTGCTGGGCCTAGCCATGTTTTACCCACCGGGCGTTCTTCACGATTCTCCTCAGGTTTGCGGCTCCAAGACTTTCTTCGCCGTAGCAGCGTGATTCGTTATGACTCAGAATCTTGTCACAAAGCCGCTCCTGTGATCGAACAATTTGCATCTATGGAAAAACTAGATGGCCATGGTAATGCACATAAGTTGAGACTATCTGATAAACCAGTTGTTTCCCAATGAGCAAAAGTAGCTTGCGAGTTAGCAAGAGGCTGGAAGCACACATTGCGTATTTGCCAGGCGAACAGCCCGAAGAGACTAGTTCTGTCATTAAGCTAAACACCAATGAAAACCCCTACCCTCCTAGTCCTGCCGTTCAGACAAGTGTTGGCCAAGAAGTTGCCCTTTTGAACTTATACCCAAATCCGAAATCTTCTGATTTACGAAAGATTTTGGCCGAATTACATAGCTTAGACCCAAATCAGATTATTTTGGGTAACGGTTCGGATGATCTGTTAAATTTATGTGTTCGTTGTTACTCGGATGACGAGCTCAAGGTGGCTATGATGTACCCAAGCTATTCTCTTTATGAGGTTTTATCTGGGGTTCAGGGAAGCAAAATGATTCGGGTCCCATTTTTAGATGACGAATTTTCGTTGAATTTGGATGCGATTGCGTCAAGTGAGGCCAACTTATTTTTTTTAACCAGTCCTCATGCTCCTAGTGGGCGGGTTTATGCTCTCGAAGATCTAAGAAAAGTGGCACAAGCAGTTTCAGGACTTTTGGTTATCGATGAAGCTTATGTTGATTTTGCACCCGAAAGTGCCCTTCCCTTAGTTCACGAATTTGAACACATCTTGATCACCCGCACTCTTTCCAAGTCATATTCATTGGCTGGTATGCGAGTTGGTTATGCTATGGGTCATCCAAAAGTCATTAAACAAATGGATCAAGTTCGTGAAGTTTATAACTTGGATAGACTAGCACAAGTTGGAGCTAAAGCAGCGATACTTGATCAAGAGTATTTTAGAAGTTGTTTAGCAAAGGTAATTGAACAAAGAAATTGGCTAGCCAATGCTTTTAATGAACTCGGGTGGTCATTTGTTTCATCGGGAACAAATTTCATTTTTGTTAAACCTTTAAGCCCAGATGGGTGTGCCTCTCCTGAAATAGCCGTCTCTCTCTTTGAACATCTTGCCGCAGATAAAATATTGGTTCGTTATTTTTCAAAACATCCTCAAACAAATTGCTTTTTGAGAATCAGTATTGGCAAGCCAGTGGAGATGGCTATGCTAATGAAATCAATAAAAGCATGGACGCAAAAGGCATAGCAAAGATACAAAGAAAAACCAGTGAGACCCAAATATCTCTGGAGTTATCCATAAATGGGAGTGGAGAAAATGAGATTTCTACTGGTATACCTTTCCTTGATCACATGCTTGAGTTATTTTCAAGACATGGATTTTTTGATTTAAATATTGAGGCAAAAGGAGATCTTGAAATCGATTATCACCATCTGGTTGAAGACTTGGGAATTGCTTTAGGTCAGGCTTTTTCTAAAGCGTTGGGGGATAAATCTGGGATAAAACGATATGGTTATTTCGTTGCTCCTATGGATGAAACCTTGGTCACTACTGCTGTAGATCTTTCCAATCGCCCTTACCTCTTTTGGCAGGTGTCTGTAGAAAGTGCGTTGGTTAGAGATTTCAATATCCAGTTATTCAAAGAGTTTTTCCAATCTTTTGCCAACGAAGTCGCCTGCAACCTTCACATTCGCTTGGAGCATGGTGAAGAACCTCACCATGTGGCTGAAGGAATTTTTAAATCGCTTGCCAGGTGTATGGACATGGCAACGACCTCAGAGCCCCGCTTGCAAGGCAAAGTCCCGTCTACCAAGGGGACTTTATCTGCCTGAGGGGTTTTTTTAATTTATGAAAACCCGCAAAATAGCGGTGATTGACTACGGAACAGGTAATTTAAGAAGCGTAGTTAAAGCCTTCGAGCTTTTAGAGGCCAAAGTTTCATTGGTTACCAAGCCCAACGAAATTGAGGATGTGGATGCAGTTGTCTTTCCGGGGCAAGGAAGCTTTGATCAATGTATGTCTTCCCTTGAGCATTCAGGACTTCGTCAAAGCCTGAAATCTTGGATTTTGGAAGACCGTCCTTTTTTTGGAATCTGTCTTGGTTTACAGGTACTATTTGAAAGTTCTGAAGAAGGAAACCTTCCTGGGTTAGGATTATTTAAAGGTAGAGCAACCCGGTTTTGTTTGGGTGCCAGCTACAAAATTCCTCATATGGGATGGAATCAAGTGGAATGGAATTTATCCTCAGATCATTGGTTACGACAAGGTCTTGAGGATACAGATCAATTTTATTTTGTTCATAGTTATCGGGTGGAAACTAATGATTCTCGAGTACATTGCCTAACCACAGATTACGGCGGACCCTTTACGAGCGGAATTATTTCTTCAAATTGTCTAGCTACTCAATTTCATCCCGAAAAAAGTCAGGCCAAAGGAATCCAACTTTACCGAAACTTTCTTGAAAATATCGAGTAGAACTGACACAAGTGTACCTTACTCCCATTTACCCTTCCCCTTATCATGTCTGACAAAGCTACCCTCTCCCTAGGTGACACCACCTATTCTTTAAATGTTTTTACCGGTACGGAAAACGAACAAGCCTTAGATGTCAGACAATTACGCAAAGATAGTGGCTTAATTACTTTTGATGATGGTTATGGCAATACTGGTTCATGCGAGAGCTCGGTCACATATATTGATGGTGATAAAGGTATACTTAGGTATAGAGGTTACGACATCGCCGAATTGGCGAAGAAGTCCAACTTTCTTGAGGTTTGCCTTCTTTTGTTAAATGGAGAATTACCTTCCAAAGAAGTTCTATCTTCATTCGAGCAAAAAGTAGCTGCTTTTCAAAACCTTCCACCAGAGGTTTTACAATCTGTTCAATCTATGCCTGCCGGACTCCACCCTATGGGATCTCTGGGCGCAGGGCTACAGGCACTTGGAGGTGCTTGTCCGCACCTCTGCACCAACGATCGTGCAAAAGATTTAGAAAATTTTGATGATGCTGCTGCCTTAATTATTGCATCGCTTCCTGCTTTGGCGGCAGCCAACCATAGAAAAATAAAAGGAGAAGACCACAGGCAAGCTCTTACCTCAGGGAATTACTGCGAAAATTTCCTTTCAATGATGTTTTCCCAGGAAGGTGATTCTCCAATCAATCCGTCCTTGAGTAAGGCATTAGATTTAATTTTCCTACTGCATGCTGATCACGAACAAAACTGTTCCACATCTACTTGTCGGATGATTGCATCGGGAGGAGCAAACCCATTTGCATCTCTTGCGGGAGCCGTTTCTGCCTTATGGGGACCCTTGCATGGGGGGGCTAATATGGCAGTCATTAACATGCTCAATGACATCCATCAATCTGGAGATGATGGAAGTAAATTTATTCAGTCAGCAAAAGAAGGTAAGTCTCGCTTAATGGGATTTGGCCATCGAGTATACCGTAACTATGATCCTCGAGCTAAAATTTTAAAGTCAGCCTGCGATCAGGCCCTAGAGGCTTTAGGGGTTTCCAGTCCTATTCTGGATATTGCACGGCGTTTAGAAGAGGTGGCCTTGCAAGACCCTTACTTCATTGACCGCAAACTTTATCCAAATGTAGATTTTTATAGCGGTATTATTTTACAGGCGATGGGATTTCCTACAAATACCTTTACCGTGCTCTTTGCCATTGGGCGTGCACCAGGGTGGTTGGCACATTGGAAAGAAATTGCTCAGACTGGAAAAAAAATTCATCGCCCCCGTCAGATCTATCAAGGCTCTAATCTTAGGGAGTATAAAACAATCGAAGATCGCTAATCGTTTTTACTTTAGAGTTAGGGTCGAATTTTTCTCTTAAGAATTTTGTCGGCTTGATTGAATGATCGCCTCTTCTAGGTTAAGCCCCGTCATTCTCTTAATCCCTCTGGTAAGGAGCCAAAAAGCATAAGCAGTTGCAACCATGCAGGGAAGGCTAATGACTGGAAAGCTCCAAGTCATCATAGTCCCAATTTCATCATTAAATGCATTCTTATCAGAAAAGGGTTCGGTCACCACAATTAAGCGTGCCAGCAAATAATTCACGACTGTACTAAAAACAAATGTGCCTGCAAGTAACCATGTACATATTACCAACAGTCTATTAAAAGATTTTTTGGTTCCTTGTGCCTCAAGTAACTTTTCAATCTTATCGACTTGAAAAAGGTCGGGATTGTAGAGAAATATTTTGACGAGTGGTTTTTTTGTTTTAAGCGTGAAGAGAGTTAGAATGGCAAGTGCCCCAGGTAAGGCCGCTTCTTTTATTGCAAACATATGAACCGTACCGCCAGGTATTAGCCCGATTCCACCAGTCAGTAATGCACTTATTGCACCAAGGATACTCATGAAATTGTACTTTTTACGATTACTGAAATCATAGATTCCATATGAGACCGGAAAGAAAACAGCCAATGCAAGAAGGCAGGAAGAAACCTCCGTTGATTCAGGAGAGAGTGACATCCATGCACCCAAAATTTCACCAAACCAATCATCCCCTTTTCGTAAGATCAGTATAGGAAGTCCCAAGTTAAAGATTAAGTTAACAAATAGGTTTTCCCTTTGCTCAGTTTTCATGCATTGATTGCTTTTATTGATGGCCTAAATAAAGAACTTAAGAAAATACTATATGTCGTTAACATTCTCAAATCAATATGCCACCACTTAAATGCTTAATTTCAGCAGGACCTACTCGTGAGTGGATTGATCCCGTACGGTTTATATCCAATCCATCATCCGGAAAAATGGGTTACGCTTTAGCAAAAGAAGCACGAGATATGGGATTCGAGGTATGCTTGGTTAGTGGACCCGTTGAATTACCCAAGCCCATAGGGATTGAAATGGTCGATGTGGAGAGTGCCTTAGATATGAAGAGGGCAATAGATGAAAAATTTAGTTTTTACGATTGGGTTATTATGGCCGCAGCTGTATGCGATCATCGCTCGGAAAGTAGCAGTAAAATTAAATTACCCAAAGAACACTTTCCTGAAAATCTTTCAATGACTAGAAACCCAGATATTCTTAAAGACCTTGGAAAAAAAAAGAGTAAAAGTCAGTTATTGGTTGGATTTGCAGCTGAAACACACATGGTTTTGGAATCTGCACGAAAGAAATTAAAACAAAAAAACCTGGACTGGATTGTGGCAAATGATGTTTCTAAAACAAACCAAGGTTTCTCTTCAGACCAAAACGCAGTAACATTAATTAGTTCGAATGGGCTAGAAAAACAAATTTACCTTGCCGACAAATCCATAGTTGCAAAAGAAATACTTCATGCAATTCATTTATCATGGCTAGAAAAAGCCCACTAGATAAAGTTCTTGGTAAACTTGAGGACCTGGATGAGGCTAACCTCAGTAACTTGGTTCAACGACTTGCTCGCGAGCGCAAGCTGCTAGAAACAGTTTTTGATGTCATTCGTGATGGAATCCTCGTTCTGGACGGCTCGGGTGTTATTACCTATTCAAATCAACAAGGTAGGAGTTTAATCGGTCTAAAGAGGGAGCTTGGAGATAAAGTTTCATTACTCAAGGCAGCTCCTGATTTGGCTAGGTCATTAGGTTTGGACCGTGTGGCTAATGACTCAAGGCCTGAGGTGGTGGTGCGAGAAACGATGATTCATTATCCAGAAAAGAGGCACCTTAGAATTTATGCGGTACCGATCGCGGGTACTCAAGTCGATGAAATTTCTAAAAAAGATGCGGGGATGACTGTTGTATTAACAGATGTAACTGAGGAAAAAGTCAGCGTAGAAGAGAAAATTGAAAGTGAAAGGGTCACAAGCATCATGGATTTAGCCGCTGGAGTTGCACATGAATTGGGAAACCCTTTAAATTCTATCAATATTCATATGCAAGTTTTACAAAGAGCTTTAAATAAAGATTTTTCTAATGATAAAGCGAAGTCAAAAGCAGCTAAATCGCTTCAGTCATGTATTAATGAAGTCAATCGGCTGGATTCCATTATTGTACACTTCCTGAATGCTATAAAGCCAACTGTTCCTGAATTTCAGGAACTAAATTTATTATCTGTTATCGAAGAAATCTTGCACATAAAAGAGAAGGAATTAAGCGTCAAAAAAATTAATATTCGCCTAGATACGGATAATAAAGAGCCATTGATAGACGGTGACTTAGATCAAATTAAGCAGGTATTCTTTAATGTAATTGGAAATGCAATGGATGCATTAACCAATAAATCTGATATACGAATTATTATATCCTGGGAAAATCAATTTATTACCGTACAAATTATAGATCATGGTGATGGAATTAAAAAAGAAAACATTTCAAAAGTATTTGAACCCTATTTCACAACTAAAAAGAAGGGGAATGGAATTGGTATGATGATTGTTCATCGTATTATGAGAAATCATGGGGGAGAAGTTGGCATTGATAGTAAGCGAGGCTCTGGAACTATTGTTACTCTTAAATTCCCCCGCAAAGGAGCAAGACAACGCTACTTAGAATAAATTCAATCTGTATGAAGCCCAATTTATTAATAGTTGATGATGAACCGCATACCCGTGAAGGTTTAGAATTAGCTTTAGAAGAAGATTTTGAAGTTTTTTCAGCAAGTTCTGCAAAGGAGGCTGAAATGGCTCTTCAAGAAGAAGAATTTCATGTAGTTTTAACCGACTTACGAATGCCGGGGCACTCAGGAATGAGTGTTATAGACCATGCAATTCGTTCTCCTTCCAGTCCGTTGTGTATTATGATGACTGCTTATGGTGAAGTAGAAGTTGCTGTAGAGGCTATGAAGAGAGGTGCTTATGACTTTCTTCCTAAACCGGTAAACCTCGAACAGCTAGAACTTTTAATCAAGCGAGGCCTTAATGATAGAAAACCTAAGAAGGAAAAACCCAATCAATCTCTAGTGTCAAAATACAAACCTCAAGGGATCATGGGTAAATCCAAAACTCTAGAGGGTGTTCTTGAAAAGGTGCGTCTTGTAGGTCCATCCAAAACGACAGTATTATTAGCCGGGGAAACCGGGACAGGAAAAGAATTATTTGCTCAAGCGATCCATCAAAACAGTGAATGTGCTCAGGGTCCATTTGTTCCTGTTCATTGTGCAGCATTACCTACGAATTTACTAGAAAGCGAACTCTTTGGTCATGAAAAAGGAGCTTTTACAGGTGCAGCCGAACGTCGGGTTGGTCGATTTGAGTCTGCAAATGGCGGAACCCTCTTCTTAGATGAAATTGGTGAAATTGATCTTTCGACACAGGTTAAATTGCTAAGGTTCTTAGAGACAAAAACAATTGAACGCCTGGGTAGTTCCCAATCTTTAGAGCTCGATGTGAGGTTGGTCTGTGCAACCAATCGAAACCTTTTAGAAATGAGTCAAAATGGTGATTTTCGCGACGATTTGTATTACCGTTTAAATGTTGTCACGATTGAGCTTCCCCCTCTGCGCAATCGTGGAGAAGATCTTATAATTCTTTTAAATCACTTTATTTCTTCCTACTCTAAAGAAAATAGATTCAAACCACCACAGCTATCAGATGATGCCTTGACCATTTTAAAAAATTACAAATGGCCTGGAAATGTTCGTGAGCTTAGGAATTTTTGCGAAAATCTAGTTGTTTTACATAGAGGAAAGTTAGTATCAACATATGACTTAGACCCTAGGTTTGCCCAGCTACCACCTAGCCGAGGTTCAAAAATAGACAAAGACAGTGCTTTGTTGTCTGTGGAAGAAAGTGAAAAACGTCTTTTGAGGAATGCTCTTCTTGAATCGAAGGGTAATCGGACAAAAGCAGCTCAAATTATGGGGATTAGCCGTCGAACTTTGCATAGAAAATTAGATCGTTGGCCTGAGGTAGACACTAAATAATAGCGTAGCTATATTTTGGGTAATTGGCTGCTCGGGCTGGATTCGAACCAGCGACCAAGTGATTAACAGTCACCTGCTCTGCCACTGAGCTACCGAGCATCAAACTTTTAAAATAACATGATGAAGAAAACTGTCAATCCTCAGCATTTTTGAACTTATGTTTATAACCAAAAAGGCAGCCACCTTTGCCCAGAGTGGCTGCCATAGTTAGAGTCACCTGACTCGCCCGAGTTTTGGAGTTGATTCTAAACAAACAAATACAGATTAAATTATATTAGAACTTACTTGTTATGGAGAGCATTGCGTTGATAGGTGCTCCGACTGATGCTTGGTGGTCTCCATGAGCATGGGGGAAATAAAGCTCGTCAGTAAGGTTTTCAATATTTAGCTGAATGCTAGTATTTTCAGAAAGTGCATAGGATGCACCTGCGTCTACACGGGTGTATTCTGGAAGCTTTTGCGTGCCACCTTCCTTAATATAACTTTCACCTTGGTTAATGATACCAAGATTCAACGCCAGGCGATCTGACACCGTGAAGTTATTCCAAATGGAGAACGCATTTTCCGGTGTTTCTTTTAGACGATCACCATCTGATGCATGTGCATCAAGATTTGTGTAGCCTGCACTGATAAACCAACTCGAAGTTAAATTTCCACTCAACTGAAATTCAAAACCACTAATTTCAGAAGTACTCATGGTGGTGGTCAATGCACTTACATAAGTTGGTGCATTCTTCTCTACTTCAAAATAAGCTGCTGAAAAGGATAAGCCTACTGGTAAATCGTATCTTAACCCGAACTCTGTGTTTTCAAAAGTGTCAGGGTCTGTCTTATCTGCATTGCTATTTAGTTTGGCGTATTGGTCCTTTGCTTTCGGAGTAAAAGTTTCACTATAACTTGCATACACAGAGATTGCATCTGTGACATCAAAGATGAGACCTACTTTTGGAGAGATGGTATCATCGGAGTCAGAGACTGGTCCACCCCCGGAAACATCAACATCCATTTTATCAAATCTTGCTCCAAGTATTAAATCAAGAGAATCGGTCAACGCGATCTCGTCGTTAATATAAAATGATAATACGTTAACATCGGCAAATGTATCATCTGCTTGATCGGCTCTATAATTATTTACAGTTGTGTTGTTGCTAGCATTGACACCTACACCCCTCTTTAAATTAATTGGCCTATTAATACTGAAGACATCTTTGTCTGAATTATTGTTGTCTGACCAAGCTGCATTGAAACGATCATTGTCGTTGCTAACATCAAGGTATTCTAAACCAGCAATCCAATTGTGAACAAAACTGCCAGTCTCTAATTCTCCAATGAGTTCATATTGAAATGTGGATGTTTTCCTTTTAGTAGTATCAACATATCCATCTAAAGTTACCGTATTTGCCGCTGCATCGTAAGCAGATGCGTAGAAATTTTGGTATAGTTTGTCGTGATCGCTGTAAGCAGCAGTAAAACGTCCCTTTAATGATTCGCTAAGCTTGTGCTCATAAATGGCTTTTAATATGTGAGCTTCATGAGTTGAGTAGTTTTCAGTAGGGTCACCAAAAACGATATCTTTTAGAGACTTCACTGGGTAACCATCGGCTCCAGTTGGAATACCTCGGTCGATAAAACGCTCTTGGTTTAGGTATTCATAGGAGAGATCGACAATGGAACCGTTACCAAAATCATATTTTAGTGTTGGGTTGGCACCAAATGAATTACCATAGTAAAAGTCACGATGGTTAGCCAGATCTTCGCCGAACATATTGAGTCGAAAAGCTGTATTTTCATCAATCTGAACATTGCGGTCCAACTGGATACCAAATTCGCCAAAGGTATCTACGCTTCCGGATATTTCGGTAAAATCCTCACCAATTAAACCTTCTTTGGTGACGCGATTAATCATTCCATATGCACCACCAAAACCTGAGGTAAGTGCATCGGGTCCACGAAGGACTTCAACACTTTCAACATTATAAAGTGGGCGATAGTACTGAACATCATCACGAATACCATCTCTATATAAATCCTGAGTTGTTCTAACCCCACGGATCACAGGAGCGTCGCGATGTCCTTCACCTTGCGAGTTAATAACTCCAGGAGTGTAGTCAATGACATCACCGATGCTTTTTAAACCTTGTGCTTTAATTTGCTCGGCTGACATTACAGATATACTCCTTGGAATATCTTTAAGTTCCAAGGAAGACTTTAAACCCGGAGATAATTTTTGTAATTCTTCTTTGGTGCCAACAACTCCGAGTGGTTCAAGTTCGCCGGATGCTTGTTCATCCGCGTATGCATTTATATGGAATGATGAGAGAGCAACGGCAACCATCGCCCTCGCCCATCTTTGTGACTTTAGTTTGTTCATAGGTAGGTCATTTTGTTGATACTGAGACTCAATCTCAGTTGATACTGAGACTCAATCTCAATAAAGGTGGGTTGTCAACTCAGAAAATATTAGTAATCAATCTACTTAAAATTTAGCTAAGATTAATGGCATCAAAGATGTTTGGATGATAAATTTTCCAGTTTAGAACGATACAAATGGTTTGTTGATTTGTTTAATATCGAGAAAGCAAAATGCCCGAAAAAGGATCCAGCACGAGTATCCTAGAATGGTGATAATGACACCAAAGACCCTTGAGTTTCTTTCTGCTCCCGTAACTGCTCTACCGAGGCAAAACAACCATGTTGACAGGATTGTGCTAAGGGTCACTATTTAAGGGGTATTTGCTCCTGTAGTTCAATGGATAGAACATTGGTCTCCGGAACCGAAGATCTGGGTTCGACTCCCAGCGGGAGCGCCAGTCTCAATCAGCGTTGTAGCCTGTTGTCTTTAAAAGCGAATTATTGTTAAACTAGTTACATCCCCCAGTTTAAAGGGATGCATTAAGCATAACTAAAAGAGAAGTAATTGTAATATGTTTCAATTCAAGTTTGGGTGAGTTTGTTGGATCCCCCGACAAAACTTTCTTCCAATCGAATTAATGTAGTTTTATGTAGGTGTATAATATAAGATAAAATCCATTAATAAAGCTTGATAAAATCATTAATATACTTATAAGATGTGGTGATATTTCCTTACTCCATTTTATGTAAGTGCATTTATTTTAATAATCACAACCATTTACATAAAAAATTAATACCTCTGATCATCAAAGGCCTTCAAGAAAGTCAACAAGTTCTACTGAGCCTCCTCTCCCAACTATAGTTTCTTTTTTTTGGGACATTCCCAATTTATGTTCCTTTGCGGGCTTAGCTTGTTCGGGAATAGCAATTTATGCTTCGATTCATGCTGCTTTCTATGTAGCTATGGTTGGTATGATTTGGGCAGTTGCATTCGATTGGGCGGATGGACTTATTGCCAGAGGGATGAGTGGTCGAAATGAAATGCAAGGGAAGTTTGGAGCACAGCTGGATGTTTTAATAGACATTGTCAGTTATGGGGTTACGCCTGCAATCTTAATTGCATGCTACGGTGGATTTGAAGTTGAATTTCTTACGGTTGCTTTATTTCTTCTTTTTGCGAGTGCCTTGAGGTTAAGTTATTTTAGTGTTTTTGGGCTCTCTGGTGGAAGTCACTACACAGGTTTGGCGCTCGATAATAACAATATTTTTTTAGCCTTCATCTTTATTTTCGAAGGGTGGATCGGCGAATCATTTTCAATGATTTTACTACTACTAAGTTTACTCATTGCTGTTCTTAATATTTCTCAAATCAAAACCCCAAAGCTTTCTTCCAATCCAATTAATGTATATTTACTAGGAAGTTATACCGTTTTAATTACCTGTTTTTTTTATTGGAAGCAATCCAATCAAATTTAGGTCAATTACATGGTCATTTACACAGTAGGCACATTTGATTTATTACATGTTGGGCATTTGGCCTTATTGGAGTATTGTAAAACTTTGGGGGACACAGTAGCCGTTGGAGTTGGTTCAGATAGCGTGGTAAGTTCTTACAAACCCAACCTGCCTATTATCCCGCTGGAGGAACGAATGGAAATGTTGAGGGCCTTGAAATGCGTGGATATTGTACGACCTTATTATGAATTGGAATATGTTTCAGGTTGCGAAGAATTGAAGCCAGATGTTTTTGTTATTGGAGAGGACTGGGGAAACAATACCCATAACCTTGATGTGGAGGCATACCTCTGCAAAGAAGGAAAGAAACTCATCCAAGTCTGTTATAATCCCCGTACATCTTCCTCGAAGATCAAACAAAATGTGATCGATCAATCTCACCGGGGGGAAATTTTGGCTCAGGGAATTTCTTTAAATGAATGAAATTTCTGTCCATTTAGCATTTATATTTTCATATTTCTAGTTTCCATTCGTTTTGGATAAATTTAGATTAAAAGTAAGAAAAAAGAGTTAGTTTATTTTTGTGGAAAGTAGATAGATGTGGGAGAAAAGCAATCATACCCATGGTTCTGGATGGGTTATGCAAGTGCTTTAGGACTGAGTTCGTTCACAACCTTTGCTTGCCAAGGGTTATGGCCTTTCTTTAATTACGGCAGGTTTGCGGTAATCGATTTATTGATGCAGTTGCCATTTCCGTTTTCCAGTTTTGCTTGCAAAAGTTTTTCAGCAATTGGCTTTTCTAATATCCATCCCAAAGCCTCTAAAGCATCGAGTCTTTGCTTTCAATGTTGTTTATTTCGGTAACGAGTCGGTCTTGATCTTCCATCCTAAATACAAGTGCTTTGGAAGTTAAAGTAAGAATATTTTCAAAGATTGCTGCCAACTTTTTAGTTTATGCACCTGATATTGGAACCTGTGAAGCAAGAGGAGAAATTTGGACTGCTGGAGCACCTCGACCAGTTCGCTAAGACATTATTTAACTCGTGGACTCTGAGATAGCCAGACCGTAGAAATTAAATTAAAGGTAATTTTATCGATTTGCTAAAACTGCCTAAATTTATTTCCTGAAAAGGGTATGATAACAGTTAATGATAACTTGCTAAGAAAGTTGGAAAAACACCCAGTTTTTGAATCTTTAAGAAACCTCCAAGACTTGAGAGTTTTTATGGAGCACCATGTTTTTGCCGTTTGGGATTTTATGTCTTTGCTGAAAGCACTTCAGGGAAAAATTGCTCCACATGGATCCCCGTGGTTACCTAGTCCCAACACACAAGTGGTTCGTTTGGTGAACGAGATTGTGTTGGAAGAGGAATCGGATGTTGCGAGCCCTAAAAATCCTCAGGATTTTGCAAGTCATTTCGAAATTTATTTAAAGTCGATGAAAGAAGTAGCAGCATCTAGTCGACAGATAGATGCTTTTTTGGATTTGGTCAGAGCAGAGGGGATTACAACTGCCCTTGAATGCGATCAAATTCCGAAGCCTATGAAAAAGTTTATGGCGTCCACTTTTCGTGTCATTGAATTCGGGAAACCTCACGAAATAGCGGCATCTTTTGCTTACGGTCGGGAAAATTTGGTCCCCTTAATGTTCCTTAAAATATTGGAAAGTTGCCAGGTTAGTGCCACTCAAGCACCTCTGTTTCATTATTACCTGGAGAGACATGCCCACTTAGATGGTGAACAACACGGGCCTATGGCCGAAAAACTGGTTTTGGCACTGACTGATGGAGATCCCCAAAAAGAACAGGAGGCTCGTGAAGCAGCTGAAAGTAGTATTATATCAAGAATCCAAATGTGGGACGAAGTTTTACTGGCGATGCCCAGGGTCCCAATTGTAGCTTAAGCCAAT